>JAIEMA010000020.1 GCA_019752535.1 Bacteriovoracaceae bacterium
CGATTGAAATTCATGTTTTCTTGACCATCTGGCCATCAGTGGAGAGAGAGGGGTGGCCAGTAAACTGCCGAGCCATCCTGCTACAATCAGTACGACTCCATGAGTGGGAGCCAGACCCAAAGCAATAAAGTAATCGACTCTCATGGCAAACCAGCCCAGGAGAGTGAAAGCTACCGCACTCATCGCAAAACTTAACATCATCCCTTTTCTAATGTGCCCGTGGGCCAGATGGCCAATTTCGTGAGCAAGAACAGCAAGAGTTTGGGGGATTGAAATTTTACTCAAAAGTGTGTCAAAAAAAACAATTCTCTTCGCTTTGCCGATTCCTGTGAAATAGGCGTTCCCATGACTACTTCGTTTCGAAGCATCCATCACATAGACTCCGTTGCTCTTAAATCCAGCATTCTCCACTAGAGATTTTATGCCTTGAGCGAGAGATTCATCTTGAAGGGGAGAAAATTTATTAAAGAGTGGCGCAATCACGGTTGGCCACAAGAGCATGATAAACAATTGGAAAAGTGAATAGAAAATATAGGCCGGAGCAAACCAGAAGCCCGGGACTTCATTCATGGTTAAAACAAATGGATAGCCAATCGCGAGACCCAGGATGCTGCCTACTACGATTCCTTTGAGTCGATCAGTAAAAAATGTTTTTAAATTTGTTCTGTTGAATCCAAATTTTTCTTCAATCACAAATTGCGAATAAAGAGAGAAAGGAAGGCCGAGAATTGAATCAATAAAAATCACTGAAGCAATCAAAGCAAGGGGCTGCCAAACACTGCTAGGAATGTTCATAAAAAGGATGGCATCGAGTAAGGCCAAGCCTCCACTTACAAACCAAGTCAGGAGCAGTAAATTGCTAAAGAAGCTTGAAATAAGTGAGAATTTGAGTCGGGCCAGAGAATAGTCGGCAGCCTTTTGGTGCTCTTCAAGAGAGAAGTAGTTTTTAAAAGCCTCAGGCACTTCATTGCGATGAAGAATGATTGCCTTTCTTTGCCTGGAGATTAACCATGATTGTAGTATAAGTTTAAGTCCTACAAGTGTAGTGATGAAAAGGATTCCATTCGTGCTCATAACTCAAACCTCTCGATTCAACATTTGGCGTCTCTATGCGCATAATTCTCTACGTAATTATACCTATCTCGTGAGTCTTGTCGCTAATTCCGATACTTTTGTCATCGATCCCTGGGATGGAGAGGTGGTTTGGGATTTCTCTCGAGCGCAGAATTTAAATTTAAAGGGCGTAATTAATACGCATAGTCATCATGATCATATTCGTGGGAATGATTTTCTCAAAGATCGCGGAGTTCCAATTGTAAAGTCTTGCCCGTTTATGACAACGCTTCAGCTTCCTGGCCACACGATGGATCATGTGGGGTTTGAATTAAAAGATGATAATAAAACGCACTTGTTCGTGGGGGATACACTCTTTCAGGCCGGCGTTGGAAATTGTAAAGGTGGAGGAGAGCCAGCAGAACTTTTTCAAACAGTTCAAACTCTTTTAAAAAATTATGCTCATCAAGAAACCATTCTTTATCCAGGCCATGATTATCTTAAAAAGAATCTTGAATTCTCCCAATACGTTGAGCCTAGCAATCAAGAAGTCCGCGAAGCCTTGAAGGGCCTTGATCCCCATAAAAGCTTTGAGGCCTCACCCCCACTACTTTCAGAAGAACTCAAGCTTAATCCTTTCTTGAGACTTCATTCTACAGATTTGAGACAAAGGCTGCTCTCTATTCGAAGTGAATTGGCAAAACTCACATTAAGTGATGAGATCGTCTTTAAAACTTTAAGATTAATACGTGATGAATTCTAACGGAGTGTTTTATGGTGAAGAAAAAAGTTTCAAAAAAGAAAGTAGTCAAAAAGAAAGTGGCGACAAAAAAAGTAGTCAAGAAAGCATTGAAAAAAACCAAGCTTCCGGAAGTGGGATCAATCGCTCCGTCGTTTGAACTTCTTGATCAGGATTCGAAAAAAGTCAGTCTTGAAAGTTTTAAAGGAAAATTTGTCTTAGTTTATTTTTACCCCCGTGCGATGACACCGGGGTGTACGGTTCAGGCCTGTGGTCTCAGAGATCAGAAAAAGACACTTAGTTCTGCTGGAGTCGTGGTCTTAGGAATCAGTCCAGATAAGCCCGCAAGTTTAAAAAAATTCCAGGAGAGAGATAAATTAAATTTTGATCTACTTTCAGACCTTGATCACAAGGTGGCCTTAAGTTATGGGTCATGGGGTGAGAAAAAATTCATGGGACGTACATTTGAAGGAATTTTGCGCCAATCTTTTCTTATCGATAAACAAGGAAAGATTGCTTATGTAATGAGTAAGGTGAACACCAAAACTCATGCAGATGATATTTTGAAAGTTTTAGAAAATCTCTAATCATCCTTTTCTATCCGATCCTCTAGGATGAGGATCGGAACTTTTTTTTGCATAACATTTAAAAATCTTCTCAATTCTTGCTCCCACTCTATAGGGGCACGTAGGAGCAGGTCTCTCCAACCATCCCCATTCTCAAAGGGTAGAGTGGTCGGAAAACATAAATTGTCCTGTGATTCCAACAAGTGAAGGAAGAATCCCGCTTCACCTTTCGGTACGCGAATGGTGAGATGGAGGACTTCTTTACTCAACAAATAGTGCGCTGTCACAAACCTTCCTTGACAGGGTGGGGCCGATCTTTAGAATAGTATATAGGAATCTATTAATTTTCAGGCCTTAAGTCATGGAGGACGGTTTGAAAATCTCAAACTATTTGTCGCTGCTCTTACTCAGTCTTTTACTGAGCTCATGCTCGTGGCTCGAGCGTATGGAACGTAACCTTGTGGGTGACGAAGGAAACGTGCATGCTGCGAAAGCAAAAAAACAATCTGTGCCTAAGGCACAGTACGATGAGCTTTTATCTCGCTATGAAGATTTAAATAAACAGTATCAAGCTCTCAAAGAGGGTCGCGCCTCAGATCCGATGGTCACGGAGATTAAAGAGGCTCCGATGATTAGCAATCAAGGAGTGGATAATGCTCCTCGAGTAGAAACAGTGGATGCCTTTACAGGTGAGAAATCTTCAGCTTCTGTTTCAGAGCCGATTCAACCCAGCACCACTTCAATGGATGCCAATGATGTTGAAAGTCAGTTGAATAAATATCGCCAGGCCATGGCGATTCGTGGAACTCAAGCCAGTGAAGCTATGAAGATTTATCAAGACCTTGCGGCCAATGCGATTCCAGCGATTAAAGTCAGGTCACAATTACACATGGGAGAAATTCTCATGCAACAAGGTGAGTTTGATTTAGCTCTACAAGCCTTTGAAGGTGTCATTACAAAAATGGCGCACTCTGGAGTTGTGCTTGAGGCTTTAAGAAATGCTGTGGTTTGCTCTGAGAAATTAGGTTTATCTCAAAAGAAAGATCAATACCTCTCTCTTTTGAGAGATGTCTTTCAAGTAGGAGCTTAATTGAAGCGCCAAAGTCTCATTGCGCTATTATTCGTTTCTCTCTTGTCGCAGTCCTTTGCGCAAGATGATGTTGAGGCTATTCCCGAGTTGGATGTTGTTGAAAATGAAGACCTCACTCAGCTCTTAAATGATGCTGAAAAGAATCCCGTCACAACGGTTACAGAAGAGACTCCTGCGGCACCTGCAGAGGCTCCGGTTAATAATGCTGATCTTGCAAACTTGGAATCACTAGATAATGCGGATACTTCATTATCGGAAGCGGTTCAAACAGCGGATCAAGATTTACCTCAACCATTGCCAGAAAATGCGGGAGATGATCTTGATGAACTTAAAACTGATCTGCGTGACACTGACTTAAGTGAAGGCAAAGTCGCCCAGCCAGATTTCACTCCGGCCGACAAAGTTGAAGGCAAGGAAGATCAAGCGCCAGGATTGATTGGACCCAAGGGCTCAACACCTGTGGTGAATGACCCAATTAATGTTTCAAAGTCTTCAAATAGTTTTGATGTAGGTAACGAAGAGAAACAACTCTTAGAACTTGCTTCAAGTGTTCAAGGACAAATTTCAAATAATGAGTGGAATGAACTTGCGACACAAGCCAAAGTCAGTTCATACACTGTTGTGAAAGATGACTGGCTCTTTAAAATTTCAAAGCGCTTATTTGGATCGGGCTTTTATTATCCAAAAATTTGGGCTTTAAACCAATTCATCACCAATCCCCACTTGATTGAACCGGGAATGATTCTCTCGTTCACAACAGGTAGTGGTGATAGAGCTCCAGAGATTAAGCTTGGCGAATTTTCAGAAGCTGAGATTAAGGCCACTCCCGGAGCTAGTACTGCTGCGGTTGCAGCGATTGCGCCAAGTGATGATTTCTCTGTTTGGGGAGACGAGGCGAAACCTGAATGGCTCACAGAGAGAAAGTCACTTATTGATCAAGGTGTGTTTGTTCAATACTCTACATCTGACACCATTAAAGATCTTGAAGAAGCCAGTCGCATGGGTCTTATAAAAGAGTATGAAAACTACGAGCCCCCTCAGACGAATCTCAACCTTCAGATTCCGGCCAATCAGTACGATAGAACAGGTCTGGATAAAAATTCAAAAATTGTTTTTAAATTTAAAGAGGGTTTCTACCTCAATACTTTTGTGACCAATAATCCTGTTCAAGATTTCGGAAAGCTTGAAGCCGGCCCGGATGAAAATATTTATTTTACTCCAGGTAACCACATGTACATTCAATTCGATGAAAGTGTGAATGTGCTGCCGGGAGATCGATTCTCTATTTATTCAGCTCAAGGCAAAGTGACGCATCATAATTCTGATCGCACTGGCTTTAAATACACGATCACGGGTCAAATCAGAGTGATAGCGAAAGTCGGCCGCAAGTGGGAAGTGGAATTAGAAACTGCAACAGGTGTTATCGCTCGTGGCGACCGTGTCACAGTTTATACTCCGAAGATTGATCGTCTGACTCAAACCTTTAATCGTCGCCTCATTGAAGGGGCCATTATTGGAACGCATGCCGGAATTCAAACGGCTGTCTCGTTTGGAGACGTGATTTATATCGATCGCGGTCGTGCTGATGGACTTGAGATTGGTAATATTCTTGAGATGTACGGATTTAAAGACCGCGCGACTGGAAAAGTCATTGAAGAGCAGCCGACCTATAAAACGGGAGAGATTTCAGTCATTACTCTCACAGATAATTTTGCCACCTGTTTAGTGACCAGCAGTACTCGTGATTTTTATGTGGGTGATATCGCTGTCACAAAAACAAAAGAAGCCGCACTTCGAATTGCCAAAGAGAAGAATGCTCGCATCAAAGGTGTTCGTGACGGTGTAGATGACAAGTCACTTGAAGAACTTGATGTGGAATTAAGGGTTGAGGACTTGAATGATTCACTCCTTGATAAAGCTGATAAGTTACAACTTACTGAAGATGAGCTCGCTGAGCTTGAGAGACAAGAGCGTGAGAAGAGCATCATTAAAGATTCAGAGCGAGATCTTAAAGCTCTTGAGCGCTTAGAGAAAGAGATTGAAGGTGCTGAGAAACTCTTGAATGAAGCGAAGCTTGATGAAGATAAGTTGCTTGATGGTCAAAATCTGGAAGAGATGGAGCGCAAGCGTGGATTGCAGCAACAAGAGAGCCTTGATGAAATTGAAGAGAATCTTGGTAAGCGCTATATCGACGAGAATCTGAATAATAAAGATAATCCGTATGGCCTAACTGAGTTTGATATTGAAGAAGTCGATGAGCTTTTAAATACTGAGAAACCAAAAGAAGGGGCCGGGAATTAATCCCGGCCACTTTGAATTAATACTGAGTCGCTGCTTCGTACAATTTTTCTAAATCTTTAAAGTCACCTGTGAACGGCGCTTTCCCGCGGAACCATAAGAAGTCCGGACGAATCCACGATTCCCACTTACCACCGACGATTTTACCTTGAGCATCGAGTTCAACAGTGTACTCAAGTTCAATCTTCTCATAAGTCTGAATGCTCGTTCCCAGAACGGCTTCCCACTGAGGCTCAATTTCACTTCCATAAGTAAGATCAGTCTGAACGAGAACTTCACTTACGGCTTGCTTAGAGGCGCCTGATGAAGCGGGACGAGATTGAAGGATCTTTGATGTAAACCCTGTGATTGGCTGATTCCAAACTTCTTTCAAACGATCAACGTCGGCAAGGAATCCTTTTCTCTCAAGACCTAGCTTATTGGCCATGATGATATGGAAGGCACCAGCGTTGACATCATCGCCGCAACCGCGAGCAAGAACTCTTAAGCCTCTTCCCACAAAACATCTCAGCCCGATTTGCTGAGTCGGAGTGTTGACTTCATAAGCGTAGTAGAAAGAGAGAAGAGCTTTGATATCACTTGAGCCGAATGGGATTTTGATTCCATCAGCATTGGTCATCACGATCGGTTGAGGCTCTTTAAGATTTAAAGAAGCCGGAGACCAGCCATTACAAATGCCGGCCCAGTCTTTCGCTTTCGGGTCAGCATTACCATCGACTCTTTTCACTAGAGGGTAGTCGTAGCGTCCGCGCCAAAGATCATATTTTTCTGTTGGAGCGAGTTGAGAGATTTCTTTCTCAGACATGCTTTTTGCAATTGCTAGATTTGGAGATTTAAGATCAAAGCCTGGCTGACCTGGAGCAGTCCAGCGGCGATTGATTGAACCTAATTGTGTAGGCCAGTAATCATCAGACCAGCCGGTATGTGGGACGTCATGATGGCCTTCCAAAGGAAGTTTATCCATTCGAAGTTCAAACGTTGAAGAGACGATGGCCGGGTTAGAATAATCAGGCCATTTCTCCTTATCTTGGGCGAATGACACTGTAGACAGTGCAAGCGCGGTCATCAAAACGATGTTTTTCATGGTTTCTCCCTTCAGAGTTATAAATGTCTGAAGGGCTTTTAGGTCAAAGCCCAAAACACCGTCAATTCAAGTGTTTTGGGCCTGTAAATAGGTAAGCGGCGATGCGTTATGGGATCTTAAAGATACCGTTTGTTCCATCAAAAGCTTTGAAATAGGAGCCAGTCGGATAAAGGTTAACAATGGTCAACCCAGCAATCCCGATTGAGCTTACCGCTTTTGCGCCTGACCCTCGGCCGATTCTGTTAGCCGTACTACAGGCACCAGTGCCCCCAGTAAGTCCAGAGGTGGTAGTGATTTTTGGTGTCGATGTGCCCTCAATATCACTTTTTAAATAACAGGTGGTGTTTATGAGTGGCGTATTTGTTGTGCTAGTCAGGTCGACTTCTAAAGCATTCGCATTGCTTGTGACACTGGCGACAGTCCCAGTCATGCCATTGCTCGTGTAAGAGTAGTAGTCAAAGGATGAATTAAAGCCGGCCACTTCTTCAACACCGGCTTTAGCTGTTGAGCCCACTAGATCCATTTCTAAACCAAGTGTTCTGATATCTAAAAGTGGAGCTGTCGAGAGATTAGCCCCTTCCATCCTTCTATAATTGGAATAAGTTTTAACGACAGAGTTTCCAGAGTTAAGTTCCTGAGAAAGCGAATAGATCTCAAAGCGTTGATTCGAACTTCCATTCGTGTTCCAAAAAGTGAGGGAGCGATCTAATCTTTTGAGAGACACTGAGTCAGCATTTCTATCGTCTTTACTTTCGTTGATGCCGACTTTCGCACCACATTTCAGATATATTTTATTTTGTAATTTATAGACACCGCTATCAAGTTTTGAAATATTCAAGAGTAAATCAAAATTAGTATGATTCGTACAAGCACTTATATTGGGTCCAGAATCATTGCAGAGGTAATTATTCACTGTTGCATTTGTATTGATAATATCTATTAAATAACTCTCACATGGTTTATTTGGCTCACATAATGTCACAGATCGATTGGAACCCATTGCTCCCTGAACAAGAGGACATGTCGTCAAATTATAACTAAAAAGAACCCCTCCAACGCCATCAGGGCCTAAGAGTTGTCTTATGTTTGAGAGATCACCGTTGAGCGTTTTGTTATCTTCATCATCACTTCTCTTTCTTAAACTTTTAAAGAAAAGATGATTCGAATTGGCACTTCTATTCCCTGTCGAACTAAAAATAGCATCCACTATGGAGACTGCTTTGTTAGAGGCGAGTTTAGAGTAAAGTCTTAAACCACTCTTGGTATTAATACCTTCTGAGATAGAAACAGAAGTGAGGTCGCATACGTTCGAACTAAAGCATGTGTCTCCGGCATTCACTTTCACTCTGGCATAAGCTTTTCCATTATAAATAGAACAACTGTCGATAATAAATTGTGAAGCAACGGGGGTAATTGTTGCAGTACAGGTACTGCTGGAGTTTAAACCCAATTCGATTTCAGTGGATCCACCCCAATCGACATAGTAGGTGTTATCAACTGTACCGGATCCTCCGCCAATGGATCCTAGCGCCGGGATAGCTAAACAGTTGTATGGGGATGTAATTCCACAAGTGACCTGAGGAAGCATAGTCCAAAAAGGAGAGTATGCTCTCATCAGTTTATTCGCTGGCAGAGCAATTCTGAATTGTGTGCCAGAGGTATAGGCAATCACATCGGCAGCTGAATTTCCATTTTGGATACCACTTAAGAAGTTGATAGAGTTTAAAAGATCTGTGCATCCCACATCTTTAAAAAGCTTGAGTTGAACTGGAAAATTGTTAACTGGAATATCTGGAAATCCAGGTGTACCAAAATTTGCAGGGGTTGCTTCACAGGTTGAAGAATAAGATTCTTGGATCTGTCCGCTAGGGCTTATGTTGAGGGCCACGAATTTAACAGCTTTCGCTTCTCCGTTCATATCGACCGGGACATTATTACAAAATGTCGACCAGTATGTGCTAAGGTTGGCACTTGTTATCGGCGTGTTGGTATCATAAAAAGCACCACAGGTTTTGACTTGCAAATTTAATCCAATAAACACAGCAGTATCGCAATTTGTTTGATTGGAATTCAGCGCCACGCTCACAGCATTGCCATCTAGCGTTTTACTAGTTGAGGCACAATAAGCATTTCCTTTCATGGGAGTTGCACCATCCCAACCAACGCTATAGAAATTCCAGGTGCCGTTTGGCAAATTGATATTTGTGCTGGTGCCACTGGCAATTGTGTATGAAAATTTTTGACCTGTTGAGGGGTTGTTACCAAAAACGACTAGGCCCCCATCAAATCCAGAGTTACTGGCAGTAAATCCTTTTGTGACACTCAACGTGGCATTACTTCCTTTCTGTCCACAGCTCACGAGAGTGAGAAGAAGGAGAAGAGAAATTAAAGTCATTGATGTTTTCATAAATACGCTCCAAAAGATTTCTCTTAGTTTATGGCCTTGCACCAAGAGACCTACTGACCTTGTCGGGATAAAGAGCTGAAAACCTTAGTCTTTTCATGGGGAATTTCGACAAATCAAAGACTTAAAAATTGATGTCTGAAGGTTTTTGAAAAATGAAAATCAAAACAATCGCCCACCAATTGAGGCAACCGCAAAATTTAATCTAATGATTTCTTGGACTAAGAGATGATTTCGCAACCTCAAAGGAGGGCCTAAACAAGCCTCCATTTGAGTGGGTTTTAAGTCAAAAAAGCTGGCAAAATCTGCAGCTTAGCAATCCTGTGCCCGAGATCAATTTCGAGGCCTATAATAGTTAGAGTCTTGGGGTTTTAAAGACCCCTTATCACAAGGATTTGTTTATGCGTTCAACATTCATCGTTATGCTCTTTATCTTTACTCAGCTGGCTTTCGCTCAATCGAAGGTGGCAGTCGTTAAGATGCTCAGGGGTGATGCCTCTGTGGTGGAGAACGGCAAAACAGGTAAGCTTGCAACTGAACAGTGGGTTCCTGCTGGTGCCGTAGTCAAGACGGGTGATAAGTCCTTTGTCCGTCTTGTTTTTATTGATAAATCCCAGATGAATATTGGTCCCAATTCTGAAATGAAAATTGAACAATTTGGTGGTGGTGATGCGGGTGTTATCGATCTTGTGAAAGGAAAAATTCGCTCACAAGTTTCAAAAGATTATCTTCAGCAAAAAGATAAAGATAAATCAAAAATGTTCATTAAAACGCCCAATGCTGTCATGGGTATTAGAGGGACGGACTTCTTGATTTCTACGAATGGTGTGAACTCCTCAGCCGTTTTATTTGAAGGCGAAGTTGTTTTTAATAAAGTAGAAAATGCGGCCTCAAGAGAAATTAATACGAATAATTTAGAAGCGGCCGTGGATCGCGGAGTACGTATTTTTCCAGGGGAGTTCTCTGTCGTTGAAGCCAATCGTCCCAACCCAACAGTTCCAGCCGTGCTCAATGTTCAGCAAATTGAAACTTTGGAGAAAAACCAAGACTTCAGTAAAGATAGATCACCTAGTGATCAAGGTAGTCAGACAACTGCAAAATCAGTTGTTCCACCTGGTCTCTCGGGAACATCGGTGGCCAACCAAGCTGGAGCGCTTGATAAAGAATTAAAGCAAGCCGGAGTAGAGGTGGGAGCTTCGAATCAAGCCGATAAAGTGGGCATTGAAGCAGCAAAGGGGTTTGAACAAAATGGCCAGCTCAAGCCAACCAATGGATCTTACCTCCATGTGGATACGGGTGTCGTTATCGCTCCACCAAAAGACTCAGCTTATGACTCAAACAGTAATACTTTTGTTCCTTCTGGATCTGCGGGCAGTGTCGCAGCCGATGGAAACTATCAACCACCTTCAAATGTGACGATCACTGATTCTGGAAAAATTCTCGCAAGCTCTGGCGGTCAGATGATTCAAATTCAGCCCGCTTCGGTGGTGATGGGATCCTCTGCCACTTTGGGTGACGTGATGAAAATTGTGACTACCACTCCAAACCTCAATACGATCACAACTCTGACAGCTGGTGTCGCGACAATTAACCCAACAACAATTCTTCCACCACCGCCACCTGCCGGATCAACATTTAAAGAAGCTCCAACGCTTTGTTCCACATGCGGTGGAGCAATACCCGGGTCAGCGACTCAACTGAACAATAAAACTCCTGTGAAAATCGATGTCACCGTTGGCCCATGATGGGTTACAATAAATTGTAGTCCCATTTTCGACCAAGGAAGGCCATGAGGCTGTTAATGTTATTGGGCACTTTGATGGTGCCCTTTTCTTTATACGCTCAACTCGAATCTTCGAGTGCTTCGAGCGATGTGAAATTCGAGACCGAATTAAAGCGTGCGCGTGATTTTTTTGGTGAAGGAAAGTACGGCGCGACTCGCTCTTCACTTAATGCTCTCGGTGAAACTCTCAAAGGTGGCAAAGGCAATAAAACACTCATCGGCCTTGTGGCGTACTGGACTGGGATCACGGCCAATCGTCAGCAAGAGTACTCCGAATCTATTCCTATGTTTGAGCAAGCGCTCTCTGTGGATTATAAACCGAAAGATATTTACTACGAATACGGGCAAGCCCTTTATGCGGCGGAAAAACTCCCTGAAGCCAGAAATGCATTTAGAGAATCTTTAAAACGAGGTCATAAAAGAGCTGTTTGTTTGTATTACATTGGTTTTATTTCTCAGACGCTTAAAGACCATAAGAAAGCTGTCACGTTTTATCGCGCCATTCAGCGCCTTCCAAAAGAAGAGCAAGACGAAACGATTCAAGCTTCTGAGATGCAAATTGGTGACATCTATCTAGAGCAAGCTGAAAAACATCCCGATGCTTACCGTGCCATTCAAACGTACGTTATTCCTCAGTACCAGCGCGCTCTTGAGATCAACTCTGATTCTCCACTCGCATCTGACTTGAGAGCAAAAATTATTGAGCTTCAGCAGAAGTATGAACTCGTACTCTTTAGAATGAGAAATGGCAGACCGACCAGTGTCCCTCCATATCTAATGAAGCTCTCTGAAGATATCTATCTTGATACAAACCCAGTGTTTGCGGCCCAAGAAACAACTAACAGCTCGGCAAAACAAAGCTCACTCGTTTCAAAAACCGAAGCCTTTGGGCGCTATACTTTTTATCACAAGAACATCATGAGCATCTCACCCGAGATGAAGTTTAATTACACTCGCCACTTAAAGCGTGAAGCGGAAATTTATCGAAATGATAACTGGGTTTTAGCTCCTGCCATAAGATCTAGTTACGAGCACACCTGGAGAAAGAAGCCAGCCTCATTCTTAGTTGATTATGATTATGTGTACTCCAATCGTGACCGTAATGCGGCTCAGGAGTTAAAGTTCAATTCACGTGTTCAAACACTCTCAATCGGTGAGCGTATCGTGGGACTTATCTCTCATGGTGAATCAACGTTAAGACTTCGCTACCGGGATTTTAATAGTTACAGTGCTCAGGCCAACTCTAAAACCATGGGTGCTGCTTTTGAGCACATTCAGCCCACTCAGAGTGGAAAGATGTTTATTTATAATTTGGGCTATGACGTTACTCGCGTCACTAATGATGCCTTTGATTCCAATACACTTTTCATGCGCGCTGATGTCATCCTTCCAGCTTGGAAGAAGTGGCAGATTACTCCACAAGTCGGTTTTGGTCTCACTCTGACTGATCCTCTGAACGATACAAGTCGTGGACTGGAGAAGACATACAATCCTTCTCTCAGACTCTCAAAGCCGATGTGGAAGAAATATAATTTGAGCTTTCATGCCGATTACATGCAGAACGATTCAAAAAACTTAGAAAGTTTTGCATACAAAAAATCAATGTACGGATTTGAGTTAGCTTATCTCTTCTAGAGAGGGAGCTCGATAATAAATTTCGTTCCATGAAGACCATCAGATTCTGCGTGAATATTGCCATGATGTTTCATGATGATATGTTTCACAATCGCTAATCCAAGGCCCGTGCCACCCGTTTCGCGATCACGAGAATGATCTACACGATAGAAGCGCTCAAAGATTCTTGCCAGATGCTCCTTCCCAATTCCTGGGCCATTGTCAGTGATTTGAACACAGAGGGCTTTATTCGACTGGTAGGTCTCAATTGTAATTTGAGGATGAGCCCCTCCATATTTGCAGGCATTTTCAATTAAATTCGTCAGCACCTGCTCAAACAATTTTGGATCGACATTAAATTCTTTAACACTAATCTTTTTTTCAATCTTAATATCTTTCTCTTTATGAAGAGCCTTCACTCCCGCTTCTACATGATTGATCAATTCATCTATTTCAACGATTTCAGGACGAATCTTATCTCGAGATTCAATGACTGAGAGTTGAAGCAGGTCATTAAACAGGGCAATCATTCTCTCTGTATTATGTAAAATTCGATCAATGAAACCATGTAGGTCTTCAGGAAGCTTAGCTTTATTCGCCTTAAGCACTTGAGTGAAGCCTTTTACGGAGGTGAGTGGAGTTCTGATTTCATGAGAAACGTTCGCCACAAAATCCACTCGCATCTGTTCCGTTCTTTTGGCATCAGTCACATCACTAAAGACACCGACCGCTCCGCCAATATCTGAATCATCTCCAGGGAGAGGGGATACTGTTAAGTTGAAGTAGCGAGTCTCGCCATAGATCTCAAGACTGAAACCTTTAAGCTTTTTAGTTTGCTTCTCAATGATGACATCATTAAATACATTTCGAGCTTCAATAATATCTAAGACGCTCCAAAGTTTTCCTCCCGATTGAAGTTTCTCTTTGCTGTAAAGGAAAGTTCTCTCAAAGCGAGGATTATAAAATAAAACATTTTGCTGTTTATCAATGGCAAGAATTTCATTTGAGATACTGGCCAAGAGTGTCGTGAATTTTCTATTTTCTGCTTGGATAGTTTTTAGCTGCGAATGAAGCTTTTGATCAGCATCTGTTAGTGCCGCTTCAATTTGAGCCCACTCATTTCTTTCATAGAGCAATTCAAGACGATTTCGATAGGGGAGATCATTGGCCACAATACGGGCCACGCGACTGAGCAGGCGACTTAAAGGCTTTGTGTTGCGATAGAATATGAAAGTGGAAACAAAGAATCCTACCAACATGAATGGGGCAGACTTGAGTGCGAGTGCTGGTTCATAGAACCACATACTCGCAAACACAGTTCCACCCACAATGAAATTGAGTCGAATATTTTGCCAAAAGAAATACCAGGGAAAGCGCGCTTTAGGCTGCTCCATCTTTAAATCGATAGCCAATGCCGCGGATGGTTTCAATTAATCGTCCAGCAGACGCGAGCTTTTTTCGCAAACCAGCGATATGAGTATCGACAGTTCGTCCTGTGACGTGGATGTTTTCACCTTGAATATTTGAGATCAACTGGGTGCGAGTAAACACATGACCAGGTTTTTCTGCAAGGATGGTGAGGATTTTAAATTCAGTTGAAGTCAGTGCAATTTCTTCATCCGCAACAGTGACGCGAACTTTTGCTTTATCCACTTTCAATTCTTCGCATTCAAATATTGAACCCATTGATTGGGGTGTTGAAGAAGAGTTTTGAGGAAGAGCACGCATTTGAACACGCACACGGGCCTGCAAAACTTCAAGATCAAAAGGTTTCGTGATGTAGTCATCGGCCCCAGCATCTAAACCGGCCACAATATTTTCAGGCTGAGTGAGAGCAGTGACCATGATGACAGGAACTTCTTTGTAGTTTTTTATTTGTCTCAGTTTTCTTGTAAATTCTAAACCTGACAGCACTCCCGGTAACATCCAGTCCACCAGCATAAGGTCAAACATCTCTCCTCGCTCAATGTGGCCCACAGCTTTATCGGCTGATTCGGCCGCAGTGACTTGGTGACCTTCAGCTTTGAGCTGAAAACTGATGAGGTCTCTGATGTCTTGTTCGTCTTCGATAATTAGTATTTTTCCCATAGAGGCAACATAACGCGCCGAAGGTCGAGTGTGAAGGTTAAGATTGTGCAAAGGGATCAGCTATTTACTGATCTTTGCGCTGCGCCTTTATGATTACCTCGTTTGACTTTGATTTGGGGGGCGAGGAAAATAACTACATTTCAAAGGATTAAGTGTGCGTCCAATGTTTCTCTGGCCTGTGGTGGCCATCCTCATTACAGGGTGCTCACTTTTTAAGGCGAAGCCACAACTAAGCGAACATGCCAAAGAGCTGCCTTCTTGGGTGTATTCACCTATGGATGATTGCATAGAGGAGCGCGAACTCTGTGCTTCGGGCGAAGGGAAGACTCAGTCTCAAGCAGATGCCAATGCCCTCAAGTCTCTGGCCGCCATTTTTGAGACTAAGATCACGGCATCAACCACAAGCGTAATGACGGCTCAAGGTATTGGCGCTTTTGCCCAAGCCCAAGAGAGTGCAGCCGTCAGTGTGAGAGATGAAGTTCAACAAACACTTGAAGCCGCAAAAATTGAAAAAAAATTTCGCTATGAGAAGCTTAATTACTCATTAGCCGTTCTGGATAAGGTGAAAGCGTCACAAAATCTCAAAGCTTCAATTGATAAAGTTCAAGATGAGCTGGCAGCTCTCTGGAAGCGCAAAGATCGCACGGCTTGGGCTCAGATGTGGAATCTCTTTCATCAAAGAGAAGGGCTCAATGATCGCTACAATATTTTGATGGGACAGAGATTTGCTCATCAGCCGAGTTCAAAAGATTTACAGGATTGGTTTCAGTCGCGTGTGGCCGAAACGCCTATGGGCTTAGAGCTTCTCGATTTGCCGGAAGTCTATGCAAATGCCCTTAAGTCTCGACTGACAAACTCTGGTTATCGTCTCTTTGATGTGAAAAGCGGAGCAAGGCTTAAGGCCAGTTGGGTCGCTAAAAAAGAGCATCTCAATGTCGAAGGCTTTGAGAAGTGGTTTTTCATTTTAAGTTTGGAAAATATTTCTAAAGCAGGGGCTAAAGTTGGTGGATTAAGTGTGCAAGAGACGGCCACAGGACGCACGAGAGAAGACTGTCAAATGAAAGTACGTGAAACTCTTTTAAAGAATATGGAATCAAGATTATCTGAATTAAATTTGCAAGATTAACCTAGGAGTTTAGGATGAAAAATTTAGCTCTCAGTATGGCCGTACTTGCTCTTGTGGCAGTGGGCTGTTCATCAAAGAGAAAAGTCAAAGAAGTCGATAACACTGAAACAATCAAAAAAGATTTTGAAGTCAGAGACGCCTCTTCAAACTTCCGTCCAGCTTGGATTGAAGATGCAGAAGTCTGGTCTGAACAAGAGAAGAAAGATGACAACTGGCGCTGGTTTGCTTTTGAAACGGAGCCAAAGGTGAATCGTGAGATCGCTTGTAATCTTGCGAAAGCGAATGCTCGCGCAGACATCGCTGGAGAGATTACGACTTTCATTCAAAAGACATTAGCTGAAAGCACTGAAGGGCAAGCGGCGATTGATCCATCAAATCCAAAGACCCAGCCACTTCGTGATTACGTCAGCAATACTCTTGCTGAAAGAGTTCAAAGTTTAATTCACGGCTCTGCAGTGACAAAAACTTATTGGGAAAAACGCCAATTTGTTAAAGAGATGGGGGCCAAGAAGGACTACATCGGCTTTACTTGTGCAGTGCTTGTACGCATGGACAAGAAAGTTTTAAAAGATGCGATTGATAAAGCTTCTGAAGAAGTTGTGAACAAAGCGGCTGATCCAGAAGTGAAAGAAAATGTGAAGAAAGCATTAGATAAAGTGGACGAAGATTTCTTAAAAGCTCGCAAAGGCGAAGTCTAGGAGTAAGACATGAAAAGTTTATTATTAGTTCCTGTATTATTGATCTCTCTTGTAAGTTGCGGTGGATTTGAAGCCAAGCGTGTAGATGCTCAGACTTCAGATGAGAAAGGTTTGAAAATTACTGACAACTGGATGAGTGCCGATACCTCTCAAGCCGTTGTTGATATTTTAAAGCAAATCAAAGCTCATAAAGGCTTTCAGCGCTATCTCGCTCAAAACGGTGGGACTCCCAAGTTATTCATCGCTGAAGTTCAAAACCAAACCTCAGAAGCTTATTTCCCCATTGGTGACATGAACGATGAGCTTTTAAATGAACTCTCTGCTTCTGGTGATTTCGTTCTTGTTGATACTGCTGCTCGCGAGAAAATCTTGGGCGAAGTGAAGTATCAAAATGATGGAATGGTCGATCCAAAGACGGCTAAGCAGATTGGCAAGCAAACAGGTGCGGACATCATGATCTTTGGTAACGTGTACATGAAGCCTGAGAAGCGTGATGGCAAAACGATTAAAGAGTATTCTGTGAACATTCGCATGACTGATGTGGAGAAAGCTGTTGAAGTCATGCGCGCTCGCACGAAAGTCTTTAAATACTCTGAGAAGAGCACACTAGGACTTTAATGCGTATTTGGCTTTTATCTCTTCTTCTCTTTTTGGGCGGTTGTGGAACTGCCCAAAGAGATACCCTACGCGCTTATAGAGATGCGTTTGCCAGTGGAGAGTATGATAAAGCTCAAGCTCTTTTGAAAAAAAGTGAGCTTGAAAAAGATTCGAAATCGGCGCTCCTTCTTTTGATGGAGCGCGGCCGTTTAAATTATGCGATGGGTGCCTTCAAGCCTGCGGCCGATGATTTCACCGCGGCTATTGAGCTCATTGATAAGCAATACACTAAATCTGTCACTCGTGAAGGATCGAAGTGGGTCATCAATGATGCCTCTGGTGAGTTCTTTGGTGCTCCCTACGAGCGCTCATGGTTGTTTTATCATCAAGCACTGGCCCACTGGCGCATTTATCAAGAAGGAAATCTTCCTGATCAAGAAGCACGCATTCATTTGTTTGCGGCCCGAGCCGCACTATTGGCTTGGGATACATTCTTCCAAGAATGGCAAAGATCAACGGACGGAAAATCACTTTATCGACACGATCTAACCGCTAAGATGGTGGCAGCAGAAGTTCATGAGGCCACCGGTGTAAGAAGTGATTTGCAAATCGCCCTTCAGCTTTATAAAGATGCGTGGAAATTGCTCAATACTTTGGGGCCAGCGTATCCAGCCTTTAATACTGAAGCTTCAGGCTATGCGACTTCACTTGAAGATGCTCTCAATGATAAAGCTGAATTTAAAACACCTGAGAAGAATCGCTCTCTCACCACACTTTCATCCGAAACTCGGGATCTCATCCTTTATAAGATAGTTTCTCTCACACAAAGTCTCAGGGCCAATGAATTGCCTCAGCTCCCTAAGCAGCTCGGTGTGACTCTAGAAGAGATGAAAGCCGTGAATAAGAAAAATGGTAATGTGGTTTTTGTTCTTGAAGAAGGTGTCATGCCTCCAAAGACTGCTGAAGAAATTAATCTTGGCATTAAAGGTCTTGCCTCACTTTCAAAAGATCCAAAAACAAAAGCTCAAATTGAAAAAGTGGGCTCTGAAGTGATCGCCGCTTTTGCAGTGAATGTTTTGGGACTAGTTCCAAAAAATAATACTGATATTGGGGCTTACTCTGGGGCTAGAGCTGCGATGACATTAGCGGCTCATGAAGCAGGCATCGCTTTTGAAGTGCCTTCAATTCCAAAAGGGGAGTCTCCGAAAGATTTTTATCTGGTGATTAAAGATAAGGATGGAAAAGAGATCGCTTCTAAAGCTTGGAGCGTGATCACGCATCTTGAAGATGTGGCCCGCCAATCTTTATCAGAAGAGTCAGGTCAAAGAATTCTTCGCACCGGTGTAAGGGTAGCGATTAAGCACGTCACAGCTATTATTGCGGCCATGACTCTGTATCACAGCCTCTCGAAAGGGAAGGAAGATAATCTCCTAGCAAAATACGCCGCTATTGGCTCTTATGTGGCGGCGACAAAGGGGATCGCTTACTCCGAGCGAGCCGATACAAGGGCCTGGCTCACGCTTCCGAGGACACTGAGAATGACTGAGTTTGCTCTCAATGAAGGTGAGTACACTGCAGAGATAGCAAAGAAGACTGACGAAAAGACTTGGACAACTCTGAGAAATCTAGGCCCACTAAAAGTCAGCAAAAATAGGGCGATATTTACCTACCTCATTCCCCAGCTATAGCTCTCTCTTCTCCGTGTCGAAACGGAGGACATGAAGTGGATTTTCGCCTTCATTCTCTTACTCAATTACGCCTTCGCACTCGAAGGGAAAACCCTCATTATCGAAGCGCCTATGGGCACTCATTGGGCCAAATGGACAGATTCTCAAGAGGCGAACGTCCAACGTCTTTTGGAACTTTTGGAGCGCTCAGAGACTGGTAAAACTTTAATCACAATGGCTTCAAGAAAAGCTCGATCTAATGGTCTCACTCTTCAGGATGTGATTAAAGCGGGTGAGGGATCACTCACAGACACCACTTTGATTCGCAAGTTTCATCCTGAATCTCCTGAGAATGTAGCCTTTGAATCGCGCTCTCAGATTTACATCAATCGTCATTTGGCCTGGAGAGAAGGTCTTTTAGATCTCGCTCATGAACTGACGCATTTTGTGTACCGAGAAAATTTTAATCCCTACACCGTGAATTTTTCCTTAAGCGATTTTGTGCGCTCAACCATTGAAGGCAAGGGCGGAGAAATGCACGCTTTTGTTACGGAATGCCGTGTTATGAAAGAGCTTTTCACCAAAGAGTTCGGCGTAGATTCCAATTGCTCAAAAATTGATAAGGGTAATGGTGAAATGGATGAAAAGAGAGCGACCGAACTTTTCTATCACGTAGGTGGATTCTATCCGCAACTCAAAAAAGCTCTGACTGATCGCGGAATTGCTCATCATTTCCCATCTTTAAGAGAAGAGAAAATAAAGTTTGTTTCCTCCGCTTACGGACTTCCTTATCCTCTTGCTGCCATGCAAGAGTATCAAACAGTTCTCGCTAAAGTTTGTGAAAATGACCGCCGTCGATTGACCTATATGCAACAGGGTCGAGCTCCTGCTTCGGTTGAAAAATTCCGTCAAGACGTTGAACACCGTTGTCCAAGAATCTCTCAAAACTAAGCACTTTCTAAGTAAGGTTCATTGACTAAAGAAGCCCTAAGGCTTTACTCTTAAGCCATCCTTTTTATTAGATTTTTAGGAGCTTTCTTCATGCAAGATGGCATCGCACTCACCACCCTCGACGAGTTTTTAAATTGGGGGAGAAAGAATTCTCTATGGCCGATGACTTTTGGTCTCGCATGTTGCGCGATCGAAATGATGGCCACTGGAGCTGCAAAGTACGATCTTGAACGATTTGGTTGTGGAGCTTTCATGGCCACTCCTCGTCGTGCAGATCTGATGATTGTGGCCGGCACTGTGACGCTCAAAATGGCGACACGTGTGAAACTTCTTTATGAACAAATGGCCGAGCCAAAATATGTGATCTCTATGGGATCATGTGCAAATAAAGGCGGCCCTTACTGGCAACACGGCTATCACGTTTTGAAAGGCGTAGATGAAGTGGTTCCGGTCGATGTGTATGTTCCAGGCTGTCCTCCGCGTCCAGAGGCTTTAATCGAAGGTGTCATGACTCTTCAGAAGAAAATCGCCAATGAGCGCCTTCTTCGCGACAAGTGGGTGAAGCATGCTTAATGAATTAGTTTCAAAAATCAATTCTGCTGTCTCAGGGGCTAATGCCTCTTTGCTGACTCCAGAAGATTCTAAACTTGAAAGTTCCATTCTAGTTGATGCGAAGAAAATTCATGCTGTGGCTGAGTTTTTAAAAAAATCAAAAATCATGAACGCTCTTCAAGCAATCTCAGGTGTTGATTACGTTGAATTTATCGAAGTTGTTTATATCTTCGGAAATTTTGATATCGCTAATCCAGGTCAGCTTCTTTTAAAAGCCAGAATCACGGATCGTGTGAATGGCAATATTGATACGATCAGCGATCTTTTCCCAGCGGCTGATTACCAAGAACGTGAGTGCTTCGACATGCTTGGCATTACCTTCAATAATCATCCTGATCACCGCCGTATTCTGTGCCCAGATGATTGGGAAGGTTTTCCTTTGAGAAAAGATTATGTAGCCGCAAAAAATTACAATGGCATGGAAGTTTTCCCAGAAGGAAAAATGAATATGGCCGATCGTGAATTTATTGTTCGCCAAGAGATGATCAAAAAAGCACAAGAAGCTCAAAGCGGGAAGGTGCAATAATGATGAATAAATGGGATATCCCTGGGGCACCCGCTGAAAAGCCAACCCACAATGCCATCACAGAAAAACTTAAAACAGATCTTTTGACCCTCAATATGGGTCCTCAACATCCGGCCACTCACGGAGTGTTGCGTGTTGAGATTAAGACTGACTCAGAAGTTGTCGCCGCTGCGATTCCTCACTTGGGTTATCTTCACCGTTGTATGGAGAAGCATTGCGAGAACCTCGATTATCGTGGAGTCATTCCATTTGTTGATCGCCTTGATTACTTGGCTTCAATGAGCATGGAATGGACCTATGTAGCGGCAGTTGAAAAGATGCTGGGAACTGAAGTTCCACGCAGAGCTGAGCTACTTCGTATTTTAACTGTAGAGCTTCAAAGAATTGCTTCACACTTAATGGCATTTGGTACTTACGCCCTCGATCTTGGAGCGTTCTCACCATTCCTTTATGCCTTTGATGAGCGTGAAAAAATCCTTCGTCTTTTTGAAGAAATCTCCGGCGCCCGTCTTCTCTATAATTACATCTGGATTGGTGGCGTTTGGAATGATTGGACTGATGAGCAGTTAACTCGCGTCTCAGAATTCCTTGATGCCTTTGAACCTGAAACTGATAAGTACCATGACCTCGTTTCCGTGAACAAAATCTTTGTTGAACGTACTGCTCACGTTGGAGTCCTTTCAGTTGAAGATTGTTTTGCTTACGGAGCCACTGGCCCTGTCCTTCGTGGATCAGGTTACAAGTGGGATCTACGCAAGAATATGCCTTACTCTCTTTACTCTGAGTTTGATTTTGATGTTCCGGTAGGTACTGCCGAGCATGGCGAGTTAGGTGACTGCTGGAATCGCTATATTGTGCGTATGCTTGAAGTGAAAGAATCCATCAAGATCATTCGCCAAGTCTTGCAAAAACTAGAGCCAGGAAGTGTCATGGGCAAAGTGCCTAAGATTATCAAACTTCCGAAGGGCGAAGTTTATATGCGCCAAGAGTGTCCACGCGGTGAGCTTGGCATTCATCTTGTTTCAGAGGGTACTGACAGCAAAGAGCCGTATCGCTTGAAAGTGAAATCTCCGTGTTTCACACACGTTTCGATGCTTCCTCATATGGCACCTGGACAAATGGTCGCCGATTTTGTGGCTTCGATTGGATCAATTGACATCGTTTTAGGTGAGGTGGACCGATGAGCTATACAGTTCCTCATAACTCTTTTAAAAAATATTTCTACGATCTATTCAATGCTGTGAAAACAACTGTGGTTGGGATGTGGATTACTTTCCGTTATGTCTGGGGAGTAAAATCAGTCTCAATTGAGTATCCTGAAGTTCGCGAAGTCCTTCCTGAGCGCGCACGTATGCGTTTGTTCAATGATGCTCAAAATTGTATCTCATGCACTCAATGTGCGATGGCTTGTCCCGTTGATTGTATCTACATCTCTTCTGAAAAATTGCCAGAAGGAGCTGAGATCAAAAAGACTTCAAACGGCCAATCGATTCGTTTACATTTGACTCAATTTACAATTGATACAGCTCTTTGTTGCTATTGCGGTCTTTGCACAACGGTGTGTCCGACAGAGTGTCTTACACACTCTCACGATTATGAGTTTGCTCAATACACTATCGATGCGATGAAATACGATTATCTCGCTCCGGATGTGAAGGCATGGCGTGATCGCATTGTTAAAGCTTAAGAATTGGGGCTCCTTGTGTGGGGCCCTTTTTTTTGTCCTCTCTCACTCTGCTCAAGCCATCACTTGGCAAGAGCGTTATTCAAATTACAAAACTGAAATTGATCTTTTAAAACCTCTTCAAGGTTGTCAGTCGCGTGGCGGTGAGTGGATTTTGCATTTTAATAAAGAAGGAAAGAGTGGCGGGAAAAAAATCCTCGTACTCTCTCTCATCCATGGAAATGAAATCCCCTCTGGTGATGTCGGGTTTCGATGGATAAAACGTCTCGCCAAACTCTCTCCATCAAATTCTTGGCTCATTATTCCTGTCGCTAATCCAGACGCCGTTAATTCATTAAGTAGAACAAATAAGAGTGGAATTGATCTCAATCGTCATTTTCCAACAAAAGACTGGGACGAGGAAGCACATAAATACTGGAAGAAGCTTGGATCAGCGGCAAATAAATTTCCAGGAGATAAAGCGGGTAGTGAGCCAGAGGTGGCTTGCTTGGTGGGTATTATTAATAACTATCAACCGGATTTAGTCGTCTCTGTTCATACACCCTTTGCGGTCTTAGATTTCGATGGGCCAGAGAATAAAAAACCACACACCTTTCCTCTACGTTGGAAGAGGCTAGGAAATTATCCAGGAAGCTTAGGTCGCTATGCTTGGGCCGAGAGACAGATTCCCGTTTTAACGGTAGAAATTCCAGAGAGAGCGTCAGAAGAGTTACTCAAAAAGATTGATCGCTTTCAAGATGAGTTAAGTTATCTCGCGAAGTAATTATTTTCTCGAAACACCAGTGAGATCAATCACATCAAAAGCCACTGTTGGATTAGTATTTGAAACTCCAGATCTTTTTCCAAACGATCCTTTGAAATAAACTTGTACTAATTGCCCCTTCGGCAGTGTCGAGATGAATTGAGCGACATCAGATGATACGTTTCCAATTCTGTACTGAGTATTTTCAAAATTGAGAAAGTCATAGCCTTGAGGCTGAGTGGTGGGATCATTTCGATAGAGAGCACCGATACGCACATCGACTTGAACAAGATCATTGTTTCCGCTCATGGCAATAAAACTTTCCTGGACCTGTTCAATCTTGCCACAAGATACGAGAAGAAAGAAAAGGAGAAAACGATTAATCATTCTCATCACTGATTGTCCCCTCAATAAGCCATTTGCCCGATTTGTTTACAACGATGAATGATGAATCTACAGATTTTTCACCAGCAGGAATTCTTTTTACAAACACTAAGTCTTTATCTTTTCTTCCTGGTGTGATTTGTAAGGTGTAATTTGTCTTTTTTTCTTTCTCCCAACCCGATCGAATCGCTTTCTCTCCACCAGACTCTTTGATGAATTTGACAGTAAAGACATCATTGAAAGAAATTTTCTTTCCCTCAATGACTTGATCATAGCGTTCAAACAAAGCTTTAATTTCTGTCTCGCTTGGGGCAGCCCAGACGGAACCAATCGATAGGATAAAGAGCGTGAGTATTAGTTGAATTTGCATCCGTACTTCTCCGCTTCAATTTTAATTTGTTCAATTCGATCTTTAATTAATCCAGGACACGAGGTGGATTTATAATAATTGTGCCATTTAATATTTGTCACTCGTGGATGTTCTCTTTGGATTTGGCATGAAAGTTTCGCAATCGTGGCAATCGTTTCTTTTGTCGGATAGCGAGGGCTATTTGCAGAGTAACCTCCGGGATTAGCGCTCGATTTTTTTGCATAGTTACCAATCACAACAATCGCCACTGTATTATAATTTGCCTTCACCTCACCAGCAGCATTGAACTTATCGTCGGCTTCAGTCAGAGGGCCATCTTTCAGACCACATTGCATGACTCCGTCTTGTTTCATCAGATCAACTGTGGCCTGAGGAGCAGGTTTATAGACCCCAGTTCCTGCGTGACTGCCGGCAATTTCAAATGGACGGCCTTGAGAGACTTTTGTTTTAGGATTTGAGCTGCCGGGATAGGCTGAGTTCACTGTGTAGTGATAGGCGATCATAAGCCATGGATCTTCACTTGTGCCGCGATTCAAATGCATTTGATTGATGTCTTGAATGGTAGCAGAAGAGCCTGTTTCGGTATGATGAAGGACGATGGTATCAACGACATCTTCATTTCTTCTGCAGTAGCTAGCTTTTAAATCTCTTTCTAACTCTGGTTTCTCTATTTCAATAAGTGGAGGTGCGACTGGGATGACTGGCAGAATTCGCCAATCAAAAATCCTTAGCCACCAAGGTTTTGGTTGGCAGTTCACACAGTCTTGCGCGAAGGCCAGGTTGCAGAGGAATAGGGCAATAAGTAATGATAATTTCATCCTATTACTTGTCGGAGAAGGTCGGCT
>JAIEMA010000048.1 GCA_019752535.1 Bacteriovoracaceae bacterium
CCACGCAGGAACGGAATAAACGCTAGTCCATGGTCTCCATTGTGGATTGCACCAAAACCCCCTAAAGGAGAAATACCCAGCCAGTTGTTTATCAATATAAAAAAGAAAGACTACGTGATGTCGGCTTTGTCGATTATTACGATGCGATGGAACTTGATTCCATTCTTCCTTCCTATGAAGCAGCGATTCAATGGATCAAAGAGCGTAAAGGGGCAACTGGTGAAGTCGATGACGGTATGAAGAATCAGACCCTTCATGCATACTCGCTTACGGCTTATCAAAATGGATTGGATGATCTTAAAGAAGCTCTCGCTGCTGTAACAGATATGCATCGTCGCGATTATCTTCAATTTAGTTTTGTGCGTTTAGTGAATGCTCGAATTATGTCAGATGAAGCGTTGAAGGGCGGCAGCATTGCTCTCTCTCGTACTGGTGGAAAGGCGAAGCAGCGTCTTGAGCTTGGTTTCAGCTTAGCTGCTCAAGAGCTGGGACGTGAAAATGTATTCTTGAAGCTCGATTTTGCTGATCTCTACAAAATTGGAAACACATTATTAGAGTCACAAAAAAGAAAAATCAAAAGAAGTCTTGGTGGCTCTCCCTTTGAGCATGAAAATCATGAATATTTCCTTGGTCTTTGGTGGACTCAGTTTCTCGATCAATCGATGGATGAGCCGGTTAAATTAAAAGTCGATGGCTCAACGGCTGCCAGCGAAGTTCGGGATATGAAAACTTGGAAGATCTGGGTCAGCTTGTCTGAAACTTTTGTCGCTTCACTTCCGTTTATTAAAAAGTTCTATTTGGTTTTAGAAAAATTAAAGAGTAGTGGAGAGCTGCAGGATTCGTTTTATTGTAATTACGAGTTAAGCACAGTGGATTTTGAGGCCATCATGCTCTCAAGCTTAATTAATTATGTTGGTGGACACTTTGATCGAAGCGAAGCGGCCAAAATGGGTGTTACAATTGAAGAGCTTAGAGGCTTTTACAAAAAGTTCTTCATTAAACACGAAAAAGAATGGCTGCTTAAGGGCCAGGAGAATCAAGAATTAAACGAGACTCTCAAAAGTTTTGCTGAAAGATTTGGTCTCAATGCCATTCCTTCATTCGATACATGGCTTAAGCAAGTGATCGTGGAGCAAATGAATGGATATGAAATTGACACCATGTCTGAAGAGGACTTCAAGCATCTGGGTGGACCTTTAATCTTAGTTCCCAATAAATTAAATTAAGGTTTCTGAAAGAAGCTGTCCCACATATGAGTCAGACTTTTGTGGAGTGGCGATTTATCTGCGTTAAGATATTTAAAAATTTCATTTTTAAGCTGTGAGTTCAAATTACGCTGATGCTCTATGATTTTTGGACCTTGGCCATGATTCTTGAGCACAGGGACTTTATCAGCAACTAATTCAGCAATTTTCTTTAGTCGACTATTATCATTTTGCAAGAAGGTGAGACTTTCACCTCCCACGTTTTTTGTACTTTTATCAATCGCAGACTCATCGCTGCTATGTTCAATGAATTCTTCAAAGCCTTTAAGGTCATCAATATTTTGAATTCGAGAAATTTTCTTTTTATCCATTCTTTTTATCTTTTGCTCTGAGTTTTTTTAAAAGACCTTCATAGAATTGACCTTCATTGACGAGAAACCAAATCTTTTTATGCTGAATTCCATAATCTTTTAGAATTTCTGTCGTTTGTTGAGGATCAGCGTTTTTCACCTCTTGTTGAAGTAGTCTATTCTTGTCAACGACCTGGCTCTCTTTAACGCCAATCTTATTTTCTTTTTGATTAAAGAACTTTGGCAGTTTTTTTAATTCACTGACCACCGGGATGTGGCCAAGGGATTCGCCAAAGACTGATATAAAGTAGACCGGATAAGGGAATCTCCACGAAGCTTGGTGGGTGTAGTACCAGTTCTCTACGATACCAATAACTTCTCTTTGATCGTCTTTGCTTAGAGTTAAAAGATCAAATACGACTGGTCGCTTAAGATTGAGATCTTCATGCAACAGAGAAGCTATCTCATGAAGATCGGCACTCTTAATCGGGAGTATTTGGTAGATAGGTAGATTCATGGTTTAATTTAATCACGTTATTTGGGCGTGGAACAGTTTTTCAAAGTACGGAGTGTTTTTGTCAAGTGTTGAGATGATTCATTTACCTGCCATGGTGCTACCGAAGGAGTTCATTGAACTCTTAAAGAATCCAAGCTCTTCGGTTAGCACCGGAAACAGTGTGATTACACAATTAAATAATTCTCAGGGCCTCATGATGGTCATGGAGAAAGCGTTTAGTGAATTCAATGAAAACAATATCGGGTTAGATAAAGTCTACACGTCTCTAGGCTGGACTAATTTTCGAGACAGACTGGCTTCTGTTTATATTTTCAAAGCTTTGAATGGAAGTTTCCCAGATAAAACAGATGTTGAGTTGGTAAAAGAAATCATTACTTTCGAGAGACGATTTAAAGACAAAGAAATTACGGGAAGCTCTCGAATTTTTCTCCTTGGTTTGTATTTGAGATTTTTTAATATCTATCTCTCTTTAAGAGAAAATCATGATGAAGATGTCTATGTTTCAGCTGGGACAGAAAAATTACTCGCATTAAGTCCGCTGCGAACTGATCGCCCTGATTGGATGATTCTTATTCTTTGGCATCTCGATATGTTTTTAGGAACTGATTCAGTAAAATCTATGATTGCAGCAGGGTTTAGCTGGGAGAAGCTTTATAAACTACTCAATGAAAAACAAAAGTTTCATTTAGTCTCAAATTTATTATCTTACGGTGCTTCAATTCAAGAAGATGACCCCTTCTTGTACGAAAGGATTTAATTGTGGAATCAAACAATAGCGTTTGGAATTTATTAAATGAGATCGGCAAAAAGCAGGGCATTACTGAGATTATTATCAATCGAAGTGATCTTATTTTTGTTGAGCATCAAGGTGAACTTGTTAAACTTAACACCAAAGTTGAGCCACAGGATTTAGATAATTTTGTTGAAGAAATTGCTCATTTAAATCAAAAAAAATTCAGTCCCGAATTTCCTATTATGGATGGCTCTCTTCCTGACGGAAGTCGTATCAACGTCATTGCGAAAGAGTACGCTCAGGGTGGGCCGGCAGTGACGATAAGAAAGTATCTAAAAAACATTAAAACATTTGATGGCGCACCCGGAATTTTCAGTCTTGATCCTAAATGGACAAAATTCATTAAAACTCTTGTCGCTAGCAAATGTAATGTCATGGTCTCAGGGGGAACTGGTGTTGGTAAAACAACATTTTTGAATCTATTACTTCAAGAGATTAATCCTCTCCAGAGGCTAATCACGATTGAAGATACTCGTGAATTAAATTTTCAGCTTCCTAACGTTGTTCGTCTGGAAGCACGCACGGGCAGCTTCACCGGTGGCACAGCTCTTGCGATGAGAGATCTTGTGAAGAATACTCTGCGCATGAGACCCGATCGCATTGTGATCGGTGAGGTGAGAGGTGGAGAAGTATTTGACTTACTTCAGGCGATGAACACAGGTCACGATGGATCGATGGCCAGCGTCCATGCCAACAATCCAGGAGAATGCCTAAATCGCATGGAGAATTTATATCTTCTCTCTGGTTATGATGTGCCGGTGAGAGCAATTCGCCAGCAAATAGGTTCGGCCATTGATTTTGTAATTCAATTAAAGCGAACCAGAGAGGGACAGCGAGTCGTGGGGCAAATCACAGAGCTTGCTGGTTTTGAAGCTGATAAAATTTTACTTCAAGATGTCGGTGTCTTTAAGGAAGGACGATTACAATTTACTGGTCTGGTTCCTAAACGCATGGCCAAACTTGTGGATGGTGGACTGCCGAAAGACTTTTTTGTATCAACCTAGAAAACGGTTTTTTCCGTCAGCTCATTAAGAGATTGAGTAACTTGTTGAGCAATTGAATTTACATCTTCTTCCGTTGAATCGGTTGGAACCGTGATGGGTTTACCGTATACCATTTTGATTTTTGCAAAAGGTTTTGGAACTTTAAATCGATCCCAAGAATTGAATTCCCAATACCGATTGGCCACAGCGACTACTGGTATAATCGGCGCTTTTGATTCTTTGGCAATAATCACAATACCTGGCTTACATTGATTCCTTGGGCCTTTGGGTCCATCTACTGTAATTCCCCCACAAGTACCTTCGCTCATTCTTTTGATATAAGTGAGCATGGCCTCACGACCACCTTTGTCCTTATTTTTTTTCTTTGATGATCCACGAACGGCAACAAATCCAAGCTTTTCAGAAATAAATGCAGCGTAATCTCCATCTTTACTTCGAGAAGCAAGTGCTAAATAAGGTCTGGTCCAGGCGTGGCCTGCAAGCACAGAGAGCACCTGTTCATGCCAGACTGCAAACACATAAGCCCCTTTCTCTTGAATCTTTTCGGCTTCATCTCTGAAATGAATTCCTAAAATTTCAAAACGATAGGTGGATACCAGTGTTTTAATTAATACCCAAATAAGTCGCTGTATTATGTAATGAAGCATGTGAGAAAACTTTAAACTTAATCCTCATTGCAGGCAAGCGGGAGAGTGGCTTTGTGTCGATGGAGTTTCATCTCGTTATCGACTCCAATCATGTCACCCGGCACCATTTTATTCCAAACGTTCTCACCTTGAAGTGGCTCACTCGTGACAATCAAATGATTCACCTTTTCACCGTTTAAAGCAGCTTTCTCACACAAAGGCATTAAGCTAGAGCAGGTATCTCGTTCAGGACAAAGCTTCTTATGAGTGGACCAATGAAGACTGAGGCCACCATGCATCGCTACCAGTATTTGCCCGTTAGTAAGAACAAACGTTAAGTAATTCTCAGTCGGTTTACCAGACTCGCGGTGATTGACAGGCCCAATGATAGCTGAGAGGTTTTCATTCGCACGAGCAAGGGAGCTCATGAGTTTTTCGATATTCAAATTTTGATCTTCTAGATCGACCTCTCTTTCAACATGCGAGAGGAGATAGTGAAAAATTAATTCTGAATCTGTGTCTCCAAAGCGCCAACGTTTATAATGAGAGGAAATACTCTGTTCAATCTCTTCTCGATGCTGATCAAAATCTCTAATATTTCCATTGTGAGCAAATGTCCATTTGCCATGCTGGAAGGGATGAGTGTTGATTAAGGAGAGTTTTCCTTGAGTTGCTGTTCGAACATGAGCGAGCACGGTTTCTGAACTCACCACGGCAGAAACCTTTTTAAACAAATCATCTGTTTCGGCCGTGTCAGTTGATTTCACCACATGTGGATGTCCCGCTAAATAATAGGCGAGCCCCCAGCCATCGGGGTGACGTCGACTTTGACATGAAAGAGCATTCTCAGCTGAGATGAGACTCGAATGAACGCGAGATTGAAGAACACTTCTAAAACCAAAAATTCGGCACATAATTCATTCTATCATGAAATCGAATTTTCTTTAAACCGAGAAGACATGACCATCATGAGTGGAAAAGCGACTAAAGTAATAACTGACCAATAATCAATACGATTTTCTATCTTCCAAACTTCAATAAGATAGCTGCCGTGAGAGTATATTTGTTGGATGGAGAGGAGTGAGAGGGCCCATTTGAAAGCTTTCTTATTTTTGTATGCCAAAGCTGTCATGACTAAACCAATCAATAAAAAGAGGAGATGTCTCCAAGTGGGAGAGGGCTCACCAAAATTTGGAATCAGCAAAGCCAGGACATGGTAAGCAGATCCCAGCAAAAAAGGCAGGGACCAAGTGAGAGGCTTAGTAAATAAATTCATTGTGAACAAGTTCAACGACTTTACGAACATTGTCTTCTGGCGTTTGAATCGTCACACCGTGGCCTAGGCCACAAATCCAATGGGCTTGATTGAGGCCTCTCTCCATAAGATCTCGATGCCAATTTCGTACGTTTTCAAGCAAAATGTGCTGAGGCAAATGAAGCCAAACCGGATCAAAGTTTCCTTGAATGTATTTCTTTGGAAACATTTTTTGAGTTTCAACAAGATCACATCTCCAATCAATTCCAATGGTATCAATAGGCAAGTCCTGAATGGATTCAAGATGTGCTCTTTGAGTGTGCTTTGAATAATAAGTAATACGAGTTTGTGGGCATCTCTTTTTAAATTCGGTGATAACAGTCTTGAGCGCCGGAACAACAAATCTCTTGTAATCTCCTGGAGAAAGTTCTCCTGCGGCCGTATCAAAGAGACAAACAGCGTCTGCACCTCCAAGAGCTTGGACCTCCATCTCGGTGACAAGATTAGGAATGAGTTTCTCTAAGAATCCCTGCCAGCGCCCATCATGCAGGCCTTGTTTTGCAGAAACAAGGTTTCCATCATGCAATCCCTCAGTCACATAAGTGTAAAGAGTGAAGGGGCCGCCCACAAAGCCCAAAAGAGTGCGATCTTTTGGCAGGGCCACTTTTAAAAGTTCACAGGCCTTCTTTTGAAAATCAAAAAACTCTCTTGCTGGTGCAAGTTCTTTGAGCTGAGAGAGTTTATCAACTGAATCCAAATGCCATGAAAGTTTTGGGCCGGGATTATAAACAAGTCCAGTGCCTAAATGCTCAAGAGGAAAGAGAAGATCTGAAAATAAAATAGCGGCATCAAATTTAAAATCCTCAATCGGACCCATTGTCACTTCACAAGCGAGCTTCGGATCCTTACACATAGTAAGAAAATCACTTTTTGCTTTTATCGCTTGATAGTGTGCATGGTATCGCCCAGCTTGACGCATAAACCAAACTGGAACATGAGTTTTTCCTTTGGTTTGACGACGATTTTCAAAAATATTATTCATAAATTCCTAATCAAGGCGATAGCCCACTCCGCGTACAGAAACAATCTTTAACGGAGCCGCAGGGTCGCTCTCACACCACTTGCGAAGTTTAACTATATAATTATCGACAGTTCTATTTGTTGGAAAGCTCTCAGCTCCCCAAATATCTTCAATTAATTCCTCTCGACTCACAACCTGACCTTTTCGCGCGAGAAGTTGCTGTAAAATAGCTGCTTCTTTTTGAGAGAGTGATGAGGTTGAGCCAGTCGCATCTTTAATTTCAAAGCGTCTTGGCCAAAATGTCAGGAGACCAAATTTCATTTCTTCAGGATCAAGCACTGATCGCTTTCTGTATTGAAGGATCCTCTCAAACCTTAAAGTGAGCTCTTTGAGTTCAAATGGTTTAGTCACATAGTCTTCTGCACCTATTTCAAGCCCTTCCACTCGAAGGGCCGGATCATTCATCGCGGAGAGGAAAACCACAACGAGATCTTGTCTCTGTTTCCTCCATGCGCGGGCCAGATCGAGACCGTTTCCATCAGGAAGATTGATATCAAGAAGAGCGAGATCGAGCTGACTTCCCATTTTCACCAGAAGTTCATGGGCCCTTGCCACATTTGGCGCCCACTCAACGTAATAACCTTTGGATTGAAAATAATCTTTAAGTGTAGCCCCTAAATTTTCTTCGTCTTCAACGATCAAAAGTCCTGCTTTGCTCACTATTCTTCTCCTCTTTGAAAGTGGAGATGAAAAACGAGAGGGCCTTGTTGTGAGAACTCTAATCTTCCGCTTTGGGCCTTAAGCAATTGCTTCACGAGATAGAGCCCAATTCCAGTCCCTTTCTTCGAATCATGCTTATAGAAAAGTTCCCCGAGTTTCTTGCGGCTGCCAAGAAAGGGTTTTCCCTGATCATTGTAGTAGCAAATCACTTCACTACCATTGCTTTTAAGATCAACCACAACTCCAGCCGTTTGGGGGTTATGGCGCTTAGTATTTTCAAATAAGTTTCTAAAGACCATTGTCAGTGCCATCTCATCACCTAAGACAACTGCACTGCCATTGACTTGGATGTTGACATCGTTTTTTTGCGCCGTTTTCTTGATGAATCTTTCTAGATCAATAGGAGATAAGTTAAGGGCGCCATCTTTTTCAACTCGAGAGAGTTGTAATCCTTTATCTAATTCATGCTCAAATTTCGATGTGTCTTGAATTAAGCGAGTTGTGAGTGAAGTCAGCTGGGCGTGATCATGGGATTCATCTGCAATGAGATCACGAATGACTTCGGCTTGAAGTCTCATGCTCGCCAGGGGAGTTTTTAACTCATGAGTAAGTGAGGCAAAGAGAGCTTGAAGGGCGCGAGTCTTTTTTAAGTCTCTCCAATAAAGAACCGCCAAGCCTGTGGCCGCAGAAATGAGGAGCAAAAGAAAAGTGGTCCCTTCCCATTTTACCATATTCAAGACGCCAAGCTGACTTGGTCCCATCATGCGAGCAAACATGGTAAGTAGATAAAGCCACCATACGCCTAAGGCGAGGACTAGTAATCCAAGGAAAGCGACGAGCAAATAAAACCATCGAGGGGTTTTAGCTAGGACCATAGTCTCTTTCTCATCTCTGCCAAAATTTTCTCATCATGAGCAAGTGAGACAAATCCGACTTCCCAAGCATTGGGAGCAAGATAAATTCCCTTGGTCAGTAAGGTTTTAAATAAATCGTAAAAACGAGAGGAGAGATTTTCAGGGATTTGAGTTATATTGGTCAGTTTATTTTTTGTCGGAACAGCCCAAAAGAGTGAGCCAAAGCGATAGGTATTGTAATCCTCAAAACCATGAGATTGCGAAAACTCATTCAATAATTTTACGATCGCCTCACTTTGCTGATCGAGACGTTGATAAGCCTCTGGCGTGAGCTTCTTCATGTTCGCAAGTCCCGCGGCCATCGCGACAGGGTTTCCAGAAAGAGTTCCTGCTTGATAAACCGGACCAACCGGAGCGAGAAACTCCATGTGTGCTCTCTTTCCACAGACTGCACCGACCGGCATGCCGCCGCCAATGATTTTTCCATAAGTCACGAGATCGGGATGGACTCCAGTGAGGCAAGCCATGCCACCAAAATGCACTCTAAAGCCAGAGATGACTTCATCAAACACTAGGAGAGAGCCGTATTTGTCGCAGAGATTTCTTAGACCTTGTAGATACTCTGTTGTTTGAATGAGAAGACCATTATTTGCTGGAAGAGGTTCAATAAAAATGGCAGCGATTTGTCCTGGATGCGCTTTAAAGCATTCTTCAACAGCATTTAAGTCTCCAAGTTCGACAATCAGAGTGTCAGATGCTTGAAGTGGTGTAACCCCTTTAGAAGAAGCGTCTGCTTCTCCAGCAAGTCCTGATCCTGCCTTAATAAGCATGGCATCGAGATGGCCATGGTAGCAGCCATTAAATTTCATGATTTTCGCTCGTCCAGTTATCCCGCGCGCGAGTCTCACGGCAGTCATTACGGCTTCTGTCCCTGAATTCATGAATCTCACTTGATCCACAAAGCAAAGTCGATCGATCATATATTCGGCCAGTTCGAGAGAGTATTTCTCACAAGCCCCATAACTCCATCCGCGATCAAGCGCTTCTATAATGGCTTTCTTCACATCTCTGTCTTGATGGCCATGAATTAAAGGACCAAAGCTCATGCAAAAATCGACATAGCTTTTTCCCTCTTCATCCCAAGTCATTGCGCCATCAGCGTGATTGATGAAACGAGGGACGCAATGCAAACCTTTAAAAGAACGGACAGGTGAGTGCACTCCACCAGGGACATATTTTTTTGATTTTTCAAAGAGTTGTTCTGAATTCATTGGATACCTGCAAGTGAGAGAAATTCATTTTGATCAGTAAGCGCAGTCACGGAAATATTATTTTCTTTAAAAGAGCTCCACGTTTTACCTAAGCCACAAAAATGTTGCGCGGCTTTGAGACTAGGAATTTTTTCTGTGTAGGCTAAGTATTGTGGGAAACTTGACCACCAGGCATGAGTCACTTTTTTCAGCGCATTTTTTTGCTCAAGACTAGGCTCTTTCATAGAGGTTTTGTATCCAGCAAACACTTCCCCAATAGGGCTTGTCGCTTTATCGTGAGAGAGAACGAGCCAAGGTGCTTCACCCATCATGAGTTTGAGTGCTTTTGATTCAGAAAGCTTTATCAGTTCTTGGTTCCCAAGGCTGTCAGCTCCGCCATGAACCCAGAATCCTTTTGCGACAAGTTTTTTACGAGTCATCGCTCCTGCGGCCCAAAGAGAAGTGGGGGCATCTGCTATTGAATCGAGCACATGGGTAGTCGTGACAAAAAGATGCTTGCCCTTTGTAGGTGCAATCTTTTGAGTTGATTCTTTAAGATAGAGATCATCGCAAATGGCTTTTGAGTTTTCTCCCTGGCCCAGAAATACTCTTCCCACAGATGTAAACGGGGTGTTCAATCCTTCGCGTTTTTTTACATGGATGTTCTTGCCATCCGTTTCGCCGCGATGAAAGTGTAAAAAATCACCATCAATTTTTCTGACGTGAATTCCTACAGCAAGATGACAGCCCCCACCATAAGACTTGAAAGCTTCGCGTTCGCGTTTAACTTCTTCTTCAGTTGAGAGGTGATGAACTTTTTTTAAAATATTTTCAAGGACTCCATTGTCTACTCTCTTCTCTAGGCATTCGATGGCAAGGGCTCCTTGAGCCGCTGCTGTTGGAAAAATACTTAAAGGGAGAATCGCAAAATTTAAATCCTTAAGTAGTTTCGAGAGCTCTACATAAGATGATTCAAGACCGGCCAAACGATCAAGGCCTGCTAGGGCAAGAGTGATGGCATGGTATTTCCCATCACGAAGTTTTTGGATGCGAGTGTTGATGTTTCCTCGAAGCATTTCACATTTGATTTTTGGATGATGAGGAATGAAAGCGGGAAGATCTCTTGTGAGATTTACAATTCTGCGAGGCGAGCTTGTGCCGACCACAAAATCTCCGCTCCATTGAGAGAGCTTTTTTATAGTGTCACTATGGATCAGTAAAATATCGTGGGCATATTTTCTCTCAGTGATGGCAGCAAGCTTGATACCACTGGGACGATCGCTCCCCAAATCTTTATAAGAATGCACCACCATGTCGACTGTGCCATTTAATAGGGCTTCATCAAGCTCTTTGGTAAAAAAATCTTTTCCTTCAAGTTGCCATAAAGGTTTATCAACAATTTGATCACCTTGAGTTTTTATTAAATGAAGTTCAAACTTTTCGCCGGAAAGTGATTCAAGAAGATTCTTAACTAATGTGCATTGAGTGACTGCAAGCAGTGACCCACGGGTGCCAATTTTGTACATATCTAGGCTCTATAGGGTGACGATTTGAGGGGCGTTGGCAGTTTGCCACTTGAGACGCTTTTCTTCAAGCCAACGAGAGCGCTTCTCGACAATATCTAGCATGGCCTGACGCGCGAGTGAGATCTTTTGGCGCTTTTGATCTTCCATCAAAGCCCCTTCTGCGAAAATATCTTCTAAACGAATGACCCCTTCATCGTAACCTAGTGAGGTGTGAAGGCATGAAGGCGATCCTAGATCGACAACTAAACGATTCTCAAAACGCTCTGACCAATTTCTGAAAAAAGAATGATCTAAAAGCACTCCTTCAAAACCAATCGTGTTGACAATGAATGCGTGATCGAGCCATTGATCTTTCTTGTTCCATGCAATAACTTCGCAGCCATGAAGGGCCGCAAGCTCTTCAGCTTTGCCTTGATTTCTAGCTGAGAGAACGAGCGGTGAGCGTTTTTTGAATTGATTAATAAGATCTTCGGCTAACTGACCTGAGCCCAAGATCAATAAAGGGGCTTGTTTAATTTTGCCTGAAAAATGCTTACGAGTCAGGTGAGCATAAGTTTTTTGGCCAATTCCAATTAAATGATCAGTTCTAATATCTTTAGCGTCTTTAAAGAGCTTTTCCACAATCAACATGAGTCGTGCGTCACGATTCATTAAAGTCGCAAAATGTTTGTAAGCGTCCTTAAACTGTCCCACGATCTCGTTTTCACCAACTAATTTTGATTTAAGGCCGCAAATAGTTTCGAGCAAATAGAGATAAGCCTCTTGGCCTTCAGCTTTTTCATGGAGTGGAAGTGGGTGAGCAGCAAAAGGGCGCTGTAAATAGCTTAAAACTATGGTTCTCTGGCAAGTTTGCAAAAGAAAGCAGCTTCCATCGAGGGCGATCGAAGGCATAGCTCCAGCCGGAAAATTCCATAAATTAAGTGACTTAATCATTTGCTAATAATAACGAAGTTCATTTCCCTTTTTGTCATAGAAATGTCACAAAGAAAGAAATTAGAGTAGATGTTCTCTTGACTGAATCTTAACCAAAAGTTAGTTCAAGTAACTCTGCATTTTTGTTAGTTTTCCCTATGGATAAACACGCTATGTCATTGCCCCATAAACTCAATACGTCTCAGGCAAAACTTCCCCTATGGAAGTCAGTTTTGCCAAATTTCGTGATTGTTTGGTTTTTGAAGTTTGACCGACGCGTAGATGGAGCAGCAAGCTTTTTTATTCGCCACTGGGGAAAATCTCGCTTCATGGTGGCAATGTCTAAAAAAGCTCAGTACATCGGTCTTGAGAATCTTTTTCTGAAAGGTCCAAAAGCATTTATCTATTTTTTCTTGTTTTACCTTTTAAGAGACACGATTTTATACATCATTATCCCTATATTTTTTGCCTCAATAGTTGATTGAGTTTTTGGAGAAAACATAATGGAAGTCTTTACGATTATTTACAGCCTGCTGGGTGGACTAGGGATTTTCTTCTTCGGAATGAAACTCATGTCAGACGGTCTCCAAGCGATGGCCGGAGATATGATTCGAAACATCATCAACTCTATTACTGCTAATCGTGTGATGGCCGTAGGTGTTGGTCTTGGTGTCACGATGCTCGTGCAAAGTTCTTCGATCACCACAGTTATGACTGTGGGAATGGTGAATGCGGGATTGATGACTTTGAAGCAAGCCATTGGTGTTATTCTGGGTGCCAATATTGGAACCACGATCACCGGTTGGATTATCTCGATTAAAGTGGATAAGTACGGACTTCTTCTCGTCGGATTAGGATTTATTCCTGGTCTATTTGGTAAATCAAGCAAAACTCAACATATTGGAAAAGCGATTCTTGGAATCGGTATGGTGTTCATCGGTCTGACAACCATGAGCCACGCCTTTGTTCCACTCCGTGAAAGTCAATCTTTCTTAAATTCAATTGCTTATTTTGCTGGTGATAATTATCAAGCTTATTTGGCTTCTGTCCTCATGGGCTGCGCACTCACGATGGTCGTCCAATCTTCGTCGGCGATGCTGGGTATTACCATGGCACTCGCCACAACAGGTGTGATCAATTACCACACTGCTGTTGCATTAGTGCTTGGTGAAAATATCGGAACGACCATTACAGCTATTTTAGCTTCTATTGGCGCCTCAGTGAACGCTAGAAGAGCGGCGAGAGCTCACGCCACGTTTAATATTTTAGGCGTGATGATCATGCTTCTTATTCTTCCTTATTATTTCGATTTCATTGAATGGATGGTGCCAAGTGACGCCTCATTTAAAAATCCGGATGGCACTCAGCCAAACGTAGGCGCACACATTGCGATGGCACATACGATGTTTAACGTGACGGCGACTCTAGCGATGCTGCCGTTTCTTAATACCCTCGCGGCATTTGTCACGCGAATCACTCCTGATGATTCAAAAGAGAAAGCGGTTCCTCATTTAGTGCTCCTTGGAAATCCTCAGGACTTACTGCCTGCCACGAGCTTGATTCAAGCAGAGAGCGAAATCAAAAAAATGGCAGATATCGTTTCTCGTATGTACAAAATTACTCGTGAGTACTGGCATGAAGATCAAGAAGATCCAAAGAAGCTTGCTAAGATTCTTGATTACGAAAGAATCACAGATAATATTCACAAAGAGGTTACTGTCTTCCTTTGCTACGTGATGGAGCGCCCTCTTTCTCATCAACAGTCTGGCGAGACACAAAATTTAATCAAGATCGCTGATGAACTTGAAAGTTGTGCTGACTACCTTGAGCGTTTAGCCATGTATCGTGAGCGCTTTAGAGGTGGAGATAGTTTAGAAGGTGAGAGTCGTACGGAATTCTTTAATTTCATGGACGAGGTCCAGTCTTTCTTTGCGCTCACAATTGCTGGTCTAGAGAAAGCGGCTCATTACAATAAAACGGGTATTTTCACGAAGAGCCAGGAGTTACAAATTTGGGCCGATTCTATTCGTGATAACCACTTAAATCGCATTTCAAAAGGCGTCTACAAACCCGTGACAGCGCTTACCTTCTCCGATATGGTAGTTGCCCTGCGCAAAATTCGTACTCATGCCTTCCGCATGTCCGAATCTGTGGGCGCGCTTTACGTAAAAACTGAGTGAGGACAATATGGGATTAATTTTTGATGCGAACCAGATTCTTGAACGTGACCGTGGCTTAACTTTTGATGATGTGCTCTTGATGCCAAGACACTCAACAATTAGTTCACGCCGTCACCCTGATCTCACCAGTCGTCTGACTAAGAAATTCAAAATCACCAATCCTATCATCTCTGCCAATATGGACACTGTTACAGGTGATCAAATGGCGATTAAAATGGCTCAGCTTGGAGCGATTGGTATTCTTCATCGCTTCATGACTCCACAAGAGCAAGTGGCAGATCTTAAAAGAATTAAAGCGGCTAGTGGATCAACACCTGTTGCAGTTTCAATTGGTGTGAAAGAAGAAGGAATGGAGCGCGCAAAAATGCTCGTTGATGCTGGCGCTGACATTATCACTCTTGATATCGCTCATGGTGACTCCATCATGATGCTTGATACCCTCGATTTCGTTCGTAAGACTTTCCCTCATGTCCAGATCATTGCTGGTAATGTCGCCACTCCAGAAGGCACGCGTACTTTAATTGAGCATGGAGCTGATGCCGTGAAAGTTGGTATCGGCCCGGGTTCAATGTGCACAACTCGAATCATTACCGGTTGTGGAGTGCCTCAACTTTCAGCGATTGCTTTGTGTGTTGCTGAAGCTCGCAAACACAATGTTCCAGTGATTGCTGATGGTGGTATCAAAACTTCTGGCGATATCGTTAAAGCTTTTGCCGCTGGAGCAGAGACAGTGATGCTTGGAAGTATGCTCGCAGGCTGCACGGAAACTCCGGGTGAGATACAGGGTGGTAAGAAAAAATACCGCGGCATGGCCTCTAAAGATGCTCAGGTATCTTGGCGCGGAGAGTTGCCAACAGGTATGGCCGCTGAAGGTGAAAGCCGCCTGATTGCTTGCAAAGGCAGTGTGGAAAATATCATTCTTGAGCTCACTGGTGGAGTTCGTTCGGGCATGACTTATTTAAATGCTCAGACAATTGCAGAAATCAATCAGAATGCCCAGTTCATAGAAATGACCTCTTCAGGTATGATGGAGTCTAAGCCACACGGCATGACCCTTTGACCTAAGGAGGAAGCGTTGCAAAGCGACGTCCTCGAAATTGTTTCTTCATATCCAAAACTTGCTGCTCGACTTGTGGAACGTCCACAGGATCGAGCACGCATGGAAAAATTAGTTGCTGAAATTCAGGGCGACTTTTCTCCAGCGGTAGTGAAGACACTTTCAACATTCATCGAATCCACATTTTTAAAACTTTACGACGGCATCAACCTCGATCTTCCCAATGGAACAGATCTAGCGAAGTTACAAGAAACCCATCACGTGGTTCTCGTGCCCAATCATCAGTCTCATGCTGACTATGTGGCCTTAACTTATGTGCTTTGGAAAAACTTTGGACTTCCGGTTTATGTGGCCGGTGGAATTAATCTTAATATCTTTCCGATTGGGGCGATGTTTAGAAAAGCCGGAGCCTTTTACATCCGTCGCTCATTTAATTCCGATATTCTCTACAAGCTCACTTTTGAAGCTTATATTTATTTTCTTTTGAAAAAAAATCTTCTGGTTGAATTCTTTTTTGAAGGCGGAAGAACTCGCACTGGCAAACTCATGAAGCCGCGCTACGGGCTCTTTCAAATGTTGCTGGAAGCGCATTCTCAAATTCATGACAGCAAACCTTTCATGTTTATTCCTGTGGCCCTGGCCCATGAATACATTCCTGAAGCCAAAGCCCATGCCAGAGAGCTCGGCGGTGGAAAAAAAGTAGCGGAAAAGCCAACACAACTTTTAAAGCTCTTCAAACTTTTCAACAAACGTCTGGGAACGATCCATGTGCGCTTTGGAGAAGGCATTGAAGTCCCAGGATACGTAGGTGAGATTAAGCGTGCGACTCAAGAGTTGGCGTTTGAATGTTTCAAGGCCGTAGGCCGTGGGATGCCTGTTACTCCTTCCTCACTTCTCGCTTTAGTGATGCTGGATGAGCCGAGTGGGGCGCTCACATGGAGACAAATTGAAGAGAAAGCTCATGACGTCATTGATTATTGCCTGAAGCTCAATATTCCGATTACTCCCTCACTTAAAGATGGAAAATTGGATGATTGCCTGCGCTCAGCCTTAGACATGTTCATTGGAAATAAGAAGATTGACCTCATTAAGCGTGAAAAACTTAATCAAGTTTTTTATGCCGTTAAAAGTGAAGCTCGAGTTGAAGTTCTATTTCATAAGAATATGATTCTTCATCATTTCTTAGTCCCAGGTTTCATCAATGCCGCTTGGTTTAAGATTTTTAGTGGCGAGATTAAAACTTCAATGCAGCTCACTCGCTTTTTGCAGCAACAAAGAAATGAATTGAAGTACGATTTCTATCTTCCAAGCATCAAAGAGATGATTCTTCATGCGCGTGATGTGGTCGCCTATGCTGTCGGGCGCCCAATTCATGATTTGGATGAAGCCTTAAGCTTTAATCCTCATGAACTCTACCAACTCGCGAGCAGAGTGAGACATTTCTCGACGGCCTTTAGTTATTTGTATGAAGCTTACTATCTCTCTGCTATCGGCCTCAAGTATCTGGCCCAAGAGACATTTAATTCAGAAAGATTTTTGCAAGTCACGCATGAACTCTTCAGCCTTGAGCTCGAACACGGACGAGTGGTGAAGTATCCAGAGTCTTATTCAGTGCCGATTTTGAAAGACACACTCGATTATCTTCAGAATCAAGATGTATTGGTTCGTGTTGATGGCGGGAAGTTCAAAGTCACTGATGTGGCGAAAGTCGATTTGCTGATTGAGAAGTTTTTGAGAGATCTCAATGATCAGGTGGCGATTAATTTGAAGTTTAATCGCAACCCCACCCTTGGAAATGACTCTACTTCCTAAATCTCAGGACTTGCCGGCCAAGAGTGCCTCAAGGTAAGTTAGCTCGACTCTATTCATTTGAACCCCGATTTTGGAGGTGGGTTATTAGCGAAAAGTTCCAAGAGCCACGCGTCAACGAAAAGATCCGTGCACACGAAATCCGTCTCATAGGCGATGACGGTAAACAGTACGGAGTCGTTACCCTTGCTCAGGCCCGTCTCATAGCTGAGAACGAAGAGCTCGACTTAATTGAAATTGCACCAACAGCAGCTCCACCAGTTGTGAAGCTGATGGATTACGGTAAGTATAAGTATCAGATCCAAAAGAAAGCTTCTGAAGCCAAGAAAAAGCAAGTCGTCATCGAAGTTAAAGAAATGAAGTTTCGTCCAGGCATTGATAAACATGACCTGGAAGTAAAAATGAACCAAATCGTAAAGTTTTTGGAGCATGGCGACAAAGTGAAATTGCTAATGCAATTTCGCGGTCGTGAGATGGCCCATAAAGAGATCGGTTTAGGTAAATTTGATGAAATTATCAAATTGATCGTCGAAAAGACCGACGCTCTCGTCGAGGCTGAGCCAAGAATGCTCGGAAATCGATGCCACGCCATGGTTGCCCCAGGGAAGAAAGGGAAGTAATTTGGCCTTGTTTTGAGGCGAATTTACTCTTTCCCTCCCGTTTTTGGCATGTTAGATTGGCGCACTCTGTTTTTGAATATGTAACGAATTTCCCGTTTGAGGAGTAGGATTTTATGGGCAAAAAAATGAAAACCAAGCGTTCAGCTGCTAAACGCTTTAAGGTCACAGCTACAGGTAAAATCAAGTATAAGAAAGCATACTTGCGCCACTTACTTAGCAACAAATCTAAGTCAGCAAAGAAAGATAAGAATGAGCCAGGATATGTAAATCCGGCCGACTATCATAATGCTATCAGTTGTATTCCATACCTTCGCTAGTAGCGAAGTTTTATAACCATCAAGAGTAGCGAAATAGGGTTAAGAGAACGAGAGTTCCCCCTACGAGTGAAGAAGGAGTTTTTATGTCACGTGTGAAGAGAGGCTTTAAAGCGCGCCAGCGCCGTAACAAAGTTCTCAAGTTAGCTAAAGGTTTCCATTTCGATCGTCGTACAAAGTTCAAGCACGCTTCTGAGACAGTTCGTCGCGCGCTTCACTACGCGTACAAAGGTCGCCGTTTGTTAAAGCGTGATATGCGCCGCCTATGGGTTGTCCGTATCAATGCAGCTGTTCGTCCACTTGGAATGTCTTACTCACGTTTGATCAACGCTCTTAAAGTGAAGAACGTAACAATCAATCGCAAAATGCTCTCAGAACTTGCGATCCGTGATTTCAACGCCTTCAAAGCCGTTGTCGATTCAGTTAAATAAGCGAAATTCTTAAAAAAATAAGCCTCAATCCTTGAGAAATCAATGGGTTGGGGCTTTTTTTTTGCTAGCACACCGCGACCTTGTCTGCTAACCTATTAATATTAGTGCTTTTTTTAAAGCAAGCTTTTGAAATTTCATGGAGGATTTTCAATGAGCATGACCAAGGCCGACATAGTCGAACGTATCTACAAAGAAGCTGGTTTCTCTAAGAAGGAAGCAGCCGAACTCGTTGATCTTGTGTTCAAGGTGATTAAAGACACTTTGGCCAAGGGCGAGAAGGTGAAAATTTCTGGTTTCGGAAATTTTTCTATTCGAGACAAAGCGACTCGAGTGGGAAGAAACCCGCAAACAGGAGAGGCCATGACGATTTCTGCTCGTCGTGTTCTTACTTTCAAGCCTTCTCAAATCCTCAAAGAAGACATCACTGATCGCTACTCTCATCGTATTGATGACCAGGGTAAAGAGAATGCTAATCTTCCACCTAAAGAAGGCGTCCCACGCGCGTTAAGTTCATTCTTAGCTGGCTTTGAAGAGCCTGATACAGATGACGATGATGACGAGTTTGGCGACGAAAACTAGAAGAAGGTAGAGAATGGATCAATCCTCCATTTCCATTCCTGCGAAGTCTAATTTTAAGTTTGGTGAACTCACGAACATCACAGGTGTAAAGCCCTACGTTCTAAGATTTTGGGAAACAGAATTTGAAGATATCCATCCTCTCGTCGGAGAGGATGGTCAAAAGATCTACTCCAGATCAGATGTAGAATGTTTTTTAAAAATCAAAACACTACTCTTTGAGCGCAAGCTCACTCTAATTGAAGCCAAGCATGCTATTAAAGATCCTCAAGCTTTTTTGAGCCAAAGTTCTGAATCTGAAGTTTCTGGAAATAATGAAGAGGCTTTAAGTTCACTCACGGAAGCTTTAACTTTTATTAAAAGTCTTAAGCACAAATACCACTGGTAAGAAGTTTTTTTAATCCAGCACTCTGGTCTCCAACTCTTTTCACCCAATACTTCTCATTTTCGATTAAGCCCTTAGCACTAGTCTTAAGAAATGATTGGAGAAAACTTCGAGTGTGCGGGAGTTTGAGCGTATCAAGACGATGAATCATCTCAGAGAGCTTCTGTGCGGATTCTTTTGGAGCAAGTAAGAATGGATTCACCTGAAGTTCATGATCGGAGAGTTTTTCAGAATTTAAATCATCGAGATCATCTAAGAGTTGAAAGGCGAGACCAATGTCTTGGCCCAAGCGCATGAAAGATTTGAGATCACTTTTCTGAGAGCTCATGCTCATCGCTCCCACGCAGGCGATTTGCATGAGTCGTGCAGTTTTGAGTTCATGCATTCTCATGAGATGACGAGCGTTGTTCTGTCCCTCAAGTCCAAGATCAATCCATTGACCAAGAATTAAGCCACGAGCTCCGGTTGACCAGTGAAAAAACTTTCTAATCAGTGAGGCATTTTTAGTCTTTAAATTTTCTAAAAGCTCAAATGAAAGACACAAGAGGGCATCCCCTGCGAGCAAGGCTTTCCATTCGCCAAAAGCTTTATGGGTGGAGGGTTTTCCCCTGCGGACATCATCGTTATCCATTGAGGGAAGATCATCATGCACCAGTGAGTACGCGTGATGGATTTCTAGCGCGCAACCCAGAACTTTTACATCATGGAGATCGGTAATTTTTAAATCATGAGCGAGTGCTTCCAGCAGTCGGGGGCGAAAAAGTTTGCCCGGAGGTCTTGTCGCATAATCAAGTATCGTATGAATTTCTGGGTGCTTCACGTAGCGTTTGAGAATCAGTTGCAACTCTTTATCAAAATCAATCATAAGCTAATTGGGTCTGATGTTGCCAAGTGTGCCACCTAGCTTGATTTGATAGAAGCCATCTTTTTGAGTGAATTGGGGAAGCATGAGATTTAGTATTGGAAATGATTGGAGAAACTCTTCTGAGAATGCAGCTTCACCTTTCATATTCACAGGTGAATAAGCAATCGCTCCTGTAGCCAGATCAATTGTTCCTGAAAACTTTGCTCGAATCGCTGCTTCAGGTTTTCCTAGGATAAACTCTTGTATACCAATTTTTCTTGGGCCCTTTGATTCTGCTTTTAGTGAGAGATTTCCAAGAGCAAGACGAGGGATTTTAAAATCGGTTAAGTTTTGAGCGGGGACAACAAGATTTTGCGACTGAATAAGTATTTTTAAGTCATTTAGATTTTTACCTTCAACAGCTACTTTCACATTCAGGTCAACAGTCCCTTCAATCTTAGGGAGCATAGGCAGTACAGATCTTAGAGCAGAGATAGGGAGCTCTGGCTCTTGAATGTTGATCATTTGCACTGAGGTCCCTGCGGCGTAGTGAATGCCAACTTCGTGACCTGAAAGTTCTGTTTCCATTTTAAAAGCAAGACCAAAAGGGGAGAAGCTTGGGCCATAAAACTTAAGGGCCATGCGTGGAAGCTTTATAGGGTTTGAGCCCCCAAGACAGCTTGCAGGAAGTTGAATGTCTGTGAGCACGACTTTTGGTAAGAAAAATTCAAAATGAAGGCTGTTAAAATTGGCACGACAACCTGGTAGAGTGGCCAGCTGACTTTTAACTAATGTTTCAATTTTTTTTTCGAAAGGAAAATAAAGAAGAAAAGCGAACATGAAAGAAAGTATGACTCCGGCAACGATAAAGAGTTTATGAACACCAAAATTGTATTCAACTTCATCTAAACTCTTAAGCTCTGAGGAGACGGCCATTATTCTTCATCCTGAGTTTGTATCTCGCCGTAGTGCACTCCGTGAAATTGTCCCTCTAAAACATTCGTCTGATCATTTCTCTTGATCTGAACAGAAGCGATTCTGAAACGTTCACGTTGAAGCAGTGTAGAGAAGATATTCATTAATTGCTCAGTCGTAAGACCCGTAAATTTAAAATCGGCTTCAGCTTTACTGAGAGTGGGTGAAATATTATTGGTACTAAAATTGCTGATTCTCATTTTGCTTAAATCGACACCTGCACTAGAAAGTGCTGAAGAGATTCTTCCGTTCAGCTCTCCCTCATTGTTAAGTGGAGTAGGAGAAGCCAGAGAGTTAGCAAGTCCGCCAATATCACCATTTTGAGCAATAATTTGTTGCATTCTCTCAACCAAAGCCGTGCGATTGGCGAGATCACTCTCGACAGTCATGTTTCCAATAAACATGGCGACAACCATGAGGAAAGGCAAAATGAAAGTTGCTGCAAGCAGAGCTATTTTAGCTACTTTTTGCTGTTCGTCTTCGAGTTGCCCATAGAGGTTTACGAGCTTTGAGTAGTTTGGAGTTTTCCTAAACTCATCAATCTTTGTAAAAACGAAGAGGTCAAAACGCTTGATAAGTGAAACTTTCTCTTCCATTACTCAACTCCTGTAAGGGTCAGAGTCTTTTGAGCAGAATTTATTTTTGTTTCTACGTTTTGAAGTGAGATACCTTGAAGCTTTGTTTGAAGAATGTTCAGGTTATTCACATCGCTCGCTTTAAAGACGGCCGATACATCTCCCGCCTCAGTGATATCTACATTCATCAATGTGACATCCACTCCAGCTGCTGCAGATGAAATCATCACAAGTGGTGAGAGAGCTTTAATTTTTGAGGCTGATTGAAGTGTGGAGATCTGCTGACGAACGGTTTTTTGTTTTTTGGCCAGTGATGACTCTACCACTCCCGGCTGAGTTGAGATCAATCTTCTCTCACGCGCAGTGAGACCCAAAATTGGATTTTTGGCAGTGCTTGTAATTTTATTATTCACAGCTTTGATATCTAGCTTTGTGATGTAATTCTGAATTGAAAGCGCGATCAAGAGGACAAGAGTCACAGCAGTTGATCTCGCCGTTAAGAAAGCCAAGGTATGCAGAGGAAGATCACCGCGTGCCGCCTGGGCATAACGACCGGAGAGAAGATTAATTAATCTTCCTTTCGCCTTAAGCGAGAGGGCCATCATGTTCACCATCGTGAAGCGAGCACGACTCTTTGGATTTAAATCAATTTTAGAAGTTTCTACTCCTTCAAAAGATTCAAGAAGGGAGCATTTTACAGCGAATTTTTCTGTGAGGAAATTCGCCATGTTTTTTATATTGCTCGTTCCTCCACAGAGGAAGACTTGGGAGAGTTTCATCCCATGAGTGACTCTGAAGCCTAAGTCCCAGCGATGAAAATCATTAATAAGTGGCTTGAAGGCTTGCTCCATCAGACGAGCAAACTCTTTTTGATTGTCATCGACTTCATTCATTTGCCCACTTGTAAGGACGAAAGCATTTTGATGCTTGTAGATCACTGCTTCAGTGGCATCGATGCCATAAGTTTGAGCAATCATTTCATCGATGTGACGTCCACCTACATAGCTGACATGAGTAGCAATGAGTTTTGAATTATAAAAGAAGTAAGCCTTCGTTGAGCGATGTCCAATGTCTAAAACACAAAAAGATCCAGCGACCTGATTAAGTGAGTAGAAAGCATCCATAACCGATGGCTCAGACGTGATAACAGAGGGAGGTGAGCTCCAAGTGTCGAGCTGATTATAGAAAGAGGCAAATTCACTGTCACGAGTGAGAGCGACTAATGCCAATGTTTGAGATTTCGCCGTCTCAATAGTGTAAGAGTAGTGAGAGTCTTGGAGACTGTAAGGGATATCCTCTTCTAATTGAAAAGGAATCATTAATTCAGCTTTCTTGCGATTTTTAATCGGAAGAGTGAGGAAACGTGTCGTGACAGACTCTGGATTCACATGAAGAACAATCCGCGAGTCAGGTCTGGCCACTTCATCAACGATACGATGAATAATATTTTTTGTAGCTTCTTCAGCAGTGGAAAGATTTGGATTCTCTTCAAGCTCTTCTAAAATATTATATTCACGCATCTCGACGTGAGTCGATTTCTTCTTATCCACATAGCTGGAAAGAAATTTGACTGAGTAAGATCCGGCATCAATGGCTAAAACATGCATGTTGTAATTGTAGCAAGACGACTGTCCGTGTTGAAAGGATTTTTTTAGAGTGAAAAGCTTAGTTGATTTGGATCTCTATAATCCGTGGATCGAGCAATACTGGATCGTTTTGGTTTGCGCCTCCTTGGGCTCCAGATTGTGAGCCACCTTGAGATCCCGCTTGCGATCCTCCTTGTGCGCCTGCTTGCGCGCCCGCTTGAGCACCAGCTTGTGCGCCTGCTTGAGCACCAGCTTGCGCGCCTGCTTGAGCGCCCGCTTGGGTTCCCGTTTGAGTTTGTTGAGTGGGCATTGATACTGTCGCCACTAAAGTGGTGATCGAGCGATTCATTGTCCCTTCGGAGACAATTTTAAAGAGTGAGGGAGCCGTCCCAAATTGAATGCCATGGGCCCTTAACTTTCCAAACTCATCATCAAATGTTCCTTCACTAATAATATTAGCTGTTGAAACGATATAGCGTTTGAAATCCTCAAGCGTATTAAAGTAGTGAGGAGCATTGGGATCATCTCGATACTCAAAAAACTCCTTCACTTCATTATCATTTATGGTGGGAAGGAGAAGTCGAAGCATGTTAGCGGTAATTTTATTAAGATCAATCATCACTGAAGGAAAGACATCGAATTCGCCTTTGATGAGCTCTACAATCGCGTCATCCCATCCCGGAATGAGATAAATTTCACTAAAGGTCGTCATGGGGCCAAACTTTGGAGAAATTTTTGCATCATTAAAGAGCTGTTCGGCATTATCCATGAGCATATCGACTTGAGTGACATTTTGACGGCGGGGATTTTTATCCGAGATATAGTATTTAAGATTAGCGACCAATTGAATCGGATCGAGGTTTCCGTAAGCCTCTTGAAAAGACTCATCCTCTTCTCCTTTTTCACGAAGCCTTTTAATCATGTGCCTAACAAGTTGTTGCTCTAGACTAAAATTCGGATCGAGGTCTTGTGGAGTTCCTCCACCTTGTGCACCACCTTGGGCCTGCCCCCCTTGTCCCTGCTGCACCGGTTTATTGAGGGTAGAGAGTCTGATGAGGTTTAAATTTAATTTGCTTGAAATATTTTGAATGGAGATTTTCATCTCTCCTTCAAGTAGGGATTCTTTTTGGAATTCAGTGATCGCGGCTACGGCCTGTGCTCCCATCTCTTTAGTGACAGGAACGGGATACATGAATGGAACTTCCCAGAGCTGATTAATGAGTTGGACAGAGATCGAAGCCTTCGCATTATCGTTTTTCTGCCAAGTATTATAAGCCTCTTTAAATAATTTAAGCCGAGTCATCGCTAACTCAATGCCAGATTCTGCTAGTAAACGTGACTGAGTTTTATCCAGCATATTGGTTGTTTTAA
>JAIEMA010000047.1 GCA_019752535.1 Bacteriovoracaceae bacterium
CAGATGAAAAGAACTTTGTATCATTACCCTATTCGCCGAAATCAATTAAAGAAGTTGTGATCACTCATGCTCATTTAGATCATTCAGGATACCTTCCACGGTTAGTAAAGAAAGGTTTCCATGGTAGCATTATTTGCACTCAAACAACAGCTGACCTCATAAAGATCATTCTTGATGATAGTGCCTCCATCAACCGGGGAGATGATGAGGCCCTTTATGATGCTGAAGACGTGAAGGCTACTCTCAAACTGCTTAGACCTGAAAAGTGGGATCACGAATTTAGTTTTTTAGGGATGAAAGCAAAATTAATTCCTGCAGGTCATATCTTAGGTGCTTCTTCACTGATTATCGAGGCGGAGAAAAGAATTATTTTTTCCGGTGACATTGGTCGTTCAGATGACTACTTAATACCCCAGCCAGTCTCTTGTCCTCCTTCAGACGTTGTCATCATGGAATCAACTTATGGAGGGAAAGTTCGTGCTGGAAATATGTATGATGACCTTTTACATTTCCTGAGCAAAGTTGTGAAAGAGAAAAAAATCGGAATTATTGCCAGCTTTGCCATGGCGAGAGGACAAATGCTTATTACACTTATAGAGCAAGCCTTCCTTGCGCATCCGGAGCTAAAGCTGCCCTTATATTTTGATAGCCCAATGATGAAGAAGGTAAACGAGGTTTATAAAAAGCACAACGCCCTCACTAAACATCCTGTAGAAATGATCGAATCCTTGAGAGAAGCGGAAGCACTTGATTTTGCCGGTCAATGGGATACCTTGAAAAAGAAATCGGGACCACTTCTCATCATAAGCTCAAGTGGAATGGTTAGCGGTGGAAGAATCTTTAGACATCTACATAATTGGGAGCATGACCCTAATACTATTATTTTCCTGCCAGGTTACCAGGGTGAAAATACTCCCGGTCGAACTTTAAAGGATGGCGGACATACAATTGTAGATACTGAGGGTGAAAGCATAACCTGGGCGGGAGAAGTCCAGAGTTCAGAAGCCTTCTCTTCTCATGCCGATCAAAACGAACTTTTAAACTGGGTTAAAGAAGCAAAGGCGAAGAAAATCGTCTTAATCCACGGTGAAGAGAAATCGAAAGAACGATTAAAGGAAAAGTTATCTAAAATTACTAATACGAAAGTAATCATTCCGACCAGAGGGCAAACATTAGAGATAGATTAAGAAACTTTTTAAATTCTAATTTTAGACCTGTAATAAAAAATCTCGCGCCTATTTCCCATGGTCATACCGTGATGATTGAGTGTGGCGCAAGCAGCAACAAAACCCAGTCTCACGAGTTCATGACCATCCATGGAAGGCTTTATATTATTATTTTTCAGGTAAGCATTAGCCATGGCTCCTACCATTGAGTCCCTTGCCCCAACAGTCGACTGAATCTTCCACGTGAATCTATGGTTGTTGACGAGCTGCAGTATTTGAAATATGATGATGCACCTTTTTCGTGGTGACAGCAATCGCCGTGATTATATTGGTGTCCGTGGTTCATACAGGTCCCTTTTGCAAATTGTAACTCTATTTTGTGCCTTTCACCTAACACAAGCGTCTTCAATTACGCGTTTTACTTCTTTTTTAGATATAGTAGTTCCGACCTCAAGAGTCTTGGCCTTCAAATTAGGTTTAAGGTTTATTGCTTTGTTCAATTCCTTTAGTTCTACTTCAATATACTGAACGCAACTCATACAACCCATCTGTTCAATTTTGAATTTATACATAACCCCTTCCTTGCGGGATTTTTTTATTTTGCACCTTCCCCTAAAGGGAAGGTTTGAAATAACTACATAGCAAGGGGCAATGATGAATATTGGAGAAGCGGCTAAACTAAGCCAAGTAAATGCAAAGATGATCCGGCGCTGCGAAGAACAGGGAATCATTCCAAAGGCGGGGCGATCTTTTCCAGTTACCGTCAATACTCGGAAAAAGACGTGCACGTTCTTCGTTTTGTGAAACGATCCAGGGAATTTGGTTTTTTTATGAAGGACACTAAGCTACTACTGGGTCTTTGGAAAAATCAAAATAGATCCAACAGTCAGGTAAAGTCTTTAGCGCAGAAACATAAAATAGAACTTGAGAAGAAACTTAGTGAGATCCAGGCCATGCTTTCCACCTTAGATGTCCTGATTAAACGCTGCCATGGAGATTAACGCCCCGATTGTCCTATTTTAAATGAACTAGACTGTCACAAGTAAGACTGTTCAAACGTTATAAGAGAATAACTATTGGAATGAACATGAAGCAATTTCTTTTACTCGCCCTTTTCTCTCTTATTGCCTTTTCTGCAGGGGCAAAAACCGTTCGGTATGAGTTAACTGCTACGAAAAGCAAAGTTAATTTGAGCGGGAAAAGAGAAGTACGCTTTGCTCTCATGCTAAATGGAAGCATACCTGCTCCCACACTGGAATTCACTGAAGGTGACGAAGCAGAAATTGTTCTCAAGAATGAAATCCCCGATGATGAACTGTCCGTGCACTGGCACGGAATTCTTCTTGATCCCTATATGGATGGCGTCCCTTATGTAAATACTCCTCCAATTTTTCCTGGCGAAAGTTTCACTTATAAATTTAAAGTTAGGCAGAATGGAACATATTGGTATCACTCACATACGAATGTCCAAGAACAGAAGGGAGTGTACGGAGCGATTGTCATCCATCCCAAAGAAAAGAAGATCAAATATGAAAAAGATCTTGTCGTCGTATTAAGTGACTGGACAGACGAAAATCCTTCTCAGGTTTTGAAAAATTTACGGAAGGATGGAGAATATTATCTCTTTAAAAAAGGAACCATGCGCTCATGGTGGGGGGCATATAAGGCCAATTCATTAGGAAACTACATCTACAATGAATGGACTCGTATGGGAGGGATGGATTATTCCGACGTTGGTTACGATGCGTTCCTGATCAATGGTAAGGTTGAACAACAACTTCCAGATTTCAAGCCCAACGAAAAGGTCAGAATAAGAATCATAAACGCAGCCGCATCTTCGTATTTTTATGTTTCATTAGGTGACATCCCCATGAATGTTATTTCAGCGGATGGGGTTGATATCAAACCAACTTTGGCGAATGAATTTCTTGTTGGGATGGCTGAAACATATGATGTGCTCTTTGAGGTTCCCGCAAATAAAAGTTTCGAATTGAAGGCCACTGCTCAAGATGGGACAGGTAAAACTTCTCTCTGGATTGGCCAAGGTGACAAAGTCTTTGCACCGGAGAGGCCCAAACCTGATCTTTATATGAAAATGTATATGGGCACAGTTTGGGACACCATAAAATATACGGGCTCAATGACGAAATCCCCTATGAATATGAGTTCAATGGATCATTCAAAGATGGACATGAGTTCAATGGATCATTCGAAAATGGACATGGGCTCGATGGATCATTCAAAGATGGACATGAGTTCAATGGATCATTCAAAAATGGACATGAGTTCGATGGATCATTCAAAGATGGATCACGGCTCATCACAAATTATTCAAACACTGACAGTTAATGACCTTGAATCGCAAACGCCAACAAATTTTCCTTCTTCTAAACCTCGTCAAAATGTAAAACTCATTCTAGATGGAGATATGGAACGATATATTTGGGTCATCAATGGAAAGGCTATCAATGAGGATCGTACAATTAACATCAAACAGAATGAGGTGATTCGATTTACCTTTGTAAATAACTCCATGATGCATCACCCGATGCACTTACATGGCCATTTCTTTCGAGTCATTAATAAATTTGGAAATAATTCTCCAATGAAACACACTCTTGATGTGGCCCCACACTCTGAGAAAACAATAGAATTTTATAGTGATGAGCCCGGTGAGTGGATGCTCCATTGTCACAACCTCTACCACCTCAAGACAGGAATGGCCCGTGTGGTGAAGTATTCAAGCTTTACACCCAACAAAGAAATTAAATCATGGCAAAAGCATGATCCTCATATGCATGATCATCTCTACTATAGAGGTATGTTGGAAGCATCTACGAACCATGCACAAGCGCAACTTAATTTGTTGAACACTTGGAATGAGTTGGAACTCAGAACTGAATTAAGAAATGATTTTGGATGGCAAGGTGAAGGAGATGCTTTTTATAAAAGGTGGTTGAACAAATATACCAACTTAATTCTCGGTGGAACGCTGATTGAGCGTGAAGGCGCGGGCGTCGCAGGAGTTGGCTATATTCTTCCATTTTTAATTGAAACACACTCTCTAATTGATCATAAAGGGCGTTTGAGACTTGATCTTGAAAAAAGATTTCAATGGACTCAATATATTTATACGGACGCCGAATTTACCTTCCGCCAAAAACAACCATCCGAATTTGAAATTTCTTTAATGTATCAAAACAACTGGTCATGGTCTGCAGGGTTGATGTTCACTGAACATAGTGCAGGTATAGGTGGCCAATATAATTTTTAATCTATCTTGATCACTTTTTAAACGTTCCAAGATCATGTCCCCTCTAAAGAGTAGCTCAAAGGTATCGAAAGTCATCCAGTCCAATTAATTTTCTCCATGGTACATTCATAAATTGAGTCTAAACTACTCCCATCTTCGCAGTAGTGCGACAAACTCTTTGATGCCATAACTAAACGAGAGCCAGGAATTAGTGAAATTAGTTCCTTAATAATCTAAGAGCATTAAAAGTAACAAGAAGTGACGCCCCCATATCGCTCGCTACGGCCATCCACAATGTTGAATAGCCAAAGAGTGCGAGAGCAAAGAAAACAACCTTGATCGCAATAGCAAAGGCTATGTTAAAGCGAATCACGTTCAAAACCAGCTTACCATGCTTAATCGCTTTCGGTAGCTCCCCCACATCATCTCTCATAAGAGCGACATCTGCGGTTTCAATGGCAACGTCTGTACCCGCAACTCCCATTGCAATTCCGACAGTCGCATGAGCTAGTGCAGGTGCATCGTTCACCCCATCACCGACCATTGCCACGTACTTGTACTGGCTAACGAGCGTTTTCATTTCTTCAACTTTATCATTTGGAAGTAAGTCGCCTCTAGCATAATCAATTCCAATTTTCTTTGCGATTACAGAAACTGTTTTTTGATTATCACCACTCAAAAGGACAACTTTTTCTACTCCAGCTCCGTGAAAGTTCTGAATCGTATCGGCGATTTTTGGTTTAAGAGTATCTCCTACCGAATAAACAGCTAATACTTCGCCATCGCAAGAACCATGGATTTTGTGACCAATTATGATAACAGACAACCCTTCACCCTCAATTGAAGCCAAATATTGTTCAAGCTCTGGGGTACAAACGCCCAATTCATGAGCAAAAGCATGATTTCCTACGAAATAAGGATGGCCTTCGATAGTTCCTTCTGCGCCTCTACCACTGACGTGCTTATAGTTTGTCACTTGAGTAGGTAAAATGTTTCTTTCTTTAGCGTATTGGAGAATAGCTGTCGCTAATGGATGAGTGGTCATGCTTTCTAGTGAAGCAGCAACCTTATTGATTTCCTCTTCTGTAACTTTGGAGAATACTTTAAGACTCACAACCCTAGGTTGACCTTCCGTTATTGTTCCTGTTTTATCGAGAGCAATCGCCTTAATCTGCCCCAATGCTTCTAAGAACACACCGCCTTTAACAAGAACTCCACGTCTTGCAAGAGAAGTTAGTCCTGAAACAACTGAAACAGGCGTTGCAATTACAAGAGCACATGGACAACCGATGACAAGCATAACGAGTGCTCTATAAATCCAGGTATCAAAAGATTGCTGAAAAATTACAGGTACGCCAAAGGCAATAAAAAGAGCAAAGACTAATACAGCTGGAGTATAGATCTTCGCGAATTTATCGACGAATCTTTGAGAAGGAGCTTTCTGACTTTGAGCATTTTCGATAAGAGAAATAATCTGAGAAACTTTTGAATCTTTGAAAGCTGATTCAACCTTAATCTTCACAGCTCCAACATCATTAATTGTACCAGCAAGTACCTTATCTCCCACTTTTTTCTGAACTGGCATAGACTCACCAGTGAGTGCAGCCTGATTAAAGCTTGATTCACCTTCGATGATTATTCCATCAACAGGTACACTTTCGCCAGGTCTCACAAGAACGATCTCGTCTTTAGAAATTGTGGTGACATCTTTCGGAGTTAACTGCCCGTTGGGAGATACAATCATCGCCTGCTTAGGTGTAATCTGAAGAACATCTCTGATCGCTTTTCTAGCCCGAGAAACACTGAGGGCCTCTAGCATCTCTGCAAATGCAAAGAGGAATACGACAGTCGCCGCCTCAGAATACTCTTTGATAACAAACGCTCCTATAACTGCGACGGTCATAAGAACATTCATATCAAGTGAAAAAGATTTAATTGCCCTAAAAGCTTTCGGAAAGACGAGAATACCCGAATTCAAAATTGAGGCTACATATAAGAAGAGAACAAGATTATGATTTCGCATCTCAATCCATTCTCCAATGTATGCCAAGACCAGCATGATAGCTGAAGTCGCAAGTATTAAAATTTGCTGTTTGTGACCGGCAATAAAAGAAGTTTCAGTTTTTGAGACAACTTTTACTCCGGACTTTTCAATTAACTTTGAAATTGCGTCAGACGTAATTTTGTCATCATGGTACACTGTCACCGTTTCACTCATAAGATTTGTATCAATCTTAAAAATTGAAGCGTGTTTCAATGTTCTCTGGATAGCAGAGACTTCATCTGCACAATCCATCCCCTTTACCTGATAAACACTTTTAAGACTATCTTCTGGAGCAACCCCACTATTGTTCTCCACTACTTTAGGGCCACAACATTCATGACTCATACAATTCCTTTATCTTCCAAAATGTAACCGTGGTTTTTAACAGTCACAATATTTGAAAATCCTTTTAACTTCTTTCTCATATTAGAAAAATGAGTTTCGAGGTTATTGTCACCAATGAAAACTCCAGGCCAGAGCATTTCTGAAATATAACCCCGACTTAAAATTTTATTCTTATTCTTAGCCAGCAACAAAAGCAGGCTGAATTCTTTTGCAGTAAGAATGATCTTATCAATTCCGAGGAAGACCTCAAAGGTATCAACATCGATAATGAGAGTATCAATATGAATAATTTCTCTTTTTAAATCCGGTCTTCTTTTGAATATCCTGTTTTTGATTCTTGCTTGTAGTTCTTCAAAGGAAATTGGCTTAACTAAAAATTCATCCGCTCCTAAAGTGAACCCCTTGATCTTGGTTTCTAGCATTGAATCTCCTGATAAAAATATTACAGGGATATTCTGGTCAATACTTCTAATCTTTTGAAACACTTTGAAACCATTCGTCTCGGGAAAGTTTAAATCCAGAAGTATTAAGTTTGGTGATATGTTTTGAAGTTGAGTCAATGCAACTTCAGGTTCTAAATAGCCATGGACGTTAAAGGTAAGACCCAAATCTTCTTCCAAACTCGACAGAAAATCTTGATTATCATCTATGATAAAAATTGAAAATTTCATGTTTTACCATCCCGTTCGACAACACCTCTCAAATCTTCGGGTATTGGCATTACTTCGGTTAATCCAACTGTTGACCAGCCTATATTTCCCTTGGGCACCTTTCCAATAATGTGCCCTGGAAATGTCACAATGAGTCTGATCAACTGACCAAAAACTTCTTCAAAATTGAATTTCATAAGCGCATAGAGAAACATTTGAAAATGTGTCGTCATATGTCGAGAGACCGAGTTTTGGGCCAGAATGTGTACTCTTCCGAGATGTAAGACGACCATATTATGGTCGCCCTTCAGCAATGCTTGTCTAAAAAGTTTTTGTTCTTCTATGTATTTTCTCGTTCTGTTCATAATCTTCCTAGTGCGCCACTTTACCGTGGAGCTTCTTTTCAAAGATGTTAAACAACACAGGAAGAACTAGAAGAGTAAGTGCAGTTGAGAAAATAATCCCTCCAACTACAACAGTTGCGAGAGGACGCTGAATTTCAGCTCCAATTCCTGTAGACATCATCATAGGAATGAAACCGAACACCGCTACTAGCGCCGTCATTAGTACAGGTCGTAATCGAATCAAACAACCTTCGATCACGAGTTTCTCACCAGTCATACCTTCACTCTTCAGATGATTAAAGTAGTTCACAAGAACCACACCGTTCAGTACCGCAATACCTGAAAGAGCAATAAACCCTACTCCGGCTGAGATACTAAATGGTAATCCACGCGCTATGAGCCCGATAACTCCTCCAACGAGAGCTAAAGGAACGCAAGAGAAGATAAGAAGTGTTTCTCCTATACTTCCGAAGGCGCTGAATACCATAAAGAGAACAATCGCAAACGCAAGAGGAGCAAGAATCATTAAACGAGCTTTCGCTTGCTGAAGATTTTTAAAGTTACCACCCCATTCGATATAGTGACCTGCCGGGATTTGCACTTTATCTGCAACAAGTTGCTGAGCTTCATTAACAAAACTTTCAGTATCTCTACCTCGTAAGTTAATAAGTACAGCTGAACGACGGTTAGAATCTTCTCGAGAAATAGAACCAAACGTTTCTGTGAAATTAACATTTGCAAGAGCACTCAGTGGGGTCGTTTGAGTTACTCCTGTCCCCACCGGAAGATTATTAATCAGTTCAAGATCAGATCTTTGTTCTTCAGGAAGTCTAACGATAATTGGGAAACGTTTTTCATTTTCATAGAACGTTCCCGCCTCTTCTCCGCCTAGAGCAATAGAAACAGCTTCAAGAACATCATTACTTCCGATTCCGTAACGGAATAAGGCATCCTGCTTAGGAGTTACTTTAAGAACTGGAGATAGACCAGCAAGATCCAATTCAACGTCACCTGCTCCGTCAACTTTCGAAACGACGGATTGTATTTTCTTTGCAATATCCATATTACTCTGTAGATCTGGTCCAAAGACTTTTACAGATACATCTGCTCTCGTACCTTCAAGAAGTTCGTTGAAACGCATTTGAATAGGTTGCGAAGCCAGATACGTTTGACCTGGAACCTCATCATTTAGTTTGAGTACCATTTCTTGGGCAAGCGATTCATAAAGATGTTTCTCACCTTTATTTCTTGACTCCCATTTGTCTCTGCTCTTTAAAATGATGAAAGTATCCGAAACGTTCACACCCATTGGGTCAGTCGCAACTTCACTTGTACCAATTCTTGAGAATACTTGGTCAACTTCAGGGAACGTTTTTAAGATTTCTTCCGCTTTTTTCTGCATTTCCAATGATTGATCTAGGCCTGTATTCACAGGTCTAATCATATGGAATGCAAAAGTTCCTTCCGCAAGTTGAGGAAGGAATTCAGATCCAAGTCTTCTAAATAGAAGACCTGCTCCCAAGATTGAAGCAATCGATAGTGCAATAATTACTTTTTTCTTATGGAGAGCGAAGTTAAGTACAGGAACATAGAACTTATGAACAATCTTCATCAAGAAAGGTTCTTTATCTTCAGCATTCCCACTCAGGATTAGACCAGCAAGGGCCGGGGCAACTGTGAATGAAAGTATCAATGCACTGAAGACAGCGATTGAAAAAGTCATCGCCATCGGTCTGAACATTTTCCCTTCCACCCCAACAAGTCCGAAGAGTGGGATGAATACGATAACTACAATCAACTCACCGAAACCAGCCGCTGTTCGTACTTCAATACACGCATCAATAACTGCCTGTTGAATTTCTTCACGAGTAAGTTTGCGTCCAAACTTTTGAGTTTGGTTGTGAATGAACCGAATGCAGTTATCGATAATGATCACCGTACCATCGACAATGATACCAAAGTCGAGGGCACCAAGACTCATAAGATTACCTGAGAGTCCAAGTGGCTTCATAATCAAGAAAGTACTTAAGAGGGCTAGAGGAATGGTAATCGCTGTAATGATCGCAGCGCGTACGTTTCCGATTAAGAAGAAGAGAACGAGAATTACAAGTGAGGCACCGAGAACCAGGTTGTGTTCAACCGTCCCAAGAGTGGCATCAACAAGTTCAGATCTGTTATAAACCGGAACCATTTGAACATCGGCCGGAAGAGTTTTGGCCAATTCGAGAACTTTTTCATTCACTCTGTGAGCAACATCTCTACTGTTCTCACCCAAAAGCATCATGACCGTTCCAATTACAGCTTCGTTACCACTGAAAGTAGCAGATCCAGTACGAAGTGGTTTGCCAAGAGTTACTTTTGCGACATCCGATACTCTCAATGTCTTAAAGTTCTCAAGGAGTTTAATTGTTACGTTTTCAATGTCTTTTGGACTTTTAAAGATACCAGAACCTTGAACAAGAAATTGTTCAGCTGACTGCTGAATGTAACCGCCGCCTACGTTTTTATTTGCAACCGTAATTGCATTGAAAAGATCTTCAATGCGTAAACCATAAGACCGAAGTTTAGAAAGATCAGGCTGGATGTGATATTGCTTTTCATATCCACCAGAAGTGTTGATCTCAGTTACGCCCTTCACACTCATTAGACGAGGTTTAATCGACCAGTCTTGAAGAGTTTTTAGCTCGATCAATTGTTTATATCTTGTCGCCGGATCTTTCGATGGAATCTTATACTCAATTACATATTGATAAATTTCACCAAGACCAGATGAGATAGGACCGAGTTTCGCTTCAGCGTTTGCTGGTAATTCTCTGAGAACACCACTTAAGCGTTCTGAAACCATCTGTCGTCCACGGTAAATATCAATATCGTCATTAAATACAACGGTAACTTGGGAGAGACCAAATCTCGTAATAGATCTGACCTGTTCAACACCGGCCATACCTCTCATACTGATCTCTACAGGAAAAGTTACAAGACGTTCTATTTCTTCGGGAGCAAGACCAGGAACAGTTGTATTCACTTGAACCTGGTTGTTTGTAATATCTGGAACAGCATCAATTGGAAGGTTCTGAAAACTCCAGAAACCAGCAATTGACATAAGTAGAGTCAAAAATAAAACGACACCATATTTATGAACGCAAAATGTAATAATTTTATTAAGCATATATACTCTTTTTTAGTGTCCGTGTCCTTCAGATGGCCCTTCTTCAAGAGACAACTGAATCGTTTTTAGGAAGTTCACGCCTTTAGTGACAATTTTAAAATTCTGAAAAATACTTTGCAGTTGAACAGTCGCAATACCACTTCCATGAGTAATAACTTTGACTTCAACGTCTCTGAATTTGTCATCTTTAAAAAGAAAGACAGACGTTTTCATGAGTGACCTGACAATTGCGGTCTCAGGTACCTGAAAAGTATTTCCACTCGAACTTACGTTCGAAGTTTCTATTCCAAAATTTTTAATAACCTGGGCTTTAAGTGAAAATTCCCCTTTTTCATCGTTAAAGTAAGTGATGCCTGACGGAAGTTCTTGTTCTTCTCCGTGTTCTTCCCCATGTTCTCCGTGCTCATCACTATTCTTTTCACCTTTTTCAAGGACGTGGTCTACATCATGTTCTTTGCCTTGTTGTTCTTTGTGATCACCTGAGGCCAAAAGCTGAAATGATAAAAACAAAAATATTAATGTTGCGAATAAAGTTTGCATTAGAATCCCTCCACTTTGCCGCCCTCAAGAAGGACGAGCTGGTAGTAAACCTCCAGAGTTTTTAACTCTCGATCGTGATAAAGCTGCTGATTATCCACCATTTGTCTGTGTGATTCGAAAACGAGTGGACTTGTTATCAGACCTCTCAGGAAACGTTCTTCAATTTGACCATGCTGACGATGTAGATCAGTGAAGTCCGCCTGCTTCTCAAGTACTTTCGACGAACTATTATATGTCTTTAGTAATGCATCTCTTCTCACTTCGAGAACTGTCTTCTCAATGTTGTAGAGCTTACGAGTTGTCGCAATACTTTTGGCAGCGATAGCTTTTGCACCGTCATTTTGGTTAAGTACTGGAATTGGGAATGAAATGACTACACCCAGGATATTGGCCTGTTCACCGAATTGGTTTTGCAAAGTAAGGTTAGGTCCAATATTCACCGTTGGCCATACATCCGCTTTTGCAAGTTGAAGTTCTTTTTCAGAAACTTCAGTCTGAGCAGCAAGCATTCTTAATGTAGGAGCATTAAGATTCTGAGTACCATTATAATCTGGCCAGTTTTTTGAACGCTTCGGAATAAGATTTTCAATCTCGTTCACAAAAAAACCAGTCATGACTTTAATGTCACTCTCAAGAATATTCTTTTCTGCAACAACTTGTTCTAACTTTAGTTCATAATCATTTTTTGCAAGTTGGAAGTTAAACAACGTCGTTGATTGCTCTGGTGATAATTGAGGACGATTTTTGTAATTCTTCATCAGATGACTAAATGTCTCTGCTGCCTCATTAAGAATTCCAACTTCATCTGTTAGTTGACGGTATCGAAAAAGTGCAAAAAGAGCCCTCATTCTCAATTGAGCTGAAAGCACAGAAACTTCCACTTCGGCTTGCTTGATTTCAGCTTCAGCGACATCCATACGACTTCCTCTTTTCCCACCGAGCTCAACCGGTTGAGTAATCGATATGTCTGTCTGTCCCCATTTTTGACCGCTTGCTTTACCTTTCCAATTACCAATCCCGACTTCAGGGTTTGGAATCTGACCGGCAAGGATCATCCTTTGCTTAATAACTTCGTATTGTGATCTGGCCTTCTGAATCTCAGGAGAAAGCGACTCCACTTGATCAAGTAGTCCGTTTAGACTCAAAGGTTTTGACTGGGAAAATGCATTCGCTGACATCAGGACCACACTTAAGAGCGTGCCCCATAAAATAACTGGCATATAACAACCTTGCTAAATGTAGATACTTAAAAAAAGAATGACTGAGGATTAAGCGAGAGGAGGTCTAAAAATACTGTCAAGATAAACGAGAGAATGATGATCGAATGAAGAAAAAGATTGATTAAGTTGAACACCGTTAAAAGAAGTTAGCGAAGCAACATCTGCGGGACGGTCATAATACCCATGACCAAAATGAGCAGAACCAAAACAATTTGAATCATTACAATTAGATTGATGTTCGTTTGCGCACTGGTGATGATGATCGTTGGCAGAGGAAATTTGCGAGATAGGTGCATTCTCTTTCTCGCAAAGACTATGGTCACCGTTCTCAAGAACAGTAGTAAGTAGAGAGAAGAAAATAAAAAAAGCCGTTAAGAAAAGCTTCATTTGAAATTAGCTTAAATCTTAACGGCTTTAAATTCAATAAAATATAATATAATATAATATAATATAATATAATATAATATAATATAATATAATTACTTAAATAGTGAATTTAATAAAGACGCCAGTCTAAGCCCACCAGTCCAAAGTCTTTCGTCAGTGATTGTAAAGGCTTTCGCTTCGTACTCTGAATCAATCCTGTCACTCTTGTACGAATATAGGAAATCACGGTACTTAAGATTTTCCTGAATTACAGTATCAGCATTGAAAGGGGCCCTTAGAACTTCTTGACCTCTACTTTGTGAGACCAGGAGTTTTGAATAGTCTTCAATTGAAAGACTTTTCTTATCAATGAAGGCAGAGTCCCAAAGGAAGTGAAGATTAACTTCCTTACCATACATTACTTTAGTTAAGTTGCCGCCACGATCTTCTGGACGGCCTACATGCATTGGCTGATGAAGATCACCTACTAGGTGAATAACAAATTTAAGCCAAACAAGTTTCCTGGCCAGATCAGTTTCTGTTTGAAGATTCTTAGAACAATAGTCGAGAGCAGAAAGAACATCAGTTGGAGCATCTAATGAAGATGAATGCGTAAAGCTACCATCATCTTCAACGTCAATGTAGTGCCAGCTTCCGGTATCATTCCATTCATTAGTGTTACGGGCCTGGTCGGCCCAAGTTGCAAATGAAGAAAGGGTTTTGTTGCCTGTAATCTTCATAATCTTGTCTTTAGCCGTAGCTGAAAGATACTTCTCAGCGAGCATGACTGTGATTTGCTGGCCTTTTGGACCCCATGCATAACATGAAAGTGAAAAAACAAAAGTGCTAATGATAACTAAAAGTTTCATGAACCATTCCTTAGGTATTCTTATAATGTGAATAAGCTAAACTAATACATGCAGGAAGGTAAATAACTTTTTAAAATTTTATCTGGTGCGCTGCGCACTGTCTTGGCCGCTACAACTTGCAACATCATCTACCGCATTGTAGCGTTTTATCCTGTTATTGGAGGATATCATGAAAATTACGCTATTGTTATTAAGCTCTCTCTTTGCGATTCAAGCTTTTGCAAACGTTGCTGAAGAGGAAATCTACAACAACTACAAACAATCTCTTTTTAAAACTGAAAACAAAATTTCTGTACCAGTCGCATTCAATGGTCAGGATCAAAAACTGTTTGTCGATGCTCTGGAAGATGTAAAGTTTGAAGATCCAACTTCAATGATCAAAGTTTCAAACTTCTTAGCTGTGAATTTTGATCTTGTTGAAAGATTGAGACTTGAGATTTTAAAATTGAAATTTCACGAAGTAAAAATAATGGATCAGACTTTGGTTGAAGATCTTTTGAATGAACTTCGTAAGCCTGAAGTTGAAAAACGTATCATCTATATTATTGCTGCTCACGAAACTATCTTTTTGAATGCAAATCAAAAAGATATCGTTGAACTTGCTAAACTAAACTCAAGCTACTCGGATATTCAACAAGATGGTGAAAGCGACAGAGAACTCCAGACCGAGATTATTTCAGATTTATATTTTAATAATCCTGACATTACGACATATATGGAAGGCGAATACATTAAGAGCGTGAAGATTTTCATGTTCTGCCGTATTAGCAGACTCTATCCATGTCTCATGGTGATGAAAGATATTAACGGTAAAGAAATTAGAAATGCTGACTCTACACTCTGGTCTCATCCAGTACTCGCTTCTGCCAAGACAGGTCTTCCAAGCTATCAGCGCAATGGTAACACGCCTGCTGGTATTTTCACGATTGACTCAGTAATGCCTACTGCTGATCAACAAATTTCTTACGGTAAATTCCGTAGAATGATGTTGAACTTTGTTCCTAAGTCAAAAGACGAAGTACTTCTTAAGTCGCTTATGCCTAAAAGTTCTTGGTCTAGTGATTGGTGGTCTGCTTCTCCAGTTGCTCGCGATATCGGACGTAACTTATTCCGAATCCATGGTACAGGGAAAATCAATACTGATCCAAATGCTCCTTATTATCCATTCGTTCGTACAAGCGGTTGTATCGCTAATCGTGAAAATATTTACGATGGCGTGACTTACAAGAGTCAGCGTGACCTTTTAGATGCAATCATGAAGGCCATGGAAATGGAGCCGAAATTTGAGAATGAACCTAAGATCAAAGGCATTCTTTATATCGTTGAAATCGAAGATAACAACACTCCTGTTACAATCGAAGACTTAAAAGAATTTGGAATTAAATAATATAATAGGGCCGAGGGGGAAACTTCTCGGCCCTAATTTTTTACTCTAAATCGATATCAAAAGCCTCTTTATATGCTCCTCTAACTTCCGTCATATTGAAATTATCTTTGGTGTAGCCCCAGGCTTCATTCATTTGTAGGTCAGCAGGCTGATAAGTATACATATGAGCTCTCTGGTAAAAACAAGAACCAGAATAAGGGAAATCTGCATACTCAGAGTACTTCGTGATGACCCTACAATCAGCATCGTTTCTCATGAAAATATCCGACCATTTTTTGAATGATAGTGGTCCGCTTGAATACTTGACGTCCAGGACTCTCTCAACAACTTTTCCATCTTCTATGACATGAGCGTAAGGGGCAACGTGAAACCACCATTCGAAGTTATAACGTCTAATATAATCTCTCGTAAAATAGATAAAAAGTTTCATCGACTTCATACTATGCTTGCGCCACCATCCATAGCTCCAAACCATAGCTCGATTAAAGCACTGTGATTCTTTCGAATTGTATGGAGCTTCTTTGAAGTATTTACGGAGAAGCTCAATTGAGGCAACCGTAGTAGGAACATATTCGGCTTCAATGAAGGGATTATTGAAATTCTTCGAAGTGTCAGTTTCCAACGTATTTTCAATCTTCGAAATGTAACGATCATCATCGTATTCGAAACGGAAAATCTTTTTATTGAAAGACTTTTGATTGTTAATTTCTGAAATTAGAGCACCATCTTCAAATTTTATTTTAAGGACATGTCCGTCGTTCAATAAAACAAGATGGTATGACGAGGAATCTGGTGCAATATCAACTGCATTAACTGAAGAATCTCTGACATGTGAAAATGAAAATTGAGCAAAAAAAACCAGACCCATCACTAAAATTAGTTTCATAATTACTCCGTTAAATTAATTGTTTAGTAAATTCAATTAAACAGATGCAATTGGTGGAACAAATATATTAGGTATGAAGTCCGATTTTTTTCCTATTTTAACCGCAGGAAAGCTAAGAAAAAAAACGTCACTCAAGATAAAGGGCTCAATGTGTAGCAAATGCAAAATGACCTGATGTGAACAAATATTGAAACAATGGCAGTCCTCTTGTTTCGTATTGGGCTTATCACTATGATGATCAGGATCTATTTTAGAAAAAGCGTGATCATGGACCTCGGTGATTATCAAACAGCAATCGCTGAACGCACTAAAAGAAATCATAATCAAAAAAATAAGGGCCACAATTTTCATGGCCTAAATATTAAAGTTAATTCATTTTCTGTAAACTAAAGCGCGGCTCTATTGTTCAACGCGTGTTGCTGACTTGCTTTTGCAATTTTCTTAACAATTTTAAGTTTGTGCTCCTTGTAAGTGATGAGCATTTCCAAACTTAGAATTCTTGCTTCTGCTTCGAGCAGTTTAGATTTCGACGGAACTCCCATTGATTTGAAAACCACAGGCTCAATCACATAACTTGAAACAGGGAGGCCAATATATTTGTATCCGTAATTACCCGTTTGAGAGTCAACCATTTTAATAGTTTCAGCGATCATCCAGCCAGCAACTGCTGCTGACAGAAAAGCTAAAGCAGTTGAACCTGCAGAAACACCAGCGGCGGTTCCACCAGCTGAGGCAGCTCAACCCTCAGCACTCTTGGCCCAATTTACAGGAGCAATTCTTAGCTTTTATCTTCTAAGAAAACTATCTACTTGGTAGCGTCATTGCCTTTGGCCACTTAGATGCTTGTGATTCAAAAACAAGGTGAATCTGGGCCTTACGGACTTGGAAAAGAATCCAAGGTAGATTTCCAGAGGCTACGGCTAGAAGAGCTAAAGTTCCTGCGATTGTGGTTAGTGATTTCATACGATAGGTCCTTCCAATTCACAGGGTTTTATAAACCCTATGTCATTTTGATTAAAAACCCCTCTAGGAAAAACATCGTTTCACCTAGAGAGGGCTGAATAAGCCGCTAGAATTTTGAATTTGGGAGTGTATGTACTACCGAAATTTTTGGTAGCACACGAAAGAGAGAAAACTACAGCCTGGTAGCCAGAAGTAGCACAATTGGTAGCCAAGCAGGTGTCTTTTGCGTGACTTCCAGCGACCTTCGACAAGTGAGAAAACTCGAACGATTAATCACGTTTTCCCGTGTGTTATTCATTGTTTGCTTAATGTTTCTGATGAGTTGCTTATGAAGAGGAGGTTTTCGTATCTACTTTCAAAAAACCAAACCGAAAATTGGTTGCGGGAGTAGGATTTGAACCTACGGCCTTCGGGTTATGAGCCCGACGAGCTACCAGACTGCTCCATCCCGCGTCAGATGTGCTTGAAATGTAACTGTTTGCCTTACTATCTGTCCAGTCTTATCTGGAATTATATCACCCATGACTCTCCTTGCCATTAACTGAGTAGAGCACTTTTGTTCAGTGAAAAGTCTTAAAATCCTGCTAGTTCCATCCGATAGGAATATCCAAGAGCTACTCAACAAGGAAACCTGCATGCATAAAGTCACTCAAAACACCTCTAGCGATCTCGTTCTTAGAGTTGAAACTCATGACTTAACGCCTAAGCAAGTTCGCCTTTTAAAACATGCCCACACTTTGTTAGTTCACGTTCTTGTCGCAGAAGACGAAGACGAGTATTTCGAAGCCTCAGCCCAGCTTTTAAAGCAGGCCGTGCAACTCATAAAGCATTCCAATTTTCCTGAAGACGCTAAAGGCGCTATCCCTTATGGCGATCAAGCGATCGAATATGCCGTCGAGGAACTCAACGATACGCTTGAAGCCAGCGGACATGTCAATATTGATAACTAGTGAAAGAGCTCTCTAAAGAAGGGCACCAGTTCTACTGCAATTAAGACGATAATTATTAGTTCCATCCAAAAACTGCGCGTCTCGGCCACTCGAGAATGAAGAAGCTTTGAAACTTCGGCCAGATTTCCCAATTTTTCATTGATACTTTTTTGCCAATCACTAAAGCGATAACGGGCACTCGCCGTTCTGAAGACAGTAGCGAGATAAAAATCACCCACAACCTTAAGTGAGTTCTCTACGTTCTCCACCACCTCGGCGATTTCAAGATAAATCTGTCCCGCTTCTTCTGCCTGTCTTGAAAAGAAATTACTGAGGATCGTAGATTTTCTTGTCATGACTCCCTTGTAAAGTGAGTCAAGCTTTTCATCAAGAAGATCATCATAGTAGCGCATCTCTAAAAGCTGCGAATTGGCGAATTCTAAAACTCTTGGCACATCCATGGAACCAGAAGGCTCCACAACGAGAGCTGAATTCCAATCAATCACGCAAAGATCACCACGAGCATATTGAGTCGCATAATCTCTTACGGTTTTTTTCATTTGATCTGAGAGACGCTCTTTGGGTTCGGCCATAATGAGGGCTGGCACATCGACGAGGTCAAAGAGTTCCATGGCATTCTCACCCACGCCTTCGACGTCTTGAATGAAATAGACCACATAATCTTCTGACGTTGCCCAGTCATTTAAGACCGTAATCGTTTCTTTGATTTCCTGTTGAAAATCACGTGCCTTATTCTTGGCCACTAAATCCACATTTGGATCACGCTCAAGCCAAGCGGCGACACGTACAAGATCATCCCATGTAGAGCCCTCTTTGATAGGAATCTGAAAGCAAATCGACATGCCTCCAAAATCCCAAAGACGAACATCCACTTCTGCCTGCACAGTGTTTTCTTCAACTTGAAAATTCATTGGCCCCAAGTGGACTGTCACTGGATCATTGGCAATGACGAGACCGGTTTTGCCGGGGCGATCGATACGAAAGCGCGTAGTGTTTTGCTTCTCTTGCATAAGAGTCGCAAGTTTTTTGAGATCGACCTCAGAGCCGATCTCAAAAAAGCGATAAACTAAAATTTTTCCGCGCTTGATCGTTACAGCAGACATAATTAGCCTTGAGGTTCACTCTCAGTTAAAGCTTTCTGAGCGGCTACTTCTTTGATGCTCTTCACTGTCTCGTAATATTTATCTTTTCTGAAACCTTGATAGCGACGGTCATCAGCTGAACGAGCTGTCTTACCCACCATCTTTGTGGCACGACGAACATCAACCGTCTTCTTAGCAGAGACGAATTTTGGACGAGTGTGAGTGACACGCTCTCCATTCTCATTCATACCTAAGGCCTTAAGGAGATCTTTCTTTGAGAGGAACGTGAACTGGCCAATAGGAAGTCCCTGAATCGTTAAGCCTTCAATCGCCACGCGACGAAGCTTATCGACCGTTAAATCCATCGCCTCACAAATTTTTCTAATTTCGCGATTTTTACCTTCTGAGAGACGGAACTCAAGCCAAGTTTTATTAGGAAGCTGCTCAATCATACGCACACTCTGAGGCTTCATGAGTCCATCTTCTGTCATCACACCTTTGCGAATTTTATCCAATAGGGCTTCGTTGACGTGACCGAAAACTTTTACTTCATAAACTTTTGTCACTTCATAACGTGGGTGCATGATCTTATTGGCCATCTCACCATCATTCGTTAAAAGAAGAAGACCTTCTGAGAGATAATCAAGACGACCGACTGGATACATACGAGTAGGCACACCCCAAACAAGGTCCATGACAGTCTTTCTGCCTTCAGGATCATTGGTTGTTGTCACATAAGCGCGTGGTTTGTTGAGAAGGACATAGACTTTTTCAATCGCCATTAAATCGATCACTTTATCATCGACAGTCACGATATCTGTGTGCGGATTCACTCTTGTTCCAAGTTCTGTCACATAGAGACCATTGACGGCCACGCGGCCTTCAGTGATCAAGACTTCGGCCTTACGGCGCGAGCAAATCCCGCAATCAGCGATGACTTTTTGTAGACGAATTTCAATGTTTTGGGGCTTCAATGCGCGTGGCATACGATTCTCCTTTCTGCCTCCCGGCAGTAAGTTAGTAAAAATGGATAGCCGCGTTCTACTCTATAGAATCTGTAATGTCATCCTCTGGCAGGGCTTCATTTAAAAAGCTCAGGTCCATGTCGAGCTCAATCCCCTTCTTAATCGCACTATCTACTGTAAAATCAAGGGTTTTGAGGTGCTCATCGAGGTTTTCCTCTTCAGCACTCGTGTCGATATTGGCGTCACTTAGCTTCTCACCAGTCAGGTTAGCAAACGCCATATTAAGCGCTTCTTCCAGCTCGCGGGCCTCATCTTCAAGGGTGAATTCCTCTTCAGACTCTTCTGCTAAATTGAGGTCAATCCAGTCGCCTTGAGCCTCATCGTCGACAACAAGTTCACGATTTTGAGCTTCCCACTCTTCATCAATCTCAGGGGCGTTCAGCACACCTTCAAATGAGACATCGGCGGTTTTAGGCTCAAGTGCTGTCATTAGCGGTTCAGAATTCATTGCTTCGCGATTTTGGCGGATCGTTGCATCTCTTAAAACAAACTCTTCGAGAATATCGAAGGCTGATTTCTTCACACCTTCATCATTTCCATCAATTCTGCGCTTCTCTTCTTGCTTTAAAAGCATAGTGAAGTCGGTTTCTGAGGCAATATCTTTGATGGATTCAGAGAGCTTATCGAGCTCTTCAAGTTCATCAAAATCAAATTTCTTTCTGTCGCCACCGAAGACCACACTCTTAATATCCGCAATCGCAGCGACTTCAGGACGTGTCGCCAGTTCTGCCAGCTCATGCTCGGGTGGAAGTTGCTCAATGTTAGCCAGATTGAAGACTTCAAGGAATTCTTCTGTGGTGCCAAAGACTGAAGGGCGACCCAATTCTTCTGAGCGGCCAGTGATTTTCACTAAACGCTTATCCATGAGGGCGCGCACGATGTGTGAGCTGTCGACACCACGAATCTTTTCGATTTCTGTTTTAGAGACTGGCTGCTTGTAAGCAATAATCGCTAAAACTTCGAGTGCCGTTGGAGTGAGCACAAGACTTTGAACCTTGAATAAGTTTTGGACATGCTTTGCATAAGTCGCTTTCGTGCGGAACTGGTAGCCATCGGCCACTTCAACTAAACGGATACCGTGATGTTTCGCTTCATAGCCGACTTGCAGCTTTGAAATTGATTCGTGAAGAACACGCAATGGAAGTTCCTCATCAATTTGAGCTTTAATTTTTTGAAGAGAGATAGGACGGTCTGACATAAAGATCAAAGTTTCAACAGCGCCGCAAAGAGTGTCTGCATTGAGACCCGTGCGCGCCTGCCACATCATGTCTTCTTGTTCGGTCTGATCAAAGTGATTGAGCTCTAAGGCAAAAGTTTCTTCCGTCACAGATGCCTGCACTTCATCAACTTCAAGATTAGCCGCTGCACTCAGTGCGCTTTCTAACTCAGCTTCTGCTGTTAGATCCCAAGAATAATTAATCTCACTCACGAGGGCCTCCAAGTATCATTGCAAAGGAGCAGACATTTCTGTCGCTTCTTTTTTAGCATTTAGTTCTTCTTCTGGTTCAAAGCCATCTGCTGTGCTGACGTCGAACGAAGAGAGGTCTTCATTGACTTCAACATAAATTGTACCCATGGCTTCATTTTGAAATATTTGCAATTTTTTTAATCGAGCCAGTTCGAGAAGAGAAATAAAGGTAATCACTTTATCGATGATCCCTGTTTCATTACTCAGGCTCAATAAGCGATCAAACTCAGTGGTTTCACCGACTTTCAAATTCTCTTTTAAGAAAATAAGTTTCTCTTTGATCGAAAGGCGATCGCGCTTAACGACTGTGTATTTCCGTTTTTCACGACGAAGAAGATCCATCATCGTCGAGGTAAGCATCTCTAAATCAATCGGAGTGAGAATACTGTTTTCCACGGCCTTGCGATCAACTTTTGGCTTCACAAAAATTTCATGACCTTTTTTTGGCAAAGCCCAAAGTTTTTGACCCAAGCGCTGAAAACGTTCAAGCTCTTCTAGACGACGAATCAACTCTCCACGAGTGGTGATTTGGATTCCGTCTTCACCGGCGGCAAACTTTAATGTGTTTTGTTCTGATTCATCGACTGCAGTCTGACTCTTAAGCCACAAGAGTGTGGCGGCCATAAAGAGGTATTCGCCGGCCACATCGAAGTTTAAATCTTGCATCTTTTGCAAGTAATCAAGGTATTGAGAGGTGATGTTGTTGACGTCTAAGTCACGAATAGTGACTTCTTCTCTTTGAATGAGATGCAATAAAAGAGCAAGTGGCCCATCGAATTGATCGATGCGGACCAAGATCTCTGTTTCAGACATGTTCGTCCCTCAAAAGCGTGTGTGTGTAAACCTTCTCCGTCCTGGAGCTGGTGGCCAGTATGGCATCCTGCATGGCATCTGGAATCTGATTAAATCTTTCAGCTATTCCAGTCCCCATTTTTGAGCATTTTTTATCGGTTCTTTGACATGCGCGGCCAGTCATTGTGTCTCAAATTGGGGCCATGAGGCCGTAAAAACTCATAATGAGCCACTGTCCGGCCCATTGAGCCGGAGCAAGTAAATAACCAATCGTGTGAATGCCTACAAAAGAAAGCAAAAGCGCTCCCATAAAAATCATTGGTGTATAGGCTGCAAATGCTTCGTATTTACGAAGAGCTTCACCTTTTAAAAAAGTCGAAAGCATCTTCGATCCATCAAGTGGGGGAAGTGGAATCAAATTAAATCCCGCCAAAATGAAATTGATGAACACAGAGTATTTAAGCATGCCAATAATCACTCCATAGTAACCGAACGCTGGAGAGACTTGAGTGGCCACTAGAGCCACTAAAAAAGCAGACAGGGTTCCAAGAATAATATTGCTCAAGGGGCCAGCAAAACTCACCCAAAAAATACCTTTTTTGATTTGTTTGAAATTGCGAATATCGATCGGCACAGGCTTGGCCCATCCAATAATAGCAAAACCAGTAAAAGCTGAGAGTAGAGGAAAGAGCACTGTTCCCCACATATCATAGTGAGCCGCAGGATTTAGAGTCAGTCTGCCGGCCATTTGGGCCGTTCTGTCTCCAAATCTCAAGGCTACATAGGCGTGCGCGGCTTCATGGGCCACAATGGCGAGCAAGAATCCGGGGAGTGATTGAGCAATTGTAAAAATAATTTCGTTTAGATTTTCCATGTGGGGGCAACCTTATCAAATACGAATTCGCGAGGCAATTTCAGAAGAGTGAAATGCGTATGATGTCGCAGCGCAAACCTCCAAGGATTATTGGAAGAGTTTGTTGGAGTTTCTCTTTTTCTTGGGGCATCATTAAATGAAGGTCACCATGGAAGGAAGACACAGAAAAGTACAAGTCGTGCTCGCAGCCATTGCTCCATCTGGGGAGTGGTCATTTCTTATATTCAAAACCAATAAAGATCGCGGTCAATTTTGGCAAAATGTCACGGGCTCAGTGGAAGAGGGTGAGACATTTGAGGAAGCCGCTCTTCGCGAAGCCAAAGAAGAAAGTGCTCTTAACATTGAATCAATTATTGAACTTCAAGATCTCGGTCTGACGACCACTTTTCAAGATCGCTGGAAAAGAAAAGTGGAAGAACACAGCTATCTCATCGTTTGCGAAGAGCAGTGGAAGCCCACCATCGATCCCTCAGAGCATGAAGACTGGAAATGGATTTTAATTTCCAGCCTTAAAAGTGATTGTGTGGAATGGCCTTCAAACTATGATGCCATCGAGCGAGCGGCAAAGCTCGTGCGAAGGATGGGCGCATGATTTGGATTCTTCTGCTCACACAAGCCATCGCTCAGAATCCTGATAGTCAGTTGATAAAAAAAGTTGAAGAAAAGTTCGGTGATCCTCCACGCTATGGAAGCGAAGCCAGAGAAAATAAACCCCGCTACCCTCTTCCCGATCAAGGGCCTGAGATGGAAGAAATTCTCTCAAGCCCCATTATTCAAAAAACGGTCGTGAAAGGCGGAAGTATCTATGATCTGAAAGAAGAAAAAAGTTATGGTGCCTCAAGCTCCATGATTATAGATGTCCATCAAAAGACAGATCACTACGGTTATTTTTATATCGTCGGCTTTTCAGGTGAAATAACGAAACGTATTCACATGAGACATGCACTCGATATCAAAGCTGATATCGAAATGTATGAAGCGCCAAAAACATACAGTGAAGTGAAAGAGAGAAAGAATGTTTCTCCTTTTGATAAGGATTTTACTCACCGTCCAGAAGCCACTGTCGCTTATGGACTCTCTTCAAGCCCATGGATCGCCGATATTTTAGACGATTCGAAAGCCAATCAAGGTCAGGGCTATCGTCTTGGCGGGAGATGGTTAGTGGATTTAGCTGGGAAGTTTCAGCTAGGTGGAGTTGTTAATTTTGAAGCTTCAAACTATCTCATGAGAACTGGGAGTGCACGTTACAGAAATATTTCTTTTGGGGTCGCCGGAAAAACCAACACACTTGATTGGGGTGGTTTCGCTTCACGCTTTCTTGGGGAAATTA
>JAIEMA010000053.1 GCA_019752535.1 Bacteriovoracaceae bacterium
TTCCCCTCGCTGAAGCCCTGTTTGATCTGCGTGGAGTTGATCAAATTCACTTTTTTCAAAATGTGATCACCATTTCAAAATTTAGTTTTGAAGATTGGGACGCTCTTGAGCCAGCGGTGAAAACCACAATCGAAAATATGATTGCTGATCATAGTCCAGCATTTAAAAAAGCTGACCCTGAAGTTGAAAGAAGATCAAATCTTTCTCCTGAAGTTCTCCAAATTGAAGAAATTCTCGATAAGCGCATTCGCCCAGGCCTTCAAGGTGATGGTGGAGATCTTGCGGTAAAAGAGTTTAAAGACAATGTCGTCTTGATTAAATATCAAGGCGCCTGTGGGACTTGCCCAAGCTCAACCAGTGGAACTCTTGAGGCCATCAGAAGCATCTTAAGAGATGAGTTCAATCCAGAGGTTGAAGTCTATATTGCCCCTTAATTAGAGGCTGTATTTTTTTATTTCTAAAAAGACTTCAAAAGCCCACTTTTGAGCTTCTTGTATTTGGTTTTTATCTATTGATCCAGGCCAGTGATAATGAATCCCATCACCCTTGATTGGATAAATTGAAATGAGTCTAGAATCAATAAAGTGACATGGCGAATTTTTAAGAGCTTCTAATATAATTTGGACCTTGTACTCCACTCCCGCCTCATCGAAGCCACCTTTTCGTCTCATGTTTGGTGGGCCGATCCACAGGCAGCGATCACTTTTACCCTCGGCAATTTGGGCCAACTTTCTTGCCCAAATCACTTGATTACTTCTCTCTTTGAGATCGATGGAAAAATTTGTTCCCTGAATAATAACAGCTATTTTTTGATTATTCGTTTTGAAAGATTCATCAAGAACTTCAGAAAATTTTGGAGTGAGAAGTTTTGTGCAGACCCTATTCTTTAACTCCACCACCTGAGTCTCAACCATCCCACAAGGAGTCGTAAATTTACCGTTAAGCCATTGAAGAGGAGCAGATCCTCCACTGGAGATATACTTAAATCTCAACCCCTCATGAGACCTGAGGCGAGAGGCCAGCTCATGGCCGAACTCTCCTAAACTATGGGAATCGGAGATAATGACCCAGTCAGACTGGGCCCAAGAATTCAGACTAAAAATCAAGAAATGAATGAGAACTAAAATGCGCATAGAAGAGAGTCTAACCTAGAGTGAAGTCATGATTTAATGATTTGTAATACTTACAAATAGCTTAACAACTCGTCCTCAACTCTTGTAGAGAAGTCCCATCAACCTAAAGGATCTCTATGAAAGCTTTTGCCTCAATTCTATTACTTGCCCTATCTCTCAATGGTTTTTCGAAAGAAGTGACACCCTTAAAAGAGGGAGACCTTCACTTGTCTGCCGCCAGGGTTGAACTGCTTTCTGTTCGCCAAATATGTCCCGTTGGCCCAAATGGAAACCGCTGCTTGGCCTATGGATCAATTGCTACAGTCAAAATCTCAATGACGGGATGCCTTGACCGCTTGGGTGGCTACTTCCCTAGTTTTGAAGTCGTCGACGGGAAAGGGATTTTAAGTGTCGGTGCGATTAATATCTTTAATAAGATGTCGATGGTTGCTCGTTGTGTCCGTATGCCTTCTGAGACTGTGGAAATTGAACTCCCTTTCGAAGGTGAATTTGAATTCAAAGAGTCTCTTCTTAATTCAGCTCAACTCTAATCAATTTCCAGGGGTCACTAAATGGCCCCTGAAATTGTCTAAATTCCAATCACCATTTAAAAATTAGACAGCTCTCTCTCGTCCACTCAAGCACTTAGACCTCCCCTTTATGGCCTCCTCCTTGCTTATTAAATCCCATGCTCAACTGCATCTTCATATTTCTATGCCTCCTTTCATCCGCCTTTGCGGCCGACCTGTCGCGAGTCGATATTTATGCTTTAACCAATAAGGGCACCACCCATGTGCGCTCATTTCGCTATATCAATGAATGGGGAAAACCAGAAGTCCGGCTTGAATCAGGGGCACTTCCAAAGATGGGAAAAGTTAATCCTATCTTAGGTTATGGTCGCGATATCGACGATGATGGAAAAATTGAAACGTGGTTCATGATTGATGATCAAGAAGGGCTTGTGAGGATGGAGCTTCCCTCAAGAGACAATTGGGGAGATGAAGCCATTAAGTACAAAATTTTTAAATCCTACCACGCCACGACCAAGGCTCATATCGCAGCGGCTTACGGAGCAGTATTTGGTTATCTTCTCATGTCCATCTCTCATGGCTGGCAAAGTGAAAGAGAGTTCTGGCGCGAATTAATGGATTTAGATGAATTTACGATGAGACTTGAAAACTCAAAAAAGCACGGAGAGATCACTCGAGCGCAATGGAATGAATCAGTGGATCTCCTGAGTTCCGGCTATCAGGAAACTCTCACAAAATTTGAGAAAGCGACCGGCCGTGAGTACTGGGCACTGGCGGGAGCAGACATCGCTCTCTGGCTCTCTGGAGGAGTGATCGTCAAAGGACTTGGAAAAGTATTCACATTTATTGGCCGACCACTGGCTCAGACAGCAATCGTCACTGAGGGTAAGGCCGCTCTTGGTAAAATGATCGGTAAGATTGCAGCGAGAACTCGCTCTCAACTCTCACGCTTAAGAGTGCTCAAAGGGGCCCCTGTTAATGCCGTCGCCTCACAAGTCATCAAACAGCGTTTTCCCTCAACTTTGAGGGCGCTGATGGCGAAAAATCAATTCAATCGAAAAGTGCTTCCAATTGTGGCAAAAACGATGATCTCTTTAAAGAAAGCCGCTCTTGAATGGAGATACCTCACCTTCATGGGCACACTTCAACTTTCAACCGAAGTCTTTGCCCATTCAAGTGAAGTGCTCTCTCCTAATCCCACAGAGTTTGCCAAGAATGTCCTTCATCATCCAGATATCATGCAAAACGTAGGTTTCATGACATCCGATGCCTTCTTGATGACGGCCGCAAGTCACGGCATTAAACCCAAAGGCGTAAGGTATGCCACTTGTGGCTTTATTGCTCTCACGAATTCAACTGTGACAAACTTAGTTATTAAAGGTGAGAAGGACTATACCCGTGTCGCACTGGATACTGGCTGGGAAGCCGTGATTGGCAATGCTCAAGTGCAAATTGATTTAGCCTCGCTCAAATATTTTGAAACGAAAGCTCTGAGAGCATCGAACCCAAAGTTAAAGCTTATAGGATGGGCCATCGTTCTTGTGGATCAAGCCGCCGGCTTTGTGGGCTACTCACAAGCTACGCAAGCCCTGGCCAATTCCAGACAGCAAGACATTCAGCTTGTTCCAGTCTTAGCTGAAAATTAATTGATCCAATTTTTCCCAGGACGATAATACTCCATCATCTTTTCATGTGGAGAGCCACTCTTGGGTGCATACTGATAGGTAAAATTGCATCTGGCCGGCAGTGAAATCAAGATTGAATCCACTCTGCCATTTGTTTTTAGACCAAAGAGTGTGCCACGGTCGTGAAGGAGATTAAATTCAACATAACGCCCGTGACGATGCAGCTGAAAATCCTCATCTTCAGCGTCGTATTTCTCGTTTAAACGCTTCTCGACTAAAGGGAAATAACTTGGGATGAAAAACTCTGAGAGATCAGTCACCATCTTATAATCAGCGGCAAGATAACCTGAATTGTAGCCATCAAAAAAGATACCTCCAATCCCGCGCATTTCATTGCCACGATGAATGTTTGTAAAATAGCGGTCACATTCATCTTTCATTTCTTGATAATGAGCACCGGCCGCTTTCTTCCAAGTTTCATGAAAATAGCGAAAGTCCTCTTCATGGGGATAGAAAGGAGTCAGATCCGCTCCACCGCCAAACCAAACTTTCTCGCCTTGCTGGATCATACGAAAATTAGCGTGCACCGTAGGGATACGAGGATTTCTAGGGTGAAGGATAAGGGAGATCCCGGCCGCCCACATTTCATCGCCAGTCCCTTGAAGCTTTGTGGCAAATTGTGGGTCAATTTTTCCAAAGACACAGGACGTGTTTACACCCGCATTTTCAAAAACTTCTCCAGTGAAAGCGCGGGTTCTTCCTCCGCCTCCAGGTTGACCCGCGTGGTCAACACGCTCCCAAAGGTCTTCTTTGAGCTCAATCTTAGGATCAAGACGTCTCATTTCTTGAGTGATCCGCTCCTGGAGAGAGCGAACATGTTGATGGAATGCATTTTTTTGATTTTCTAAAGTACTCATAGGGCAAAGATACATTAAAATAAAAGAATTGGCCCATGAGATTTATCAAGGATGAACATGACTCAGATCTTCTCGAGGATATCGCGTTTTTTTGGACCGATAATGATCCTCGCAATCTTCACTTATTTATTATTTCAAAGTACGACCACTCGCCTCACCTCAGTTGATACGGGTCTTAAAACTCAAATCATTGCAGTGATTCAATTTTTTGATAACCGTTTTTATGATTGGCGCTCAACCAAACTTATTAGCCCAAATCATGTGGACGCCGATCAAGTGATTGTCGCGATTGATGATGAATCCCTTTCACGTATTGGGAAATACCCCTTCCCTAGAAGAATCTATGCTCAACTTCTCGATCGCTTAGCCGAACTTGGCGCCAAGACTGTAGGCTTCGATATACTTTTCCCTGAACACTCAAACCCACAAGATGATCAAATGCTCATTGATGGCATTCAACGTTTTAGAAAAGAGGGAAGAGAGGTCATCCTTTCTTATTCTATCGTTGATGACAAAGATATGAATCCTGAGGAGCCGCCCCTTTTTTGGTTTGAACAAGTCTTAAACGGTGCTCCTGTTAACAACACCAAACTCTTTTTTGTAAATAAATACACGGCGCCTTTTAAAGAACTATCTGAAACGAGCTCCCTTTTTGGTCACATCGGAGGAGATGAAGATCAAGACGGAGTTTTTCGTCACTACCGCTTAATTGCCAACGTTGACGGGAACTATCTCCCCTCTCTCGCCCTTGCCATGTTTCAGGCCCACAAAGATAAAAAACTAGAGATGATTGAAATCCCTGGTCGAGGGGCAGGTCTTAAAGACGGGCAACATGATATTGCGGTGGATGATATTGGCTCTATCCGCATCCGCTATTCAGCAGCATTAGAAAATTACCCCGCTCTTCCTTTATGGAAGGTCTTAAAAAAACACGACAAAAAAACAGAGTCTAAATTTAGATCAATTTTTAAAAACAAAGCCGTGATGGTTGGCTCAATGGCCGAGGGAGCCCACGACTTTAGAAACTCTCCGATTGATCCTAAAATGCCAGGAATGTTTGCTCACACGAATGCCCTGACGATGCTTTTGCATAACCGCTACTTCGTCGACGAGTTCACCAATTTTCTTATTGGTCTCTCCATGCTTTTATCGGGTTACTTACTTTTAATTTTTGTGATGAGACAGGGCAGTGCGAAGAGAGATCTTGTGGCCCTGGTTGCCATCATTGCGGGAATTAATTTAATTGATCGCTACTTTCTGCTTCCGAAAGGTTATCAGATTCGTCTCTTCTTCCCGATGGCCTGTACGTTTTTCACTTACTCTTGGTCGACCTTTATTAATTTTCAAAAAGCACTTAAAGAGAAGCGACAAATCAAAGGCACTTTTGCCCGTTATGTCTCCCCTGCCATCGTCAATGAAATGCTAGACCATCCAGACAAGCTAAAGGTGGGGGGCGAGAAGAGAGATATCACGTGCCTCTTCTCTGATGTGAGAGATTTTACCAGTATCTCAGAAGGCCTAACCCCTCAGGAGCTCTCTGGTGCTCTTAATAAGTACATGGGGACGATGACAGACATTGTGTTTGAAACCAAAGGCACACTCGATAAATATATTGGTGATGCGATTGTGGCCTTTTGGGGGGCTCCACTTGATTTGCCTAATCATCCTGAATTTGCTGTTAATGGGGCGATAAAAATGATGGAAGCCCTGCCCGCTGTGAACGCCGATTTCAAACTGAGAAATCTTCCTGAGTTTAAAGTAGGAATTGGGCTCAATTCAGGAGAGTGCTCTGTTGGGAACATGGGTTCAGATAAGATTTTCTCCTACACAGCTCTTGGAGACAACATGAACCTAGGCGCACGTCTGGAAGGTCTCTGCAAATACTATGGCGCCAATATTTTAATTTCTGAATACACTTACGCGAGACTTCCTAAGGATAAATACAAAGTCCGAAAGCTTGATAAGGTGATTGTTAAAGGGAAGACGACACCGGTTCAAATCATAGAAGTCATTCACGGCGTGCATCCACTTTTTGCTGATGAGGCCGCCTTCAAGGCTTATAACTTGGCCTATGATGCTTTTTTGAATCAAGACTTTACTCAGTCTAAAACATACTTAGAGAATATCTTGATCAATCACCCCGAGGATAAACCGACGGTGAGATTGATCAAGCTATGTGAAAAGTGGATGGACAATCCAGTACCGCATGACTTTGATGTAACCAAAATGACTGAGAAGTAATTACTTCTCCATCAACAGGTTATATGAGGCATCAAAGCGGTCTAGCGCCTTAAGAATTTGGATATCTCTGTCAGAGTCAAGCTTATCGCGAAGAGAAGCGGTATCCATTTTCTTAAAGATTTTTACAATCTTACTGTCTAGTTTTGCTTCAAGACCTAGCTTCACTAGAATCTTTCTTGTCTTCACGGCTTCATCAAGAATGTCAGAAGCGTATTCAATTTGCTCAAGGTTTAAATCATCAAAAGTGGGTGTCTAGCGGAAGAAGAGCATCCCCAGTTTGTTTAAAATGCCATCTTTTAAATGAGAGATGCGAGCAAGAGCGATAACAGGAAGTGTTTTGTATCTGAGTTTCAACATATGAGAGAAAATCTGCTCTTCGCGAAGGACTTCTTTATCTAAATCAGTAAGATCACTTCTTTTAATCTTGCCTTCATTGAGTTCAGCTTTCTTCATTAAGCTCTCTGATAAAAGATCAAGCATAGATAATGGGCGAAGACCCACGACAGAAACTTGTTGGGTCTGAAGGTAATTGATCCTATGAAGCACAGCTGAAATCGCCATCAAAGATTCATTATTGTTATCTGTTTTTGTGGCATCAAGAGGCCATTTCGTTCCTTCTGGTAGAATCTCTGGAAGAGTTTTCCCTAACTCTGCCACCGCCTGAGCGGCCAAGAGTTCGCGAAGCTTTTGAAGGTCAACACCTTTGATTTTTGAAAACGAGACCAATTGAAATTCGAAGGCGTACATGTAGGCAATCGCCGATTCAATTTTCTTATTAATGGATTCTGATTCAATAATGTTATGGAAGGCATTATTTCTGACCTGAAAGCCATCGCCCTGCTTTTGAAGTGTCGCGACCCATCCAAGCAGATCCTTCGTCTCAGAAGTGCTCTCTCCAAGATTCTCAGTCGTCTGGGCCATTTGCACAGTTTTGTCGTGCATTTCATCCATGTTCTTTTTCATACTACATGCTGTAGTCAATAAAAGTGCAGGCAGGACGAGTGTGGCTAAACGCATAAGGGCTCCTCAGTGGGTTGATGCCTCTATGTTAGTCATGCCTTAGATTTTTGTGTTTCAAACAGGTGATTTTTACACGGTCCTAAGGGAAATCTATGGCCAAAGCGACACCGAATGGTTGCACTCTGACTCCAGCTAAAGGCCTGTAAACTCATATCTTCTCACCTCGATTGCACAAGCCCTCCTCATCATTTATCCATAGTAAATCAAATGATTTCTGGGAGATTTCAATGAAACGCCTCGCTCTATCTGCCTTATTGTCTCTATCTTCAGTCGCTCTTGCTCAGACCCTGCCAGATGAGATCAATTACCCGCCCTACCAGGCACGCTACCAGGACCTCTCCAATCAAACGGATGCCTCTGCCGCTCGACTTCAAGGCCATCAAAGCTCTTTAGCCCAGGCCCGTCGATTTATCTCAGAAATGAATGCCCATATTGATGATTTGCAAAATGCGATTGCTCAAGATTCTCAAGAAATCTCGCGTCTAGAGCGCCTAATCCCTGAAGTTGAAAGACGAATTCAATCTCTACAGTCTGAGCGCCAAAATCGAGAAAGCGACATCAGAAACCAGCAGGCCCAGGAGGCCAATCTCCAAAACCGTCAATCTCAAGTGATGAGAGATCTTCAAATCAATGAGCAAGAGCTGGCCCGTGCGGCAGGGCGCTTGCGCGAGATGCAGAGTGATTTGTCACGCTCAGAGCGTGAGCTTCGCCAAGCCGAGCGCGAACTGGCCCAAGCCCAATCCCAGGCCAGAAGACTGGACGATCAGTTCGAGCAAGAACGTGGAGAACAAAGAAAGCTGGAACAAGAATTAGCGGCCCTTGGTGGAAGAATTAATACGGCCCAAAATGAATTGAATAATCTTCAAAACGCTCTTAATGGATTACAAAGCAGTCTTCAAACAGAAAATCAAAAAAATGCCGCCCTTGAGAGACGAGTGGCCGAATATCAAAGTCAGCTCAATGATTTGCGCTCAAGAAATGCTCCGGCCGAGGAGATCACTCGCGCTGAGCGTTTAGTGAATGCCTCTGAGCAAGCTCTTGCGAGCTCATCTCTAGAGATTAGAAATCTTGAAGGTCAGATCCGACAAAATCAACAGAACGCAGAACGTGTCAGTGCCCAAATTCAAAACTGGCAACGTGACCAGCAACAAATCCCCTCTCGCATCTCTCAATCTCAAGCACGCCAACAGCAGATTCAGAGTCAGAGAGGCCAGGTTCAAAATGAGATCCAGCGTGCTGACCAGATCGTAAGACGTGAAGCTCAGGAATTAAATCGCCTGGAAGCGATCGTGAGACAACAAGAGCAGGTCGTGCGAAATGAAGAGATTCAGGTCCAACAAATTAGAAATGTGGCCCAAGATCTCAATCGCCAAATTGAAAACGTCAGACAAATTATCGCCAATCTTGCCAATGAATCTCGCCGTCTCTCCAATGAGATTGCCCTTGCCTCAGATCAAGTGCGCTCAATGAGAGCTGAAATTCCTCAGAGACAAAGTACTATTCGCAATAATCAAAATGAAATCGCACAAGGTGAGCGTGATATCACGCGCGCTGAAAACGATGCGAGAAGTGCTGAGATTAACATCCAAAAAGAGTCTCAAGTTCTCGCCCAACTCACACAAAACAGAAATTTGGCCCGTGGTGAGTTTGACCAGCGCCTCTCACTTTATAATCGCTATCTTTCGGAAGCTAAAGATCTGGGTTCAAACCAAACAGCAAACGCACCACTCTTGGGTGAAAAAGAAGGCGCACGCCTAGCGACTCAGTTTGCCAAACAAATTGGTGACTCAGCAGGGGTTGAGCTTGGTGCTGCAGAAGCGAAGCTCTGGGGTTATGTACGTGGAGAGTTACAAGGCTATGACCAAGGCCATAATCGCGGGAATACAGCTCCAGATGAAACCAGTCGTGCTCAAGCAGCGGCCATGCAAAAAGCCCAGGCCGATGCAGAAGTCTTTGCGCAGACAAACTTTAAACCAGTCTTTTTTGAAGAGTTCGTTCAAGTCGCTTTCAAAAAGCCCGTGCAAGCTAAAAGCCTTAAGGGTCTAGCAGTCTTTAATGAGCTCTCATTAGTTGAGAGTGTAGACTCACTTACACTTGATCCTCTGACGCCTGCTGAACTTCAGGCCTCAGAAACTCTTCAAACACCACTTGATTCACAAATTGAGGCCCATAAAAAATCAGTCGCCGAGCTTAAGCTTAAGGCCTCTCGCCTCTCTCGCCCTGAAGTCAGCTACATCGCTCCTACTTCGATTCCTCTAGGGGCTGTGACCTGTACTCAGGTGTACAAAGGCCTTGCTGTCTTTAAGAGTGCCTGCGAAGCCAATTATAAAGATGTATTCACAACAAATTTCTTAGCCTCTTCTAGAAAAGTCTTCTTTAGTGATTACTCTGGTCAGTTTCAAGATCAATTCGTTGAAAGTAATGTCAAAAAGCGTGAAGCAGCCTTCTCTTCAGAATTCTCTGTGGCCTTTAAGGTGGCAGACGCTGAAGGTGAGAGAGTGGGTCGTGCTGAGAATTTCCAGAGAAGCTATGCCGCTCAATACAAGATCACCTATGATGTTGAGCTCCCTCAGGCCCGTGCGAAATCAAAAGTTGATGCCAACAATGAGCTCACGACTTTCTTAATCACAAATCCACTACTGACTTTGAGTGAATCAAAGCTTGTCGCGAGTGATTTCAGAGGCAGTGAGACAGTCTCGATTGATGGACTTGTGAAGAACATTGGTCAAAAAAACTTCGCGGGCGCAGCACTCATTCGCGTGACAGCAGTTGAGAATGCAGAAATCCTTGAAGGCGAGAAAGTGCTTCAATCGGCCAGCGCACTAGCGATGACTCAGATTCCTAACTTAAAAGTAAAAATCTTGCCAACGGCAAAGGCCGGGCAGGTGCTGGTGGTAAGAGGTACAATTGAGCTTCCCGGCGATCTCTTTAAGCCACAGAGAAAAGAGAGCTTTGAATTGAAGCAAGTTCTCTCGGCCAATCCGGCCAATGACCTGGTCAATGAATACGATGCCACACCTTCTATTAAAGGAGTGTTCAATCGCTATATTCATAGCTTTAAAACGAAGATCACTCCAAACGTTGAGGATGTGAAAGAGGGCTACACGTTGACTCTTGAAGCCGTAGGAGAAAATGCGGCCCTCATTGAAATCAGAGACTCAAAGCTTGAAACAGGCGCTCTTGCAGTGAATACAACAAAAGAAGGCAAGTTTAGTTATGTCTTTAAAGATGCAGCTAAAAACAAAGTCGTCATGATTAAAGTGAATGTCTCATATCTTGGGAAAGTCATTAAGAGTGAGACGATAGAACTACGTCCTCATTAATCCAATCTATTGAGTGAGAAGCTCATTCTCACTCAATTTTCTCATTAAAAATTCCGCTTGAAGCTTATGAGTGGCAGGACTTGGATGGCCATCTCTAGGGATGACAAAAGAGTAATACCCTCCACGCTTCTCTATAAATTCTTGAGGATATTGATTGTCCCAATATTCGATTCCATTCTCTTTTAAGGCGAGCTTTAAATCCTCATCATGACTTTGAGTGGGATGGTAATAACCAAACCATGTGACCACAAATTTTCCTTCTGGAAATTGCTTGAGATACTCATCACGCAATTTAGAAATCACAAAGGCATATTCTTTGACATTTTGAGAGGTCTCTTCAAAGTCAAAATGAGAAACACCTCTGAGCCAAAAGTAGCTAAGCCCAAATTTATTTATAAATTGTGCGATTTTGTATTTAGGTTGATCCCCTAAAATTCCTTCATAAGAAAGTTCTCTGTTTTTTAAAGAGTAAACAGGAGTCGGTCGATAGGCCCAATCAAGATACTTCCAAGAGAGATAAAATCTTTCAAGATGACTAGGGATAATGGTGTAAATCATGACACCTTTTGATTTTTTGTAGATTTCTTGGAAATTCATGTTTTTCCAAAGATAATAAAGCTCTGAGAAGCCGGCGCCTCTCTTTCCCATATTAACAACATTGGAGTGAGGAAACTTTTCGCTCACCAAAGAGGAGAAAGTTTCTTTATCTTGAACTCCAGAGCCATTGGTAAACGAGCATCCCACAAAGAAAACATGATGGTCGGCCTCATCATTTTGAAAGGCATTTTTTCTAAATCCATGATCGTCTAAATTAACAAAAGTGTCATAGACCACACCCTTATCATCACTTCTGCGTAAGCGTGATTTTTTTAAATGAAACCACCATACGTTTAGAGGACGTGTATCAGCGGCCGAAAGCCTTGGCAGCACAGGTGCGCTTCGAACAATAAGCTCAGGAGTTGAGGGATAAGAATGCGCGACTGATGAAAAAATGTGAAACAAAAATATGAGCATCATGAGAAATCAGTCTTTTTATTCTTTATCAAAGAAAAATTCCGCATAAATACCATCTAAGGTTGACATAAATTCTTTGCTTCTTATAAATTTATTTTTTTCTTCGAACTTAGAATCTCTTATTGCTGTAAACCATTCAAGAATTTGCTCTTCGGAGTAGGGCCCCTTATACCATTCTACGGCTTTTCCATTTTCTGATCTAAAACCCTGATCGTGACATAATCTTAAAACTGGAAATTTCTTTTTCTCATATCCAGGAAGGAGGCAATCGACCTTAGTAAGTTTTGAAGCTATTTTCAAAACTTCAAGAAAATTTTTCTTAGAATTTTTATCTTTATTTACTAGGATTACAGCTTCATCCATTTCTTTGCATAGGATTTTGTAGTTACAGGCATTCTCAATTGAATGAGCAGAACTCATGGCAAACACCAACATTAGACCGCATATTTTTTTCATTATATAGCCTTTGAGGGTATTGACTCAGACTTATAATCCTTATCAAAGCACCAATGATTCCAAATGGTCTTCTTCATCATCGGGGACTGCACGTAATCGGCTTGGATCACGTGATGATAAACATTAATACTAAAATTTCGAAGTTTCGGCTCTCGACCGCCACTAGAGACAGGTCGATTCCACAGTCTGCACCATGCGCCCCCGTAATGTCTGGCGATTTTGTCATTATCAGACATATTCATCAGGTACTTGCGCCAGTGCTCATTAGGAACTGTCGCCGGGAATGTTAGCTCTTTTGAGGAGAGAACATCAGTTGAATTAGAGAGAAGCTCTAGTGATGATCCATCCTCAAGCACAGCAGGAATCTCAATCCACATATTCTCTTGTTTTGGAAAAGGAGCAAACATATTCCATTCCTGATAGAGATGAGTCCAGCGCCCCACATTCATCCAAAAGGGGATTTCAACTTTTAAAGGCGGCTTTAATGTTGAGAGGTTCCAAAAAAAGATAACCAAGAAGACGAATCCTCCTAGTCCCTGTGTCGCCCATCTGACTTTTGGAGAGACTTCGTTTTCGCCTTGTACTTGTGTTGGCCCTCCAGCGAGCTTTGCATAGAAGCCATTGATCTTTGTTTCAATTGCAGGGAATTTTGAAATCCAATAATCCCAAGTGCTCGAAGGAATAAAAGTGCTCCAGACGGCCAAAAGATAAAAAGGGAAGAGTCCAATACTCATGGTTAAAATAATGCCGATGTGTAGTCCCCAAAAGGAGAGCACAGTAAGCATTCGTAGTTTGCCTTGAAATCTTTTGGCAAACATCCAGCCAATCGTCAGAACCAATGGGCCCAACCATTCTAGGAGAATAGTTAAAAAAGTCGCCACTTTCATGGGACCCGGAAATTGGCGCATAAAACGAGAGAGATCTGTGGCAAAAATATCAAGATGACTTGAATAATAAATCGCCGTGTATTCACTTCGCCAAATAGGAGAAGTTTTTAAAATGTAGCTGACAAAATAAATGACAAAAATTTGAAGAAACCAGGTGAAGACCCAAGTCCCAGAAATTTTGCGCGCTTCTTTTTGCCCATTCCCATTTCGCCATTGATCCATCGACCACATCTCACCCCAAGGGATAAATGCGGCTAAAATCATAAACGCGCGAAGAGCATCGTCGCCACCATTGTTGAGATACCAATTCCTGTTATGAAGTGAGACCGTTAGAATAGCGACGAGTGCAGTGGCCAGTCGTGTGTGCCACCCAAGCATCATCGCCAGCGCACAGAGACCATGAATCGAGAGCATCAAGACTGCAAAAGCTAAACTGCCATTGGCAAGATGAAGCGAGAAGCTCCAGGGATAAGCAAATTGACCGGTGAAAACGTCTCGAGGCATGACTCCTAAATCAGTGTAATGCCACTCAGCGAAAGAGAGTCTCCATAGGATATCGATGAAGATAAAAAGCCCTAAACCCATGCGTCCCACGGCCAGGGAGCGAGTATCTAGAGAAAACCAATCACGAAGTCTTAAAAAGAAATTGTTCATATCTTAGATTGTAAATGAAACCATGACATTTTTGAGCGTTTATTCTAGCCTTCGCTGACTGATTTTTATCTTATTTTCGCAAGGCGACAATCGCATGCTTATCAAAGTCCACGAAGAGATCACCAAAGACTACGACGTTGTTGTCGTAGGGGCAGGTCTTGCAGGAATGACGGCCGCTAATATTTTGGGTCGTGATGGCCAGAGAGTTCTTTTGCTTGAGGCCCATAATAAATTGGGTGGTTTTGCGACTTGGTTTTATCGTGATTCTCGCAAACATGTTTTTGATATCTCCCTTCATGGATTTCCAGTGGGCATGATTAAGACCTGCCGGAAATACTGGAGTAAAGAGATCGCTGAAAGTATCGTGCAGCTCAAAGATGTGCGCTTTTCCAATCCGCAGTTTAATCTCCAAACTGAATTTACAAAAACCGATTTCACGCAAAAGCTTGTCGAGAATTTTCATATCGCTCCTGAAACGGTGAATGCTTTTTTTGATTTTCTCGCCAAGATGAATTTCTACGATAACTCGCAGATGACTAATGGCGAGCTGTTCGAAAAGTTTTTTCCAGGCAGAAATGATGTCATTCGCTTTCTCATGGAGCCGATCACTTATGCCAATGGCTCCACCCTTGAAGATCCGGCCATCACTTATGGCATTGTGTTTTCAAATTTCATGTCTAAAGGTGTTTACACCTTTAAAGGCGGCACTGACGTTCTGATTGAGAAAATGAAAGCCGAGCTTTTAAAAAATGGCGTCAATATCAAGATGCAGGCAAAAGTTGAAAAAATAATTATTGAAAACGGAAAAGTGACTGGCATTTTGCATAAAGGCAAAAAAGTCAAAACTCACTCGGTGCTCTCAAACGGGAACATCCGCTCGACAGTACTTAATATGGTGGGCGAAGAATATTTTAAACCAGCCTTTGTAGAAAAAACCAAAGCCGTTCGTCTCAACACTTCAAGCTGCCAAGTCTATATGGGCTTTAAAGCGGGAACTGTGCTGCCTCCGATGGGTGATCTCGTCTTCACCAGCTCCTACCCTGTTTATGATCCAGAGAGACTCGTCGATCTTAAAGTCTCCTCTCGCACCTTCTCCGTTTATTATCCCCACGAGACGCGTCCTCAAGATCCAGACGCACGTGCGGCAATTGTCTCATCGACCAACTGCCGCTTTGAGCATTGGGCGAATCTCACAAAAGAAGAATATGAAAGTGAGAAAGCTTTCATGATTGAAGAAACACTTAAGGGCCTTGAGGTTTATTTTCCTGAGCTGCGCGATCATTTAGAAACAGTTGAAGCGGCCACCCCGCTGACAGTTGAGCGCTACACGCTTCATCAAAAAGGCAGCTCCTTTGGAACAAAGTTTGAGGGCCTTGATGTCAGTATGAATTTACACAAAGAACTTCCAGGACTCTTCCACGCAGGCTCAGTGGGCATCATCATGTCAGGCTGGCTTGGGGCCGCTAACTATGGTGTGATCCAGGCCAATGAAGTGTCATCGTATTTATTACAGGAGAAGAAATGAGATTTCAGGGACAACATGTGATCGTCACAGGTGGCACACGCGGAATCGGTGCGGGCCTTGCAGAAGCCTTCTTAAATGAAGGAGCAACAGTCGTAGCGACCTATGCAGGAAATGTCGAAGCGGCAGAAGCCTTTAAGGCCAAGCATGCTGGAAAGCCTATTCATATTGCAAAATTTGATGTCTCTGATGAGAAAGCGGTTGAAAACTTTTTTGCTGATTGGAAATTTCCAAGCCTTGAAGTGCTCGTCAATAATTCTGGCATTCGCCGTGATGGCATTATTGCCAGTATGCCATCTGAAGATTGGGATCGAGTTCTCAATACAAACCTTAAAGGCACGTATCTCATGACCAAAAATGCCGTGCTAGTCATGATGAAATCGCGCTACGGCCGCATTGTAAACATGAGTTCAGTGGGGGGAAAGCTTGGACTTCCTGGTCAGGCCAATTACGCTGCTTCAAAAGCGGGACAAATTGCGATGAGTTTGAGCGTTTCAAAAGAAGTCGCAAAAAGAAATATTACAGTGAATAACGTCTGCCCTGGCTTTATAGAAACGGAACTTCTGGCCGATCTTCCTGAAGAGCAGGTGAAAGAATATAAATCACAAGTGCCAATGAAGAGATTTGGAAAGGTTGAAGAAGTAGCCGCTGCTGTTTTATTTTTAGCCAGCAAAGAGGCGAGCTACATTACAGGGGCGAGTCTTGATATTACTGGAGGCCTTAATGGATAAGCTTTTACAATACATTCCTCAGCGCCCTCCCTTTTTAATGCTGGATGGTCTGGTGGATGAAACCAGTGAGAAGGTGACAACCTATAAACAGCTCACTGGCGAAGAAGATTGGTTTAAGGGCCACTTCCCCGGCAACCCGGTGATGCCTGGAGTGCTCATGTGTGAAGCCGTTTTTCAAACAGGGGCCTATCTCATGGCCCGTCGTGGAGAAGCCGCTAGCGGTTCAAAGACGGCAGTAGTCACTCGCATTCAGGGAGCTAAATTTAAGAATATGGCCAAGCCTGGAGATAAACTCATTATCACTGTCGATTTTGTGGAAATGCTTGCTAATGCCGCTTTCATGAAAGGCAAAGTGACTGTCGATGACAAAACCGTCATGACCATTGAATTTGCTGCGGCTTTGGTGGATGCATGAGTTTTTTAGCTCTTGAAGATAAAACTTTTCTGATTAGTGGAGTCGCAAATAAAAAAAGTGTGGCTTATTTTTCGGCTAAAACTTTGATTGAAGAAGGGGCGAAATGTCTTTTCTCTGTTCAAAATGAATCACAAATCCCTCAAATCCAAAAATTATTCCCTAATGCTCCCGTGATCATTTGTGATGTGGAGAAGATTGAAGATCTCGATCGTCTGCCTCATGAAGTCAATAAACACACGGATCATCTTGATGGTCTTTTGCACTCTCTCGCGTTTGCGAATTTTTCTGAAGGACCAAAGCCTTTTCATCAAACCAATCGCAGTGACTATCTTCAAGCTGCGCAAATCTCCTCATTTTCATTGACTGAGATGTGTCGAGTGCTCAATCCCCTCTTCACCTCAAATGCTTCAGTGGTGACAATCTCCATCTCTTCGACTCGTGCCACTTCTTATGGCTATCTTGGCCCTATTAAAGCGATGCTTGAAGCCAGTGTGGCTTTTTTAGCGAAATCTTTTTCTGAAGATTCAAAGATACGCGTGAACGCCATTGGTGCAGGCCCCTTAAAGACTTCTGCTTCTGCCGGCATTCCAGATTATATTGATAACTATCTCTTTGCTGAAGCACTCACTTTGAGGAAAGCCGCTCTAGAAACACAAGAAGTCGCTAACACAGTCGCCTTTTTACTATCCAATCGCTCAAGTGGCATTAATGCCAGCACCATCATTGTGGATGCCGGCATGAGTAGTAATTATTTTGATCAGACAGTTGTGAAACGTTTTAACCGCGACTAAAGAACAAAATCTTTGCAAGGATTAGGTCCTTGAGCGGTTGATGTTTTATACATGGCCTCATAGACTTTCTGCTGAGCTCTTGAAATCTTATAAGCCATTTCATAAGTTGTCCGCTGATGATCGGGATAGGATTTCCAAAAATCTTGCATCTGAGACATCTTAGGATATTGAGCTTTCAGTTCATCTCTCTTAATGATGGCCTTTTCTAGAAACTTCACTCTCGCTAAGTATTCAGCTCTCTCTTTACCCGTATTTTCATTAGCGTTTTTTGTAAAAGTCGCAATGATATTGTCAAAATTAAGCGACATCAAATTTTCAACTGAATACCACATACACTCTCTAGCCTTGGGAATGCCTTGGCTTGGGTTTGCCTTGACCTCACCACAAAACTCAATCCTCTCCTTTGCACGGTCAAACCCCACCTCACGCATATCAGATCTTATCTTTTCTAGATACTCATAGTAGCTTTGAACTTGCTCCCTAAAATTTTCAATCTCGCTTTGAGAAATTTCGGCCACATCCATCAGCGGAGCAATAAGTTTTTCTATAGATTCAAGTTGAGAGAAAGGACGACACAAATTTGCTGCATCCGCCACTTCAGTTAAAAGATAAGGAGTGAGCTTGTCGTGCTTAGGATCAAAATTATAAAGATAAGGCGTCAGCGGATCATAGAGCTTATTCTGAACACTGATCCCTTGAGGTGAGGAAATCATGGGAAATGACGTGTCTTTATAATCAGATCTTGCATCAAGGAATACATCTTCTAAACTTTTTCCCTTTTTGAGCTTTGAATTAAATACTCCTGAAAAAGTTGTACCACCGCCTCCATAACCATAATGATTGGGGCCAGTGCCAGTGATGACACATGTTTTAGAGTTCGCCAGTGGAATGATGCTGCCGGAATGACATGAGAGATCAATCACAGCAAGCTTGATCCCCTTTTGCTCGGCCAGCTTTGCCAAATTCTGTAAATTATCCAATGAAACGGTATGCCCGCCAAGAGTGTCATAATTCTCGAGGGCCCCCTCAGCAGTAGACACAAGATGGGTTTTATACGGTTGCCCTCCTTGTGCTCCATGAGTGTTGATATGAATCATGAGTTGATCGCCAGCTTTGATTTGACCAAATTTAATTTTGTCTTCATAACTTTTCACCAACGCATTGAAGCTCGCCATTGTAAATGGTGTGCTTGGTTGTGGCAGGGTCTTTAGAATCTCTTCAGTCTTCGAATGACCACCATTAAATGAGATTTCGGTGTTCCAGCTCGGCGTCTGCTTTATAAAACGTGTGGTCTCTTTAAGATCATTATCAAAAATGGTTGTCTCAATATCCTTGGGCTCACCGCCGCCACCGATCATCATCATGTAATTATTTTGAGCATGAGAAGAAAATGAAAATAAGAGAAGAAGTAAAATTCTTAGAGACATTTTGTCCCCTTCTTTAATTTGATGTAACTATTTTGCATAGGATTGAGAGGATCAGCGACAGAGTAATCCAATCCACTGAATTTGGTGGCTTGCATTTGTCTTGGCGTTGGCATTTTATTTGTATGGACAATGCCCTTAAATGGAAGATCAACATAGGGAGCCAGGGTGGCTTCATCATGACCTGTGACTTTGATCACCACCTCACTATTTGTCTTTTCATTCACCACTAAGGTCACATGCCCGTCAATAATACGGGCCATGCCTTTAAAGTCATAGATACCACAAGCAGAAGCCTCAATCAGACTGATTAGGAAAAGTGCTAACATCAGTAAGCCACCTTTAACACTTCATCTAAAGTCGTATCGCCAGAGATGATTTTTCTTGCGCCATTAATTCTTAAAGGAGAAAAGAGTCCTCGCGTTTTTTCACGAAGCTCCATGATTTCAACTTTTTGATGAATCTGTTTTTTTAATTTATCATCAAACTTAACAAGCTCATAAATACACATGCGCCCTAGATAGCCTGTGTGCTTACATTCTTCGCAGCCTCTGGCTTCAAAGACAGTCTTTGGCATGGCCAACTTTTCGCCATCCATGAGCGTTTCCCACTTATGCTTATCTGTTGGAACCTCTTCTTTGCAGTGTGGACAAAGTCTTCTGACTAAACGCTGAGCAAGAATTCCAAGGAGTGATGAATTGATAAGAAAAGTCTGAAGACCTAAATCAACTAGGCGTTGAATCGTAGCAAGGGCACCATTGGTGTGAAGCGTACTAAAAACCAAGTGACCAGTGAGAGAAGACTGAATCGCCATCTCTCCCGTTTCAAGATCACGAATCTCACCGACCATAATAATGTCTGGATCTTGTCGCAAAAAGGAGCGGATGCATTCAGCAAAGGTAAGTCCAATCTGCGGATTGACTTGGACTTGGTTAAATGAATCCACCTCCATCTCCACTGGATCTTCGGCCGTGCACACATTCACATCAGGAGTTGCGACTTTATTAAGTGTTGTATAGAGAGTTGTCGTTTTTCCTGACCCCGTTGGGCCCGTCACGAGGATGAGACCTTGAGATTGATGAATCATATCTTCCCAGAGTGCGAGATCTTCTGGGAGGAAACCAATGAAGGAGAGATCTTGGCCGGCGACGTTTTTATCAAAAATCCTCACCACCAGCTTTTCACCGTGAGACGTGGGCATTGTAGAGAGACGCATCTCTACTTGTTTGCCATTATCCATCGTGCGCTTTATGCCACCATCTTGTGGTTTTCTTTTCTCATCAAGCTTCATATCTCCCAAGATTTTAAAGCGTGAAATGATCATCAAAAGCGCATCATGATCTAAGCGGTAAACGGTGCGAAGCTCGCCATCGATACGAAAGCGCACTTGTCCGAGACCACGCTTGGGCTCTAAGTGAATGTCACTCGCGCGTTCAAGGAGTGCAAAGTTTAAAAGCCAGTCGACAATTTTGGCCACATGAGAGTCTTGGGCACTTAGGTTTCTGCCTTTGGATTTTTCTAAGAGCTGATCCAACTCGCCCGTTTTACCCTGGCGAAGAAGTTTCATCCTCTCAGCACCAGTCTTTCCTTGTTCGCGAGCGAAAGCTTTGAAAGCTTTTTGCACGACAAAGATTTCATTCAATAGATGCTTAATCTGTCTTGGGGAGCCAAGGCGAAGCTCAACTTTTCTTTTTGTTTGAGCAGAGATTTCATCCACCCAACTTGTCACAAAAGGTTCAGCCGTCACGACAACAACTTTATCCTCGCTCATTTCAACGGCCACTATCCCTAATCGCTCAGCATAGGCGTGAGGTATTAAAGTTCCCACCACTTCAAGATTGACCTTCACAGGATCCACTCTCAGATACTGCAGGTTGCATGACTTAGCGATGATGTTTGCAAGATCATCAAAGGTGACATTTTTCCCTGGATGTCTTCTGTCAGGAATCGTGACATCTGCTAGAAGTGTTAAGGGATGCTCACCCGATCTCGACCAAAGCTTTAACCATTTTTCTGCTTCTTGCGCTTCAACTAAACCAGATTTGATCAATGGAACAAGCGCGTCTCGCAAAGTAAAAGCTCTATCATGCGACTGAATTGGTAGTGCAAAACTCATGAATATTCTCCCTCTAGGAACCTATCGGCGATGTGAAGAAAATATTGTTTTACTCAGGATATTTTTTTTAGGCCCTATGCTAGGATAAATTTATGTCTGTTGCTGAAACACTCGCTCCTCTTCCCAGAGAAGAACTACAAAACCTACTTAAGAAGTCGGATGTGAGAGGATGGGCTTCTGTCTTAACCAATTATTCAATTCTTAGCCTCGCCATTTTTGCAGCTTTACGATTCCCGAGTATTTGGATTTGGATTGTGGCCTCAATTCTCATCGCTGGCCGCCAACTGGGACTCGCCATTCTTATGCACGATTGCGCCCATGGAAGTTTGTTTAAATCTTCACGCTTAAATATTTTCTTTGGCCGCTGGCTTTGTGCAGCTCCCGTCATGGCCGACCTTGATCGCTACCGCACCTATCATCTCGAACACCACAGAACGGCCGGTTCAGCTGCGGACCCTGATCGCTCAAATTATCAAGGCTACCCTGTTTCAAGAAAAAGTTTTCTTCGCAAATGCCTGAGAGATCTCTGTGGATTAACGGGAATTAAAATTTTTATCATGGTCATCAAAATGAATGCCGGTGTGGTGAAGTATCAACTCGCCTATGACGGTGAAAAAAGAATGAGTCCCTTAAGCCTGAGCGAGCAATTGAAAAATCTTATAAAGGGCCTCTACCCTTCATTCGTATTTCACTCTTTGCTGTTCACTCTCTTTTTTTTATTAGGACATCCCTGGGTCTATGGCCTTTGGTGGATTTCATGGTTCACTTTCTACATGCTTTTTAGCCGAATCAGAAACGCTGCCGAACATGCGGCTACTATTGATATCAATAATCTCGATCCACTTAAAAACACCAGAACAACGCTGGCCAATTTTTTAGAAAGACTGACGGTAGCGCCTAATCATGTGAATTATCACTTAGAGCATCATCTCTTAGCGACGATCCCCCCTCATGCCCTCTCAAGCTTTCATAAACTTCTCCAAGAGCATGGTATTCTAAAAAAATCGAAGATCGCCAAGAGCTATAGAGAAGTTATTTCTGATTTAGTGAAATCTCGCTAGGAGTAAGAAGATGGCGGTAGCCTTCTCTTTTGGCAAAAAGACGATTCATTCCTTCTTCAATAGAAATTTCGGGATTCCAACCTAAATCACGCTTGGCTTTTTCATGAGAAAACCAGTGATCCACTCCCATATTAAGTGCCACAAAACGGGTGACCGGAGGTTCTGGAGAATAAATACCGGCAAGAATCCAAATCTTTTCAAAAATCCAGCCCATGAAATAAGCTAATTTGAGATTAACGCTACTTTCAGGTGGATCAATTTCTCCGCGTCTTAAAATTTCTTGAACAAAATCCCAAAGACGAATCGGGCCTTGACCCAAGAAGTAAGCTTGCCCACAAACGGGTGAGCCAGTGGTGAGTTTTTCAAAAGCTAAAACATGGGCCTTCGCGGCTTCTTCAACATAAATGACATCAACTTGATTATCACCTGATCCCACTATTTTTAGCTTCCCCACACGGGCCTGATTCATCACGCGAGGAATGAGATGCTGATCACCGGGCCCCCAAATGAGATGGGGTCTTAGGGAGACAGTGTGTAGATTCTCATCATTGGCGGCCAAAACCAACTGCTCAGCAAGAGCTTTCGTGCGAGCGTAATGACCGAGATGAATTTGTGGGTAGGGCAAAGTTTCATCCGCGCCTGCATGTCCGCCTCGTCCAAAAACGCTGCTTGGAGATCCAGTATAGATAAAACGTTTAACACCAAATTTTTTTGAAGCGCTTAATAAGTTTTCAGTTCCTAACACATTAATGCGATCAAAGCTTTCGGCCTTGCCCCACATCCCGACGAGAGAGGCGACATGAAAGATGGCCTCAAATCCTTGCGCCAAGGCCCGCTCTACGTCTTCAATTTTTGAGATATCTCCACGAATCGTTGGGACGGCCATGGCCTCAAGGTGCTCGTAAGCATGCCTTGAGAAATTCGTTACCATCGCTGTTGGATATTTTCGAAGTAACTCTTTTATAATCCACGTTCCGAGAAATCCACCACCACCTGTGACTAAAATTCTCATGCTCTCTGCTCCTTGGCCCAACGACTTAATGCCAAACGATCAATCTTGATATTATGTCTCACATCTACAGGAAAACCTGGGTGAGGATAAAAATTCTTTATAATATGAGTGTGTGCTTGTTTTGATCCTAATTCAATAAGCTCTAAGCGAATCGATTCACTCCATTGATGACCAGGATTCATTTCCACAGCGAGTGCTGGGCCATGACCATCCTCTATCAGTGCAGATCTCTTAATCGCTTTATGCTGATTAAAAAGACTCTCAATAGGAATGGGATAGTGAGAGGCACCTTCAAACTTTATGACATGGGATTTTCGGCCACAAAACCAAAGCCGCCCTGATATATCTTTATAACCCACATCCCCCATTCTGTGTGCAAGCCCCAGAGGCGTTGAAATTTTCGCAAGCTCAGTCGCCTTAGGGTTTTCAAAATAACCTGGGGTGACCGTCGGACCCAAAACCACAATCTCTCCCCGTTCACCAGGGGGCAATTCAATAATTTCACCCAAGGGAATATCCGCATCTTTGATAATAAAAACTTTATTGCCTTCGACGGGAAGACCAATGCAAGTGCCTGCCCCAGATCGAGTCATGGGTGCCGTCTCAGAGAGAACTTCACGACCTGAAAATGTCGATACCGGTAAACACTCGGTCGCACCATAAGGTGTGTGAGTGGTGCCATGGGGAATAATATCTTTCCACAATTCATGAATCTCCACTTTCACCGGAGCACCAAACATGACCACATGTTGAAGATGAGGGAGAGTGATTTTATTTTGCTGACAAAACTTCCCCACTCTCTCCCAGATCGCAGGAGATCCAGCAGCGAAAGTAATTTTTTTATCAATGAGTGTGCGCGTGAGTTTAGCCGGATCACATTGAGCAGGCTTAGTGGGATCCATATCCGGGATCACACTGGTCATGCCCATCGCAAGGGTAAAAAGTGCAAACAAGGGAAAGCCCGGCATATCAACGTGGGATTCATCA
>JAIEMA010000057.1 GCA_019752535.1 Bacteriovoracaceae bacterium
AAGGGTACGAGCTTTTTGTGATTACGAATCAATCGGGCGTTGGCCGTGGTTTTTTCACAATTGATGCTGTGAGTGCAATTCATAAGATGATGGATGCTGACATGAAATTCAACAAGCTTCCTCCTTACAAGGGATGGGGAGTTTGTCCCCATTCTCCAGATGACACCTGCCAATGTAGAAAACCAGAACCTAAGCTGATTTTAGATTTTATCAAAAAGTATAATCTCGATGAATCACAGTGCTGGATGATCGGTGACAAAGAAATCGATGCTGAGTGCGGTATCAAAGCTGGAATCAAGGGCGCGATCGTGCGCGAACCAAAGTCAAAAGCCAACTATCCCTACTTCGAGACCTTACTCGATTTTGCCAAGTCTCTAGAATAAAAGTTTATACGACATGACTTCTGGCAATCTCACCTGAAATTGGTAACACCAAAACTGGATTAAGCGCACATTCACGGTTTGCGGAGTCTGAGGAAGCTTCTCCCATTCTTGAAATTTTGTTCGAACGGCTTGAGAGAGCAGGGCCCGCAGCGGCAAGTTGGTTTCCACCGATTCTTCAATTTGAGACAAACAATTTTCACAGGTAAATCCACCCTGCTCTAAAATCAACGGAGCACAGGCTTCAAGCTCAAGTGAGCTGCCACAATAAACGCATTCAGATTCATCTGGAAGAACTCCCAAATGGAGCAGAAACTTCGAGAGAAATAAGAGTAAATGATTTTCCCAAATAAGATTTTTCTTCTCTAGGGATTGATCGAGATAAAACAATCCATTCGAGAGCACATTGAATAGTCCACCGTGCTCACTTTGAGCATTGATATCCTCTCCCTGATGCGGAAGTGCTGTCTTTAAAATCATTTCCATATACAAGCAGGCGAGAGCAAAACCTTTGGCATCATGGCGAATATTTTTGGCTTGCCACATCAGTGTATGCTCAGAAACACTGCCGAGTGTTTCACCAGAAGCATGCCCACTTTGCGAACGTCGAAGTTCAAATTTTAATAAATTTCCTGGCTCAAAGACTCGTGGCTTAGAATTTTTTCCTCCACCCATACCACCAAAGACATAGACACTAATCGTTGTCCCCTCACGTAACAAAAAACGAGCGATCAGGTCGCGCTCTTTTTGAGGAATTATTTGAATGACTATACCTTCAAGGGCCATACCACCACGCTGAAAATGCTTGTCTGAGTTCGAGCATCTTAACTCGCTTTAAGAGACGCAGCCAAGAGAAGAGACGAAGGTAGAGGTTTTGATCACAACTATTCCAAGTACACCAAATCTCATAACTCTCCCCTCTACGTCCCGCCCTGGTTCTCATCTGGTGATTAAGCCAATCTGGAAATGACTCGCTTAATAAAATCACTCTCTCCAATTGTGGCAAATTAATCCCGTGAGATAAACAAGAAGTGGCGACAATAATGTCGGGTGGAGATTCATGCTTCAGTTTTTCACGAAAGATTTTTGTCTCTCCCCCTTTGCAAGGCCATACTCTAAATTGATGTGATAATTTCCTATGCCATTGATCCACTTCATTTCGTGATTCACAAAAGATTAATGTGCGGCCAGAGAGTTTCTCTTCTATGAGTTTTTCAATATTTCTCTTTTTTCCTACACACCATTTTGCAGGAGGATTTTTAAATTTAAAATTACCTGCGTCTCCAATCAAAAGATGAGAGTAATTTTGATTCAGACTCTCAATAAGAAAATCGCAAGTGCTCTTATTATAGGTCGCCGTCAATCCCACTCCCGCAAGTCCCGAGAGACAAAATCCATACCAAGACTCCATCATGGCATGACGAAAGGTGAGTCCCCACTCAGGAACGAGATGAATTTCATCCCAAATAACCACCAAGTTTGGTTTTGCTCTCGCCATCTCTTCCCAATTTAAATTCAAGATTTCTTCAGGCAAAACCACCCATATTTTTGAATTGAGACTCTTCACTTCCTCTGCTAGTGCCCGAAGTGGAGAAATATAAAGAAAGCGCTCTGCTTCATTTTCACACCATTGACGAAACAGTCGAGTTTTACCCCATGCAGGAGGCGCAATAAGGAGCTGGAAGACTTGAGAGGGGAAATTCATCGATGACAATTATCAGTCATATGCAAAAGTGAATATTTCTTGAGCTTAAAGTTTTAATTTTTTTCACAACTGAAGACGTTTATCTCTATAATGAAAGAATGAAAGTGTGGATCGTGGATGACGAGAGTGAAATTCGTCAAATCCTCAAATACATTTTAGAGCGCGAGGGATTTGAAACGCAGTGTTTTGAAAATCCCCTAGCCGCAATTGAAAACCTAAAAAAATCAAAACCTGATGTGGTGGTTTCAGACTTTCGCATGCCTCAAATGAATGGCCTCGATTTCTTTAAAGCCATCCAAGGAAATTGGAGCGGATGCTTCATCATGTTAACCGGCGAACCCAGCGCCGATGTGGATGAATTCAAAAAAATTGGAATTAAAGAAGTCTTATTTAAGCCCAAAGATCTGAACATCTTAGCCAACGTTATCAAGTCGCATCAAACATAATTTCTCTAGTAAATTCAGAACTTTCTACAACATTACCTAGGCAATCCCCTCTTTGCTGTGCTGAAATACTACAAATAAACTAAGGTATGACTCATGCGCCAATGGATTATTAGTGCTGTTGCTCTTATCACGCTAGCCTGCCTAGCGTTAGTTTCTGCTCAATCAAAGATTCACAACTATGCTTCTCTCTCACCTCTTCAAGTGGGAATGAGTGTCGATCAACTCGATTTCTTAGGTCATCCGGTTTCAAGTGATGAAAGAGAAATTGTTTACATGATGCCCGATCAATCAACACTCGTCGTTGCTGTTTCAGACAACAAAGTTTCTGCCGCTTGGTTAGAACTTCGCCAGCCACTTAAAATTCAAGATCCTCAGTTTAAGAAACTTCGCTTCGTTCAAATGGGAATGGATGCTTCTCAATCACCCACTTGGTTTTATGCAGCGGCCGCAGACGAGGGAAGAATTTTTAAAGTTTCTGAGCAAGGTTTTGTTGAAAGTATCACTTGGGTGAAGCCTTTTTCAGCTAACGGTCCTTCTCGTCAACTTCAAGCTTTGCTTATCGAGTTCACCGGCCAGCGTCCTTACCGACTCTAAGGAGTGGAACATGCTTAGCCAAATTGAAAAAATTTTTGATGAACAAGTTCGCCCCGCTCTCGCTCAGCACGGGGGAAACGTAGAAATCATCGATCTCGATAACCAAAAACTTTTTGTGCGCTTTCATGGCGGATGCCACGGTTGCTCGAGCTCTCAAGCCACCCTCAAAGGGGGAATTGAGACACTCATCAAACAAAATTTTCCCGATATTTTAGAAGTCGTTGATCTCACTGATCATAAGACCGGAGACAATCCTTATCTAACTTAGCCAATGAGGTTTTGTTGGATCTCTTAGGACATCTAATCTTTCTCTCACCTGCTTAAGTCTTGAGTGATCAAACTCGGCCATGATCATTTTCTCACCCTCACCTGCATCAGCAAGAACTTCACCCCAAGGATCAACAATTAAAGAGTGCCCATAGGTCTTGATTCTTTCATTGTGCTCTCCCCATTGCCCGCAAGCCACAGTGTAGCACTGATTTTCGATCGCACGTGCACGCACTAAAGTATGCCAGTGGGCTTTTCCTGTTGGCACAGTAAACGCTGAAGATATGGTCAGAGCAGTCGCTCCTTGGGAAGAGTACCAGCGGAAGAGTTCAGGAAAGCGCAGATCAAAGCAAATCGCGACTCCGATCTTCCACCCATTGATATCGATCATCAAAGGTTTACTTCCAGCTGTATAAATCTTGCCTTCGTTAATTACTGTCGCTGAAGGATGCTTCGAGAGATCACAGGCAAAGAGATGAGTTTTATCGTAGCGCCCAAGCTCAGTGCCGTCGGGAGCAAAGTTATAACTACGATTAAGAATTTTTCCTTTCTCTAAAGTGGCCACGGAGCCACCAATTAAAAACATTTTAAAATCGAGCGCCAATTTCTGAATCGCTCTCCAATGCTCATTGCCGTCTTCAACCAGATAAGGCGAAGCCGTCAATCCATTGGAAATCGAATAAAAAACCTCTGGAAGAAAAACAGCTTCTACTCCAGACTCACGGGCCTGAAGCATATGCTTTCTGATGACTTCAAGATTTACCTGAGGCTCTAATTTAGACTCAAGCTGAATGGCAGCAATCTTCATAAATATCCTTTTGGGCTTTCATAGCATCGCCAAGATGCTATCATCAACCCATGCTCAAAAAAGTACTGATAAATCTAGCAAAAGCTCTCATGGCCGTGGGCCTTTTATGGTGGCTCGTCCAATCAGGTAAATTGAACTGGAATCTTTTGGCCGAGATGCGCCGCTACCCGCACCGTTTAATGTTGGCGGGGGCTTTCTGTTTTTTCAATTTATTTTTGGTGACTTGGCGCTGGCGACATTTATTGAGTGCCCGGGCCTCTCAGAAACTCCCGCTTCTGGGACTTTTTTCAGTCAATTGGATTGGAATGTTTTTTAGCTCCGTCCTTCCAGGAAGCGTGACTGGCGATGTCGTGAAGATTTTTTATGTGAGAAAACACGACTCCTCCTTCTCTCGTGCTTTTCTGCTTTTTTCCTGCTTCCTCGATCGTCTCATGGGACTGACGGGACTGATTATTTTAATGGGTCTCTTTTCAGTCGCCAATTATGGCGCTCTTGTTCAAATGTCGCCCAAACTCATTCCCTTGTTAAAATTTAATTTCTCTCTTTTTGGTATCGTCGTGACGAGTCTCTTCATTTTCTTTTTGTACCCAAAATTGATTAACGAGCTCTTCTCCCAATTTAAAAAGCTATTTCCAAATCTTCACCTCCTCAATAGGCTTGAAGACCTGTGGAAAGATCTCCTCCTTGCGAAGCCGCAAATCGGATGGGCCATTTTCATCAGTGTGATGGTCCAATTTTTTGGAGTGGTGATTTTTCATTTGCTCGTCAGTCCTCAATACGTGACTGAACTCTCACTTCCACTCGTTTTAAGTTTTATTCCGCTGGGTTTTATGGCCGTTGCTCTTCCGATTGCACCAGGTGGCTTAGGTGTAGGTCATGCGGCCTTTGAGACCTTATTCGGTTTTGCAGGTGAGCCCAATGGCGCTAATTTCTTTAATATGTATTTTGTTGTGGTGATGGCGTTTAATCTTTTAGGTGCCATCCCCTGGCTTTTAAATAGAAAAAAATCTAATTAAAGACAAAAATCTTTGAAGGCTCGATGTGCTGATAGTGCATCGATTTTGTTTTTAAAGATTCAAGATTCAATAAAAACTTAAGCTCTTCTTCGAATGAATTCATCTTACGAATTTTCTTTGACTGCTTCTTCAAGATTGAGCGAATACTTTGAGGAAGAGTGCAAACACCTCTCAAAAGAAAACTCTCACCTTTGTAGCGGACAACTCGACCGATAAATAAATCATCCTCAACTAAGCCAATGTGATTATGGCCTTTAGCTAAGATGGCTTTTTCATCATGAAGGATATCTTTCAACACCACTTGGCTGCGCCAGTTGGTTTTAGAAAATTCAAGGAGTGTGTGATTCACGTTTAAGAACGCTTGAGAGAGGTCTTCATCGAGCTGTTCTTTGCGAATGTAGTCTTCGACAATTTTTTTACCCGCCTCATCTTTCCACTGAAATAAATACCACTCATTAAAACAGTTCATTCGGCTCTCAAACTCGTCTTTGTCTTCATCGAGTTTTCCCGTGAGAACAACGTAGGATTCTTTCGCTTGCTTTAAGCGATCGAAGTATTCCCCCTGAGTGTAGAGAGAGAGCATTTTTTCTATGTGGCCATCAATGAGTTCTAACATGCAGTAAATTCTACTCGTCCACCTTCAAGACTGCCAAGAAAGCTTCTTGAGGAATTTCAACGTTTCCGACCATTTTCATCCGCTTCTTACCCTCTTTCTGCTTCTCGAGGAGTTTACGCTTACGACTGATATCGCCACCGTAACACTTTGCAAGAACGTTTTTGCGGAGGGCCTTCACTGTTTCACGGGCAATGATCTTTGCGCCAATAGCTGCTTGCACCGCAATATCAAATTGCTGACGATCAATCAGCTTCATCAGTTTATGAGTAAGATCACGGCCTCTATTAAATGAATTATCTCTATGAGTGATAATCGAGAGCGCATCAACCTTGTCGCCATTTAACAGCACATCAAGCTTAACCAGGTCAGCTTGCAGGTATTCATGGAGTTCATAATCCATCGATGCATAACCCTTAGAGAGTGACTTGAGTTGGTCATAGAAGTCATACATCATCTCAGAGAGAGGCAAGATGTAGATCAACTGCACACGCTCCTCAGTGATGTAATTAATGGCCTGCTGCTGACCGCGACGGTCTTCACAAAGCTTAATAATTTTTCCGACGTAATCATTAGGCAAATGAATCGAGAGCTTCACTGTCGGCTCTTTGATGCAATCAATATAAGTCACGTCAGGAAGTTTTGAGGGGTTCTCAATCATCACGACTTCACCCTTGGTCGTGTGAACTTCATAAGCACACGAGGGAGCCGTAGAGATGAGAGCGAGATTAAATTCACGCTCTAAGCGCTCTTGGATGATATCCATATGCAAAAGACCTAAGAAGCCGCAACGGAATCCAAAACCCAAGGCTTGAGAAGATTCAGGTTCATAATTAAATGAGCTGTCATTCAACGCCAGTTTCTCTAGCGCATCTTTGAGAACTTCATACTCTTCAGAGACGACTGGAAAAATTCCACAGAACACCATCGGTTTAACTTCTTTGTAACCCTTAAGTGTAGGAGTGGTATCTTTTTGAGCGGAGTGAACAATAGTGTCACCCACTTTCACATCACGAATAGTTTTGATCCCGCAGATGATCATGCCCACTTCGCCCGCGCCAAGTTCATCGACCTCTAAGTAGAACGGCGTGCTACACGCAAGCTTAATCACTTCATAATCCATATGCGAATGTTTGAAGTGAACTTTATCTTTCACCTTAATGGTTCCTTCCATCACGCGCGCCAGAACCACAACGCCGCGATAAGAATCAAACCAAGAATCAAAAATAAGAGCTTGAAGCGGCTTTGATCCTACTCCCACAGGAGGAGGGACGAGTCTGACAATTTCTTCTAAAAGAAAATCTACGCCTAAGCCAGATTTCCCCGAAACCTTGGGAGCGTCCTGCGCGCCAATACCAATGACGTCTTCAATTTCTTTGGCGACTTTATCCGCATCGGCGTGAGGCAGATCGATTTTATTCAGGACAGGAATAATCTCTAAATTATTCTCGAGGGCCATATAAACGTTGGCCAGCGTCTGAGCTTCAATCCCTTGAGAGGCATCAACGACAAGAAGAGCGGCTTCACATGATGCCAGAGAGCGAGAGACTTCATAGGTAAAGTCCACATGTCCCGGCGTGTCAATGAGATTGAACCAATAATCTTTCCCGTCTTTGGCGCGGTATTTGAGACGAACTGTCTGCGCCTTAATGGTAATCCCGCGCTCTTTCTCTAAGTCCATATTGTCGAGCAAACGGTCAGTTTTCTCTCGAGCGGTGATCGATTGAGTCATCTCAATGATTCGGTCAGCAAGAGTGGATTTCCCATGGTCAATATGGGCGATGATTGAAAAATTGCGAATATACTGTGGATCGATGGCCATTTTATTCCCTGGGAGCCGTAAGAGTACGGCGCCCAGCATAGCGCAAAGTGAGCGTTAGTTAAACACCTCTTGCGAAATGATCATCATGTAATAGTCAGAATTATTGTCTTTGGCGCGGATAGGAATAACGTTCGCATAGCCATGATAAGGCTCGCCCAAGTCCTGGTAAATGTATTCATTAGTCTCAGGGTCCATGACTTTTTTGCGTCTTGGGACGGTAATCTCAGCATTTTCAATCTTTGAGCGGCGCTTGAGGGCGACATCAAAAGTCTCCACAATGCTGTCAGGGAAATGAACATCGGCAAATTCTTTGTTGATCACGTCGTCAGACTGCAAACCCAGAAGACCGTACATACTGTTATTCATGTAGACCAGGGCCCCACGAGCGTTAGCGACAAGGATATTCTTCTTCACCATATTGGCCAAAAGATCAAACTTTCTATGCTCAACGCTGATGCGATCGGCACGGATCTCTTCAAACTTTTTGATAGAAGTGATCATTTTATTAATTTCACTCGCAAGCTCTCCGATTTCATCGTTTTGATTGTAGTAAATACTGACGTCGAAATTCCCTTCGCGCAGTTCTCTCACGGCGTCGCGAATCTTTTTAAAGGGCATCGCAATTTTCCCCGGAATCACCAGAGAGAGAAGAATCGTGCCAAGGAAAGTGATGATCAAAGTAATAAGCATATTACGGCGCGTTTCACCAATAATGGCTTTCACTTGCTTATCTCTTTGCTCGTTTTGGTAATACTGAATATCTTGGAAATCAGAGAAGGCCTCAAGAATTTTATCAGTGAGTTCACTAATGGTTGAGAGGCCTGCGTTGTCACGATAGAACAGAGCGCTTTTACCCACAATGGTCTGAAGCGATTCAACATAACCAAGCATTTTAGAAATAATTTTTTTGGCTTCCACTTCGCTGTAGTAGCTATCGAGACGCTGGAGCTGAGTAGAGAAACCTTCACACAACACTTGTAATCTTCGAAGATCATCTTCACTCGACTTTGTGGTGAGGATTTTCTTTTGAAGCTTAAGGATCGAGACCGTACTCATTCGAACTTCATCGGACAAAAGACTAATTTTGTTGGTGTTGTCTGTAATGGTGCTGATCTGATTATTGAGTGAGTCCAAAAAGAAGAATACCGTGAATCCCATAATCAGAACCACGATATTTGCGATGATAAAACTCGCAGCCACTCTAGCTTTTAGTGATAAATTCATATGTTCCTCTAGTTCTCTTCTAAATCATGGAAGAGTTTATCTAAATTTTTATCGTTTCCAACAATAACAACAATGTCCTCTTCTTCAATAATATCCATTGGCAATGGACTATCATTGATCACAACTTTAAAGGCGGCTTTTCCGTCTTCATTGATGGTAGGAACTCTTTTTTGAAGGGCCACAATGTTAAGAGAGTAGGATTGGCGAATCTGACTTTCGACAAGAGTTTTGCCATGAAATCTCTTACCGAGTTTTAATTCTACAATCGAATAACCAGCAGAGAAATTAAAGCGCTGAAGCACATAAGGAGCAGCAATTTTAGAGGCGATAATGTCACCCATTTCCTCTTCCACTTTTACAATCTCAGAAGCCCCTACTTCTTTAAGCACGTGTTCATGTAATAAACTGGTGGCCCGTGCGATGATACGTCCCACACCTAATTTTCTCAGAGATGCCACCGCCATAATAGACATCTGAACGTTATCACCGATCGCCACAACGGCAGTGTCTACGTCTGTGATACTTAATGCGCGCATCGCTTTCTCATTAGTCACATCAATACAAACAGCATGGGTGACACGGTCTTTAATTTTTTCAACGAGCTCGGGGTTAGTATCAATGGCCAAAACCTCTGCCCCTTTTTCGTGAAGTCGAGTTGCGGTTTTACCACCAAATGTCCCTAAGCCAATGACTGCAATAAACATAGTTACTCCATATTAACCGATTAGAACTTTACTTTCTGGGTATCGAACACGAGTCGCTGAAACGTTTTGACCGACAGCTAAAACTAAAGTCAAAGGACCGACTCGACCAATAAACATCACTGCAGAAATCACCAGTTTTCCCATGGAACTCAAGGTCGCCGTGAGATTAAGACTCAATCCGACAGTGCCAAATGCTGAAACGGTTTCAAAAAGAAGTGCGAGGAAATCTTTATTAGGCTCAAGCCTCATCAAAACAAGAAGAACCGTACTCACTGTAATCAAGGAAATAATAAAGATCGCTATCGCTCTCACGACAATGACATTGGGAATTGTTCTCTCAAACATTTCCACTCGATTGTGATTGGAGAGCGTCGATTTTACGGACTGAACTAAAAGAGCAAAAGTCGTGGTTTTGATACCGCCACCAGTTGATCCAGGCGAAGCCCCCACAAACATCAAAAGCACCATCATATAGATTGAGTGCGGATGAAGGTCAGTTAAAGGAACAGAGTTAAAACCGGCCGTTCGAGTGGTGACACTTTGAAAGAAAGCCACTTGCATTTTTCCCCAAAGACCATACTCTGCAAAGCCGTGCAAAAACTCTCCAAAGAATAAGTAAGTGGTTCCAAAGGCGATAAGAAGAGCATTCGTGACAATCACAATTTTGCTATGAAGTGAGAAATTAATAAATTTCTTTTTTGTAATGATGGCATTGCGAATTTCTTGAATCACAGAAAAGCCGAGGCCACCCAATATAATCAAAGCGGCCACAGTTCCATGGATAAATGGGCTGAATTTAAAATCTTCAAGGCTGTTATTAAACAGAGCTAAACCCGCATTACAAAAAGCAGAAATGGAGTGGTAGAAACCAAAGTAGAGAGACTGCCCAATTTCGTAATCTTCTAAGTAAAAACCAAATGTGAGACAGATTGCGCCGATAAATTCAATTAAGAGAGTAAACTTCACAATATCGACAATCAAAGAAAGAAGTTCTTCAGAACTTGAAGAATCGAGAACGTCTTGCATCAGCACTTGCTCACGCACTCCCAAGTTTCGACCCATGAACAGAGCGATACATGACGATAGAGTCATGATCCCTAAACCGCCCACCTGAATGAGAGTCAAAATGACCAATTGCCCGAATAGTGAGAAATCATCGGCCAGTGAAACGGGAGCAAGCCCAGTCACGCATGTCGCGGAAGTCGACATGAACAAAGCATCGATAAAGCTAATCGTTTTGCCGGCCTGTGAGGAGATGGGCAGAACCAGCAGCAAGGCACCGATTAAAATAATAAGAGCAAATGAAAGAATCACAAGTTGAGCGGGAGTCAGTTTTGAGGATTGCACCCAGTCTAGACTTGTATTGGGACTAAAGCGATGGGAAGTCACCTCTTCAGTCATCTTCTCATTTAAGGAGATGAGTGTGGAAAAGAGATGCACAACGGTTAGCCAGTAAATGAACTCAGGATCACCAAACGTGAGAAGCATGGGAACAAAGATGATAAAACTGAAAATATATTTTCTAAAAAAGTCTTCTACGCCATTGCTGCGCTTGAAATGATTGAGAAGAGAAATGAAAACTAGAACAGGAGCTAACCACACCAGCCAACGCGACAGGAGCTCTGGTGGAAGTTGCTGAAGAAAGGGCGGTATTTTTTTGGCTTTGCTCAAGGTGAACAAAGCTACGAAAGCTCCATTAACTATGAGCTCTAAAAAATATGGGATACGCGACCAAATCATGAGCTTATTCTAGGCTTGAACAAATGCCATTGCCCATAGAGATCATCAATGACAATGCTGGACTATTTTAATCTTCTAATCTTTTTTATCTCTCAGCACCACAGAGATTACTTTTGCTAAACAGTCCCAACATTGACTAAAATTTATCCATTGCTGAACGACTGTGTCATAGAGGGAAAATATGCAAAATTATCTATTCATTCTCGCCATCTTTTTCGCTGTCTCATGCTCAACGACAAAAAAAGATGTCTCTAAAGACCAAGCCCAAATCCATTATGACCAAGGAACACAAGACCTTCTCGCCGCCAACTACACCCAAGCCGTAAGCCATCTGATAACAGCGGCGAAGCTTGATGGAAAAAATCCTGAGATCCACAATAATTTAGGCATGGCCTATTACTTCAAGGGTGAAAAAGACCAGGCTTTTGCCCACATTAAAAAAGCTCTTGAGATTGACCCAACTCTAACTGATGCGAGAGTTAATCTTGCCTCTCTTTTGTTTGAACGCGGAGACCTTGTGGGAGCAGAGAAGCACTATCTTCATGCTCTTAAAGATGTGACTTACGAGAAACACTCTCGCACCTACTACAACCTGGCCCTCATTGAACTTAAAAGAAACAATACAGAAAAATCGAGAGCTCACTTAATGAGTGCCATCAAAGAAAACAAAGACTATTGCCCGGCTTGGATGCAGTTAGGCGAGCTTGATTATAAGAATCGTCGTTTTAAAGACGCACACAAAAACTTTCGCGAAGCCCGCATGGGTGTTTGTGTGAATTCACCGGCGCCACTTTACTGGCTCGCCCTCACTGAGATTGAACTTGGAGATTACTTAGGGGCTCGCATGAAGCTTGATGAGATTGAGACAAAATTCTCAAAAACTCCCTATGGTTCTCTCGCCCAACAGAAACTGACAGAAATAACTCTCCTTGAAAATAGAAGTGAGAGCATGAAATCAAAGAACCAAAAACCAACGATTAATTCGACATTCTAGGGCCCAATATGACTACAGATACATCGCAAAATAATCATTCTTCAGGAAGTGTGGTTCACATTGGTGACCACTTAAAATCCAAGCGCGAAGAGATGAAGCTATCGATTGAAAAGGTCTCTCAAAAAACTAAAATTAATTTAAATATTTTACGTGCTCTTGAAGCCAATAACTTTAGTGCCCTTCCAAGTCCCGCTTACATTAAAGGTTTTGTGCTCAGTTATGCGAGAGTGATTTCACTTCCTCCAGAGGATGTGATCACTAAGCTTGAATACTCCTACCTCACAATTGTGGGTAAACCCTTTCCCAATCTAAACCATACAAAGCAATTTGATGCTCCAAAGCCAGCCGAAGAAATCCCCGCTGCACCAAAGGTGAAAGAAGATCCCTCAAAAATCCTTGATCAAGATAAGAAAGCTCAGGAGAGACAAAGGGTCATTGTTCCAGCTGTTGTTTTTGTTGGAGTGTGCGTTGTGTTTATCGGCCTCTACCAACTTGTCACTAAGACAATTGATAGCGAGAAAGATTCAGTCGCTGAAAAAAAATATGGCCCAACTTTCGTCCCAAGTTCTGAGTTGGTTGACCTAAACACCAATCCAAAGCCTGAAGTCAAAGTCGAGGAAGAAGAGAAGAAAGAAGTCACTGAAGAGAAGAAAGTTGAAGAAGAAAAAGTTGTAGAAGCAAAGAAAGAAGAAGTGAAGCCTCAAGAAGCTGAGAAGCCTAAGCCTCAAGAAGCTGAGATAAGTGCAAGAAGAAATTTCCCGCCCAAAGATTTTAGAAAGATTACGGTTAAACTTTTTGCAGTCATGGCCGATGCACCAGAAAACACTGATGAGAAAATCTTACCTTCTGGCATCAAAGACTCCATCAACAAAGGCCTAGAGAATGTCTATGTCACAGCTGTTGAGGGAAGTACTTGGATGAGCTACAAAGTTGACCAAGCTCCGATTGAGAGTGTGATTCTAGAGAAAGGAAAAGGGCTCTTTCTTCAAGGCAAAGAAATCCTCATGTTCTTAGGGAATGTGAAAGTCACTCGAATTTTTTATCAAAATAAATTAATTGATGCTCCCACGAAAACGGGATTCAAAAGTTTAATTTTTCCTGAGTCACAAAACTCAGCCCACATCCTTCCACTTTTTCCTAAAGCCTCTGATGATATCCTCTACACAGCTGAGGAGTATCAAAGAAGAATGAAAATCGAGGAAGAGGAACTTAAGGCGAAAAAACCTTAACCTTGCCAGTCTAGTTTTCTAAAGAAATAGATACCTAAAAAAAGCAAAACAGAATCAGGAATAAGCATTGCCACGGGGACGGGAAGTCCCCCTTTGCGAGCAATTCCAATTAAAAAGAAAAATAACCCGTAAAATAATATTAAACTTCCAAGACCATAAAGAGCGGAGTTTCTCCCCTTTCCTCTATTCTCCTTAACACCCAATCCAAAACCGAGAAATGTGAGCAAGAGACACAGCAGAGGTGTATTCATGCGATTCCAGTGTTCATACTTCGCATTGAACATATCTCTTTCATCAAAGCGATACTTCTCTTCGGCCTGTTTGTTGGTCATCTTCAAAACGGCGGCGAGCTCTCTTCCATTCAGCATCGTCTCTCGTGGGCTAATTCTGTCGGAAAACTTATTTTGTGAGATCGGAAGCGTGTAACTTTTAAAGAGAATTTTTTCTGAATCATCGAATCCTGATTTAAGAGCCACAATGTTTCCGTCATACAAATTGAGCGTTAAGCTTTCTACCAAGGTTTTTGAATTACGCTGGTAATCCAGAACCCCTTTCTTCGCCATGATCACTCGCTCACCCTTACTATCTTTTAATTGCAAAAAGACATCACCCAAATCTCTGCCATCTGTAGAGACTGTTGTGGGGAAAAGAGTGATGTTGGGAATGGCCGTAAAAAATTGTCCGGCCTGAATTGAAGCAAGAAGCCCACTGGAGGTCAGGAAGTTCACCTGGCGTTTAAAATCTCTATTCGTGTAAGGGATAATTTGTTGATTCAAAAAATACACGCTGCTCGCTAACAAAACGGAAACTATAAAGAACGGGACAAAAATCTTTCCCTTGGTGAAGCCAGCGGCACGCATCGCAATATATTCTGAATCAGTACTGAGCTTATTTAAACAAAAGACGACAGAAAAGAACGTGGCCAAGGGAAGAGCGAGCGGAATAAAAGTCAACGCAAGGTTTCCAAGTAAACCGGCCATAAAGGGAACAGTGATATCGCGAGTCATTAAAAGCGAGGTCAGTCTAAACAGCTCAAAAGTCAGCATAAAGGTCACAAAAAAGACCAAACTCACCATCAGAGGTAAAACAAAGTTGGCCGCCATATAACGCTGAAGCAAAAGTCGCATAGTCAAAGATTACTCTGACCTCACGTTCTAGGCAACCAAGACCCCCCGTGCTACCCTCATGCCATTAAAGATCTCAATGAGGAGGAGCGATGCTAGTTCTTGATTTTAACGGTCAAAAAGCCATGAATGCTGATGTGAAAATTGTCAGCGCCTTTCAAAAAACGAAAACTTCAAAAGTTAAAGGGAAAACCTCTGAGGAGACAGTTGTCAGTGTTGATCACTGGAGAGACCAAAGTTTAAAAGAAGAATTCTCACTTCTTAAGGCCAACAAAAACTTTAAAGCGAGCCGAGATGAAGTGATTACTTTCACTGGCACACTTGGAGAGACTGTTAAAGTGGTGGGCCTTGGAGAAAAGACTAAGGTTAAAGCAGAAGATTTGCGCAAAACAATTGCGAAAATCTTTAAGGCCGCAAAAGCTGAAAAGCACAGCTCAATGAGCTTTGATTTCACAAGCTTTGATGTTTTGGGTGACTCGGCTAAAGCAGCTGCCGTGATCGCTGAAGCGATTGGTATGTCGGATTACAGCTTTGATAAATATTTAAGCAAAAAATCTCCCGCCAATCTCAAAGAAGTTCTTCTTTCTAACTTTGATAAAAAGAAAGAAGCCAATATCAAAAAGGCTCTTGAAGCCACCCAGCCGATCGTTGAAGCCATTCATGTCGTGCGTGACTTTGTGAATGAAGTGCCAAACGTCCTTCGCTCAACAGAATATGCAAAATTGATTGAAGCCGATGTGAAGAAGAATCTTAAAGGCGTGAAAATTAAAATCTTGAACAAAGCTCAGATCAAGGCCGAGGGAATGGACATGTTCCTTTCTGTGAACGCCGGTTCTGCTTTTGAGCCACGTCTTGTTCATCTCACTTATGAGCCTACGAAAAAGACGGCTAAGACAAAACATATCGCGCTCGTTGGTAAGGGCTTAGTGTTTGATACAGGCGGCTACTCGCTTAAGCCTGGTGCTGGCATGATGGGAATGAAGCATGACATGGCGGGATCTGCGACGATGTATGGTGCTTTCCGTGCGGCCGTGATGCTGAAGGCTCCTGTAAAAATCTCATGCCTACTTGGTATCACTGACAACGCCGTGAACTCATTGGCGACGATGCCTGATTCAATTGTTAAAACTCGTAGTGGAAAGACGGTTGAAATTCTTAACACTGATGCTGAAGGACGCTTAGTTCTTGGTGACGTGCTTGATTATGCTTGTGACTTAAAACCAGATGGCATTATCGATGCGGCGACTTTGACAGGTGCCTGCCTTGTGGCCCTTGGCAATCAAGTGACTGCAGCTCTTGGTAACGATCAAAAGTTCATTGATTCAATTCTTAAAGCGGCCGATGATTGCAACGAGTACATGTGGCAATTGCCGATCATTCCTGAATGGACTCAAGATATGAAATCAAAAATTGCAGATCTCAAGAATATTGGAACGCCAATGCGCGCGGGCACAGCGACTGCGGCTGCATTCTTAAAAGAATTCATTAAGGATGATATTCCTTGGTGTCACCTTGATATCGCAGGAACTGCTGATGGCCAAAGCCATCTTCCTTACTGCCCTCCTGCAGGTGGTTCAGGTCTCACAGTTCGCACACTTGTTCACATGCTCATGACTACAAAGTAAATGTCCGATCCTTTTTTTAAAATCGTATTGCATGCGCCTGAAATTCCCGGTAACACCGGGAGTATCGGGCGCACTTGCCTCGCTCTGAATGCTGAACTCATTTTAATAAAACCTTACGGCTTTGATATCAGTGAGAAAGCCGTAAGACGCGCAGGCCTTGATTACTGGAAGCATGTGACATTGAAAGAGTATGATCACTGGGAACATTTTCTCTCAGTTGAAAAACCCGAAATGAATCAGGTCATGCTGTTTGAAAATGGCGCAGGTAAAGCCTGGCATGAAGCTCCTTACAAGAAAGGCTGCTATTTAGTTTTTGGGGGAGAGACGAGAGGCATTCCTCAAAGAATTCTAGACGCAAATCCGGCAAGCTTTTTTAGCTTCCCTCAATATTCAAACCACATTCGCTCTTTAAATCTCTCGAACATTGCCACCGCTGCGGCCTTTGAGTGTGTGAGACAAATAAATCCCTAACTATTTCTCCCAACTAAACTTTGTCTGATTCCACATTTGTCTTTGCTCTTCATTGATAATTCTGGCCCAACGAAGCTTGATAAGGATGGCCCTAATTCTTGAGCGAGCAAACCGAGAGAGCTCTCGATTGCGAAACGACTTACTATATCTTTTCGGTGATGGGAGTAGCATCGCGATGAAAGCTGCTTCTCTTGGATTTAAGGCCGAAGGGTGTTTTTTAAAGTAGTAGAAACTTGCATTCTTTATCCCATAAACTTTGGGGCCAAGTTCTACGATGTTGAAATACGTTTCAAGAATTCTCTTCTTGGAGACAGCTTCCTCCATCTTTTGAGTCAAAATAATTTCATGCACCTTTCTCACGATTGAGCGATTCGAAGAGAGGAAAACGTTTTTCACAACTTGCTGAGAAATCGTACTCGCTCCTCGCACCATCCTCTTTTCGCGCACGCTTTGATCTACGGCTTTTTTCAATTCATCAAAATCCACGCCGTGATGCTCATAAAAGCCCCAATCTTCTGACAAGATAATCGCCCATTTGGCGTATTGTGAAATTTGATCAAGTCTCACCCAATACTTCGGTGGCTTTTGCACCCACTCGTAGTCAGCATCATCCTCAAGCGTTTCGGGCAAAATGACTTGGGGATATTGGGTATTTAATTTCGAGACATCGTGAGAGTAGTACATGATCAGTGGAGTCAGGATTATAAAAACAATTATAGCCGCTATAAAGCGGCCAATAGTCCACCAACGCAGGAATCTGACGATCTTTGAGCGAGAAGCACGTCTCATATCCCATTAAATTACAACATTTGAGGCACTTATGGGAGGGACTCAAGACAATATATTGAAACTCCGATGAGTTTCATCGTGAAACTATGTTTTGGGCTCCTGCTTGCCCTCATAGCAGGCTGTAATCAATTTCGCCCTTTAAAGGGTATTCGGGATATTTCTCCCGGACAAACTTCATTACATGAAGCTCTTCAAATTTTATCTGATCCCCAACACATCACTACGCTTCCAGGTGGTGAGGGAACTATCATCTACCATTGGGAAGAAGTCTCTCTCCAGGTGGATCACAAAATTGTTCAGGCCGTCTTTAGACCACCGGCCAAAAATGAAAAATCATTTCTCTATTGGAGGCATGCGTATCGCAATAGCCCCACAAATCTTCAAAAGCTCAATGGATCTGATCAGTGGCAACTGTCAATTCCCTCTGAGGGACTGGCCGTTATCTATGACGGAATGGCCAATGAAGTGACAAAGGTAGTTCTCTATGAAACACGTTAGATTTTTAAAACTCAAAACCAAACGATGGTGGAGACTCAATCCTCAGTCTCGACCTCTCTTCTTTTTTCTTGCTGTCATTCTTGGTTTTGGAGTCACAAACAAGTTTCAATCATCTGAGAAATTTAAAACATCGTGGAAAAAGAACCATTGGGGACTCTCATGGATATCCTCGGATAGAACGCCCGCATCGGGAGAAACTTGCGAATCTAACTCTATTCAGATTCAAGACATCCTAATTGAAAATTTAAAAATTGAAAAGAAACTCAATAAGCCTCATTCCCTAACAGGCACGTGGCTGCATCTCAAATTAGATAAACTGCCTCTCTCTCAAGCGCTCTTCTTTCAAAAATTTCCAGCTGAAAACGTCAAATCACAAAGTGAACAACTCGCTCATTGTGGGGATGTCTCTTGTATCTATTCCACTCTAAGTGGAAACAATTCAAATGAATACGGAGCTCTGGCCTGGAACTGGTTTCTTAAAACGGGAATAGCCATTCAGTGGAGCGACGCTGATCATGCATTTAGTTTTGAAGAATTAAAACAACTCTCTTCGCTGTCACATACGTTAAGTCCTCATTTTCTGCATCAATCTCAATTGCGCACCATTGAGAAAGTGGCACTACCAGAAGGTAAATGCGCAAGCTCTCAAGAGGGAAAAATCAAAATTTCTACACTCTGTCAGAGTAACATTCAGGAAATGGCCCTCACCGCTATGAGTGAAATACTACTTCCCGACTGGCTCGAAAGTTTCCCCAATTGGAAGCTCACCTTTTCTAAGAAATCTCCTTCTTATTGGATGAATGGAAAATGGTATCAAGACAAATCACACTTTAAAGAGTTGGCTCCCCAAGTATCTCAGTACATTTTGTATGGCCAAGCTTCAGGACTCATGAAGGATTTCCTCAAAGATCATCTCTTTAAGCGCGACTGGAGTCTTGAAGGAGACATGAAGCGCCAATTCAAAAGAGACCAATGGGTCTGGCGTGATTTGAAGAATCAACACTTAAAAGATTGTTTGGATCTACACAAAACCGCTCTTCTCGCTCCAAAAAATTATCGCCAAATCGCTTCTCTCTCTGAGCCTCATCCTCTGGCCCAATGTTTAAGAGAGACGGCCGAAGTTGAATTCCTAAAACATAAGCGTATCTGGTTATCGACAAATTATGAGCGCTCATGTGAATGGTCAAAGGCGCTGCCTTCAGGGCAAGTTCCTCTGGATGCTTATCTCAATCATTGGCAAAAACTCGTTTCCAAAGATATTGATCAACTTGAATGGCGCATGAGAGCAGATGGCATTCAGTGGTTGAATGATTATCAAAAACGCGAAGAAGGTCTCTCGAAAATCGATCCGACTTGGGTTTATTTCCAGTGCCATGAAGGAAGCGATCCTAAAGGATGCTATCGTCAAGGTTTCGGCCAACTTTTAAAATCGGCAGCACGCACACCTTCATCCGTTGAAGAAGATATTCTTGATGATTATCCGTACGAGTCACTGGATGAAAAAGTCAGTGAAGATATTGGAGTGAAAAGAGTTTGGTATATTCAAAAGCTTCACTCTGAAGCGGAGAAGAGCTGGCTCAGCTGTTGGAAGAAAGGGCCAAATGAAATGGTAAAACCAGGTGCGACTGAATGGATTAATCCTGGCATCGAATTCTTAGACGGAAGATTTGCCAATTGTCTTAATGAGCAGTCTCAAGAGATTTTAAGTCATGTCGTCTCCACCAAAAATCCGGAAGGGGACTTTTGGAAAAAAGATCTCGCCTCACCTCTGAAGAGTTGGTGGAAAAGTAAAATTGCCAAAGAAGCAGAAATTGAACGAACTTGGCTGATGCTGAGACTTGAGGGGATAAAGAAATCACTTTCTCAAGACATCAAGACCCTCATGTCTCGAGGCCCTGGCTTCTCTCCAGAGAGAAGCTGCTTGACCCGTCTGACTTTCCACTACCCGACAAGACTCTATTTCCATGATCGCCAACAGCTCAATGGTCATTTAGGTAAGCGTTTATGCAAAGAAGTCTTTGAGTCTGAAGATTTTAAGAAGTCCCTCACTGAGCATAATCAAAATCGTTGGAAAATTTTCAGTCATGAGCTTCAAGCCTCGATTCTTCCGATTTGGAAGAGTCGTGTGACAAGGCTCTGTCTTGGGCGAATTCCGGCTGCCCAAACACAAGCACTCCTAGAAACAGAAGCGATTAAAGGATGCATCCGAGAGCAGTTTGAACTGGCCTGGCCTGAGGCCAGTGGTAATGTCGCAGAAAAATATGCGACTGGAGTTGAAAGCTTAAGCGAGTTTAAAGTGGACATCCAAGCCATCAGTTTAAATTTACTAAGTCATGAACTCAAAAGAAAATGAGCGGCTGTCGCTACTTTGATCAAGGACTTTGTCGCTCATGTTCGGTCATCGATGTTGATCCGGCTAAAACTCTAGAATCAAAAAGTGCGAGACTTCAAAAGGCTACAGGACTCATTCCTGAAAACCCTTTTCACTCCACTCCTTGGCATTTCAGAGATAAAGTCAAACTCACTGTTGCAGGCACAACTGAGAAGCCAATCATTGGTCTATTACAAGAGAACTTAACTGATTGCTTAGAGCTGCATGACTGTCCGGTTCAGGCCCAAGAGCTTAATTCTCAGATTCCTACTCTCATCGCCTTTATCAAAAAATGGAATCTCACTCCCTATAATATTTTAGAGAGAAAAGGTGAACTTAAAGGACTCATCTTGAGCTGGTCCCCAACGACTCAGCAAAAGATGCTGCGGTTTGTTTTAAGATCAAAGGAATCTCTCGATCGCATCCGCTTAGGTCTTAGTGAGCTTAAAGGCTTTCATCTGATTTCCATTAATCTTCAACCCACGCCTCACGCTCTACTGGAAGGAAGTGAAGAAATAATTTTAAGTGATTCAAAATTTATTGAACATCTTAGTGGCGAGATCACTCTTGCCTATTCTCCTCAAAGTTTCATGCAAACTAACAGCTCCGTTGCTGAATCTCTTTATCAGACGGCCGTCGATTGGCTTAAGCCGTGGCGAGATGAAAAAGTTTTAGACCTCTTCTGTGGCGTGGGCGGATTTAGTTTGCATCTCTCAAAAGCAGGCCATGAAAGTTTTGGAATTGAAATCAACGCGAGTGCCATTCATCTCGCTCAACAGATGGCCAAGAAGCAAAATCTCAAGGCCCAATTTCTCGCCTCAAAAGCTGAAGACGTGAAACAAAATTGGATGGAGTGGAATCCAAAAATAGTCATCGCCAATCCTCCTCGCCGCGGTCTGGCCGGATCCGTGGATGATCTCTGCACTCTTCTTCCTGAAGTTTTTCTCTACTCAAGCTGCTCGATTGAGAGCTTAGAAAGTGATTTAAAAAGACTAGAAAATCACTTTAATGCTGTGCGAACAAAAATTTTTGATATGTTCCCTTATACGAATCATTTCGAAAGCTTAACTCTGCTGGTCCGACGGTAGTGCCACTGTAGGGGCGCTTTTTATATAAAAAATATTTACACTGCCCCGACATTGCAGAAACGCTTGATGTTTCCTAGTATATTTCTCAACTACCCTAGGAGAATCCCATGAAAAATATTTTTGCGTTTGTCTTACTCGCACTCGCTCTTCCGGCGATGGCGCAAGTGATTCGCTATCCCTATCCTTACCCGTATCCAGGACCAAATCCTTGGCCAACTCCCATTCCACCTCAGCAGCAATGTTTCGGTGAGCGCTATGATCGTGTCTCTGCTCTCACTCAAGCTGCTGCTCAAGATAAGCTCGATAGTTTTTCTGCAGAAAAAGGCGTTAACTGCACTCTGACTTCTGCTTCTCTTGATTATGCGTCTGGAAGATGTGAGCAAGTGACTGGCGAGTTGTTTGCCGTTTTAAAAATGAGCTTCAACATTGATTGCATGAGCCGCACTGTGAGCTCGAATCTTCGCAAGACTGTTATCAAGTACTACAGATAGTTTTTGGGAGGGGTGAGAAATCACCCCTTCGCTTTTGGAATATCAAAAATAAATTTCGGATTCGGCTCTCGTCTCACAAGTCTTAACTCTCCCCCATGCTCATTTATAATATTTCTCGAAATACTCAGTCCTAATCCCGTTCCTTGCCCCACAGGTTTAGTTGTAAAGAAGGGCTCCATAATTTTCTTTGAAATCTCCTCAGAGATACCAGGCCCTGAGTCTTCGACTGAGATTTCATAGCGATCGCCTGCATCTCTCACCGAGACACTGATCCATGGTTCAGGGAGACTGCGAATTGAATCAAAAGCATTTGTTAAAAGATTGAGCAACACCTGCTCAATCTGAACGGATCTACAATTGATCAGCCAATCAGAGGGAATAGCCGATACTCTTAATTCGACTCCATTCTTTTTAAAGCGAGTGGTGCAAAAATCAAGAGAGTCATGAATGACAGTCTGAACCTTAAGAACTTGCATCGGGTCATTACTGCCATCACGAGCAAATGTTTTTAAACCCCGGATAATTTTCCCAGCTCTCTCAACAGTCTGCGTGATCTTCTTTGTGAGATCAAAAAACTTTTCATCATCTAGCTTGTTCGCCTCTTTAAGCGCATACATATTTTCAACCGAAGATTGAATGATTGTTAAAGGATTATTCACTTCGTGAGCAATACTCGCCGCCATCTCGCCTAGAGTTGTCATCTTATCGGCTTGGACAAGTTTTAATTGCTGAAGCCTCATGGTTTCTTGCACGGCCCTCTCTCGTGAGATATCCATCATTGAGCCGAGAATACTTGTGATATTTCCTTCATCGTCTTTAAGATAAGTCGTCTTCGTGTGTACCCAGAGAATCTCTTTGGATGATTTAATCATCTGATAAGCCGTATTGATGATTCTAAATGTGAGATCAAATTCTCTGCCATCACGAATGGAGTCTTCCCATTCTTGATAAACGGCCAGACGATCTTCGGGATGAATCGCCTTCTGCCACCCCTGTCCTGCTGCTTCCTTCTCACTGATTCCCGTCTTATCCATCCAACTTTGATTCACCCAGAGATAATTTCCTTTAAGATCCGCTTTAAACACGCCCACGGGGACAAAGAGGAGAATGGATTCAAGAGAAGAGCTCACCATCTTTTCTTTTTCCAAACGATCAATACTTAAAAAATAATAGCGAAGTGAAAAATAAATTGAGACAGAGAAAACAATACCAAAAATTAAAATCGCCCACAAAAGAACGTTCATTTTAGGATCGATCTCTTTGGGATTAGGAAC
>JAIEMA010000058.1 GCA_019752535.1 Bacteriovoracaceae bacterium
TCTGAGCCAACATCAAACTCTCCAAGTATATATTTTAAATTTTTAAAGATTTAAGATTATTCCAAGGAGCGAATTAAAAATTGCTCTGGATATTAAAATGATAAAAATTACCTTAAAGGTAACGGTTTCCTCACTCTGCTTTTAGATAAATCTAAAAACTCGGTGCTTATCTTACGGAAACCATATTATTGAACGGAATCCTTTCTCATCTTGATCCGATCATCCGAAGACGATCGAAACTTTAAACTCTATTTGAATGTAAAAGAACGTATTATTTTTAGGAGCGGTCGGTTGTAACACCCAGTTTCGGGTCCTGCAAGCAAATTCCCTAGAAATATTCACGAGAAAATTTTTGTTGGTGGAGATGACAGGGATCGAACCTGCGACCCTCAGAATGCAAATCTGATGCTCTCCCAGCTGAGCTACATCCCCAAACAAGACTATCGTCGTGAGGAGTGAAATTACGGATTCTTGTTGAGAGTGTCAACGGGAAGAAAAAATATTTTTTGATTTATTTTATCTAATAATGGGAAAGCAACGCTAGTTGCTCTCCCATATAAAGATTAATTCTTTGGAAGTGGTGCAGGATATGAGCTATTTCCCATCTCTTGAACAAACTTACGCACAGCGCGTATCTGTTTTTTAGGATCATTATCAAGAACACCCTCAACTGGAGAAATTGTTCCGCCTTCCCAGAAGTTCGGCATTGATGTGTACGGCAAAATCTCAGTTGGATTACTTAACCATTTCTCTATCCATGTTGGACGTAATCTCATCTTCGCATTTTTGAGAGCTGGAGCTTGAGGATCATCGTTTGTGAATCCAATTGTGTGACAAGTTGTACACGCAAGTTCATTCCAGATTTTCTGAGCAGCTTCCCTCTCACCTGGCTCCCACTGAACAGGACCAAGGTTTTCAAATGTCGCTTGTTCAGAGTCAGCCTGGAAGTAAGTAACGATCTTATTCAACTCATCATTAGAGAAGTTAAAGCTAGGCATTCTCACTTTCACGTAAGGTCTGATGGTGTGAACATTTTGGAGGAAGTTGTTAAACCACTCAGACTGGACGCGATGACCTTCCTTCATAAGCCATGGAGGCCCTTGACCAGCATCATCGAATGCTTTGCTGAGTGATCCGCCATTGCCATCAATATTGTGGCAACCTTGGCAGTTGTACTTATTCACAACTTTCTTGCCAATTTCAGCGAGCTTCTCATTTTCATTTAAACGTTTTTGTCCAAGCAGAGGAACCTTATCCGAAACTTGTCCTAAGAGATTGATCATAATTGATTCAATTTCCCAATCTTTCAAATAGAAGTTCGGCATGCGGTTTAAATCTTTGAATGGCTTAGGTACTCCAAGATCCCAGATACTCGGCTGCTTCAAGTGCTGAGCTAACCAACCTTCACGGGTGTGTGGAACTTGAGACTGTTGACCAAAACCAAACTGTTCAACGGGCTTAGATCCAACTTTTGTAAGCTCAGGTCCGATTGGAGGAAGATCATCTCCAAATCCGTTGATGTTATGACATGAGTAACAGCCGTACTTACCAATTGAGCGTCGTCCAAGTTCAAGAGTTCTATCGGCGTCGCTCATTTTATCAAGTTTTGCATTGGCAACTTCGATTGTGTCGAAAGCTGAGAAGTAATCTTGAACAAGAATTTCGTCACGAAGCTCACGATCAAGCTCAGGGAACTTCAGACCTTCAAAAGGCTTATTCTTTAAATTCATGAGGTAGCTAGCGATATCGTTTGCTTCTTGATCAGTTAAACGGAAAGACGGCATGACAGTATCTGGTTGATAGTGACTTGGTTTCTTTAACCAAGAAACAAGCCAGTCAGCATTAACTTTTGAGCCAGTACCAGTAAGGTATGTGCCTTTGCGCTCGCCAACAGCATTCCACTTCTCATCAATTCCTTCGACCATGTGGCATCCCACACAACCGACAGTCTCAATTAACTCTTTACCCTTATCGGCGTTACCACCTTTATAATTTGTGAAAGGTGCGTATGGCTTAGCTTTCTCGGATAAGTATGTGACCATCGCGTTCACTTCGGCCTGATTCTTTTTCATGAATTCAGGAGCAGCGTTATTTGCCTGCATGAAGAATGATGGCATTTTTGACTTTGGATTAAATGAGTGAGGACTCCAAATCCAGTTTTTCATCCATTCAGGATTTGTCTTAGCTGTAATTTTCTCAAGTGAAGGACCTGGCTTTTTAAGATGCTGCCATCCTTCGATCTTGTGACATCCATAACAGCCATATTGCTCAACAAGCTTGCGGCCTTTGTTAAGTTTGTCAGCCATTGGGATTCTTTCAACACCTTGGTGACACTTAATGCACATGCCCTCTGTAAATTGAAGAGGGAGCATCGGTTGCGGAACTTTGTGCGGTTCATGCCAATGGTATTTAGCGACCCAATCTTTTCTCTGAGCTGCGTTTTGCGGAATGTGCGCAGGTGAATTGAAATCATTCACTCTATCACCAACTCCACCATGACATGAAGTACAGCCGAAGTCTTTTATAGGGTGAGCAGAGTTCACGCCCACTGCGAGAGTGTCGATTTTAGGATGAGTTTTATATGGGTTTTGCTGATCTTCGTAACCGCTCTTGTCGATGAAGACGTGACAAGTCGTACAGCGATCAATCTTTGGCATTTGTTGAAAGTAAAAATCGTTAGTCGATGTAAGAACGACGTGCTGACGAATTTTAATTGTCGGGTCCATGAAATCAATAAACGGTGAGTTTCTCAGCAACCAAACAGGAGTGATTTCCGTGCTGGCCATAGACTGCTGTAATCTTTCTTTATCTCCAACAATCGCTTTCACCGCTTTTTCAGCAGCAATCTTTGATTCTTCGAGTGTTTTAATTTGCTTATTGTAGCCTTCTAGTTCTGCATTATAAGCCTTGAGTTGATCTTTGCCTTCAATCTCATGCTTCTTGTACTCACTGAATCTTTTTTTGTACCCAGCTGCCTCTTCTAAATGTTTTTGAACCATGGCGTGTTCAAACTTGAACTGCCAAGCGGCTGCTTGAGAGCCCTGAACACCATTGTACATGTTTTGTACGTAGATGCGTTTTTGAACATCGTCGACTTTTTCCTGAATCTTTTGAATCTCTGTATTATGTCTTTCGACTTCTTTTTCAGCAGCTTGTAAGTTGGCCTTAGCCTCTTCCAATTTTTTTGAATCAATCGAGCCTTCGATCTTTTTGATTTTTGCAGCAGTCACTTGCTTTTCGATAGTCATTGCTTTTATTTGAACTGCTTTCCAAGGGCGGATGTAATCGTCCATCACAACCCATAAAACAGTGAGTAACAACAAGACTGATAAAACAGCAAAAACCTTATTTAAGGTTGATGTGTTATAGGCCATTCCAGGTTCACGTTTCATCTTTCTCTACCTTCTGGCTTTAATTACAGGTTCAATTCAAATTCAGGCATGGCAATGATGTACTTCAGGGTAAAAAACCAACGAAGATACATCTTGATTGGTAGCAATGCCGTACCAAGAATCAAAAACATTAAAATATAATAGCGAATAGTTCCGAGACTCGAGAGGTACTTGTGGCCCCATTTCTTAGTAAGAATGATTGGCGCAGCAACTGCGTACACACCCATAAATAAAATACCTGCGATTTCACGAATAACAATATTCTTTGGCAGTCCCATACCTAGTAACTTAATCCAGAAATATTCCGCCAAGTTTACGTTGTTTTCTGCAACTGCTTTATGAAGGTCCCAATATTCAAATGGACCATAAAAAGTCCAGTTGGGTCCACGCAGGAAGGTTCCGACTTGAATCAAGAAAATCCAAAGCACAATCCATCCATACATAAAACCGGCAATGGCAAACTTACGTTCACCGAAAGTGAAATAACCATTTCCCTTTGGGTTTGTGTCAATGAAAGGAAGGGCAATCAAACCAACCACAATAATCCCCGGAAGAACCACACCGGCCATCCAAGGATCGAAGTAAACAAGCATTTCTTGAAGACCCAAAAAGTACCATGGAGCTTTTGCCGGGTTTGGAGCCCAAGTTGGGTTAGCTGGTTCCTCGAGAGGCGCTTTAAAGATAATAGCCCAAGCTATTAAGAAAACAGTACAGGCAATTCCAGCAAAAAGTTCGGTATAAACAAGGTTTGGCCATGCCCAAACCTTTTCGCGATTCTCTGGAGTTCCTTCAAGCGGACCTTCCCCAGCTGCAATTCTTTTATCGTTTTCCACGCCTTTGTGGATAGCAAACCACCAAGTAAAGAGAACGGCAGCATTCAGAATAATAATTGGAATATTATCCGGAAGACTGATGACTGAGAAAAAAACAGGATCATTAAGCATCCAACCAAAGATGAGAAGTATGGAGATAAGTGCGCCAAGACCAAACTTCTTGGAACCAACCACTTCAGGCTTTTTAAGTGTATAGACAAAAAAAGCTGTAACAGCAGTGAAGGAGTAAACCGGCTCAGTGAGATAATTTATGAGTTCCTTAACCATAGTCTTCCTTGATTACAATGGAGCGGAAATTCCGCCATCCTTACGCACACGCCAGAAGTGAACTGCAATTAAAACTGCAACGACTAACGGAATAAATACACAATGAAGAATATAGAAGCGAAGAAGGGCCGCTTCTCCCACAAAACGTCCGCCCAATAATTGGAAGCGAACGTCGTTTTTATCCGAAACCATCACGAAATCACCAATGCGAGCTAGAGCTGCACCTGGACCACCGTGACCAGCAAACGGAGTGGCTTTGGCCATGTTTGATCCTACGGTAATCGCCCAAATAGCGAGCTGATCCCAAGGAAGAAGGTATCCCGTAAATGAAAGGAGAAGTGTTAAGACCAAAAGGATTACACCCACACCCCAGTTGAATTCACGAGGTGGTTTGTATGAGCCCGTCATAAAGACGCGGAACATGTGAATCCATACGGTGATCACCATTAAGTGGGCACCCCAACGGTGAAGTTCGCGCATAATTCCCAAAGGCACGTGTTCACGAAGACCGATGATGTCTGTGAAAGCGTATTCCGCAGTTGGGCGATAGTAGAACATCAACAAAACGCCGGTGACTGTGAGAGCAAGGAAAACGAAGAATGTTAAACCACCCATACACCATGTGTATCCAAGCTGAACGCCGGATTTTTTTAACTTAATAGGGTGAAGATGCAAAAAGACGTTACCTGCTACAACTGCAGCGCGGTTACGTGCATTGTTTGGAGGTCCATGACGGAAAATCGCTTTCCAGACTTGGGTGTTCGCAACTTTTTCAGCAAGACTTTGGTTATCGGCCATGATCAATCCTTAACGAATTAAACTTCAATAAATGCATCGGGAAGATTCCACTCACCTTTCTCGTAACGGAAAACTTTTGTCTTATCGACAATGACTTTCCCTTCAGGGTTGAGCGAAACCTTAAATCTCTCAAGTGGACGAGGTGCGGGACCTTCGAAGTTAATTCCATTCGGATAATAACCTGATCCGTGACACGGACACTTAAATTTACTCTCTGCAGGCAACCAAGTTGGGATACAACCTAAGTGCGTACAGATGTTACTCATCGCTGCGAAGCGACCGTCTTTTTTGTAAATCCAAACTCCGAATCCATTCTTCCAACGCTCGTCCACGCCTTCAGGATATTCGTCTGGAAAGCCAGCGACGAAATCCATTGCAGGTTCGAAAACTACATTGGGATAGAGGAAACGGAATACGAAACTGAGCAGTCCAGAAACTGCTGCACCAAATGTGATCCAACCAACTGCGAGAAAACTAAAGAACTCGCGGCGGTTGAGACTGGTTTTGATTTCTTCACTCATGAGTGAAAACTCCAAGAGATAGGAACTTAGCTATTCACTAAATTCAATCTTAACGGGCCATAATGGGATAGCCCATTATGGGGATAAACTTCTAATATTTCAAGAGATTTACCAATTCTTTAGCTCTTGTCGAGACTTGAATATTAGAATCTTCTTGGCCAATTTCTTTGACTAAGAAAAGAAGGTCTTTTGCGTCTGCTTTCTGGATATGAGTCATCACATTCACCTTCAATGACTCGACTTGTGCACCGTTTAAATCTGTTGGATTTTTCGATTCATAAGGTAAGCTCAAGATTTCTTTCAGGATTGCAATGGACTCCTTGGGTGAAAAATAAATTAGACCCATCGCGGAAGAATAACGGAGCATGCGATGACTAGATGCAAGAAATGGTCTGAGTAACTCTCCCCCATTTTCTTTGCGATGCGACGCAATCGTCGCAATGATGGCCTGCTGTAAACCTTCATCATCAGATTCGTTCAACATTTTTTCTAATTGAGGCCAATCAATTGCACTTCCCTGTGGCAAATTTCCGAGGGCGACGATCGCATTGAATTTAACCTGAGGATCTTCATCTTTGAGGGCTTTGTTTAAAAGATTCAAAGAGAGAGGATGCTTTAAAGTTCCAAGTGCGAGAACCACAAAATTTCTTGTGCGCGGATCAACTGTTTGATCATAAACCTGAATGAGATTTTCAGCGACCCATGGAATGTCTTCTGCAGGAATTCTCGATGAAGCTAGATACTTTGAGAGCTCATAAGCAGCAACCCATCTATTGCCAAAAGTTTTTGAATTTAACTCAGCGACGAGGTCACGATGATTTTTTCCAGAGGAGAGCATTTTAGTGACCCCAAAGATAATCAAGGCACTGACTAAAACAATAGCGATGGGAACGGCAATTCCAGAGAGTGGAGATTTTTCTAGGATTTTTCTCGTAGGTGCTGCGTTTTTTTCTTCGGACATATCTCATCCCTTTTTGCTATATCAATGGGCACAGGATAGTGTTCAAAACACAGTTAGAGAAGGTAAACAATGGCCTATTTATTAAGAAGTCTATTAGTTGTTATGTTAAGTGGCATATTGCTAACTGCGTCCTTGGCCTTGAACTGGTTCACACTGCCGCAATCTCATATCCAAACGGCTATCCCTTCTTTTATTTTTTTGATCTTCATTCAAGCTTTTGTCATGTTTTACTTTATCGGAGTCGCCCGACTAGTAGAGAATGTGTGGAATGTTCTGCAATCTGAAAATAATTTAGGTGAACTCTTTGATACGCCGCCTAGCGATCTTGAGCCTTATAAAAAAAGAGTCGCTCGCTTTGTTCATGAATCCACTTTATGCAAACGTCAGACAATTCCTTGGACCATTCTCATGTTGGTTTTGGGTTCAGTTGGATTTTTGCTGGGTGGAGCTCATGATACGGGTCTGGTCGCCAAGATCATTCACTCGGGTGTGATTTATGGCTTCATGTCGGCCATGTTGATTGGCTTTGTTCGCCAATGGATCTATCTAGGAAAAAGCCACAAATTATTGCGTGAAATGAAGACACTTTTTGGGATGAGTGATGACGCCATGTAGGCTAAGCATTTGATTTTACATGCTTTCCAACTCTCCCTCTTTGACTCTTCACTCTGAGCCCCTTAAAGCCGATTAGAATAGCACTATGAAAGCTTTTATTTTATTTTTTACTCTTTCATTTACAGCTTTAGCTCAAAATGAAATGCCAGAAGCCTCCCCACTAGATTATCAAAGACTATCTCAGCGCTTTGTCACTTCAGTAAAAGAAGCGGAAGTAGAAGAAAAGTATTTGCAAGTCGATCAAGTAAAAAAATGCCTCTCAGACAACAAAATTACCAAAGAGATGCTCTCCGATCCCGTCAAAGTAAAAGAACAGCAGGACAAAGCCTCAAAGTGTGTGAAAGATGAATTTGCTAAAATTGACCCTTCGAAGATTGATGAATTATCTAAAACTCTGGGGCTAGAGGCCTTTGGTGTTGTTAAGGGTAAGGGAAGCGCTGAGGTGATTGATTACTTTGCCAGTCGTTTAGAAAAAGCTCTCTACGGAGTTGATTCTAAGAATCAGCCCTACAAACTTAAAGATCAGAAAATTGTCGATCAAAAAGTTTTCGTCGATCTATACGAGACCCAAGTTGGTAAAAACATCCTTTTAGAAATTTCAAACTACTGCTTAAACTCATTCAGTCCTGGTGCATCTTCAGACGAAAGAGATCGTTTTAGCAAAATTTCTAAGATCGCTATCGATGATCTATCAAAAATTCCTAGTTATTCAGATGAGCTAGTTGATGGCGCACGAATCAAAAAAGATGACACCGAAATTTACAAAGAATTTATGAACAACGTAGTTGGAGACAAAACTGGTGGTGCAGAAGCAACAAAAAAGAAACTTGAAGACATTTTTGGAAAATGTACCGCTGTCATTCCTCTCATGTGTGAATATCATGAATATTGTGCCTGCAAATCAAGACCAACTACTGACGGTGTCGATTGTAGCAATAATAAGTTTGCAAAGATTAATCCTACATGTGACCCAAATAAGGGTAAAGCCTCTTGCCATGTTGTTGCTCGCCTAAGAGGTTACAGAACTAACCTCATGGCCCTCGAGACAACAAAAAAACAGATAAATGAGCTTCAAGACAATAAGGGCTTGCGTAGAATTGATAAATTTGAAGTCTACAATTCTAAAGATGCGGGCACAGGGAATTCAATTGATGACTTAACATCATTAAGCTCGTCTGATGTCGATAAGATAAAAAGTGGAGATGATTTAAAGAAACAGGCAGATGAATTTGAAAAACAAGACTGCGTAGCTACTCCCGAAGACTCGAAATGTTTTTCACAATTTTATAATGAAAAGGAAACTCTCAACTTCGCCAATAATGCAATTGGCTTTAATGCCGCAACAGCATTAGAGAGTGCTAGAATTGCGAAACTTAAAGAAACTGAACTTGAGGAATACCTCAAAAATAGAGGCTATTTCGATTTAGCAGAAAAGGCAAAAAACAAAGAAGACACTCAGAAAATTGTAAAAGAGGCACAATTGCGTTTTGAAACGGAGAGAGATGCCACATTCTCAGAGATGTCAAAAGCTTTCGAAAGGAAACAGTTAGTAACTGGAACAGAGGATGCTAAAAAAGCCCGAATGACTGATGCGCGAAATGAATTAAAATTTAAAAACAAAGAGTTTCAACAGCTCCTCGTTTTCAATAACGTTGTATCTTCTTATCTCTCGCTACAGAAAAAAGATAAATCTGGAAAACTCGTGAGTGCAGGTACAAACATTCAAGCCTTGAAGAGGGAATTTGATTCGGCAAAGAGCTCAAATGCGAAAGATAAAGCCGAACTGCAATATTTTAGCGAAGCTTCATCTGCAAAAAATGAATCTTTAAACGGAGAAAACCCAATCGTTGATGTAAATTTCTTAGATACAGTTCTTGGAAAAACAGAAAAACCAACCCCCTAAATCGACTTCACCCAAATAAACACACGGTTCTTCCCGGGAGCTGTTTTCTCTCGGGCATTACTCTCAAAGATCGTGGCATCACCTAGACCTGAGACTGTTCCCAAAAATGACTTAAGCTGATTTGAAGGCACCAGCAAATTGAAATAGATCCCACCAGGAATCGCGGTTCCCGGTTTTACATTACCAAGCGCTGTCGTCTTATAATCTTTAAGCATAGGGAGAATCTTCTCTTTGAGCTCATTAGGGCTCACGGCGGCCATAAGCACGCGGTAGGCCTTATTTTTCCCTACGCCAGCTCCCGCATCACGGTAGCCACCTTTCTGGTTCTCCTCATACTCCGAAGTCTCGCCATCTCCTGCCGAGAAGGCCGGGATTTCATCAACGGATGTAAGAGTTACTTCATCTGATTCTGGGTCAAAACGCACATCTTTAATTTCTTCAAAGCTCTTAGCTCCCTCGATACGCTCGAGCTTATCAATTTCTTCGTTTGAGAGTTCAATATTTCTCTGTGAGCGATCTTCAGGACGATAGAGCATGGTCAAATCAAGGCCAAAGAAAGTGGGCTCTAAAAGCTTAATTCTTTTAATGATGTAGCCCTCATACCAAGAGTTCGCCACACGAAGACCCATGATGAGTGAGAGAGAAACAGTTAAAAGAATCATGACTTCGCGGAAAAACTTTATTTGTCTTCCCCAAGAAAGTTTTCTCTTGAGCCGAGCCCAGTCAAAACGCAGCTGATAGAGATCTTTTTTAAGTTCTTTTAGTAATATCTGCCACTGAGGGAAAAGTGTCACCTCAAGTGAGAGCATCATATCGTCTTCATCGCCATGGCGATCGAGTTTTGTTAGCTCTAGAGCCGTCATCATTTGTTTAAATGTCTCTTGCCTATTTTCTGAGAGAATATTTCCAAGTTCTAGAATCTCATTAATTTCATCTTGCTTATGAGGAATAAGGCTTAAGAAATATTCTCTTAGGATATGAGCGAGCCAGCTCTCTTCAATACTCGCTTCTTTGCAATAATCTACAAGTTTCATGTCCGATTCTGCAAAAGCAAAAATATGAAATCTATCTTGTAACCAAGAGAGCCAAGAGTAGAGAGGGCCCGTTTTAACAATTTTCTTTGCGTAATCTAAGCGCTCAATGGAGTGAGTGGCTTTTTGACCAATACCAAAAACGGCCTGCCAGAATTCATCGAAAGCATGACGATGCTTTCCCTCCCAAGCGAGGCTTGCAAGATTAAGGTTCAGCCATTGGCCGAAGCGAGCTTCTTGATTCTCAGTTAACTCAAACAAAGTGCAATTCCTTGACCTCCGCCAATACAAGCTGAGGCAATTCCAGTTTTTTGTTTATTATCTCTCAATTGGCGTGCAAGTGTTAGGGCAATTCTCACTCCTGTCGCACCTAAAGGGTGACCCATCGCAATTGCGCCGCCCCAAATATTGAGCTGATTCATTGGATATTGAAGAGCTTTAGCACAAGCAATCACTTGCGGTGAGAAGGCTTCATTGATTTCAATTAAATCAATTTCGCTCAGTTTTTTATTTGTCTTTTTTAGTAATTTTTCAATGGCAGGATAGGGGCCAATTCCCATTTTCGCTGGATCAACTCCCACCACTGCACTATCACCTAAGGTGGCCAGAGGAGAGAGTCCATGCTTTTGAATATAGGCTTCGGAAGCAATTAAAACGACCGCGGCTCCATCAACAATCCCAGAGGCTGAACCAGGAGTCACAACTCCCTCTTTTCTAAATGAAGGTTTAAGCTTTGAGAGATCAGCAATCGTTGCATCTGCCCTTAAATGCTCGTCTTTTTCCAAGTTAGATTTCGCTAATTTCACACTTACGACTTCTGAAGTAAACTTCCCACTCGCCCAAGCGGCCTCGGCTTTTTTATGAGAATTGAGTGAGAATTCATCCGATTCCTCACGCGAAATTTTGTACTCATCGGCCAATTTTTCTGCCGTCTCACCCATCGGTATTTGGGAGAGCTGATCAGTCAGCGTATCGAGTAAAAAATCAGCTGTTTTTGGGTTTCCATACTTAGTTCCAAATCTTGCTCCATAGAGAAGGTGTGGAATCATCGACATGTTCTCAACGCCTGCGACTAAAATCGCCTGAGCTTCACCCATTTGAATAAGGCGCTGGGCCTGTACAATCGCCTCAATACCACTGCCGCAAAGTCGGTTAACTATATAAGCCGGTGTTTCAACCGGCATGCCAAGTTTTAAGGCCAGGTGTCTTGCGCAATAAAGGGTTGCAGCAGTGGGCGGAATCACATTGGAAACAATTACTTGATCAATGCTGTCTGGCGAGATTTTTGACTCGGCAAAAAGTGCCGATGCCGCATGAACACAGAGATCAAGTGTTGAGAATGTGGAGAGAGAGCCACCAAATTTTCCAAATGGCGTGCGCTTTCCATTAACCAAATAAACGGGCTGGCCCATTTTGCCTCCTAGAGATTAAGACGATGCGTCCCTTATCATATTATGAGTTGCCCATGTGGGCCATGAGCGAGGTCAATATGTCAGATATGTCGATACCTAACCATAATAATGCCAAAGAAGCTCTCAATCGAAAGCAGTCGACTGAAATTAGACGTCTTGAAGAGCAACTTCAAAAGCAATTGGCCAAAGTGAAAGAAGACAATGAGAGAGAACTCGCGCGAGTGAGCAAAGACTATGAAGTCGCCATTTCGCAAGATAAGACTGAAAACGACATGAAACTCAACAAGCTTCGCCAGTCTTATTCAAAGAGATTGGAAGAAGAGAACATGAAATACGAAACAACTATTCAAGAACTGAAGCAAGCTCAAGACGCTAGGATGGCGGAATTGAGATCAAATCAGGAAAAAGAAGTCGCACGTACACTTGAGAGCCACCAAGAATATATGGAGAGGGCTAAGCAGAGATTCGAAGAACAGAAAGCTAAAGAAGCCTAAATCTGAAGGAGTGACAGGATGTCGCAAAATGCAGAAAACGAGAAGACTGGAATCTATATCAATGGCCGCCAGCAGGTGATTGAACTCCTTCAACATATGGAGTTGAACGATAAGACAAAATTGTTGAGAAATCTTAAAGGGAGAAATCCTGTCCTTGCCAAAGAACTCTCTGAACAGTGTTTTTCATACGAGAATCTTTGGGCCCTAGATGATGAAAACCTAGGGAAGATTCTTTCAATGACAAAGCCTGTAGTCTTGGGTCTTGCCCTAAGCCTATCAAGCATCAAGCATCAGAAAAGAGCGCTAAGCCTTATCCCTCGTGATTCGGCTTTGAAAGCCTATGAAGTGATGACTAAAGATTTATCTGATAATCGAAGAGAATGCATTCGTGCTCAGGATAAAATTATTCAATCTGCTATTGAATTAAGCCGCAGACAAATCGTTCGTTTTTACTAACCCAACAATTTTTTAATCCTTGTCTCCTCTTGGGGAGACAAGTCTTGACCACCTGAGAGATCCGGGTGTGAAAGTCTGTGTTCAGCAATCGCAGAGGCAGTATCTTGTGATCTATCCCCTAACGTTTCAAAGAGTTCAGTAATCCATTTAGGAGATGTTGCTATGACATTTTGAACCATGCTCGCTTCAATTTGGACAATTTCAGCATCTTCCATAACTATGGCCGAATAATGATGAACCTCATTCGTTAAAATGGCTTCTTCCCCTAGAACTTTTTGGGCATCGGCCCACAAAACCGGAATAAGGCGTTCTTTAGATTTTTTTAAACACAAAACACTACCAGACTCAATCACGATTAAATGAGTGGGCTTATCCCCCTCTTTGAATAGGATCGTATCTTTTTTCACGGCTTTAGTTGAATCATTAAGCGAGATATTCATTGGCAATTTTCCCTTCTAAGAAAGTTCCATATCTAAGGCCATAAGTAGAAATAATAAGCTCTTCTATATTTAACCTCTGAAGAAGATGATGAGTCAAAATCAATCCTCCACGAATCGCGCCTGCTCTTTTTCCAAGAAAGGGGAATTTCTCAATAAACTTTTCAGGACTCCAGTCGGAATAGGTTCTGAAAAGGACTTCAACATCACTACGCTTCATGGTTAAGCCATGGATCTCATCTTCATTAAACTTCTGATTTCCAAGATGCATATTGGCCAAAGAAGTCATTGTTCCGGCCACGCAATGAAGGACTGGAGTTTGAAACGAATCAAGTTCTTTAGAATTATCACTAAAAATTTTTGCCAGAGTCGTTCTAAAAGTATCAGTTTTGAGCCAATCAGTCGCTCTGACGGCTCCGACTTTTAGGCTGATCGAATTAGAGATGTTAAACGTTTTAGTATTCACTCTAATGAATTCAGTTGAAGCGCCTCCGATGTCCATGACTACCACTTCATTAGATTCAAAATTTGTATTGAAAAGAATACCTTTAGTTGTAAGTGAGGCTTCACCAAATCCAGAGATGATTTGGACATTAAAACCAAGTTCCTTTTTTACACGAGTGTAGAATTCGGGGGCGTTCTTCGCAACACGAGAGGCTTCTGTTGCCGTGACAATCGCCTGCTCGCGTGGGATTGCATGCTTATCACAAAGCTTGCCGTAGTTTTTAAGTGCTTCAAAGGTTTCATCTAAAGCGATGTCCATAAAAACACCAGTTTGATCTAATCCACGTCCAAGACCTGTGACTTCAGAGCATTTTTCTAATTCAACGAAAGGCGAGACTTGCCCAATTAGCAATAAAACTGAGTTTGAACCGATATCAATACTAGCTCTCAGCTCTCTCATACTAATCTTTCAAAAAGATTTTCATCTTTTCCGTATTTGGTTTAAGAACAATGCCTTTTTCACTAATGATCCCCTCAATAAGATCGGCACTGGTCACATCAAAACTGGGGTTAATCGCTTTTGCATCTTGAGGAGCAATACGGATATTTTTGTAACCTAAAATCTCATCTGGTGTACGCATTTCAATCTCAATCTCATCCCCACTTTTAAGTGAGTAATCAAAAGAGCTTAATGGGGCGACTACATAAAAAGGAATACCATAATGTTTTGCCACGATCGCTAATGTTGAAGTCCCTACTTTATTCGCAGTATCTCCGTTGGCCGCAATACGATCTGCGCCGACAAAAATAGCGTCAATTTTCTTATGCTTAAGGATATAGCTTGCAGCTCCTTCAACAACGATGTTGTAAGGGATATTTTCTTTTCCAAGTTCATAAGCCGTGAGTCGTGAGCCTTGCATATAGGGACGGGTTTCATCCGCATAGACCATTTCTACTCGGCTCTGTGAGTGCGCATATGAAATCACTCCCAATGCGGTCCCAAGCGTTCCACAGGCAAGAAAACCAGTATTACAATGGGTCATTAAATTGAGTTTTTTGACTCCGTATTTTTTTGTCAAATCTTCAAGAGCGTACTGAGCCATCTTTGTATTTTTTACGATTGAATTCTCAATTTGCTGGTGTCCATCAGAGAGAACAAATTTGTAGACGTCTTGGACCTTTGAATTGGCTGAAAAATTCGCCTTAACAGCTTCTAAAATACGATCCACTTCAAACATTAAATTCACAGCTGTAGGCCTTGCTTGCTTTAGATAGGAAGCGGCCCGCTCAAGCTCCTTAAAGCTATATACCTTCTGAACCTTGAGCCAAAGAGCTAAGCCATAGATTGCGGTAAACCCAATACATGGGGCACCTCGAACGGCCATATCGCGAATCCCATCGTGGGCATTCTCAATCGTTGAACAAATAACAAATTTCTCCTCATTGGGGAGAAGTCTTTGATCTAAAAGATGGAGTTCGTCATTTTTCCATATAATGGGAGATGGGACTAATTCTTTCATAAAATCCTTAATTCAAATCAACCGTATGAGTCTGGGCTTTTTTACCTTTCTTCTTTTCACTAATTTTCAAATGACAAACAATTGGAGAATTAGACCATTCGCCACTCATTACAATTTCTGAAGCTGGACTCTTCATTGTCCATTTTTTAATTATTGTTTTTGGGGATTCAAAATCAGCTTCAAAATAATTAGCAAAATTTTCCGTTAGTATGTGGCCAAGCTCTGGCTTTTCTTGAATAAGAGCTTTGCAGCTTGATTTTGATAAAATTGGAATCGCGCTACCGCTCCAGGACAATTTAGATTTCCAATTTTTGTTTTTATCCGCATTAATTTTACCACTAAAAGCAAAACCTGGCACAAAGGAAAAGTCCAAACCTGTCTTTTTGAAAAAAATATCTAACGATTCTTTGTTAAACTCTGAGCTCCATTCCAAAACCTCATTAGAATCTAAATCAAAAACTAAAGAGACGGGCGTATTATGTGTATCAATAGAGAAATTATTGATTTTCACACTTCTATTCATTTTCTCATAATATGAAACCTGAGAATCTGAATTTGATAATTTGAATTTGCTTAAAGGGAGCTTAGAAAGTGAGCTCCAAAGTATAGAGCTAGGATAATCCCAACTCATGGAAGGATCATCTCTGAAGATTTTCTTATCCCAGAAAAACTCATAATCTTTTTTTGTGTTTTTAAATTCAAGGGCGGCCTGATCGTTTATAGTGAGCTTTAAATCTGAAATAGAATCAGGCTTTACTAGTATGCTGAATTGAATAGGTAAATCGCCGAGAGATTCAAAAGATAATTTCGGATTTCCCTTGTTTTTAAAATCTAATTGAAAATTTGATTCTTCTTTCGATTGTGTAATTCTGAATGCACCCTGAGAATAGGCATTTTGATAGGCGCCTCCCCCAGTCTGTACAGCGTTAAAGGGAAGCAAATCGAATAGAAACTCATGAGAAATGTTTATTTTGGGGACACTCATTTTGAAAGATTCACTTTTCCATTCAATATCACCCACGAAAGAAATCCAATCATCCTTTGCGGTGAGGGTGCTAAAAAGTCCCATTCTTGGATGATAGAAACCTTTACCCTCGACTGAAAACTCTCCAGATCGAGTTTTACCAAACCTGTTAACCTGCATCTTATTTCTTAAGTAGAAATGAAGATCAATTTTTTCCTTAGCAAATCTATATTCACCAAGTGCTTTTGTTTCAAATTTCACAACTGAATCATGAATCTGCTTCTCCCATGGGAAAATAACTTCAAAAGCCGTCGGTTTATTGGGATCGATGTTGGATAAATATAATTTTTCAAGGGACAATTCTTTGCCGTTCAGAGGCCCCTTAATGTGAGCGAGTCTAAGGTTGAAACTTGATGAAATAAAATGCTGAGGTACTGAAACTTGCTGAACACGATCAACTTTTCTCAATTCTAAAAAACTTTCTACTTCATGCTGAATCTGCTTCCAGTCTGCAACCTTAACGTTTTCAACTGTGATATTAATTTTTCCAGGATTTTTTGAAAAGAAAAGTGACCAGGGCATCTTTAATTCTGCGAAGTCTGCAGAAATGGCATGGGTGCCATCCTTTGAGATCGCTTCTATTCCTGATATCACGAGGCGAAACTCTGCCCCATAGGCTGGCTTAATTGATTTAAATCTTAGAAGCCATGGCAGCTCGAGTTGAGAAGAAATCTGATTTGCTTTAAGTGAAACATTCTCAGTAGTCAGACCCCTAGTGACTTTCCACCAGACAAAGAATGAACCAAGTCCAATTAAAACCCATATCGCCAATAAATAGGGAACAATTTTTTTCATGTTATATTCTTTGTAGAGGAGCGAATTTGACCATAAATCTTTTTTTCACTCCATCTTTAAACTTAATCATAATTTTCTCATCATTACCCGCACCTTCACTTTCAACAACTAGGCCTTCACCGTAAAGAGCGTGAAGAACTTTAATGCCAGTTGGATACTGACCCATAATCTTGGGCTTTGGCGCCGCTTTTTGTTGATAGGATTTCTCTACGTTATAAACGTTACCGTCATAATCGGGATGTGATTGAAACTCATCATATGATCTCTCAGTCGGCTCACCTCTAGGACCAGTTCCCTCAAAAGACCATTCAACATATATTTTTGGAATCTCATTGATAAATTGGCTAGGTCCATTAAACTTCAAACTTCCCCAAAGCATTCTTCCTTGGGCAAATGTGATCGTTAACCCCTTCATCGCGCGAGTCATAGCGACATAAAAGAGTCTTCGCTCCTCTTCAACGGCTGTTCCTCCCCTCTCGATACTCTTAAAAGAGGGGAATAAATTCTCTTCAGCACCGGTAACAAAAACATAACTATATTCAAGACCCTTTGACCCATGGGCGGTCATCATGGCCACAGTCTCAGAATGATCCACTTCCGCTTCTGAATCTAGAGTAATCGTTTCCAAAAACCCTGTTAAACCAGGGGCCTCATTACCACTTTCATATTGCTTTAATGCGGTCGAAAGTTCTTGTAGGTTTTCTAGGCGAGCCGCTCCTTCATGGGAGCGATCAGCTTTCAAAAATTCAAGATAGCCCGACTCATGAAGAAGTTTTTCGTATGAGTTTGAAGGTAGTGGCTCAGGACCATTTTCAAGTGCTTGGACTTCTTGTATTAATCCCACTAATCCACCAAGACTACTCATGACTTTTGCAGAAAGACCAACATGCTTATATTCAAATGGGTTTTCGACCACTTTTTCTACAAATTCATATAAGGCCAGATTCATTTGAACCGCTTGATCTTCAAGCTTTCTCAAACTTGTCGCTCCAATACCTCTCGCCGGTGTATTGATAATTCGAGAAAATGCCAGAGAGTCTTTCGGATTAACTACAACTCTCATATAAGACAGTAGATCTTTAACTTCTTTTCGATCGTAGAATTTTATTCCCGCTACAATATGATAAGGAATTCTCTCTTTACGAAGAGAATCCTCTAGGGCCCTAGATTGACTGTTATTTCTATAAATTATCGCGACATCACTTCCCTTAACACCTTTACGTGTAAGTGCTTTAATTTGACTAGCGATGTAGTCACCCTCGACCTTCTCATCCCTGCATTCAACTATTTTAATAGGATCGCCTTCAGGATTTTCTGTCCAAAGAACCTTTCCCTTTCTCTCTTGGTTATAGGAAATGAGTTGTGCGGCAGCATCAATTATTTTTTTTGATGAACGATAATTTTGTTCAAGCTTAATAAGTTTTGCTTCGGGAAAAACTTTTTCAAAATCAAGGATGTTTCTTATATCCGCTCCTCGCCAGGAGTAGATTGATTGATCCTCGTCTCCAACTACACAGACATTTCCATGACTTTTTCCGAGCTGTTTAATGAGTTCAAACTGGGCACGGTTTGTATCTTGATACTCGTCGACCATGACATATTTAAAACGTCTCTGATACTTATCTTTAATATCAGGGTAATTGTGAAACAATTGAAGAACTCCAGTAATGAGACCTCCGAAATCAACGGCATTGGAGCGATGAAGCTCTGATTCGAAATCTAAAAAAAGTTCCCAAAGTCTAGGATCATCCGCCAAAAGTTGGGCTTCTTGATCTAATCCAGATCCAGGGAACCAACCTAGATTTTTTACACTATCCACATAGTAAGTAAGAGTATTCGGAGAAATGTCTTTTTGATTGATGCCCTTACGTCCAAGCACAGTTTTTGCAACTGAGTTCGACTCTCCATCATCAAAAATAGTAAAATGCTTAGAGAGACCCAAATGAGTCGCTTCGCTGCGAAGAAGTCTTGAGCAAAAAGAGTGAAATGTCGTGACTTGAAACGTTCCGATATCAAAAGATGTTACTTGCGAGAGTCGCTCTCTCATTTCTCGGGCAGCTTTGTTTGAAAAGGTTACGGCCAGTATTTGATAGGGACTTGCGCCTTTTTCCTCTAAAAGAAATTGTATTCGAGTAATCAGAGTTCTTGTTTTCCCAGATCCCGCTCCAGCGAGGATCATGACAGGCCCCTCGCTCACTTTGACAGCATCTTGTTGTGCCGAATTTAAGTGACTTAAATCCATCTCACTCTACCGTTACACTTTTTGCCAAATTTCTTGGCTTATCAATGTCTGTGCCTTTGAGTTTTGCAATATGATAACTCAGAAGCTGCAAGACCACATTGACCATGACGGGTGCTAAATTAGGAAGGCCTTTAAAGTCTAATTCATAGGACATATCTGATATTTGACTTAATTCCGGATGACCCTTAGGTCCAATGGCAAAAATAATTCCACGTCTCGCTTTAACTTCTTCAACGTTAGAAAGCGCTTTTTCAAAAAGCTCTGGCCCTAAAAGAGCAATGTTAACCATGTTGTCGTCAATCAATGCAATTGGACCATGCTTTAATTCTCCGGCTGCATATCCCTCAGCGTGAACGTAAGCAATTTCTTTCAGCTTAAGAGCACCCTCAAGTGCGATTGGAAAATAAACCCCACGGCCAGTAAAAATGAATCCGCGCTTTTGATAGAGTTTTTCAGCAATCTGTTTAATAGATTCAGCGTCCTGACATATTTGGGAAATTCTATCCGATAGTGTTTTGATTTCTTGGTAGACCTCGATTTGATCTAATTTTCCTGCGTAACCCATAGACATCAAGAAACCTGTGAGAACTTGCTGTGTAAACGCCTTGGTACTTGCGACACCAATCTCCATTCCTGCATGGATAAGGAAATTAAGATCACAATTTCTAAAAAGAGTTGAGCCACGTGTATTAACGATTGAATAAGTGGGCATGCCTTGTTCTTTACATAATTCTTGGCAAGCAAGAGTATCGGCAGTTTCTCCTGATTGAGAAATAAAGAGACCCACCTCTCCTTTCTTAAGAATGGGATTGCGGTAACGAAATTCGCTAGCAATTTCTACATTACAGCGAATTTTATTATAACTTTCAAAAAAGTTTTTAATCACAAGGCCTGCATGCCATGCCGTTCCACATGCAGTAATATGAAAGAAATCTGGAGATTTTCCTAACAAACTTTCAAACTCTTTTTTACCTTCGCCTTTGATAGACCAAGCGGCAAGTTTTTCAAGTAATCCTGGTTGTTCATAAATTTCTTTAAGCATGAAATGCTCATGATCACCTTTTGAGGTGACATCGAGGCTCATTGCATTTTTTTGAGAGCTGAATCGACTAGAGGGTTTTAAATCCATTTCAAAAAATGAAAGTGAAGCCGTGCTACCAGAGACAGAGGCACGACAAATAACACCATCTTGAGGAAAATAAATCTCTGGTGCATAGCCGATTAGAGCAAAAGGATCTGACGAAACAAAAGCCTCATTCGTAACGGGGTTGAGCCCGCAAACAAGTGGAGCTGATCTTTTTACACAATAAAGATTATCAGAGCTCTTCTCCATGATCACGAAGGCGGAATTTCCGTGAATTGTTTGATAAGCTTTTGCAATCGCTTTTAAAGTATCGCCAAGCTCTTTAGCAAACTTAGAGAGTAGAACAAGAAATACTTCAGAATCTGTTTGAGATTTAAAAACCCAACCCTCTGCCTGAAGTTCTTTTTTTAGCACAGAAGCATTTTCGATAATTCCATTATGAACAACTGCAAAATCCTCATTCCCGTGTGGATGGGCATTATCGTTATTAACAGCTCCATGAGTGGCCCATCGAGTATGGCCTATGCCTACATGAGAGACTGGATTCGTTTCTGAGAGAAGATTTCGCAAATTCTCAAGCTTGCCTTCTTTCTTAGAAACTTGAAGCTTGGCGTTTATATTGAGGCAAATTCCAGCTGAATCGTAACCGCGATATTCAAGTCGACTTAAACCTTCCAAGATTGGTTGAACTGAATTATTAGGACCTGTGTAGCCAACGATTCCGCACATAACTTCTCCCGAGATGATTTAGCATCTGAGAGTAACATTTCACTCGAGGTGTGACCACTTTGACACTGTGCCCTACTTGCTTTTCTTAGACTTCAGAAAGCGATGGGCCATCCCCTCTTTTGTAGATTGAGCTGAACGCGCAATGGCAAAGCCTTCGCTAGGGACATCTTTTGTAATGGTCGACCCAGCGGCCACAAATGAATGATCGCCAATATTGATTGGAGCGACGGCTTGAACATCCGAACCGATGAAAACGTGTTTTCCAATTTTCGTTTTATGCTTATCACGTCCATCGTAGTTACATGTGATAAATCCACAACCAATATTCGACTCTTCGCCTATTTCTGCATCTCCCACATAACTTAAATGAGAGACTTTAACTCCGGCATGTAAAAGGGATTTCTTGATTTCCACAAAGTTACCAATCTTTGAACCTTCTCCAATATCACTTTCAGGACGAAGGCGGGCAAAAGGACCGATGTGGGCATTTTTTCGAATAATGGCTTTCTCTAAATGACAGTAAGCTAAAATCTGAACACCCTCTTCGACAATGCAATCTTTTAAAATGGCACCTGATTCGACGAGAACATTTTTTTGAATTTTAGTTTGTCCGAATAGTTTTACTCCTGGATGCAAAATGACTCCCGCCTCAATTTGCACATCTTGGTCAACCCATGTGGACGACGCATCAAAGCACATCACACCCCCAATCATTAATTGTTGGAGTTTTCTATACCTCAGAACTTTTGTGATAGCTTCTAGTTGCTCAAGTGTATTAACACCCAAAAATTCAGTCTCATCTTCAAATTTGAGAGCTAAAACGTCACTGTCTTGCGAGAAAACATCAGTGAGATAGAACTCTCCCGATTTATTCTTATTATGAATTTGGGAAAGTTTCTTCAGTAAGTAGTCTGTCTTAATAAGGTAGAATCCTGAATTGACTTCATTGATCCTTCTCTCTTCATCACTGGCATCTTTTTCTTCTATGATCTTAAAGCCCTTATGAGCTTTCACGATTCTTCCGTAGCCCCTAGGGTTTTCCGTCTCAAACGTAGCAGCAACAGCGAGAAGGTTTGTATTATTTTGAATCTCAATCCATAGACGCTGAAAAGTTTCTTCGGTGATTAAAGGTGTATCTGCACAGACTACAAATGTGTAATCAAATTTTTCGTTTTTTGGATTTTCAGAAAAGTAGCTTTTAAGAGCGTCACCAGTTCCATTTTGCTCTCTTTGCCAGGCAAAATTAAGTAAACTTCCAAAAGATTGCTTCAAACTTTCTTCGACATCTTGCTTTTTATGGCCCAC
>JAIEMA010000061.1 GCA_019752535.1 Bacteriovoracaceae bacterium
GGAGAAACCTTACTCATCACTCTTTTGGTTTTTGCGAGCTCATCCATCAGTCCCGTGGCCGTATGAAGTCTTCCGGCCGTATCGACAAGACAGAAATCATGACCTTCTCTTTGAGCTCTTGCGACAGTGTCGTAAGCGACACCACTTGGATCTGCGCCATCTTTAGCGCGCATAATATCGGCTCCGGCCCTATCACACCAAACTTGAAGTTGATCAACTGCAGCCGCTCTAAATGTATCGCAAGCACCGACTAATACTCTTGAACCTTCACTCTGAAGTTTAGCCGCTAATTTTCCTATAGTGGTGGTCTTTCCCGCACCATTCACCCCCACGATCATGATCACACGAGGTTTATCTTTTTTAGCGAGATGTTCTGTATTGCTATGGAATGGATTTAAACGAGACTTTAAAAATTCAGCGAGAACATTTTTAAGACCTTCTTCCGTTTTAACTTCAGAGCGCCTCTTCCCAAGTTCCTCCAAGAGATCTGCCACTAATGCTGGAGGAAGATCAGCCGCGTATAAAATTTCTTCAGCCGCTTCCATGGAAGAGTCATCACGTCCTAAAGCCTGAGCGAGCTTTCCCCACACATCTTGGCGTGCACGAGAGAGACCTGAAGTCAGACGATCAGTCCAGCTGGGTCCAGAGACAACAGCGGGTTTAGTTTCAACATTCTGAGATATTTCAATGGGCGTTGGAGCTTTTTTTGATTTAAAAATAAAAACCAAAACAACTGTGACAATAGCTAAGCCCAACCCAGCGAATAAGAATTCCATAGTAACCTCTTAAATTTGGCTTCGATAATAGAGAGATAGGTAGTTCCACACCATACGCGCAGTGGCACCCCAGAGGACATGACCTTCTTGGTTATGATCTAAGTGTTGTAAATAGCGCCCAGGGGCAATAGGCGCAGTCAGAATTTTGTGCTCACTTTTTCCCTTAAGCCATCCCCAATTCCACATTTCAACTTTATTGATTTCATCCCATGGAAGAGCAATGAGATGATCCCACTCTCCATTACTTTTTGCGGTCTTCAAGAAATCTTCAACACCTAATTTAAGATTACCTACGACCGGAACAATCGGTTGATTCTTTGAAGTCCGCACAGGATCGAGCATACCCACAAGTTCAACAAAAGATGAACTCACACCACTCTCTTCCTCGAACTCACGATTAGCCACTTCGAAGGGATGATTTTCGTTTTCCTTTTTGTGGCCACCAAAAAAAGCAATTTGCCCCGCATGCGTTGGCATCGTGAGACTTCTCTTAATTAAAATCAAATGACTTGAACTTCTTAATAGCAGTGAAGCACCGGCCCATGACCAGGTGGAATCAAACACGGGAAAGTTAAGTTTATGAGGCGACGTCATCAATTTGAACTTATACAGTCCTTGCGACAATTCTTCCAGGAGAAAGACTTCCTTGAAACAATGACTCCCCCCATGGTTCAAAACCCTGGAATGGAGACTCACGTCCACCCCTTTAGGGTCTCCTCAGCTCGATCTCAAAAGCTTACAGATTACTACCTTCACACTTCTCCCGAATTTTGTCTTAAAGAATTACTTTCAGATTATAAAGAAGAGAATCTTCAGAATATTTATAGTCTCTCCTATTGTTTTAGAGATGAGCCACAATCGGAAATTCATCGACCACAATTCCTAATGCTCGAGTGGTATCGAATAAATCATCGTTATGAATCAATAATGAACGATGTGGAAGACCTGATCAATTGGTGTCTCACAAATTCAAAATCACAGATCAGAAAAAATATCGTCGGACAAAAAATGATTCGCATGACGATGGAAGAACTATGGCTTAGAACAGTGGGCATCAGTCCACTGGAGTATTTGGATACAACAAAGTTTAGAAATTATATCTCACAGAATTTAAAAGATGTTCCTCTACCTCAGGTTGAGCTCGCCTGGGATGATCTCTTCTTTTTAGTTCATTTAAATATTGTTGAGCCTCAAATGCATCAATGGCCTCTACTGCTCGTTTATGAATTTCCGGCCCCACTAGCAGCTCTTTCAACTATAAAAGCTACTGATTCAAGAGTATGTGAACGCTTTGAGGTTTATGTAAATGGCATAGAACTGTGTAATGCCTACAATGAACTGACGGAATTAGAATTACAAACAGAGCGCTTCAAGAATCAAAGTCTAGAAAAAAAGTCCCTGTATCAATATCAACTTCCCGAGGCTTCTCGTTTTTTATCAAGTCTCGAAAAGGGACTTCCACCCTCAAGTGGCATCGCCCTCGGAGTAGAGCGCTTACTCTACTCACTCTTTGAGATTGAAAATCCTTTCTTCTACTGAGCGTCCTGCTGCGCATTCATCGCCGAATGAAGCTTAATCAAAACTTCAGACTTAATATGCTGAATGTGTGATTTTTTAGCCCACTGAAGGTGAACCTCAGCACTTGGATTCGAGCGAATACTCCCTTTCCATAGCGATGGAAACTCTTTGGCCACTTGAGCAGAAAAAACCGCATACCAAGTTCGAAAATCTTCAGGCTTTGACTCTAAGGTATCAAGCATCTCTAAAACTTTCTCAGAGATCACCCTCTTGATGAAAAAAGAATTGCCCTGCTTTAAAACTTCTTCCTTAAAAGCTAAAGCCAAATATTTTTTTGTAAATTCTTGAGTCCAGGAAATGAGCTTCGCCGACGGAACTTCTTCAAAATTCTCCATCGAAGCATAAACCTCATCCAAGACTAATCCACGATACACTCCCTCTCTGCTTCCACCGCCTTCAAGAACATTGAGCCACTTGCTTAGGTCTTCTTCTTTAGCGGGCGCGCGTCTTGTCGCAAGAAATAATTCTTTTAAGAAAGCCACTTCATAGCTGCGCCTCTTGTCAGCAGGTAAAGCATCAAAGTCTTTACCTTGCTTTCTCAGTTCTGAATCCATTTTATAAACTGAAGCATCTGTATTCTTTCTTTCAAGAGTAGGGAGTGCCGGCAATTTCATTTCTTCAACCACAGGAGGCATTGGTTCAGCTCCTATGAGTTTCGCAGTCGTATCTACTCCAAGTATTTTTACCAAAAGAGGTCTGGCCTGGGCTCTCCATCCCGTCTCGGGATAATCATCCTGAGCAAAAGCACCTAGAGCTAAAAGCATAATCCCGACAAATACTATCAGTTTACCCACAGAACCTTCCTTGTTGATGCTTATATGATAATGCCCATTTAGAAGTTCTCGTAGGAAAAAAACACCTTAAAGCTTTGACCTCCTAAAATGTTGTACAATTAAAGCCATCATAGGGGGCAGGATGCTCAACTTTTTCCGCAGCAAATCTAATGAAAATGAAAGTCAGCTCAATACCGAAACACGAGAAGTTTTGCAGGACATGTTGAACAAAATCGACCTACGATTCAATGAACTCTCTGCTCAAGTCAGAGAGGTTGAATTATGCGTGAAAGATTTAGAAGTAAAACTCTTAACGAAAGATCTTAAAGACAGACAGCAATATGGAGCTCTTCATTACAAGCTCCATGAACGTGCAAATCCTAAAGCAGAGCGAGAGATTGAGGGCGTTGAATTAGAATTATCTCTCAAAAAGCGTCTAGCTAGAGATCAATAATTCGGCCAACAAGATCGTAGTCAAGTACTTCAGTGATTTCGACTTTTACAATCTCGCCAGCTTTAGCCATTCCATCATTGATAATTACTTTTCCGTCAATATCTGGTGCTTGACCTGCATGACGTCCTTGAAGAAGTAAGTCCGTTTCTTCATGTGCACCTTCGACTAACACATCAATCACTTTACCAACATATTCTTGATTCAACTCGCGAGCGATTTCTTTTTGTAGCTCATAGAGTTGCTCAAATCTTTGCTCAATCACATCCTCAGCGACTTTATCTTTAAGTCTCACTGCAGGAGTTCCCTCTTCATCTGAATACCTAAAGACTCCAAGATGATGAAAGCGGGCCGCTTTCACACCTTCAAGCAAATCATTGAAGTCCTGCTCTGTTTCGCCAGGGAATCCAACAATCACAGAAGTTCTTAGAACAATTCCAGGAACATGCTCTCTTAATCGAGCAATTTTAGAATGGATAAGCTCACCAGTCGCACGGCGATTCATTCTCTTCAAGACACCATCAGCAAAATGCTGAATAGGCATATCCAAATATTTTGTGATCTTTTTTGATTTTGCCATTAATTCCATCACGTCTTCAGTGAGATCATCTGGATAGAAATAAAATACACGAATCCAATCAATGCCTTCAACTTTCTCTAGTTCGCTGAGAAGTTTGTAGATCATTGGGTTTGAATTATCTTTCTTCCCACCATTTTCAAGATCAACACCATAATCCGAGAAGTCTTGAGAAATAAGATTTAACTCTCTTACTCCCTGACCCGCTAAGTTCTTAGCTTCGGCGACAAGTGAATCAACTGTTCTCGAACGAAGCTTTCCTCTTAATGTCGGAATAATACAGAATGTGCAATTGCGATTACATCCTTCAGATATTTTTAACCAGGCCATATAGCCAGGCGAGGTGTTTAAGCGAGGATCAAATTCGGTGTGAATATAGCGTGGAATTTCAACAAAACTTTTCTTCTCTAGTTTCCCCTCATCCAAAGCCTTAAGAAGCGGCACAATTTTATTGTACTCACCAGTTCCAATAAACATATCAATCTCAGGCATCTCACTTTCAAGTTCGCCGTGATATCTCTGGGCCATACAGCCACTCATCACAAGGGCTTGGCATTTTCCATCTTCTTTGAATTGTGCAAGATCAAGAACTGTGTCGATTGATTCTCGCTTTGCCGCTTCAACAAATGAACAAGTATTCACGATGATCACTTCCGCATCTTCCGGAGTAGATGAGATCTTAAAACCATCCAGATTTAAATGTCCCAGCATGACTTGAGAATCCACAAGATTCTTTGAACAGCCTAGGGAAGTGAAAAACAGGCTTTTTTCTTTAAATTTACCATTCGTTGAGACGATAGACATTGGATCCTCATTTAGTATGAATCGCGTGTTTTTAGCCTCCTAAGCCCTAAAAGTCTATGAATAGGCCTTAGTGTCTATGAAATCTTTACACGATCCTCCCCCCTAAATGGCTTTAGGACTTATTCTAGGGCTATATGCGTTTTTCTATTTTAATCATAGGACTTCTATTGGGGGGCTCGGCTTTGGCCGACACTGTCATCAGGTGTCGCACAATTGTCGCGGGCGCTTTTCCAAATACGGCCAAAGAAGTGAATGCTCTTGACCTCATCTCCTATGTTGATCATTTCTCTCTTACCAATACTTTAGCAATGAAACTGGATTCAAGTGATAGCTCGACGATATTTACTCGTGAATTTATTAAAGTTGACCGCCAAACCCAGATGCGTTTTGTAGCCAAAAAAGAGAATAGAAAATCACAGCAAGTCTGGATTCATATCGACAGAAGCCCACGCGAGGCAAGAGAAACTAGGACATTTCAAGGGATACTTTTTATTGCTAAGCCAAGAATTGAAAAATCAGAATTTCCCAATGAACTCAATCAAAATGATATCGAAACTTTAAACTTCGAATGCAATATTTAGTCTTTTAAGTAAAAGCATCCCATTGATTCTCGATTTCTCAAAGATGCATCAACGACCATATGCGCGACTTCTATTCCATTTCTTAATCCAATTAATGAATCATGAAGAGCAGCATTTTTATAAAACTTCCCGACTTCATCCTGAAGCTCTCTGAACATGGCACGGGCCCTAGCAAGACGATTTTTTGAACGGATAATTCCCACATAATTCCACATGCTCTGCTTGAGAGTCATTTGATCCTGAGAAACGAGCGAAAGATCTACTTCCTCTTTACCTAACTCCCATCCTCTGACTCTTGAGGCTTCATAAATGGCCGTATCACTTACACGTTCAGAAATATCTTCCGCGGCTACATAGCCCCAAGTAAGTCCTTCAAGCAAAGAAGTGGACGCCAAACGATTGGCCCCATGAAGACCTGTGCAAGCGACTTCTCCAACAGCATAAAGACCCTTAAGATTTGTTCTACCCAGTAAATCTGTCTTCAAACCACCGCATGTATAATGAGCCGCTGGAACGACAGGGATAGGAGATTTCGTAATATCCACACCACGCTCCAAACAATGGGCGTAGATCGTTGGGAATCGTTGCTTTAACCATTCGCTTGGCTTGTGACTAATATCTAAAAAAACACAATCTGCTTTCGAGACAATCATTTGATCAACAATCGCCCGAGAAACAATATCACGAGGAGCAAGCTCAGCATCCGGATGATATTTATCCATAAAGGCTACGCCATCACCATTCACTAACTTTCCCCCTTCTCCACGCAGCGCCTCTGAAATGAGGAATCGACGATGAGAAGAACGATCGTAAAAAGTCGTCGGATGAAACTGTACGAATTCCATATTTGTTACATAAGCGCCGGCCCTCTTAGCCATCGCATGCCCATCCCCTCTTGCCCCCTCTGAGTTAGAATTATGGAGATAGAGTCCACCAATTCCGCCAGTCGCAAGAACCGTGAACTTAGACATGATTTTATGAACACATTGATTTTTTTGATCCCATAAATAGGCACCAACGACTTTGTCTTCTTCATATCTTTGTCGAAGATCCACACCGTGGTGAGTGGGAGTAATGAGATCAATAGCAGTATGAGCAGTAAGGAACTCGATCGTTGGGTAGCGCTCTTTAGAATCCAAGTGATTAATCATGGCCACTTGTATCGCTCGCCCAGTCATATCCCCATTATAAATAATGCGATCCCTTGAATGAGCAGCCTCTCTTGTATAAAGCAGCTCGCCACTATCACCATGAGCAAACGGAGTGTGTACTTTATCGATGAGAATCTCTTTAACAATTTCTCCCGATCTAGCCGCTAAAAGTTCAGCCGCTGGAAGGAATGCAGTACCAGCGCTAGCCTTCATGATGTCATTGACCAGATCTTGCTGCTCAATTTTTTCATCGCCGCTATAGATGATTCCACCTTGGGCCCAAAGTGTATTTGTGATCTCTGGACGAGTCTCACGAGTGACAATCGTCACTTTCAGGCCATGTTCAGCTAATTTCATTGCAGTCGTGAGCCCTGCAATTCCAGTCCCCATAATCAAAACATCTGTCTTCATTTCACTCATAGACTCACCGGCTTAAATTTAAAGGAGATATCTACACTGGCCGGAAACTGAGTGATTGATCCACTTGAAACAGCATCAACACCCTTAATGAGAACATTTGTGATGGTATTTTTATTAATGCCACCAGAGACCTCATAAAAGTTGTTTTCTTTTTTCATTTCACAAGCTTTTAAAAGCTGATCATGAGAAAAGTTATCCAGCAAAAAATGCTTCACTCCCAGCTCTTGAGCAGTCGCTAATTCCTTTAAGTCATGAATTTCAACGATGATATTTTTATAAGGCTGTGAGAGATTTCTAAAAAATTCGACAGCGCCCTTAAGACCCATAAGTGTTTTATGATTATCTTTTATCATCCACGCATCAGTTTGTGTGAAGCGATGATTCTCCCCTCCACCAATAGTGACTGCATACTTCTCTAAGGCTCTTAGACCAGGGGTCGTCTTTCTCGTATCTAAAACTTTTACTCCCATAGGCTTGGCCAATGAAGTGAGTTCATGGGTGGCATTCGCTACAGCACATGCACGATGCAAGAGATTGAGTGCTAAACGTTCACCCGTTAGGGCAACAGACCATTTCAATTTTGTTGGAAGAGAAATCTTTAAGCCGGCTTTGACAAACTTGCCCTCAAACTCCAGAAGTGATTGAAGATTAAGTTTTGGATCTAATGTTTCAAAAACTGCAATAAACCATGGAAGCCCGGCCAAAAGAGTGTCAGATTTAATTATTAATTCGGCTTGAGATTCAACGGTTGGCAAAGTACTCCAGTATGAAGAGTAACCCTCCACTCCATCTTCCTTCAACCATTGCTGAACATCTGATTTTATCAAATCTTGCATAGCCTCTAGCTATCCAATTTCTTCTTGAAAGGCCATATTTTGCTCTCTAAGGGCCACTTTTGTCTATGTCATTCCTGCGGGTTAGGCGTACTTCGTTTCAAGCACTCATTGCATACCATACGGAATGAATCACAGGGCCTTATTCTTTATACTCTCAAGCCTTCTATTTTTTACCATCTTCATTCCAAACCAACGATTTACGCCCAAGCATAAAACGCAACTTACCTATATATTGAAAGGTATTCCATCTGGGCATGACACTCCCTCGATCATTTGGAAGGCACTCATCACTGGAGATGATTCTGGCCTCCCAAGATCAGCGAAGAAAGCCTATTTTAGACAGGGACTGGGTCACCTCTTTACTCCTTCAGGAGTTCATCTCGCCACACTAAATCCAGTGATTCAAAGGTTTCTCCGTCCTGGAGTTATCTATTTTTTGCTGTTTCTCATCACTCAACTCACTTCAGGACTAGCAGCTCTTTCAAGGGTAGCTCTTACAAAGTGCAGTTCAAAAGCTCAGACGAGCTGTATCGTGTTTGCAGGCATTCTTTTCATTGAAGGAGCCGCCTTCTCTTGGAGATCAAATCCAATAAGTTGGTGCTGCAGTTGGATGTTTTTAGGAATTTGTTGGTTTGCCCCCAAACAATCGAGAGCACTTTGGTTCTTTTTAGCTCAACTCATTCTCTGCTGGATTTTTAATCAGCAGCTCGCTCTCTATTCTCCTCTCACGAATTTGCTTATCGCTTTACCAATGGCATTCCTGTTTCCCCTATTACTCACTTTTAGCCTTATTCCCACATTTTTTATTCATTCAATTTTACTAAAAATTATTCTCTGGATTCATCTCTTCATTCTTAAACTCGATTCACTGAATTCAGTTTTGCCAGCAATTAACCCTCATGCTGGGCATATTATATTATTTATCTGCTGGATCATTTTTAAAAGAAAATGCCGATTCTATCTCCCTCTCCTATTACTGATTCTCTCTTCTCCCTTGGGAAACAAGTACGCCACGGACTCTAGTCTCTCAAAATGGGAATCCACTCCTACTAGAGGCGCAAGAATCATGGATCATAATATTTCTAAGATACGTTTTTCAGACGGAACACTTTGCAGGGGAAGTTTTAGAAAGGAGAGCTGGAAAGAAATTTGTCGCCCCCCAAAAAGGAGGGCGACAAATCGATTATGAAACTTTCATTGAAGAAATTAATTTCTCAAACGTCTTCTCTTCGCGAATAGCGTACATCAAGTTACGCTTAACATTGGCATTGTTTTTATAAAAATGAGCAAGCTCATCTTTTTTCATACCAGACTGCTGAGCCATCTCTTCAAACTTGGCATCAAGATCGCTCTCTTTAGCTTCAATATTAAACTGCTTTGCGAGCTTATCAAGGATTAAGCCAGAGCGAACTTGAAATGCGGCTTTTTGATCAACGTCAGTTGCCCAACGATCAAAGTACATCTCGATCATTTGATCATTGAAGCCTTGCTGCTTAAGATTACGGGACAGATCTTGCTTCACACTTTGCTTTTGATCTTCGATCAAAGCTTGAGGAACATCAAACTTATTATCCTCAATCATTTTCTCAAGAATCTCTTGCTGAAGCTTCGCTTGAGTCTCTCTCTTCTTTTGTACAGTTAAGCGGTCATTCGTCTTCTTGTTGAAGTCTTCAACTGACTCATAACCAAATTCTTTAGCTAGCTCGTCATTGAGTTCAGGAAACTTTCTCTCTTTAATTTCAAGCAAATCTACCTTGAACTTAACTGGCTGACCTTGAAGTTCAGTCTCATGATAATCAGTAGGGAAATTTAAAGAGATGACCTTTGTCTCGCCTTTCTTCATCCCAATCATTCCTTCTTCGAAGCCTGCGATAAACTGACCAGAGCCAATTTCCAACATGTAGTCAGTCGCTTTCATGTTGTCTGGCTTTGATCCGTCAGCTTTCTCGCCTTCAAAGTTCAATACAGCGTGATGACCTTTCTCTAGCTTTGCCGATGCATCAGTCAATTCGGCCAATTCAGCTTTTGAGCTTAAGAATTGCTTCTTTAAATTCTCAACATCTTCAGCAGTCACAACATCGCTATCTTTTTTAAAAGTATACTTGCTGAAATCCTTAAGCTCGATTTCTGGAACGATTTCAACAGTCGCTTCGAACGCGACAGAATTTCCGCCTTCAAATTTTGTATTTCCAAAAGAAGGGTAACCAACAGCGCGAATATTTTCTTTTTTAAGAGCAGCATAAAACTCTTCAGAGACAAAACGAGTAAGAGCGTCGTTTTCGACTTGTGGTCCGAAAAGTTTTTTCACCATATCGAGTGGTGCTTTACCTTTTCTGAAACCTTTTAAATTTGCAGTACGCTGCTTATCAACCAATGCAGCTTGAATTTGTTTTGTGAGGTCAACTTGCTCAAAGTTGAAGACAAACTTTTTAGTACAACCGTTAAGGTCTTGGATTGAATAACTCATTAAAATCGCCTTGTTATGATGAAAAGAGGGTCTCAAACTAACATAGCGTGATTAAAAGTCAATTTTGAGGATAGACGACGCGCATCAAATAGAGTCCATCACCTGGCGCGACAGCACCAAGCCTCTCCCCTCTTTGAGAATTTAAGGCTTTAGTAATCGCTTCTAGAGGGATTTTCCCTCTACCAACATTCCAAATGGCACCCACCATCATTCTTACCATCTGTTTTAAAAAGCCTTCGCCATGAATTCTAATTTCATAGACAGGCCCGTAAAACGGAAAAGGAAGCTCGCTCAAAGGAGGTTTAATCAATTCACACGAATGAATGGTTCTGACACTCGAATTAATATCTGTCCCTTCGGTATAGAAATTAACGAAATCATGGCGCCCTTCAAATAGCTTGCAGGCGGCCTGGACTTTCTCAAAATCCAGATCAAATCCATACTGGGCAATGAGATCTCCAACTAAGGGGTCAGGGTAAGGAGAGATTGTAAAAAAATATGAATACCATTTTGAGACAGCATCAAAGGTGGGCTGAAAGTCTCCGGTGCATTTTTCACTTTCAACGATTCTAATATCAGGTGGCAGAAATGTATTGAGGGCTTTGAGAAGACTCTCGGGATTGATTTCCAATGGAGTATCAAGTCTCGCCACTTGCCCTCTCGCGTGAACACCAGCATCGGTTCGGCCAGATCCAATTGAGCGGACATCATCACTTTTAGATACTTTTGCGAGGGCTTTGTTTATTTCACCCTGAACAGTCACTTCTTGCGGCTGAACTTGCCAGCCGTGATATCGAGTCCCCTTGTAAGCGACTGTGACTCGATAGTAGTGCATTCTTAGACTTCTTGATCCGGGTCATTCTTCCAATCAAAAATTCCCGCAAACTTTTCTTTGTTAAAAGCGACATAGAGAAGTGATGAAAAAACATAAGTCGTAATAATAACGGGGATCATGACCTCTTCATAAATAAAGAGACTAGCAATGATTGTAAAAATCAGCATCAAAACTTGTTTTTTGTGATTCTTAACCCACGGTGAATTTTTAAAACTTGGGAAAGGAACACTTGAAATCATCAATGTGGCATAAAAAAGAATGTAAAGCATGACCACTGGAGTGTAGTCAGCGACATGAGGAAAATTGATCGAAATGAGAACCAGAGCAGTTACTGCGCAAGCCCCTCCAGGAATTGGTAGACCTTGAAAATAGTCACTCTTCACGCGGTCAATATTTGCGTTAAAGCGAGCTAAGCGAAGTGCACCACAAAGCATGAAGAAGAAAGCAACCACCATTCCAGGGCGTCCGGAATTAGAGAGAAATCTGAAATAACATAAGAAAGCTGGGGCAACTCCAAAAGAGACAAGGTCTGACAATGAATCAAATTGTTCACCAAAACTTGATTGAGTCCCAGTCATACGCGCCACTCGACCATCCATGCTGTCAAAAATAGCGGCTAGAACAATAAACATGCACGCGTGATAGAAATTTCCCTTAAAGGACTGCATCATGGCCACGAAGCCACAAGCCATATTGAGAGCAGTAAAAGTATTAGGAAGAAAGAAAGCCAATTTTCTGTTATCAAAAGCCATAAAAATCCTTATTCATTCACTTTGCAAACGGCCAAGACACTCTCGCCTGCTTTAATTTTTTCATTGACCACGACGAGTACGTCACTAGGCATTGGGATATAGAATATCAAACTTCCTCCGAAAGGGTAATAGCCAAAACAGGCTGCTCCCGTCCCTCGGTCTCCTGACTTCATCCAAATTTTTGGAATCCTTCCCGTCTCGCAATGAATAAATCGTATTCGAGAGGCCATTCCTGAGTTTGAACGAAGCACCATATCTGTTTTTGCGAGAGGTCCGCTTTGCTCAGTAGTGACTAAAGACAAATTCTTACGATTCATTCTTTCGCCAGGCATATCTTTAAGATATTCCATCTCACTTGCAGTCGGGAGATAGAGACCCCAATGATCCGTATAACTCATTTTGACTCGAATCTCACTGTACTCAAAACCGGCTTCTGGGTCCGTCCATTTATCAATTTTAACCACTTCACCATCAACTGGAGAAAGATAAATCTCGCCCTCGATTTTTTCAGTTTGCTGCCAATCTACAGGTTTTCTTCGATAGAGCCAAAGCAATGAAGAGCAACACAAGAATAATAGAAACTTAATGAAGCCTGTAAAAAAGAACAGTGAAAACAAAGCTAGTGCTAATAAAAGTAAGACGTATTTCTTTTTTAAAAAAAACATTCTTCGAATCATAGACTTGGCCTAAATTCTTCTTCCGGTGGACGAAAATAAAACAGATCTTTAATCTCAGTGCTTTGAATAGATTTCTCAAATAACGTTTTGATATTTTCAATCATCAACTTTTCAGTATCGATTGAATTTTGAATTTTATTTTTCAACTTATCATCTAAGGCGTTTGAGTGATGTATGAAAACTTGCTCATTCAGTTCTTTGTTTTGGAATGCATCTTCAGTTAATAAATAAGTACTTTGGTTTTCATAATTTCTTTCATGAATAAATATCTCACCTCTGTAAGCTTTAGTGATCCAAAAATATTTCTGGCTTCCTAGCAAATAAGGAATTTCAAATGAGTAAATAGTTGAAATTTTTTTCTTCTCTAAACCCAAAAGATCGGCCAATCCATAGGCCATCCTTAATCCAGTGTAAAATCCTGGACCGGCCACATAGAAGACGTTCGTAATTTGAGAGGGAGATAGATTAGCTTCAGAAAATATTCGATTTAGATCTACATGTAGCTGAGAGGAATTTCTTTGACCTTCGTTATGATGAATCTTAACCCAAGTATTCTTTTCATCAAGAATACCTAGGATTTGATTATATGAAGTATCAATGAATAGCGTGATCAAGAAATAAGTCGGCTTATGTCGTTAAAGAGAGCAATAAAAATGAGCAAGAAGAGAAATGAAACTCCAAAGCGTTGAGCAAGCTCTAATTTTCTTCTCGAGAGAGGCCCACGATTAATAAGCTCAAATCCTAAGAACATAATATGTCCGCCATCCAAAACTGGAATTGGAAATAGATTAATGACACCTAGATTAATAGATATAATTGCCATTAATCTAAAAAACATAGAGAGGCTTATGTTAAATGTATCGCTAGCCACTTTTCCAATAGCTAACGGTCCACCAATATTATTAAGTCCCACTTCTTTTGTTATCAATTTCTTGTAGCCCGCAACCGTTTTTACAACACCTTCAACAGTTCTAGAAAATGCTAATTGAGCCCCTGCAAACACCCCAACCGGAGCAGTCTCTCGCATTCTTGGAAGGACAATTCGCTGAGCGCTGAATACACCAATTGTCATTACGGTTTTTTTGTCTACGGTTTTAGCTTCCGGAGTGAGCTTCACTTTTTTTGCTTTTCCTTCACGCATAAAAGTGACTTCAAGCTCTTCTTCCGGTTTTACTTTTTGAACAGAACTTCTTAGATCTTCAAAGCTTTTAATTTTATTTCCTGACAGCTCGACAATTATGTCTCCTTGTCTAAGACCAGACTTATCGGCCGGAGATTGCATGACAATACTTCCGACTTGTAAATCAATTGGATAAAGGTTTTTGGAAGCAATCCATTGGTTGAATGCAGCTTCTCCCTCAAACTTTGGAATCATTTCTGACTTAGCATCCAAAACAGGCATCTCATCCTGCTTTTGAATGTTGATAATGGGCTGAAGCCAAAGATCTACTCCACCCATTGAAGCCTCTTCCATCGAATAGCCAGGATCGTAAACGTTTAGAGTTTTAGTCACAGCAAATGCATTACCTTGGAGATCCACAAAGATTGGAGCCTTAAGAGATCCCGCTGAATGCTCCATCAATAATTCCATGAAGGAAGTCGCATTATAAGCTGGCTTAACAGAAATGATTTGCCCCTGGCGCTCAACTTTAATTTCTTCCACTAATGACTCAGAGACATTGAGGTCATCAAAAGAAACTAAAGGCTTTCCATTAATTTCTCTAATCGAGTCTCCACTTCTAAAGCCCATATCAAAGAGAAGAGAGCTTTGTGGGACATAACCAAAACGAGTTTCTGGAACTTTTTCTCCAACCATGACGAGTGAGAAATATAAAATAAAGGCGAGTATTAAATTAGCTAGCGGTCCACCAAAAACAATCCAAAAACGTGCGAACTTCGTTTTATGATTGAAAGCCACTTTCTTCTCTTCCTCAGAAAGTGTTTGCTCCCTAAATGGATCATCTCCAAACATTTTCACATAGCCGCCAAGAGGAATCGCTGAAATGGCATACTCCGTCTCTTTGCGCTTCCACTTGAAAATCTTTGGGCCGAAACCAATGGAGAAAACTTCAACTCTTACGCCAAAAAATCTGGCAAAAAAGAAATGTCCTAATTCATGAAAAAAAATCAGTGGTCCTAGAAATAGGATGAAAATGAAAATACTTTGAACCATAACAGCCTCATTAGTGAAATTGGACACTAATTAGTAAAGCGTAGAAAGGAGCGACAAATAAAAGACTGTCGATTCGATCATAGACTCCACCATGCCCAGGTATCAGCGACGAACTATCCTTTATTTCAAATTGTCGCTTGAGCTTAGATTGTACCAAATCGCCGAGTTGAGCGCAGCATGCGAGTATGAGAAAGAAAATTAACAACGGCCAAGCGACTGGTTTCACAAATTGATTCCAATACAAGCCTGTAAACAAGACCGAGGCTAAAACTCCACCAATGGCACCTTCTACCGTCTTTTTTGGACTAACCGCTTCCCAAAGTTTGTGCTTACCAAAAGCTTTCCCTGAGAAATATGCTGCGGTATCAACCATAAAATTGAGAATTAACATCGCTCCCAAAAGAAAACGCCACTCAGGGTGATGAATGATGTAAGAGATACAAACCATGGGAGCCAAAATCAAAAAACCAACTCCCCATGAGCATTTAATAAAAAAGTCTGAAAGAAATCCTTTCTTAGACTTAATAAAGAATAAATAGAACAGAGCCACAAAATTCCAAAGACAGGCAAATGAAATGAAAAAATTGAATGATGACTGGCTAATCTGAACAAAATTAAAAAAGCCGTAACCAATCATGTATGTGATTTGAGAAATAATATAACGACGACTTGTGCGATCTAATTCATAAAAATTAATCATTAACTCATCAACAACAAAAATCCCCATTAATCCAATCGCTATCAAACTACTGGAAGGACCGTAGGCCATACAAAGACCAACAATCGTAACAAGAACGATGCCTGAAATGATCCGAAGAGTGTTATTAGACATGAGAAGATTGAACCTCTAATTGACGATCAATCGAGGGGTGATTCACATTGCTAGAGGCAGATAATCCACCAAATCGTCTCTCTCTCTTTGATACAGACTCAAGAATTCTCTTAAATTCACTCGGTGTAAAATCAGGCCACTTGGTTGGTGTAAAATAAAGTTCTGCGTAGGCGATTTGCCATAGTAAAAAGTTTGAAACTCTCTGCTCGCCACCAGTTCTAATTAAAAGATCAACATCTCCAGTTTCTGGTCGCATAAAGCAAGATTGAAGATCATCTTCCGTTATTGTTTTTCCAGGATTTTCTGAAATGAACTTGTTGATGGCAGAAACCATCTCCATTCGCGCACCATAGCTGAAGCAAAAAGTCAGCTTTAGACCTGGAAAACTTTTTGTTTCATTCTCTAGGTCATTTATCAAATTCTTTGTGGCCTGAGGTAATCTCGTGACGTCTCCAATCACCTTGAAAGAAACTTTATTCGCGATAAGACGTTTGCTCTCTTTAAGAAGAAACTTATGCAATAACTTAAACAAAACGCCGACTTCATCTTGTGGACGGGCCCAGTTTTCTGTTGAGAAGGCATAAAGAGTAAGTGCTTTGATTCCATTATCATCGGCTGCCTGAACGATATCAGACACAACACCAGAGCCACGGACGTGACCCCACACACGTGGATGCAATCGCTGGTTAGCCCAACGACCATTTCCATCCATAATTATAGCGACGTGTTTGATATCTGAACTCATTACACTGTCATCACTTCTTTTTCTTTCGCTTCAACAAGCTTATCAACGTCTTTAATGAAGTTGTCTGTTATCTTCTGAACTTCTTCCTGAATTTTTTTTGACTCATCTTCAGAAACTTTTTTATCTTTTTCAGCTTTTTTAATCTTATCGTTTTGATCACGACGTACGTTTCTCACGGCGACCTTTGCGTCCTCACCATGCTTCTTCACATCTTTCACCAATAGCTTACGCTTATCTTCAGTGAGCGCTGGAAAGTTGATTCTTATAAAATTTCCATCGTTCGCAGGTGTTATGCCAATATTGGCCGCAAGAATTGCTTTCTCAATTTGAGGAATTAAAGTCTTATCAAATGGCTGAATTTGAAGGACTCGCGCTTCAGGAGTAGAGATTTGACCAACTTGCTTCATTGGAGTCGGAGAGCCGTAATAATCAACCATGATGCCATCAAGTACATTGGGTGATGCTCGACCAGTACGAACTTTTGAGAGTTGATTTTGAAGAGATCCGAGAGTTTTTTTCATCTGATCTTCAAGGGCGGCTTTAACTTCTTTCATCATGGCGCGACTCCTAGATTGTTTTTGTTACGACGGTACCCACTTTCTCGCCTTTTACAACGCGAGCAATGTTACCAGCTTCAAACATATTAAAGACTACGATATCCATGTTGTTATCCATACATAGAGTAATCGCAGTTGAATCCATTACTTTGATTTCTTTGTTAAGAACTTCCATATAAGAGAGGCTGTCGAATTTCTTCGCATCCTTGAACTTCATAGGATCTTTGTCATAAATGCCATCGACTTTAGTGGCTTTCATAATGACCTGAGCATTAATTTCATTAGCTCTAAGAGCGGCCGTTGTATCAGTCGTGAAGTATGGATTTCCCGTGCCAGCTGCAAAAATAACTACACGTTTTTTTTCCAAATGTCTGACAGCACGACGGCGAATATACGGCTCGGCCACCTCTTGCATATCAATGGCGCTCATCACACGAGTATAGATATTTTGGCGCTCTAAAGCGTCTTGAAGTGCGAGAGAATTGATCACTGTTGCAATCATTCCCATGTAATCTGAAGTCGATCGATCCATACCGGTCGTGGCACCGGCCACACCTCTATGAATATTTCCACCTCCGACAACAACAGCTACTTCACATCCCGTTTTTTGAAGTGTCGCAATCTCTTGGCTGATTTTAACAAGTACATCACTTGCAATGCCGTGACCTTGATCACCGGCCAAGGCTTCACCAGAGATCTTGAGGAGTACGCGAGTATATTTCATGTATTTTGTTTCCTCAAAAAAAAGGGGACCAGGCGGTCCCCCTAAAAAAACTAATTCTTGAGGCCACCAGTCATTTTGGCGACTTCTTCAACGAAGTTATCTTCTTTCTTCTCTACGCCTTCACCAACAACAAGCTTAACGAATTTTGTGACGTTAAATTTAGTGCCAGCTTTTGCAGAGAATTCTTCAACGTGTTTTCCAACAGTGATATCAGGATTTTTCACAAATGATTGCTCTAGAAGGCAAACGTCTGAAGCAAGCTTGTTCAGTTTACCTTTAACGATATTTGGAATCATAGCCTCAGGCTTACCCTGCTCTTTTAATTGAGCAGCATAAATTTCAGCTTCCTTCGCTTTGAAGGCTTCATCGATTTCAGTCGCACGAACAAACATAGGGTTAGCAGCAGCAATTTGCATGCAAAGATCTTTTGCAAGCTCTTGAGCTATCGCATCGTTGGCAACATCCTTATCTGCTTCAATTGTGCATAAAACTGCAATTTTTCCAGAGTGAACATAACTGCCAATGATTCCTTTGTTTGAAAGAGTCATTGTTCCAATTCTACGAAGATCAATCTTCTCACCAATCTTAATTGTGAGCTCTGAGATCGCATCTTTCACTGTTAAGCCGTTTGCCATTTTTGCAGAAACAAGAGCATCGACAGAATTAGCTTTTGTAGAAACCGCAAGCTCAGCAGCTGTTTTTACAAAAGATTGGAAATCACTGTTCTTACCAACAAAGTCGGTTTCGCAATTAACTTCAACAGCAGCTGCAAAATTGCCATTCACAACTGCAGCAACCAAACCCTCAGAAGCAACACGAGATTGCTTTTTTGCAGCAGCGGCTAAGCCTTTCGCCCTAAGCCAATCAACCGCTTTCTGTAGATCACCTGTCTCATCAAGTGCTTTCTTACAGTCCATCATTCCTGCTCCGGTTTGTTCACGGAGATTTTTTACGTCAGTAGCTGTGTAAGCCATGGTCTGGTCCTTTATTCGCTAAGATTAAAAAATTATTCTTCGTCAGATCCCAATTTAAGATCGATATCTTTTTCGTACTTCTCAAGGATTTCGCGCTCAAGACTTACGTCAGTTACACCATCTTCAGTTTCGCTACGATTTTTAGCTCCACCCTCAAGAACGGCATTACCAAAATACTGAGTGAAAAGTTGAATGCTCTTAATAGCATCATCATTTCCTGGAACAACATAGTCGATTCCAGTTGGATCACAGTTTGTATCAGTCAATGCTACAACTGGAATTCCAAGACACTGAGCTTCTTTAATTGCGATATGCTCATTGTTTGGATCGATGACAACGATCGCGCCTGGAACTTTGCGCATATTCTTGATACCGCCCAAGTTGCGCTCAAGCTTAACAACTTCTTTTTCAATGTTTGATTGCTCTTTCTTAGTCAAAAGCTTGAAGTCGCCATTCTCTTTCATCTTTTCAACTTTGCGAAGCTTGTCGATTGAAACAGCAACAGTCTTATAATTTGTAAGCATTCCACCCAACCAACGAGCAGTTACGTGGTAAGCACCGCAATCTTCAGCAGTCTTCTTCACCATGTCTGCAGCTTGGCGCTTAGTTCCTACGAACAATACAGACTTACCTGATTGAGATGTTTTCTTCAAAAATTCGTAAGCTTTTTTAGCCATTGGAACTGTTTGTTGAAGATCGATAATGTAGATTCCGTTACGTTCGCCATAAACGTATTTTTTCATTTTTGGATTCCACTTGTGAGTCTGGTGACCGAAGTGTGCTCCAGCGGCGAGAAGATCTTTTACCTCTAAATCTGACATAAAACTCCTTGGTTGGTTAAATCGAATCACTCCAGACCACTTATGTGGACCACCCATTGGAATGACTAGAGTCCTCCCCACTATGGGGAGGCTAGATAATTTAGTCTGAAGTATGTAACACGGGAGGCTACTATCGGCAATGAAAACAGCAGTTTTTTAGCCTAGAGATCGTCTGGCGGAGCCACCAAAACTTGACGTGGTTTTGAGCCATTGGCCGGACCTACAATTCCTTTTCTTTCCATGGCTTCAATTAATTTCGCGGCGCGATTATAGCCCACATTCATTCTTCTCTGAAGCCATGATGCCGAAGCTTGACGCGTGCGGCTAATTATATCGACTGCTTCCTTAAAAAGGGGATCATCCGAAGACTCCTCGCCAGTCTCAGTCCCACTGGCTAAATCACCACCGGCCACATCATTAATTTGGGAATTGTTGATAAATTCCATCGCCGCACTGGAGTACTGAACAGGAATACCATTAAGCTTTTCTACTAATGTTTCGATCTCATTTTCATCCACATATGCCGAATGCACGCGGAGTAGATCTACGCCTTGCTTAAAGAGCATATCCCCTTTACCAAGCAATTTCTCAGCACCCTGGGTATCCATAATGACTCGTGAATCCATGTTCGTAATCACCTTAAAGGCAATACGAGTTGGGAAGTTAGACTTAATTACGCCAGTGATTACGTCAATTGAAGGGCGTTGAGTCGCTAGAACAAGATGAATACCGGCGGCTCGAGCTTTGGCGGCCAGGCGAGAAATATTCGTTTCAATTTCTTTACCATGCTTTGATTGCATCAAATCTGCCACTTCATCTACGACAATGACGAGAAATGGAAGAGAAAAATTCTCTGTATCATCATCCTGAAAGTGCATTTTTACACGAGCAAGAAGAGCTCCATCAGCAGTCGCAATTTTTTTGTTATACCCTTCAATATTTCTTACACCGATCTCGCGAAGCAATTGGTATCTCCGCTCCATTTCTTCTACGGCCCATAACAAGGCTACAGAGGCCATGCTTGCATCAGTCACTGTTGGCATAATTAAATGGGGCAATGTTTGAAAGAGAGCTAATTCAACTGATTTTGGATCGACTAAAATCAGTTTTAATTTTTCAGGCGAATTACGAACAATAAGAGAAACAAGTAATGTGTTAATGAAAACTGATTTACCAGATCCTGTTGTACCTGCAACGAGCATGTGAGGCATTGTCGTAAGATCTACAACAGAAGGTCTGCCGTAGGCATCTTTACCAATTGCAATAGGTAAACCGTGTTTTGACTCTCTAAAATCATCAGTTCTTAAAACTTCATCTAAATAAATAAAGTCTCTTGGGTTCCTAGGAACCTCCACTCCAATAGTAGTCTTTCCTTTCATTGGGTAGACCATACGAATTGGAGCTCCAGAGAGAGCGAGACTGACATCATCTGCACGATTTGAAACACTAGAAACTTTTACACCGGCACCTAAGTTTAATTCAAAAGTATCAACAACGGGCCCCTTCATCACACCAACAACTTGAGAATTAATTCCAAACTCTTTGAGCTTATCTTCAATAATTCCACCGATATGGCTGAAATAACCTTGATCTGGATCTTGAACTTTAATCCTGTGAGTGGTGGCAACACAGCTAATCAAGTCATCAGCATCAAAAAAAGGAGTCGTGATTTTTATTTTGGAATCATTTGAATTCTCTTCAACTAATTCGTCATCCTCTTCAGGCTCTTCAATTGTGTCTTCGAATTCAATCTCCTCTTCGGATTCTTCAAATTCTTCAGATTCTTCAGATTCTTCACTCTCTTCTTCTACCTCTTCTACATTTTGGACAGGGACAATTGGGGATGGTTTTACCTGAATAGGTATTTGAATATTAGATTTTTGAATATTAGTTGTTGGGATTTCACGAGTTTTGAATTTATTGATTAACTTATTCCACTCAAAAGTAAGAGAAGTTTTTAAATTTTTGAAATCTAAAGTCTCTTTTTTAAATTCGAATTTTTTAATTTTTTGAATTAGCTGCAGGCTTGTTTTAGAAATTCTCTTGGCATTTTTCTTGAAGGATTGAGGAGCGACAAGGAAGTAGACGCTTAGTAGATGAATAGTTATCGCAAAAAAAACACCTAGGTCAGAGACATTCTCTCGAATGAAAACGAGAAGTCCTTCTCCTATTGTCTCTGGAACAAAAACATAACAGAGAAACATAATTCCTGTGATTGGCAATATAGCTAGCGCCACTTCACCATTGACCTTCTTTTTTGAGAGTATAAGGGAGTAGGTCACTGCAAATGCTACAAACCCGGCAAAAACCCAGATACCCGTATAAAAACCAATGTGAGCTAAAAACGAAACCGGATAATAGGTGAATGAATTAATATAAACGTTGTTAGATGTTATTTCGTAGAAGTTGTCTGGCAGCGCATCCTTAAAATAAAAAAAGAGAAGATTAAGAAATGCGACGACAAAAAGACTAATTAACTGAATTTTATATATTTTTTGCTTCATGTCTTAATTGTAAGGTGCGATATGGCAAAAAAAAAGCCCTCTTTCGAGGGCTTTCAAAAAAAAGGTGGGTGCATCTTGCTATTCTCACACCAAGTTCC
>JAIEMA010000028.1 GCA_019752535.1 Bacteriovoracaceae bacterium
TTAGGGAATTTGAGTTATATTGCTGATATGCAGGGAAATTCTATTAATTTTGATCGTGATTTGTCTGGCAATATTATTTTCGTCAAAGATAAAGCAGGCAATCAAACTTTCATGACAAGAGATCCCTCTGGCAACCTAGAAAGCAGTCGAGACCCTTTAGGCTATACGACCAGTTATGATTACGATCAAATGAATCGTTTGACAAAAATCACTGATCCAATTGGTGGCCAGACACTCTTCACCTATTTGCCAACAGGCCAGCTTGAAACAATAACTGATGCCAATAATCACACGACAAGCTACTTCTATAATGAGCAGTACCGTGTAGAGAGAGCTTCTAATCATCTGGGACAAGAAGTCCTTTATACCCATGATAAAGACGGAAACATCCTCACAAAAACGACAAAGGCAGGAGATAACATCTCTTATGCTTATGATGGACTTTCAAAACTTTTAAGTAAGTCATTCACAGGTGATTCTGCTCAATACGTTTACGATAAAGACAGTCTCCTTATCTCAATGTCAGACAATGATTCAGTCGTACAAAGAAGCTATGACCGATTTGGTCGTCTTGAAAGTGAAGTCGCCTCTCACCATAACGCTGTGACCTCATGGGGCTACAATGTGCTCGCTGAAAACACAGAGACACAAGTTAATCTTGGCAATCAGGGACTCATTAATATTCAAAGACTGTTTGACCAGAACGGAAATCTCTTCAGTCTGAAAGCGCGCATCTTAGGTCAAACGGTCAACTATCAGAAGGTTCGCAACGACCTTAATGATGTGACTCAAAGAACTCTTCCTAATGGTGCTTTAACTCAGATCAACTATGACGCTAATTCTCGCATGGTCGACATGACAACCTCTGCCCTCGGTGGCAATTACATGGACTACCGCTATACGGCTAATGGAAATATCTCGACAGTTTTTGAGTCACTTAATCAATCGGCAAAGCCCTACATTTATGAATACGATTCTTTGGGTAGATTAATCAAAGAACAGACGATTAAGAATAAAACTTATACTTATGATGCAGTTGGAAACGATACTTCCAATGGTGGACAGTACAACGAGCTTAATCAATTGATTGAAGATAATGATTCTCTGTTCACTTATGATCTCAATGGAAACCAGACAAGCAAAACAGCAAAATTGGGAGGAGCTCGCCAAGAGTTTTTCTGGAATGCTGAAAGTCAGATGATTCAGGCGAAGGTTTTCAAAACCACTAACACTCTTCAGTACACGATCAATTACAAGTACGATGCCTCTGGAAGAAGAATCGAGAGAGATGTAGTCAATCACTTAGTTCCTGCCAAGAGTTACACTCACAAGTTCATTTACGACAAAGAACATATCGTAGCAATTTTAGATGCGAGCAACCAAGTTCTCGCCGCATTTGTCTTTGATGAAGGCATTGATGAACCTGTGGCCATGGTGACGGATTATAATCAAGACGGAAAAATGAATGTACTGACTTATGTAAGAGATCGTCAAAATTCTGTAAAGATGATTGCTAACGAGAAGAAAGAAATCATACAAGAAGTTTACTATTCAGCTTACGGTGAAACTCAAATCGTAAATGCTGGAATAGAAAAAACAAAACTCATCAACCCATTCTATTACACTTCACGTGAACTTGAGCCAGAGCTTGGGATTTATTACTACCGAGCCAGATATTATGACCCGAGCACGGGAAGATTTATATCTGAAGATCCGATTGGGTTTGCTGGTGGGGATTATAATCTGTATCGATATGTGGGGAATAATCCGGTCAAAGACATAGATCCGCTTGGAAAAACAATTATGTCTGCAAGTGATAGGCTAGGTGGAACGTCTCCTGTGCAGGGGCATTCTGATTATACAAACCCGGGCCCTACTACTGATTCACCACTTGAAGGTGCTGAGTATGAGCTTGCAAAATTAGCTTTTGAAGCAACATTGAAGGCATTGTTAGATCCAACATATACACAAAAGCCATACGATCCTAATAGCAAGCTTATTGTGCCTCCAAAGGAAACAAAGTCATGCCTTGGTGGCCGCTAGTATTCTTCATTCTTGCGGGCTGTAGTGGTAAAAAGAATTTGAATTCTATCATGAATGAATTGTCGCAAAGTTGTAATGAATTAAAATCTACGACTTGCTTGGAAGCTAGAAAAAAAATGGATGCATATGTCCCTTCAGCTTCAGAGCTTGATTTCTTGAATAATGGTTGCTTGCAGCAAAAGAGCTGGTTCTGTGCTTCGTATGCATACTATCTAAAGCAGAGTACCAAAAACGATGCGGCTCTTTTGTATGCTGATAAATCATGCCAGCTTCGTAATTATGATGGTTGTTGGTTGGCTCACTCAATAGCAAAGGATTACTCTGATCAGCGTAGGTATATGCAATTAGCATGTACTTATGGTGATCGAGAGGGATGTTCACGATGGACTGTTTATTTGATTAAGGACGGGAGCTACAACGCTGCTCTCCCGCTGGCAGAGAAGTTATGTGACAAGGATCACCCTGAAGATTGCTACAATCTTGCTTGTCTTTACTCGCTTCAAGGTAAAGAGGTGTCTGCGTTGAATTTGCTGGAGACTCTTTTTGAAAGAAAATTTATCAAGATCTCCAGCTTGGTAAGTGATCCTGATTTTAACAATCTAAAGCAAAATGATCGTTTTAAAATCCTACTTAAAAAGATTGGTAATTTAAAAAGCATGAATAATTTCAATGAAGATGGTCAATAAATGATAGGCATGAAGTTATATAGAACTGCTTCTCAACACAGTTTAAGCAGCTACCGTGCCAGATATTATGACCCAAGCTCGGGAAGATTTTTATCTGAGGATCCGATTGGTTTTGCTGGTGGAGATAAGAATCTATATAGATACGTTTTAAACAATCCAGTTAATCTTGTAGACTCAAGTGGTTTAGCTTTTTCTCATCCTAGTGATTATGCAGGATATGGTGGAGCAGGCGGTGAGGGAATTGCAATTGGTACGATTGCATTGGTTGAAGCTTTTTCTAAGCCTAAGCAAGAATTTGTACCTGGTGATTACGATACTGCCCAGGATGATTTTCTTGATCAATTGATTAATGGTGGTGGGAAAGATTATAGCGACAAAGGAGATGGTGTTTTTGTCGGAGACTTGCCAAACGGCGATAAGCTCATTGTTAGGCCAAAAAGTAGTAATGGTTCACCAACAATCGAAACTCAAGATCCAAATGGTCGTTCGAAAAGCAAGAAAAGATTTTGCGATGGAAAGTAAAATAAAAGTGGTAACTGATTCAGCTAAAATTAATCAAATCATTAAACTAAGAGGATCTCTTACAAGTTATATCCCAGCAAAAAATAATCTACTCCCATCTGCAGCACCACTATTAGAAGGGTGTCGCGAAAAAAGATGGATTGCTGTTCCGATTGTTGCGAGTGATTATTTTGCAAGTTATGAAAGTAATGATTGGGTGAAGTTGCAATCATTCTTTATATATAAAAAAACTAAAAGTCTTTATATTCTAACTTATGAAGATTTGAAAAATGGTTTGCCTAGCCTCTACGAATTTAATGCAAGTCGCGATTCTTTAGAAGAAATTGCTAGAGATCCAGATCGTTTCAGATTCAAGAGTCCGTGTTTTTTAACAACCGATGATTTGAGTTTTTCTATGATTTTAGATTGGGATATTGACTATGTTCTAAGTGAAAGGAAGACGGTCGAAAAGTTCTTTTGTGAAAATCTAGATGAAAAATGTTTGCAATTTGAGATGGAAGCCAAAGAAGTAGGGATTAAGGATATAGAAAAGCTATTATCTTGGTACAAAATTTCATATGGAGAATAGTTTTTTATTTAGACTTAATTGGAATCAGCAAAATAGTTGCCATGTACTGTTCAAAATTCTTTCGCAGTATTCAGGCATTAGATGTTGAGTAGAGCCAGATATTATGACCCGAGCTCGTACCTAACAAAAAAATTATTAATATATTCCAGCGCGAGTCCAATTCAATTGGACTCGCGCTGGAATTTCACTTTCTAAAAATCGTAAGGTGTACTGCTTCTAATATCTTGAGACTTTAGATTCCCATATAAGTCTACAGTCATCTGAATTGATTTATGTCCGAGCATGGCTTGAAGTTCATACATTTCTCCTCCCTTCTTCAAGAAATTGTTTGCATAGGAGTGACGAAAATCATGCAGACGCCAGTCATGGCCTGTGGGGTAGAGAGACTTAAAGCGTACAACAGTTCGTTGAATGCTTGATCTACCTAAAATTTGATTCTTAGAGTTGGGGAATACGTACTTAGATGTTTTCGGCTTGTGTGCAATTAGATCATGCAGCATCTTGGGCATTCTTATCTTTCGATCTGTTCCATTCTTTGTGTCTTTGAAGAGGATCAGGCCATTCGATAAGTCAACGTGTTCCCATTTAAGCTTGGCGATCTCTGATCTTCTTGCACCCGTCTGAATAACCGCGTACAAGAATGGATAAAACGTGTTCTTATCAAACTCGTAAGCGTGGTCTAGTATTTTTTTGATTTCGATTTCTGCAAAAATACATCTTGCTCTCTTGGGGGGAGCATTCCTTTTGAATTTTATATTCAAGAGCGGATTTGCCTTAAGAATTTCTTCAGTGACGAGCCATTTGAAGAATGGACTAAGCTGGCTTCTTACTTGGGCAAGTGTGCGATCGGTAAGATTCTCTTTTAGCCGAATCTCATTGAACCATTGTCCAAGAGAAGAAGTGTTGAGATCCTTTATTCTTTCGTTTCGAAACTGTTTAATGAATGAATCATAATGATTTCTTCTGCTAGTGATAATTGATTTGGGATAAAGCGAGAGGTACACCTTACAGAGATCACTGATATTGAAATTCTCGAATCGATAAAAACTCCTTTGTCTCCAGATTTGATCTGCTTTCTCTTTGCCACGAATGAATTTGATACTTTCCATCTAAGAATCCTCCTGATTGTTAAGATGATATTGATAGTACCAATCAAGATGATTAAATGATCATCTGAGAGATAGTTGCGCGGAGATTTAGGAAATTGTTTTTTTAGCGCAGCTTACTCTTAAGGGATTTTCTGGCTTCAGCGCGCTCTTTGGCATTCTCATAGCGGCGGATTTCATCTTCTGTCTCAGCTTTAAGACCTGGGACGGGTGTGGGTTTTCCGAATTCATCCAACGCTACAAACGTGAGATAGGCTTTAGTTGTAGTTCTGCGCTCTCCGGTGAGTGGATTTTCAGAGACGACTTTTACACCTATGACCATTGAAGTGGCCCCGGCGTAATTCATGGAAGCGAGAATATGCACATGATAGCCCATCTTCACAGGGGCGATAAAATCAATGTCACTTATATGAGCGGTGACGACTGGACGATGGCAATGACGAGCGGCCACCATAGCGGCAGCGATATCGATCCAACTCATCACTGTGCCCCCGAAGACTGTGCCTTGAGGATTGGTGTGATGAGGCATCACCATTTCGCGCATTTCAATTGAACTCTCAGATGGTGACTTCGTTGTCATCCTTGATCCTTATTCGCAGTAGAGATGATGGTTCCAGCGGAAGCCTTTCATGAAGGTGTAGTAACCCGTATCACTTGTGCCGCCGCCATTAGAGTTTGTCCCAACATCGCCTGCCGAGTCAACGATTCCATAAACGGTTTCACCTTGTGAGAGTGCAGAGCTTGGTTCTGGAGGATAGTAACCAAATGCTCCTCCGCGTCTCGTTGTTCCGCCTTCACAGAGAATTGATCCAAGGGCCGCGACTTTTGCATTCACACCCGGAGTGATCAGAGGTTCACCCGTTTTCTCGTTGAAGTCAGCTTCAACAAGTGGAGTGACAGAGAGTTCTGTGCTCATGCCTTCGTTCGAGACAAAGCGGTTGAAGTAGACACTGAGATTAGTTCCCGAAGGAAGAACGCAGCGGTAGTTCTTTCTGGTGGCCGGAGCAGAGATGGTGTCTTCAACTCCGTAGCCTGAGCAGCATGTGGCAATATCTTTTGTGTTTTTGCCGGCCGGTGTACAGCACTTGAAATCATGAGAAGAGAAAACTGCACCATTTTGTAGACCGTGATAGTTCGTTCTCCAATCAACTGAATCATTAAATCCGAATGTCGGAGAGTTGAAACTCGCTCTGTTGGTTTCAGTTTCAGTAATATCATAAATGCCTGGAACAAGTTTTTCTGCATTGTTATTACAAACAATTTTTGGATAAGTGATTTGTGGAATTCCGGCAAGCTCAAGTTTTCCTAGGATATCGAGGTAGTGGACATCCTTACAAGGAGCTTTCGCCAAAGGACTTGTTCCCACACCGGGTGGCAGATAAGTGATCTTGACTCCATAGCGGCCTGAAGTGGTAGGACTTAAAGCATCGAAGAAAGGCGCGCCGCTGACCGTTTGGTTCATTGTGACTTTAAGTATTCTGCTTCCGCTGCTTCCAGAATATTCATAACAGCAGCCACCGACAATCGGGCAGCTTCCCGGATTCGTCGGCCCACTGATTCCGAGGCTTCCCACAGGAGTACATGTTCTCTCCCAAAGATTACTGTTTTGATCCCGTCTCTGCATCACGACAGAACCTGAACCACTTGGGACCCAGTTCCCCATATAGCTTGGCATATAGAGAGTGATGTTTTTTCTACTGGACGTATTAGAGAAATCCATAAAAGTTGCAGGATTGGTATCTCCACTAGTTGGAGGGAAGAATGAGAAGATATTATTGGCGCTGCTCCATCCGACTTCACCAGCTAACGTAGAGAACTGTGCTTGCACCGGAACTGAGTAGGGGTTTGATGATGAGTTGATGTATTCTCGGCTGGCACAGCTTACATCAGCCACTGAGCCTTCGGGAATGGTTACCTGAGCAGAATTACCTGTGGCTCCTCTGATGTCGTAGCAGTATTTATTAAAATCGATATCGATTTTGGCTTGGGAGAGTGACCAAATGCTTGGCTGAGTCGTAGTCACAAGTGGAGAGAGATAGTTTAAGCATTTAAAGCCAGCGACATCGACATTGAGTCTGTTCTTTTTAGTCCAATTCGTTGTTCCATCACTAAACTTTCTTACCCAACCGCCACCACAACATGTTTTAGAATTTGCTTTATCTAAGGTCTTCCATTGCTTTGGCGTAAGCGCATTTCCAACGGTGGTCCCTAAAGTCCCACTATAAGTGCGGGATTGAATGCCACCGGTCGATGGATCCCGTCCATCGAATCCAGAGAGAACGGGGAATTCGCCATTACCAAGGTTTCTCACACTACTGAATCTTTCATAACGAGCAATATTCGTCGGATCTGAAGTTCCTGTGATCATTGGATCTATATTGGCCGAAACAGGATCATCAGCACTTCGACTGCTCGGCTCTTGAGCTGAATAGGTCGTAATATCTTTGCCCACTTCACGGCAACATCTATTTTTAGTGATGTCGTAATCTCCAAATTCAGAATCAGAGAGATAAGGTTTTGGAGTACCTTGGCCACAAACGAGATATTGCTCATAGAATTCGCGATTAGCCGAGTTCCCGAAATAAGTGTCATTAAAATACTGCACTTGTTCTGAATGGAGCTTGTTGGGTGAGCAATCGAGATCAGTATGACAAACAGTTCCAGGTTTTCTTAAGCAGGCATCTCTTGTCACTCCAGGCAAAATACTTAATGTTGAATTAAGCGGTTTAGCCTCAATCATTTTAAAAGGTGAATCGAGTTGCATCGTATCTGCAGTTAAGCGTGGAGTGGGCGGAATTTTTAATGTCTCAAGACCACATGAGTTTTGCTCAATAGAACGCTTGGCCCAAGCCGTCGAGGTGTTGTTGTTCACGAAGTTGCTAGAGAGATGGAGATAGTTACCTCCATCATCAAAGACAGGGCAGCTTGAAAGCTTATTAATACTTACATAATTTGAGGGGCATGATCCAATTTGACCCATGAAGTCTGTGCGAGAGAATTCATCAAGTCCTTGGTGCTGATTGAATGGGCTCCAGTAAGTCGCAATATCTGATGAAGTCGGCAGACGTTTACCAGGGCGACAGATACCCGTTTTCCCACTGGCCGAGGGATCGAGTGCTGATACGTTGGCATTGATCGTGCTTTTGATTAACCCATCTGAGATTTGAGTGAGAGTGGATATCGGAGTTGAGTTTTTGTTATGTACATAATACAGAGGGCGGCCAAGGAAGTTAGCATCACGACCGAAGAAGTGATTATTTGTCACTGGAACTTCATCTAGAGGAGCAGCATAACGGGCCACTTCTTTATTGAACACATTTAAAATATTACCTGTGCTCGGGGCAATAGCGTTGGTTGAATTGACATTGGCGCAGAAAAAGTTTGGCGCGCAGGTGAGAAGTTTTTTCTTTTCCATCTCAGTATCAGGAATGGATCCTGAGTCAGTTCGACAAACGGCACCAGCACCGCGATACACACAACGCTTGGTTGAGCCGTTAGGTAAAATACCTTGAGCTAAAATACCGTCGACTGTTTTCGGTTGATCACCCGATGACATGAGTCTTTCGGCGGCTCCAACGGGGTCAAATCCTGGCCAGTAAGTTTTGAATTGAGTAACGTCTGCACAGGCATATTCCCAGCCAAGTTTGGTCACACAATCGGTATCCACATTACAGCGGTGATACGCCTGACAGTTGCCTGCTTCGTTCTGGTTAGGATGATTTTGGGTGTACTCGGGATGGAAATCAAGTTGAGCAGCGGTTGCTTGCCCATCATAGGCTTGAACAGAGACAACATGGTTATTGTTTTCAGACAGGTCACCAAAAGGAGCATTTATGGCGAGGAATAATTTTTTAGTCGTGCTTCGAACAATTCTTCCTTTACCAACAGCAAACCATGTGACCCCATCAAATGAACCGATGAGCGCACCCTTGTTAAAGCCAAACCAGTCACGCTGATAGCCATTTGAATAAAGAGCAGCCTGAGTTTTTAGACGCAGTTGTCTTTGCGCAGATGGTGTGGCCGCAGCTCCTGAGACGGGCTGAGAGAAAGGAAGCATGGTCGGTGGAACCCAGCAAGCACGACCGAAAATCGTATCTTCGGCATTGCCTAGAGTGATGTTGTTATCCCAACCATCTTTTGCAGTTGAATGACCAACGGCCTGAAGACCCACACCTTGGCCTGAGGAAGGAGTCGCTGTGAAGCTGGAGAACCAACTGTCACGTGCACATGTTGGACATGGAGTGTAGTAGCCCGATCGAGTTGCGATTAGATACACATTATCTAACTCAATATCGACGACAGTGGCCGGAATGGATTGAGTGAGGTTGATATTGAATGAGCCCAAAATGGAATTCATGTTGAATGTTCCATTATTCGGCTGAACTTTTTCTGGATCAGAGTAACTGAAAGCCACACCTTCTTGCACTGTGGTTGCAGGTGGGTTTTTGGCCGGATTAATTTCCGTTCCCGCCACATTAAAGAAGCGGTGAGGGACACTTCTCGAATTGACGGCCACATCTAATTTTTGAAATGGAGTATCGAGACCAGATTCATTTAAAACAGTGCAAGCAAATTGAATCGGTTTTGACTGAGCATCACTTGCGAGAACTGTGTAGTCATACTTCGGGCAGTTGGCGAGTTGCGTGGCAAAAGTGGAGTTCGAAGTGCTGCATCCACAATTTGTGTAGAGGCGACTCATGACAGTTTGCCAGTAGTAATTATCTGTCGTCGTGACAGTGTTACACACTGATTGGTCATACGTGGCCGAAGAATTATATGGGGCCAGATGAAAAGGATTTGCGGTGGAATTTGTTTTTAAAAGCTGGATGCAGGCATAGTCTTTTTGCATCTGCTGTAATCTTGCAAGGGCTGCGGCATTGGCATCATTTTGAGAACCGGTTCCTCCGGTAGATCCGCCTGACTGGGCTGTTCCACAAATGTAGTAGTATTGAGGATACTTTAGAAATGCGAGTGGATTTGAGAGTTTTTCCTGTTCAGCTGTGAGGAAGGCCGAGCTCGTGACGTTCACTTCGCTTCTCACGGCTCCATCATTTACACATTGATTGTTTAAGCAGCAGTTATATCCCAAAGCCGAGCAGCTTGAGTTGGTACACGTACCGCTTAAGTTTGGAGCATTGTTTGGCTGAAGAGACAGTGAGATCAAATCTAGATTTAAATCTGTCGGTTTAACTTGAACCATCTGTGAGTTCGTCGCATCAACAGAGAAAAGTTTAAATTTATTGGTTACAATTTGAGTCACACAGCTTTGGCATGTTTGCGCTAAAGTATAGCTCACAGAACTAGAGACTGCCGCGTAGCTGATGAGTTGAGTTGTGTTGTCATCGACGAATTGAACTTTATCAAGTGCGCAGGTGCTTGCAGATCCAGTGGGGTTACCAAAATCAACGCGCAAGTAAATGGTCTTTACTCCCGTTCCAATATTATTCACGGATAATGGAACGGCACGCACACGCATGTATCTTTTATCGGTGATAGGAACACTCGTGCCCATATCAATTTCAAGGCAGTAACTGGTCGTAGGAGAGTTCTGTCTTAAAAGGAAATTTTCAATTCTCTTCCCGCGAACGTAAGTATTTTCTGCAGAATCGCGGTAAAGATTAAGAACGGTGGATGAGGAGAGACTTTGATACCAACTTAATTCAACATCGGAAGTACTTGTTGATGATGTCGGAGTGTCGGTGGTTGAGGAATTATCATTAAGCCCAGCCGTTCTTACCTGAGATTGCGGTAAGCAGCCAGCTAGCGTGAATATTAAAATTAAAATTAGGCCCTTCATGTGCCTTTTCACCTCACTAAAGAACTCATCGGACGATATAAGTCTCTGTTTTATTTTAACTCTGAGTGGACTTCCCAAGGGGAGAAAGTTGCCTGATAGGGTAAGCCCCTTAAATTGCGCGACTAAAAAGGTATGGGATATTCAAGAGTCCGAAATATTTGAAAAAAATTGCCTAAAACTTAAGGCAGCTGTGAAATTAGAATTTGGCAAATCCACCAAAAACCTGACCAGAAAGGGATGTCCCCCCAAGACCAGCGCCACCCATTCCAGCGACGGGAGCACTTAGGCTAGAGCCAGTTCCCCAATAGCTATTAAATGCAGCTTGATTCGTTCCAAAGCCACAGGTCGAGCATTGATAGTAATTCCCGTAGCCCCCATAATATGTCGAAGTTGCCATCACATAATCTGACATGCTCAAAGAAATTGGGCGACTGTAAGGGAAGGCTTGATAAGGCGCCATCTGCCAAGGTCTGTAGGGTTGATACAGACGATTCATTCTATTTTGTGCCCACATATTTGCGAGATCTCCGGCCACTCCAGCGATAGCATCTGCCACAATCGGATCGCGATCGCGAGTAGGCGCATCCGTTCCAGGTGTGACAGGAGCGATTCGTGGAGGAGTGTAGCCCCCAGAACTATCTGTGGGAGCTTCATTCAAGAGGCGACAAATAGAAGCGTACTCACCTTCCAAGGTCTCCGGACAATCTGCTGTGGAGAGTTCCTCTTTTGATTTCATCCCTTCCAAAAAGAGGGGAATAGTATCGGCCATCATCATTAAGGCTGGTCCAAACTCCACTTGTCCTGGAAGGGCTTGGCATTTTGGAGAACCAGCAAATGTCGTGGCTTGACCACAGCGCTTCTCATACTCTGTGGCTCCAAATTGACGGAATCTTAAACGCTGATCTTCTTGAGTGGCAAGGCGAGAGCGCAAAGCTAAGAGAATTTTCCGATTCAATTCGATGTTCTCTCGCTTAGGTAAATTTTTATCACATTCATCTGGAATATTAGTCTGTTTTATAAAACTTTGAATGGCATCTTCGCGGCTACATCTCTCAATTGTGGCACGGTTGGTGGCAAGCCTCTTTGAGCTAGCGTCAAGCGTTTGGAAAAAGTCACTTTGTTGTTGTTGTAAACCAGGTCGACTTTTAAGATTATTCCACTCAGAGTTTATACATGCATTCAGGTTGACGTTAGGCTCTAAGCATTTTGGGGAATCAGAATTGAATGTCTTATAAAGAGAACTCCATCGAGATTTAATTCTGGCTTCTTGTCTGGCGACATTATCGGCCATTAATTCTTTAAACATCGATGTCGTCGATTTCACCACCAGCATGTCTTGAGTCTTACTGAGATTGCCCATCATCTTCTTGATTGAACTGAGTTCATCTTTTTCACTCGGAAGTCTAATTTGAGCGAGTCTAAGAAGCTTTCTTTGACCTTGATCGATATTTTTAAAACTGGCATCGGTCATTGATTTATAGAGACCCAATTCCCCTAAGTTGTTTTGGTAAGTCTTAAAATCATGAGAGACGCCATCTTTTTCAATTTTAAGTGAAGAGAGAAGATTGTCTTTTTTCTCTTTAGGGAGCTCACCATTTTGAGTAAGCACTCGCAGTTCATCTAAAAAGGCAAAAAAATCCGTAACGGGAAGAGCTTTACTTGCTGATGATGGGCCATAGGTGATCCACATAGAGCAGATAGGCGACTGGGCATTGTCTTTGCAAAAAGCATTGAGCTTGCTCTCCCATGCCGGACCTTTGGTTTCACCTTCAAATATTTTTTTTAATTTGTCAGATTCTAAAACGTTTTGAATGCTCGCTGCGAGAGTGATATCCTTAGAGAATTGAGTGGCGAGTTTTTTCTCATTATCGCTCCAGTTTGTCGCCTCTCTTAAAGTCCTCTGTCCGGCAACAGCCTGTGCACGTAAATCTTCAAGCTCATCCATTAGAACAAGTTGAGATTCCATATCGCCTAACATGGTGTCTAATGTTCCCATGTTGGTGCATTTCAATTTATTAAATATAGGTTTGAATTCTTCAGGAATAGTCATTCCGATGTCTGACTCTTTTAAATCTCTGCAGTTTTTTAAAGTAGAATTTTGAAATTTAGATTCAATATCGACGAGGGATCTTTTGAGACTAAAACAAACATCCTGCGCAAGCACAGGCATTGAGATGATTAAGCTTAACCAAACCCATTTCATTTTTTTCTCCCCCTTTATTATCGGTGATTTAAGGGAAAACCTGACTTGAAATCTGAGAGAGTATGGTGAGTATTTGAAAAATCGGGGGGTTAGCCGTGACCTGAGCTCATGAAGGCTTCATCATAGTTGATGCTTTTTTGTGACGATCCTAGCGAGAGGAAATAATCTTCGGTGATTTTAAAAGTGTCTTGCGCCGTTTGAGCGGAAAAGACTTGGCCTCTAAAAGCGGCCGAATGCGGAAAGCCAGCGGCAAACCAAACGATGAGTTTTCGTGCTTGAACAAGAAGCATGCGCTCATCTTCAAACGTCTCGGCCACATAACTCCAAAGTCTCTCGATCACTTCCCAGTAATCGGCGCCTAGGAAATCTGATTTCTTTTTGTGAGCGTATTCAGAATCAAGAGATTCAAGAAAAATAAATGGATTTCGAAGGGCCCCTCTGGCAATCATCAGCGCATCAGTCTGCGTTTTCTTTAAACGCTCATTCACGAGAATCGGATGGTGAAGATCACCATTGCCAATCAGGGGAAGAATTTTTTCCGCGGCAATCTCTTCAATGAAATTCCAATCAGCGAGCCCCGTGTACTGTTGCGTGCGCGTGCGACCATGAATGGCGACCCACTCAATGCCAGACTCTCGAGCAATCTTCATCACCTCTCGAGCGTTTCTGTGATCTTGATCCCAACCGGTTCTGATTTTTATAGAAAGCGGCGTCTTCATTTTCGCGCGCATGCCTTCAAAGAGCGGGCCCAATTTTTCCATCTCTTTCATCAGCGCCGAGCCGCCTCCTTTAGTGACGACCTTATTCACCGGACAGCCCATGTTGATATCAAGCCAGCCCGGATTAAAACTTTCGGCCACTTCTGCTGCTCGCGCCATCGCATCGACATCTTCACCAAAGAGCTGCAGGCCCACCACTTGCTCCATCGGATGAATCTTGAGCATGTCGAGTGTGCGCTTGTTGCCATGATTGATGCCGTGGCATGAAACCAATTCAGAAACGGTTCCACCTGCTCCGAGATCTTCCATCAAAAGACGAAAAGGAATGTTGCAGATTCCGGCCATCGGCGCCAAAAGCAGTTTTGATTTAAATTCAATTTGTCCCAATTTCACGGGCACCATCATGGGCTTCAAGCGATCAATTTTTGCTTGTAGGGTGGGGGAAAAGGCTTTGGGCGCGTGGATCACGAAAAAAAACCTTAAAAGGAGTTGAACTTCTAGAGGGAGAAGTAGAAAATTTTGTCTCTCTCGTCAAGGGGCGTCAAAGAAATGAGTGTGACTCATCACGTTGTTTTCGATTGCGATGGGACTTTGCTTAATATGGAGCAGAGGGGAGTTCCTTTTGAGGGAATTCCAGAATTGCTTCATCGACTCACTCAGCTTGAGGTGGAGTTGTATATCTGGACGGCCCGTGATCGCGCCTCTCTGATGCGCTATCTTCAAGAAAAAAATTTGCTGCGTTTTTTTAAAGAGATCCGCACCAGTGGAGAAGCCGCTCCTAAACCGTATCCTGAGGCCCTTCAATCTATGCTCAAAGGCATTGATCCTACGATGTGTGCCATGATCGGCGATTCCTGGGCCGACATGAAAGGAGCGAAAGCTTTTGGCTGTCATGCCATCGGAGCGCTTTGGGATAAAAATGCGAGCCGCGAAAACTTAGAAGAATTTGGCGCAGATGTTCTCGTCTCAACGCCTTCGGAGTGCTATGATGCGCTCCTTCGGATTTTCCAAGGATAAGTTATGCTAGATACATTAAATGAAAAATTCTCAGAAGCCTTTCGCTCACTCAGTGGCAAGAGCAAAATCTCTGAACAAAACATCGAAGACACTCTTAAAACGGTGCGTACGGCCCTCCTTGAAGCCGATGTGAATTTCAAAGTCGTTAAAGACTTTATTGAAAAAGTAAAAACGGAAGCTCTGGGTGAAAAAGTTCTTAAAGGCGTGAAGCCTGGGGAGCAGTTTGTAAAAATTGTTCATGATCAACTCACAGCTCTCATGGGTGATACTCATCAAGAATTGAATCTCAATGTCCCAAGTCCTGCTGTGATTTTGATTGTGGGCTTAAACGGTGCCGGTAAAACGACTTTCTCCGGAAAGCTCGCGCTTCATCTTCGTGGCAAACTCAAAAAAGATCCTTACTTGGTTCCAGCTGATAATTTCCGTCCCGCTGCGAAGGATCAACTTCTCACTCATGCAAGAAACATGGGCGTGGATTTCTTTGATTCTGATCTCTCGATGACGCCAGCTAAAATTGCTCTCGCGGCAATTGAAGAAGCCAAAAAACTTCGTAAAGACGTTGTCATCATTGATACTGCCGGGCGCTTACAAGTTGATGAAGAATTAATGGCCCAACTTGAGGAAGTCAGAAAAGTCACCAATCCAGCGGAAGTCTTGTTAGTTGCTGATGCTATGACCGGGCAAGAAGCCGTGAACGTTGCCAAAGTTTTCCATGAAAAAGTTCAACTCACTGGTGTGGTCCTCTCGAAAATGGATTCAGATGCGCGTGGTGGTGCGGCCCTCTCCATTCGTCACGCCACAGGTGTGCCGCTGAAGTTTGTCTCGACTGGCGAGAAGATGAAAGACCTCGAGCCGTTCCATCCTGATCGCCTCGCGAAACGTATTCTTGATATGGGTGACGTGCTCACTCTCGTTGAGAAAGCGCAAGACGCAATCAACGAAGATGATGTCACCGGCATGATGAAGAACCTTGAGAAAGGTCGCTTCACTATTAGTGATTTCGTTCGTCAAATGGAAGCCATGAATCGTTTGGGTTCAATGGGCTCCATTTTAAAAATGATTCCTGGCATGGGCGGCATGCTTCGTCAGATGGGGGATCTCTCTCCTGCTGAAAACGAAATGAAAAAAATGCGCGTACTGATTAATTCGATGACCGCTAAAGAGCGTGAAGAGACAAAACTTCTAAAAGAGAATTCGCGTATCGCTCGTATTGCTCGTGGAGCGGGAAGAAGTGAAGCGGACGTCAAAGAGTTCATCGCTAAGTTTGAGCAGATGGAAAAAATGATGGTGGGAATGATGAGCATGATGAAAGGTGGGGCGATGCCGAATCTTCCAGGAATGGGGCCAGTGAAAGGCTTTCGTCAGGCGCCAAAAGCGGCTCAACCCTTCGCTCAAGAGAAGCCGCAGGGCAACAAGAAGAGCCCTTTTGGGAAGAAGTATTTCTAAGAATTCGAAATGTTTGACTTCTCCCTAGGGGAAGCGTTAAAAATGGCGTTCAATTATTTTAGGAGCAACTGCATGGTTAAGATTCGTATGACACGTTTGGGCCGGAAAAACCTTCCGATCTACTCGATCGTCGCAACAGACTCACGTTCACCTCGTGATGGTCAATTTTTAGAGAAATTGGGGCAGTATAACCCTAAGTCGCCAGAAACATTGAAAAGCATCAATGTTGACGGAATTAAGGCTTGGTTAGGTAAGGGCGCTCAACTCTCTGATACTGTAAGAACTCTACTTAAGAAGAACAACATCAAGTTATAATAGGTCACCAAGCCTTTGAGCTGGTCTTAACCTAGGATGATGTTATGAGTGAGTTAAAAGATCTGATTGAGTATGTCTCCAAAGCTTTGGTCGATATGCCTGATAAGGTTGAAGTGAATGAGATTTCTGGTGAGCAGACAACTGTGATTGAACTCAAAGTCGATAAGACTGATTTGGGTAAGGTCATTGGTAAGCAAGGTCGAACTGCGCGTGCACTGAGAACTATTCTTAATGCCGCCTCTACTAAGCTGAGAAAACGCTCTGTTCTTGAGATTATCGAATAGCTCAATATTTTTTAAATATCACACAGGGTCCCGGCATTTTGTTTTGAAATGCCGGGATTTTTTTTATGGACCTGAAAAACCCAATTAAGCTCGGTTATGCCTCTAAGCCTCACGGTCTTAAAGGGCATGTGGCGTTTGTGCTTCCTTCAGGAAAGCAAACCCATCTTAAGGCCGGCCATGAGGTGTGGCTGATGCCCTCCGGCGCTTCGGGGTTGCAATCTCAGGGAGCGATTTTCAAAATTACTGAGATAAAAAAAGGCAACGACATCCTCGTGAAGCTTGAAGGTGTTGAAGATAGAACCGCGCTTGAAAAAATTCTTCCTTTTGAAATTTTTTGTGATCGCTCGCAATTTCCTCAATTAAAAGAGGGGGAGTTCTACGTCGCTGATCTTTTGGGGCTTAAGGCCGTTGATGAATCAGGCACTCAAGTCGGAACACTGAAAGATTATTACGAAACGCCAGGCCAATTGATTTTCACCATCCAACTGTTGAATGGTGAGATGATTGATCTGCCGTATGTAAAACATTTTTTTCCGCGCATTGATATTTTAAAAGGTGAGGCTCAAGTGCTTTTGCCTGAGGTGATTGAATGATCACTCGCCGCATTTGGATCATGACTCTCTTTCCAGAATTTTTTAAGCCCTTGCTTGAGTGTGGAGTCGCGGGCCAAGCCTTGCGTGGTGAGCGTGCTGAAAGTATCAAATTTGATGTGCGCACTGTGAACGTGCGTGATTGGGGAATGGGAAATTATCAAGCCGTCGATGACACTCCCTATGGCGGAGGCCCTGGCATGGTGATGCGGGCCGATGTGCTCGCACGCGCTTTTCATGAGGGGATTATGATCCCTGGTGGCTATCAAAATAAGAATGAACTCAATGTGATTTACACCGGTCCTCGTGGCACTCCGTGGAATAATCGAGTGGCCCGAGATTTCGGTGAAAAGACACTGACTGATAAGGATGTGGTGTTTGTCTGTGGCCGCTACGAGGGCATAGATGAGCGCTTTCTTACGCATTACGTAGATCATACTTTCTCTCTGGGTGATTATGTTCTTACCGGCGGAGAGCTTGCAGTTATGACGATGCTAGATTCCAGCGTACGTTTTGTTCCTGGTATTCTTGGTAATAAGTCTTCGGCCAATGAAGATTCTTTTGAAGACGGACTACTCGAGTGCCCACAATTCACCAAGCCTCGTGAGTTTGAAGGGGAGAGTGTGCCCGAAGTGCTCGCCAATGGAAATCACGCGAAAATTAAAGAATGGCAGCAAGAGCAGAAAGAAATGATGACAAAAAAATTGAGACCGGATCTATGGCAGAAGAAAAATTAAAAGCCCCTCTCTACGTTGGTCTGGTTCATGGGCCAGTGAAAGATAAGAGCGGAAGTGTTGTTACGACCTCTGTGACCAATCTTGATATCCACGATATCTCTCGCACTTGTCGCACGTTCGGCGTCTCACGCTATTTTCTGATCACACCGTTAAAGATCCAGCATGAACTCGTGAATCGTATCCTAGGGCACTGGGAGAGTGATAAGGGGAGTCTCTACAATCCCGATCGAACCGATGCCTTGGCTTCGGCTGAGCTCGTGGACACTATTGAAGATGCGCGCTGCACAGTAGAGAAAATTGAAGGTAAAACACCTCTTATCGTGGTGACGGGAGCCCAATTGGTTGGTGATGGCGATGAATCTCAGCTTGCGCAGAAGGCCATCCTTGACCAAATACCCATCCTCCTGTTATTTGGTACAGGCTGGGGATTACTCGCTTCTACAACAGACCACGCGGATTTCCGTTTGGGGCCAATCACAAGTTGTGCCCGAGATGACTATAACCATCTCTCTGTTCGCTCTGCTGTCGCCATTTATGTCGACCGTTTAGCAAGAAGCCTCTGTTCCCCTTAACATTTTCCTTCCCTCTGACAGTAAATCCGCGCGAGCGTATGTTTATGGAAGATCTTTTTTAGAGGTTTGTATGTCGAATTTAGTGAAGTTAGTAGAATCAAAAAACTTGAATCCAAAAGTGAAAGATCTTCCAGATTTTCGCACTGGTGACACCGTGAATGTTGGTGTTCGTATTCAAGAAGGCGAGAAGACTCGTACTCAGTATTTCCAAGGAACATGCATTGCCATGAAAGCTCCAGGAAATTTCCACGGCCACTTCCGCGTTCGTAAAATTTCTGATGGCGTTGGTGTTGAGCGTGTATTCCCGTTCCACTCACCAGTTGTTGAATCAGTTGAGATCCTTGTAAAAGGTAAATCTCGTCGCGCGAAACACTTCTACCTACGCGACCGCGTTGGTAAGGCAAGTCGTATCGCAGTTGATTACACTCGCGAATAATTTAATGAAAGGGCCTCTTCGAGAGGCCCTTTTTATTTTAAGTCGATATGACTTTCGAATCTAAATATATCTCTGACTATCCTTGCTTATTGATTGCTACCGACGAAGCTGGCCGAGGTCCTCTGGCAGGCCCAGTTGTCGCGGGAGCCGTGGCCCTAAAGATTCAAAGTTCGAAGGAGCTCAACGAGTTAGTGAAAAAATTACGAGCTCTAGGTGTGAATGATTCAAAAAAACTCTCAAAAATCAAAAGAGAAGAAATCAGAAGTAAAAAATTCTCAGAACTCAAAAGTTCATGGGTAGAGCTTTCTGCTAGGGAGATTGATGAGATCAATATTCTTCAGGCATCTCTAAAATCCATGAAGCTTGCGGCCGAGAAACTTGTTTCATCTTCCAATAAACTTCCTGTCATCTGGCTTATTGATGGCAATCGCTCGCCAAAAGATGCTAACTCAAACTGGAGAGTCCATCCGATCGTGAAAGGGGATTCTAAAAGTGTTTTTATTGGGCTTGCTTCTGTGATCGCCAAAGTTGAACGCGATCAGATTATGGAAGGTCTGCATGAAAAATTCCCTCAATATGGATTTAATAAACACGCAGGCTACCCAACGCTCATGCACCGAGAAGCCATCATCGAACATGGGCCAGCAGAGATCCACCGCAAGACCTTTAAAGGCGTTAAAGAATATTTCTAAAGGCCAGGAGCGGGAGAGAAAGGCTTCACTGCTTTTTCATCAAGTCGGTGTCCCGGTTCTCGTTTCTCCTCATTTTCTAAGAAAGTTGGATTGCGGTCAGTGCGATTTAGTCAGGTTTTTCCCTCGAGAAAATCTTATAGAAATTGTCGAAGTGAAAGGGCAGCTAGGAGCGGGTCCTTGCCAGAGACTAAGAATAAAAAAAGCTTCTCATCTTTTGGCCGCAATTTTAAATGCCCATGTTTCCATCAAAATATGGAGAGAGTTTGCAAACCACTTCAAAGTCCATTAGTCTTAAATTATGAAGATTTTTCGTCATATTTTCTGTTTAGTTCTCATCTCAACTTTAAGCTTTCTCCCACTTCAGGCGAATGCTCAAGACCAAGGACTTCCTCCAAAAGCCAAAGCCTTCTTATTGGTTTCGGGTTATGGCGCAGCGGGTGGGGCACTTTTGGGTCTCGCTAGTATGGCCTTTGGAACTTCTTCTCGAGCGATTGCTCAGGGCGCTTCTCTAGGTTTATACGCCGGTATCTTATTTGGAACTTATGTCCTCGTGTCACACCATCAAAGAAGGTCTGGAAGTTACGAGAGCTCTAGCCCTTATAGTGACAGTGTCGATAATTACGATGATTACGGTGAAGAGCCTTCTCCAGATACACAGGGTGGCTTTTTTGATTCATCTTATAAGGCGATTCAGACTGGAGATGTGTTTGCGTCTTCTGCGCGCTACAGAACGATGGAAACAAAAAAGGGAAGCAATCTGCCTCCCTTTAAGTTAAATCTTTTTTCTTATAGTTTTTAATTTTCAAAAGTTCTAGTCTTGCCACCCATTCGATTGAGATTTTCAGTCTCGTCATTATCGAAATTCAAAACTTGGGCCAGAAGATCTGCATCTTCTAAACCATAGAGCTTGAAGACTTTAACGAACTCAAGCTTCACGTTATCAAGTGCAATAGAGCGCTTGTTGGTTTCTTTAATAAGCTTCAGAGTTTCCACAAAATGGCAAATGCCTGAGGAGCCCACAAAATCAATCGCACCAAGGTCGATTGTGATGGTGGCGTTCGGGTGATTGGTGGCTAGGTTTTGTAATTCTTGGCGAAAAGGAATGCTGTGCTCATAATTCAGATCACCCTGCATATGGATTACAATATTACCTTGGGCATCTCGAATCATTTTAGCTTGCATACTCATGGATTTTTTCCTTTTGGCAATGTCCTGACGAAGAACGTCTTGTTATGATATCACTGAGATGACACCACGCTCGAGAGGGCAAAATTTGCTAAAGGATTTCTATGGCCCGTCTAATTTTACTTAACATGCCAATAGGACATGTATCCGACATGAGTGCGCGGGTAAGAGAGGCTTTAGAAGTTGGGATTTATTTTGCCGTCGAAGACACCAGAACATTTCGTGAGTATTTAAACAAAATGCAGATTCCCACAGCGGGAAAGCACATTCTCTCGCTTCATGATCAAAGCTCTGAGGCCAAATACGAGCGTTTATTAGAAGTCGTCTGGCAGGGAAATGATCTTTATGTTTGCTCTGAAGCGGGAAGTCCCGTTCTCTCTGATCCGGCTTTTCCCTTGGTTCGTTTTGCTCATGAGAAAGGGGTAGATGTTGAAACGTATTCGGGCATCAGTGCTGTCACGGCTGCACTCGAGCTCTCAGGTTTACCTCCTATTCCTTTTGCTTTTCATGGTTTTCTTCCTCGTGAAGAGGGAAGGATTCGTCAGTATTTAAATAATCTAGGCCAAGGAACGCATATCTTTTTTGAAGCTCCTGGCAGAGTGAGAGAGACCTTAGAAATTGCGATTGCACTTTGGCCATCGGCTGAATTTTCTGTCGTCAAAGAAATTGGGAAAACCTATCAGAAAGTTGTTCGCTTTAAGGCGAGTGAGGGGATGGCCGCTTTTGCTGAAGTGATGGAGCGAGGAGAGTTCGTA
>JAIEMA010000062.1 GCA_019752535.1 Bacteriovoracaceae bacterium
CGGGTGGATGGAAATACTGGATTGGTCATCGTCTGCATAACGTGACTCAAAAAAATCAAGCCTCAGCCTAAATTAAAGAGCCTCTTTTTTGATTCCCAATCAATTCACGATGTAAATTTTCAAGCATAAGCTCCACTCTATCCAATTCCACTTCACCAAGTTTTCTTGAATAATGAGCCTCAATATCATTAATCACCTGAAGGAGATTCACTTTAAATTTTTCACCGTAATCAGTAAGACGAACAAGTTGCTCTCTTTTATCAATCTCAGAGTGCTGACGAGTGACATAGCCTCGCCTTTCAAGTTCATTGAGATGACTGGTCATCGTTTGTTTTTTTAAACCGCAAGCCTTCCCGATAAGTTTAATTGAGGGAGCATCATGTTCAGCGAGAAACATCAAGATTTCTAGGAATGAAGCTCTAAGATCCGTAAAGCCTCTCGATTGAAGTTGGTTAATGACTTCAACACTATAGAGTCTATAGATCTGTTTCAGTAGGCTGCCTATATGAGCGATTCTTCTCATTTAGTATTAGTATCATACTATAGCCTAAATGACATTATAATTTATGTTTCGAGAGGATGCGCTGGATTTCCTCAGGAAGCTTTTTGTCCTGCTTCTTGGGAGATTGAGGGACTTGTTTCACTTGGCTTATTCCCTGCGACCATAAGGAGTACTTCAAGCTGTCTTTGATGCCAGAGTCCTGGGCGCTGACCTGAAAACTAAAAGTTATGGTGAACAAAAGTAAAAGTGAATAGCGCATGAATGGAATTCTAACTTAAATTTTCCTTTGAATGAGGGCGAGTATAAAACTTACTCGCCCGTCAGTTAAAGAAATTCTTACTATTTGAAATCGCGGTCACCATTCCAATACAAACACCATACGTCATCATGGCCGAGCCCCCATAGCTCATCATAGGAAGCGGGATTCCCACAATAGGCATCAGCCCACTCACCATGCTCATGTTAATAAAGGTGTGCCAAAAAAAGATGCCCATTATACCTACAACCAGAACTGAATCATAAAAACGCTGGACCGAGCTTGCCAGCCAAATCATTCGCATAAACAAAATTAAATAAAGAATGATTAAAAACATGGACCCAAAAAAGCCATGCTCCTCATTAAAAATAGCGAATACGAAATCGGTGTGATTCTCTGGAAGATACTGAAGTGAGGCTTGAGAAGAATTTTTAAATCCCTTCCCTAAGAGTCTTCCCGATCCAATCGCAATTTCAGATTGAATAGCGTTGTATCCTGAGCCCTTGGCATCGGCGTAAGGATCAATGAAAGTGTGAATTCTCTTTCTTTGGTACTCACGAAGTCCAAAGTTATACATTAAAACGCCACCCACTAATGCGGCCAACACAAGAGTGGTGATGGTTTTCCACTTCAGACGTTTGTAGAAAATGATAAGACTAAAAATCAAGAGCAAGAGCATTCCCGTACCAAGATCGGGTTGCAAAATAACCATAACAGCGGGAATACCTGCTATTAATCCTGGCACAATGAGATCTCTAAAAGTGAGCTCTTTTTCTGGCTGCACTCGCGCAAAGTAGCGTGCTAGTGCCATCACTAAGCCGAGCTTCATAAACTCTGAGGGCTGCATTCTAATTGGGCCCAATTGAAGCCAGCGCTGAGCTCCCATACCGACATCGCCCATGACCATAACTAAAATCAAGAGAAAGAAAGTGATTCCGTAGGCAAAATAAGAAACACGCTCAAATGTTTTTGGATTAAAAAGAATACTCACGACGACAGCAATCACAGAAGAAATAAACCACCACATGATCTGTGAGCGATAGAGCATGTTAAGCCCTTCGTGAACTTGAGAGTGAGTCGCGGAATAGAGATTCAAAACACCCACAAGAAAAATGGCAAAAAAGCTTCCAAGGAAGCTGAAATCATAGCGCTTAAGATATTGCAAGATCGTCTGATACATTACCGATCCTTTTTATTCGTCACTAGCTTCATGGACAGGAGCCAAGCCCTTTGCCCATTGTGTTTTTATCTCTTTATCAATTTCCAGATTTTTTAAATATTCTTCCGGATGATATTTTTGCATGTAAGTTGTAATCACTGCTTCTACGACCGGAGCCGCAGCAGAGGATCCGTGGCAGCCGTGTTCAACCATGGCAGCGGCAGCAATTTTTGGATTATTGGCCGGAGCAAAAGCGACAAAGAGACCATGGTGACGGTACTTATAATCCATTTGTTCACATTTTTGATAAACTTTATCAGCCGCTGAGCGCACGACTTGTGAGGTTCCGGTTTTACCGGCCATCAAAATACCTTTACCTCTTCTGTAGAAGGCTGTTCCTTTCGGATTATTGACGACTTGATAAAGACCCTCACGAACATACTTTAAAGTATTTTCATTTTTTAATTTAAAATTTGAGATGAGCTCAGGAGTAAAAGTCTTAATCAACTCACCCTTAGGAGTGTAGATATCCTTGACGACATACGGGCGATAAATTTTCCCACCGTTTCCAATCGCCCCGTAAGCCTGGGCCAATTGCATCGTGCTTGAGAGGACATAAGACTGACCGATGACACACGAGAGCGTTTCACCAGGCTGCCACTCCTGACCGTAGCGCTTTTTCTTCCATGCAGTCGTTGGGATAAGACCGGGAACCTCTCGCGGAAGAGAGATGCCTGTTCTCTTTCCCATACCAAACATCATGGCGTATTTAGCGATTGTATCGATATCCATCTTCATGGCCGCGCGCTGAAAGAAGACGTTACAAGACTCACGAATCGCTTTCGTAATATTAGTGGCCCCGTGACCTTCTTTCTTCCAACAGTGATAGACCTTTCTTCCGAATCTTAAATTACCAGAACAGAAAACTTCCGTGTTCTCATCAATCACCCCTTCTTCCATCGCACTAATGCCAGTAATCGCCTTGAAGGTCGAACCTGGAGAATAATGCTCTTGAATATTGCGGTCACGAAGAGGGTTCTCTTTGTTCGTGACAAGGCTTCTCCAATACTCTGGCGTAAGACCGCGAGAGAATTGAGAAGGATCAAATGAGGGACGCGAAACCATAGTTAAAACTTCACCTGATGAAATATCTAGGGCGACAATACTTCCGACCTTACCTTCAAGTGCATTGAAGCCTGCCACTTGCATGTCACGATCGATTGTGAGTTTTACATTCATTCCCTGAATGGGTTTTTCGTCTTCAATACCTTTAAAGAGATTGTCTGTGTTGATGTAGCGCTTACGTCTACCGCGAGAGTCCACCTCAACAAACTCATGACCATTTGAGCCGCGAAGAAACTTATCCAACTGCTCCTCAATACCAAACTGACCAATGAAGTCACCCAGGCGGTAGTCAAGTCCGTCGCGTTTTCTAAAACGAGGAAGTTGGTTTTGACTGATTTCTGAAATGTAACCCAAAAGATGGGCGCCCACTTCTTTGTCTTTATATTCACGAGAAATAAAAGTCTCTACACTTACCCCAGGAAGTTCAGCATTCAAGCTTTCAATCTGGGCCAGCTCTTCAAAACCAATATTCTTTTTAATGGTAATGGGACGATAAGTCGCTTGGTTGGCATTTTTCTTTAAGAGCTTCTCGATCGTACCGGGCTCAAGCATTAAGATTTTATCGAGCTTTTGAATGGTCGCGTCTTTATCTAATAAATACTGTGGCGTCATGATGGCATCATAGCGAGGGATGTTATCCACCAAAAGTTGGTCATCACGTGAATGGATTAATCCTCGAGGCGCCCAAACGACTTCTTTTCTGAGACGGTTTTGAATAGAGAATTGATGAAGAAGTTCACCTTTATAGACTTGTAGATACCAAAGCCTGGCGAGAAGCAAGCCAAAGGCTGCGAACATGATATTACCAATCATGCCAGCGCGTGTTTTATGGACTTTAACGAGTTCTTCTTCTCCAAACATGTTTTAGATTTCCATTCCTGATCGATTGACCATCTCTTCAACGTTCCAAACTCGATTCAATAAATTGAATAAGACTGGAGACAACAATGAGAGCAGAAGAGTTCCTGGCATAGCATTCCAGAACAGAAGACTAAAACTTTCGAAAGTTCCGAGCTTAAGACAAATCACAGAGACAGTGAGTACATACCAAACGATTTGGAAAAGTTGTACTGTCACGATGGTGGCAATAGCGCTTGAGAACTGCAAAATTTCTTTTAAATAAGAGGCAATAAGTGAAACGAGAATGCCTACCAATGTACCGAGGGCCCAACCTTCAACTGAGAATGCAGCATGTACTAATTGCAACATCATCACGAACCACGGCAAGAGAGGTGTGGTCAATTTCAGCGCCATAAATAGAATAATGACGACGTTAAAAGCCAGTCGATACTCTCTCCACCCTAGGGCCGGAAAAAAGGCTGATGTCCCAATCTCAAGAGCGATGAGAATTCCCAAAGTCATGAATGTGGATAACATTAAACGTGAAAATCTTGGTTGCATGCTCAGTGTCCTTTCGCGACTTCAACACTGGGCTCAGTGGAAGTTTGAGCAGTCGAAGCATCCGTCTTAGGAAGTAAAACGAGGACCTCTTCTAATTTATGAAAATCAACTGAAGGAGTGATCTCAACTCCTAAGGTCATACCTGTTGTTTCGCGATCGATGTCCGTCACCATCCCGACCTTTACGCCTTTGGGATAAATTCCACCCACACCAGCAGTAATCAATTTATCGCCCACCTCAACAGGATCGGTTCTACTGATATACTTGAGGCTGCAGTGATAATTAAAGACACCCTCAACAATTCCATGAGTACGTGTGCGCTCGACCAAGGCATCAACTCGATTGTTGGGATCTAGAATAGTGAGAACATCAGAATAATTCGTTCCCACTCGATAGATATAACCCACTAAACCTAAGTGAGTAATGACCGGAGACATGACCTTGATACCATCATTAGATCCACGGTTTAATCTTAATACTTTAAATTGATTAGCAGAGTCCCAGCCAATCACTTGGGCCAACACTTTTGATTGCCCAATGTCTTCTGAGTAACTCAGCATTTGCTTAAGTCTAAAGTTTTCTCTGCGAATTTCTTCCATTTGAAAGAGATCATTCTCGAGGCGATCAATTTTCTTTTTCAGGAACGCATTTTCTTTACTCGTGTTCACGATGCGCACGTAGTTATCGATCAATGACACAAGCTCTTCACGTCCGCTTGATAAACCTTTTTGAACTGGAGCGACAACTTCAACCACAATTTTTTGAAAAAGAGTCATCTCTTCTAAATCAAAGCGTTTTTGAGAAATTCCATAGAGCGCAAAAACCAACACCAACAGGTTGTTGATAATTTTAATTTTTGATGATTCGGAAACTATCCGTCGCAAGTGCTTTCCCCGGTAAAATTTGTACCTACAGCCTAACGCGGCTAGAGACATCTTGCCAAGAAAAGTGATTCTCCTTTTGACCTAGATGCCTTGCTACCGCTAGAATACCTAGGCTGTAACCCTTAGGAGAAATCCATGAAAAATACGTTTGCCACCAAAGCGGCGACATTCCTTTTGAGTCTTGTTTTCATTCTTATAATTGTAAGTTTCCTCTTTGGAAATTATGACAATTTCAGCTCTGCCTCACCGCAAGATGTGGCCACAGTTGAAGGACTTCCGATCTCGCCTCGCGAGTATCAGATGCGTCTTTCACAGCAAGTTGAGTTTTTTAATCAGATGATGGGTGGCAATATCACGCCGCAACAAATTCAACAAATGGGAATCAAAGAGACAGTTTTGGGTCAATTGATCCAGGGCAAACTCCTTCTTTCTTATGGATTAAAAAATGGTCTCTCACTTTCTGAGTCAGAACTTAAAGAGGACATCAAAAAACTTCCTTACTTCCAACGTGAAGGAAAATTTGATGTTGTTCTTTACCGTAATCTCTTAGCTTCTAATCAGTACACACCTACTCAGTTTGAAGAAATGATTGGCTTTGATGTGGCCTCAAGAAAAATGGAGCAAATGATCTCTGCACAAAAAGCGTCTGAAGGAATGGCCCGCGACATTCTTCGCTTTAAAATGAATGCCGTTAAAACGGAAGCAGTTCGCGTTGAGCGCCAAAATCTTATTTCACTTATCGATGTCACTCCTGCTGAAGCTAAAGAATTTGCTGATAAGGCAGAGAACAACAAACTTCTGACTGATATGTATCAAGAGAATTTTGCCAAATACAACAAGCCTGAAGAAGTGAAAGCACGCCATATTCTTTTGAAAGTTGAAAATGCTTCTAAAGATGCTGAAGTGAAAGCAAAGATTCAGAAAATTGCCACAGAGCTTACGACAAAAAACTTTGCAGAGAAGGCTAAGGCTTTAACTGAAGATCCATCTGGCAAGTCCAACGGTGGTGATCTTGGTTGGTTCAGCAAAGGACGCATGGTTCCTGAGTTTGAAAAAGCTGCTTTCGAGAGCAGTATTGGATCGATTGTTGGTCCTATCAAAACAAGCTTTGGTTATCACATGCTCTTTATTGAAGGAAAAAAAGGTGAAGAGAAGAAGTCTTTTGATCAAGTCAAAGTTGAACTTTCAACAATGGCGATTCAAAAGCGCAAGAGTCTAGATCTTGATAAACTAATGACTGATACAAAATCTCATCTTGAAGCTGCACTAAAATCCAATGATCAAAAAGCTATCACGGCCGATAAGGCGAAAATGAATCTTGTTCATTTCCCTGGGACTGAAGTGAATCAATATGATTTGAGTGTGGGACCTAACTCTCTGACGGCAGACGAAGGTAAGCGCCTTTTTGCAGCTAAAGCCGGCGACATCCTAGACTTCTCAACTCCCGGTGCCCTTTTCTTGGTTAAAGTGGGTGATAAAGTGAACGCCGATGTGGAAGCAAAGATTTCTGAGATGATTAAGACTGAAATCCAGACCCAATCTCAGCTTTTAAGCCGTAAATTTCGCGAAGAAATGCTAAAAGAGTTAAACACGAACGCAAAAGTTGTCACTAACCCTGCTCTCCTGTAAATATAAGGCCCTTCCCCAGTGAAGGGCCCATTTTACGGAGTTTCATATGGCCGATAAGAAACACAAATTTTCAATGAATATTGCCGGTAAGTACTACGTGGATGATCAATGCATCGCCTGTGACGCCTGTTGCGTAGAAGCTCCGCGTTTTTTTGCCATGAATGACAATGATGGTCATGCTTTTGTGAAGCTTCAACCAGTCACTCCTGAAGATTTGGCAGAAGCTGAAAACGCTCTGGCCGCTTGCCCGGTTGAAGCCATCGGAAACGACGGCTGATAAGTTAAAAACTCTTGTCGTTTTGCGCTCTGTTTCTTAAATTGAGAGAAGGTAAAAATGAAGGAATATAAAATGTTTAAGTTATTAATCGCTGCTTTATTTGTTTCTACTTCTGTCTTCGCTTCTGCCCCAGGTGGAGCGCCGGCTTACCCTCGCCCATTCTGGTTTTTTGAAACAACTTACTCTGATGGCCGCATCCAAACTTTTCCTGTTCAACTCGATGAATATGAAGTGGCCCTTCCCTACAATGGTCGCATTTTAAAAGCTGAAATCCCTCAATTGATTGTGGCCAAGAACACAGTCGGCAAAAACATTAAGCGTCGCTTTACGGCTTCTCGTGGAAGTGATGTTCTTGAAGGTGAAGCGCTTTGTGATTTGTCTAAATTTCATAAAGAAGGGACTATCGCAGGAGAATCTGTCTTGAATTTCAGTGGTGGAATTCCTGAAAGCACTCCAGTAAAAATTCGCTTTTACTGTCAGTTTTAATTTAAAGCTCTCTTCATTTCTAAAAGCCTTAAAGCCTTTTTCGGAAGGCCATAGCGCGAATCATTAGGATTAAAGTCTTCCCCTAAACCGGTAAGCTTAAAGCCCTGCCTCTCATAATACGCAATCAACTCCAAACGATCAGACATGACAGTTAATGCTATTGTATTCGCCTTAAGATTTTTAGCGCGACGGAAAGCTTGTTCTAAAAGTTTTTTACCGATGCCCTTTCCCTGAAGTTCTGGTGAAACAGTAATCATTCCAACGTAAGCGAGTTCAGGTGTCTTCATTTCAAAATGAAAACAACCCACTAGCTGTTGATCAATTGTGGCCAACAAGTAAGTCACCCCTCGATCAAACTCTTCACATAAAAGAGATTCATCAACACGAGTGCCATCCAACAAATCAGCCTCATGCGTCCAGCCCAACTTGGCGCTCTCGCCACGGTAAGCTCTGTTCACAAAGTGACTAAGTTTTTTTAAGTCTGAAATTTGGGCCGTTTTAAAATTCAGTTCCATGGCAAGAGATTAGCAGAAGAGATTGCGAGCTTTCCAATTCAAAAATGTTATCAGTGTAATAAAAAAGGGGCCTCCCTAAGGAGACCCCAATCGGAATAGTCTAGTAGCGGTAGTTAACACTCAATCAAGATTAGCGCTTGATATTGAGAACTTCTTGTAACATCTGATCAGAAGTTGTGATCGTTCTTGTGTTCGCCTGGAAGTTACGTTGTGCGGCCATTAAGTTAATGAACTCGTTAGCGATATCAACGTTTGAAGCTTCGATCGACTTAGAGAGAACTTCACCGCGTCCATCAGCACCTGGCTTACCAAGAGCAGCTTGACCCGATTTACGTGTTTCTTTGAACAAGTTCTTACCAGTCTTGAATAAGCCTTCAGTGTTTTCAAACTTGGCCACAACAATCTGACCCAATTCTTTTTGAACACCGTTGTCGTACACAGCTGTAAGGACACCATCATCATTGAACGACATTGAAGCAAGAGTTGCTGCAGATGAACCGTTTTGTGAGTGGCGAGCCACTGAAGAGCGTGAACCGTATTGTGTTGAAGCATCAAGACCAGTTCCGCCTTCTTTGATCGTTTTACCGAAATCGAATGCAATCTTCTGACCCTGACCAGCACCCTTGTTGAAATTGAAAGCGTTGTTCTTTTCAACTTCTTCCTCAAGAACACCTTTTGGATTGAATTTCAAAGTACCAGAAGCCATTTCAACAAGCTCGCCTGGTTTTCCGCCTTGAGCATCATTACCATCAACCATCGCGTGGTAATCCCAAGTGCCATCCGCAGTCTTGTTGAAATACATTGTGACAAGACGAGCAGATCCGACGTTATCGTAAACAGTCACAGAGTTATTGAAGTTAGAAGTCTTGCTTGGATTTTTTGGATCAAACTGCATGACATCTTCTCTGCTATCTAAGTTCATAGACAACTTCACTTCCTTCGTTGCAGTCGCAGGAACAGTTGTATTGCCTAATTTAATATTTTCAATTTTGTTAGTCATCTTGCCGTCAGCATCAGGCTGGAATCCGTTTACACGGTAGCCATCACCATTGATCATGTAGCCTTCTTTATCGAAATGGAATGAACCATCGCGAGTGTAGCCTTTGCCAAATGGAGCATCGACTTGGAAGAATCCATTACCATTGATTGCAAGGTCAGTAATGTTAGCTGTACGTTGAATCGTACCTTGAGTCCACTGAGGAGTAACGTGTGCCATCTTGGTACCTGAACCAATCTGGTCACCACCATCAATACCTTTAAGTGAACTTGCGAGCGTATCTTGGAATTCCGCTCTAGATGATTTGAATCCAAAGGTACCGGCGTTGGCGATGTTATCACCTACTACGGCCATGGATGATCCCGCAGCGTTTAAGCCCGTGATACCGATGTTAAATGATGAAAGAATACTCATTCGTCCCTCCTAGACTTCCGTGTTTGAGTTCTCTTGGTACTACAGACCTTGAGAGGGGCTTCCGGGAAGGACCAGCCTTTGCTCAAACGTTTTGTTAATGTTACTACCGTCACACGTGGCTTCCGTTCCTCGCGTGAATTCTTAATTCATAAAAATAGTCGAATCAATCTTCGTAAACACATTCTCATTCATACTTTCACGATCTACTGCAGTGACAACCATTCCGCGATCGACGTCCATGACGTAAGCCGCTTTATTTGTAATCACTAAAGAATCATGTCCACCTTTCATACGCAGTTTGCCTAAGGCTTCCTGCAACTTTAAATATTCTTGTCCATCAAAAGAGATGTTGCGCTCTTCTAGACGTTTCGCTGCATGGCTTGAGAGTTCAACACCATTTTTTGGTGTCTGAGAGCTTTCTTTAACGAATTGATCAAATTCACTCTTCTGACCTGGAGTCAGACGATTCGACGTCTCAGCTTTTCCTTTTGAAGGAACGCTGGTGACGTTGGGAATAAGTAATTCGTTAATGCGGGCCATGTTTTCCTAATCGTAAATCCCAGCTCTCTGTCCACCGTAAGCATTCACTGCTTGCTGTGCACTTGGGGCCGGTGCTTGATTCAATCTTAAGGCATTCTGTTGCTGTTGTGCAGTAGGCAGAACTTGCGCACCGTGTGTTCCATCATGATGAAAACTCACGACATCACGCAAATAAACTTTCTGACCATCAACAGTTAATACCGGTTCACCTTCATCAAACGTCACACTCGAAACGATACCGGTTGCCTGAGTTCTTGCGGGAACTTCAGTACCTGTATTATCCCAAGCCTTAACAACTGCTTTGTAATTTCCTTTAGCGACTAATTGATTATCGAGAGAGACTCCGTCCCAAGTCAATTCATGTGAACCTTGTGACATTCCATCTTTCCAGATCTCACCAACTGTTTGGCCTTTCTCATCTTGAATTCGCACGAGAACTTTCGCCGCTTCTCCGTCAAGTTTGAAGAGCACATTGGCACTCTCGCCTTCACTGGCAATCTTGATTGATGATCCAGCAGTGACAACTTTCTTGCCGACAAAATTTGCAGCATAGAATTTATCTTGGATCATTTGATTTTTTTGAACTTGATCGAATTTAGAATTTAAATTGGTGAGCTGCTCTAATTGAGAGAACTGAGCAAGCTCGCCTGTCATTTTGCCTTGATCCATTGGATTCATTGGATCTTGGTTTTGAAGCTGATAAGTCAAAAGCTTTAAGAATTCATCTTTGCCCATTTGATTGAGCTTGCCGTCTTTATGAATACCTTGAGGCTTCTGCCCGGTTGCTTTATTGATCAACTCTTCATTCGTTAATTCACGAGGCCCTGCTGTGCGATTAGACAAAGCCTTGGGTGCCATTGTGACTTGGCTATATTGTGCTTGCTGAGGATTTGCCGGACGACCGATTTCAGGCATGACTTAAGCTACTTCCTTTTCACGCAATAATTCCCAGAGATCTTGACGACGTTGCTGATCATGGCGACGTTGATTTGATTCAGAACCAAACTGGCGATCATGGCCTTGGAAGCCTTGCTGTCCTGAATGATTCATATCTTTATTTGAAGATGAATTTGAACTTTGTTCCATGCGAAGATCTCCCACATTCACTCCTGCTTGAGAGAGTTGAGAGAGGAGCTGTTCACGGTGTTGACCTAAGAACATTTTTGTCCCGTGATCTTGAGCACCAATTGCAATCGACATCACATCATTGCCCGTGCGATTAACCGTAATATCGAGCATACCTAGGTCTTGATGATTCACTCTCATTTGAACAGTTGGCTCACTCGAGGCTTTAGCCTGAACGATATAATCTGTGACTTGAGAGATCACTTGATCAAGATTAGTTGTATCTACTTTTGACATATTTTGTAGATCGAAGACTTTCCCCGTTGAAGGAGCGGAGTGACCGTTCTGCATCGGAGCTTCAATTGTATACATTGGCTGATTTAATTGCGCTTCAGTCGCACCAGTTTGGAAATTTGGAACAGCTTCGAAAGCCCACTGAGCGTCTTTTGCATTAACAGCTTTAGCACCCATTAAAGTTTCATTCATTGAATTAGCTTTGGCCGGCATTCCGTAAGCTTGTGGCGCAATAGCTTTACCTGTCACTGCATTTTTTTGTGCGACGAAATCTTCAAACTGCATTAACTGCGGATCGACTTCAGCTTGAGCGAAATCAATGGCCGGAGATCTGCCAACAGCTGGCTGCTGTTGTTGTAAGAGAAGATCTTTTAACTGCATAGGAGCAGCATCAACTTGCTCCCCACCGTTAGGAATAACAACTTCATTGACTTGTTGAATAAATTTAGGATCGATCAATTTTGGAGTCGGCTCAGTAGCAGCAGGAATTCCTTCTTGCTCAACGGCCCAATTCAACTGCTCCATAGTCACTGGACTTGGCTGAACATCAATTTTAGTTGGATTAAGAGCTGAGGCCATAAGGTCTGCAGGAGCTGCAGTTTCAGTTGCAAGTGCATTGGGATCAACCACTGCTTCTTCACTGGCCGCCACTTGATCCATAAACATTGAAGCGAAATCGCCAGTCTCTGCCGGCGCATCTCCCATCAGTTTATTGGCTCCCTGAGGCGCAGACTTACCGGCGCTCTTGGCTGCCGTTATCTGGGGCTCTAGGTTTTTAATTGGCGTCATCACTATGCGTTACCTCGCAGCGTCTATCTTTTCATATCCATGTACTGTTTTTGAAGCCGGGCAGAAACTTCCTTCTCCATCAGGTTGAAGATCTTCGAGGCCTTCTTGGGATCAAGCAGTTGCAAGATCCGTACGGCAATATCTGCATCCTGGACAGAGAGAAGTTGTGCTGCTTTATCTGGCTTCATGCTTGAGACCACTTCTACTTGTTGGGCCACACGCGCCTTAAGGTCGTCATCATTTTTTTGCATACAACCCAAAACACCATACTGACTTTTGTTGAAATCTTGGATCTTCTTCTCAATTTCTGCAGAATTGACTTTAATTTGGTCTTCTTTTTTCTGAAGCTCCATCTCTCTTTGCTTGAGAGATTGCTCCTTAGCAAGTATCTCTTTCGTTAAGACAGTAACACTTTTATTCTTTATTTGATCGACCTTCTGATTCACTTCTTCAGCGACTTTTTTATCGAATTCATCTTGGCTATAGATTTTTTCAGCCTTCTTATCGACGGCAAACGCTGTACTCACAAAGAATAACAGAATGAATATCTTCATAACTCTTCCTTCAAACTTTTTTGATTCTCTCCCCAGAGCTGAACCATTTCTTCGACTTTTAAATCAGTTTCTTTGTTGTATTTCTTTTTCCAATCAAGGAAATCTTTTTCTTTTAAGTTCTCTACCACTTTTAACTCTGCTCTCTTGGTGTTGAGCTCAATCTTCTTCTCTTCTATTTTAATATCGAGTTTCGCCATCTCCGCTTGCACTTCTTTGATTTTAGCTTCTCGTCCAGAAACGGCCTGAGGAAAAAAAGCCAAATGCCCTGCCCGCATGCCTGTCGTGAGATGCAGTTCTTGTTCTTTGTAAGAGTTCTCAATGTCGTGAGTAATCGTTTCTATAAGCTCGACTAGATTCTGACGCTCAACCATCAAAAGACCCAGCGCACTTCTGCAAGCCTCTTCATTCATGCTGCGAACTTTTCTCACGGCCTCGAGTCTAAATTGATAACGTTTCATTTATCATCCCTGCTGAAAGCTAGGATCAATGGCTCTTTCTGCTTTGCGGGCAATCTCAAGCATAATATCAAAGAGCTGAGGAATATCGGCTTTCTCCTCAATATCTTGTCTGAGAAGATTATTGATATCATCAATAACAGCTATCGCCTTATCAACCTTGGGATTACTTCCCCTGGCATAGGCCCCCACTGTGATGAGATCTTCACTCTGTTTATAAGCGGCCATAAGATCACGAATGTGACTCGCCACGATCTTATGCTCTCTTGATGAAACCTTTGGCATAACCCTCGATACGCTCTGAAGCACATCGATTGCTGGATAATGGTTTCTGGCAGCTAATTCTCTTGAGAGAACGATGTGACCATCAGAGATTGAACGAACTGCATCAGCAATCGGTTCATCCATATCACCACCCTCAACGAGGACGGTGTAAATTCCTGTGATTGATCCCACATTAGCCTTCGTTCCCGCACGCTCCATGAGTTTTGGAAGCTTGGCAAATACTGAAGGTGAGTAGCCCTTAGGTCCTGGAGCTTCACCTGAAGATAACGAGATTTCTCTGTTGGCCATGGCAAAACGAGTGATTGAATCCATCATCAAGAGCACATCTTTGCTATCGTCTCTAAAAAACTCAGCAATCGTTGTCGCCGCATACGCCGCTTTAGTTCTAATCAAGGCCGAAGAATCAGAAGTGGCCACAATGACAACCGATCTCGCTAACCCTTCCTCACCCAGATCACTTTGGATGAACTCTAAGACTTCTCGACCGCGCTCACCAATCATAGCGATCACATTAATGTCAGCTTTTGTGTTACGAGCAATCATTCCCATCAACACAGATTTACCCACGCCTGAGCCGGCCATAATCGCTAAACGCTGACCCTTGCCAGCTGTGATAAATGAATTGATCGATTTAATTCCCACATCCAATGGTTCACGGATAGGTGGGCGATCGAGAGGATTGATAGGCTGTCCGTAGATGGAGCGAGTTTCAAACTCACCAACCAGTGGACCTTTACCATCAATCGGGTGACCTTGAAAATCGAGGACACGCCCGAGCATGGCTTTGCTCACTTTCAGTTCAGTCACAATATCTTTTAAATAAATTTTTGTTTCTGAATTGATGCCGGACAATTCATTGTAGGGCATCACCATGCATTTGCCGTTTTGAAGGGCCACAACTTCACCCAGAGACTTATCTCCAGCCTCTGTTTCAAACTCAACGTGAGAGCCTAAAACTGCGCGTGAGATACTCGCTTCATAAACCATGCCACGAGTGGAAATAATTTTTCCAATCCTCTGCCAAGGAATACGATTTTCTGTCCACTTAATCATTCCACGAAAATTGAGATCATCCACTGTGATTCACCACAGTTTCAAAGAGCTTATCAAGTGTGAGAAACATAGCTTCGGGAGTTGCATCTAAGAGACCATTTTCAGTTTCAAGAACAATTCCACGATTGACCATATTAAGATCAGGTTCAACTCTTACATTTGTTAAAGCACCAAGACGCTTTTCTAAATTTTCTAGAATTTGTGGCATCAACTTGAAATCTTCGGAATTTACTCTGATGACCAAGTTTTGGCGCTGATTCATTTCTAGGATTAGTTTTTCAAGAAGCTTAGGAAGGTAGCCGTCATCTTTGACTTCATGAAAGACAAGCCATTTGAGCAAACGCTTACTCATTTCATAAATATCATGACGATGACTCTCGAGTCTTTCCTCGCATTGGCGATTAAGATCCATAATCATCTCTTCAACTGTGACGATCTGTTGTTCATGCTTTTGCATAGCCTCTTTTAAGGCCGCATCCACACCTTCTAGCCGTCCTTTCTCTATGCCCTCACGATACGCCTGCTCTCTAATTTGAGCTAAACGTCTCTCAACCTGCTCGGTAATTTTCTTCTCAAGGTCATCTTTCTCTTGAGTCGAAAGTCCACGCAAATCTCTGACGACCGAATCCATTTTGAACTGAGTCTTGCTTTCAGCTTCTCTTTCAGCACGAATGATTTTTTCAGTAGGCTTAAGAGACACTGAGGTGATGTCGGAGAGGTCTTTAAATTCAAAATTCTTTAAGCTTTTGCTTGCCTCTGTGCTTGGACCCTCAAGTGCATTGAAGGTAAAAGCTTTGACTTCACTATTATTAGTTCTCTTTTCCATCCACAATCCTCATTAAACGAACGCGTCACCCTCGCCACCGCGAGAAATAATCGCCTTGCCCTTAGCTTCCAGATCTTTAAGCTGCTGAACAATTTCTTGTTGAGCTTTTTCAACATCAGAAACTTTTGTAGGCCCCAAGCTATCAAGGTCTTCTTTAAGGAGTGTCGCCGCACGGTTAGACATGTTCTTAAAGAGCTTAGTCTTAACTTCTTCAGGAGCCGTTTTAAGAGCGATGGTGAGTTTTTGGTTATCCACAACTTTAAGGAGTTCTTGAATACCTTTCTCATCCACATAGACGATATCTTCAAAGACAAACATGAGTTTACGAATTTCTTCAGCAAGCTCAGGATCTTTCTCTTCAACTCTCGCCATGATGCTCTTCTCAGTATTCTTATCCATAAGGTTGAGCATATCCGCAATCGGCTCAACACCACCAAGTTGCTGCGTATCAATAGAACCAAGAGTCGAAAGTTCAGTTTTAAGAACATCATCAAGCTGCGCAATCAACTCTGGAGAGACGAAGTCGAGGTTAGCGACACGTAGAACGACCTCGGCCTGAAGGCCTTCAGGGAGCTTACGGAGAACATCAACTTTCTTCTCCACAGGTAAGTGAGCACAGATAAGAGCAATTGTTTGTGGATGCTCATTGATGAGGAAGTTCGCGAGTGTGCGTGTATCAACAAGTTCAAGGGATTCAAGAGTGTTGCCATTGCCGACATCCACCACTTGACCAAGAAGTTGCTTAGCGCGATCTTCACCTAAGGTAGAGAGAATGAAATCTCTTCCTTTGTTTTCAGCAAAGAGAAGTTCCGCGTCTTCATTAATTGCAGAATAGAATTCTTCAAGCACTCTCTTCACCATCCAAATAGGAGATTTAGAGATTGTCGACATGGAGTTAATCATGCGTTTAACATCATTATCCTTCATGTGCTTAAAAATCAGCTTTGTTGCCGTGGGTCCCAAGGCAGAAAGCAGAATAGCGGCCTTTTCTTGGCCGCTTAGGAGTTGATACTCGACTTCAGGATCGAGCGACTTTTGTGGTTCGTTTTCTGCGGCCATCTTCCCCTACCCCCTTAGGCGATTTCTTTCTGTCCCTCAGTCGAATGGATCATGTCATGAACCACTTGAGCTGCCTTGGACGGATTTTGTTCGACTAAAGCAATAATTTTTTCTCGAAGCATATTACCTTCGATTTTTTCTGGATTCAATTTGTCTTCAATTGAAGGGAGAACATCTTCAAGTCCAGGTAACTTTTGATTAGCCTGAATTTTCTCAAGTTCTTCAAGTGTACGTGGCAAGAAGTCTTCAATGCTTTCAACTGTATTCTCAGTAAGCCACTGGATGAAAGGACGAACCACCATGAAGAAGAACAGCGTAATCAAAGCACCAATGATGAGGTATTTTGAAACGTTCTTTAAGATTTCACGGTTTTCACGAGCGCGCATGATGGCTTCGATTTCAGCCAAGTCCTCTGTCGCAAATTCCATATTCTTGATAACAAGCTTGTCACCACGAGTAGGATTGATACCAATAGCACTTGCGACGATTTGTTGGAAGTTCGCTAACTCAGCTTCACTCCAAGCTTGATATTTTGTGACTGGAATATCTTCATCCCCTAAAAGCTTGTCGCCATTTTTATCCTTCACAGATACACGCTTGCCATCAAGCATGACGGCCACACTGATTGATTGAATATCAGCAGTAGGCTTTTTTGATTTTGTAACAATTGTAGGTACGTTGTAGTTACGAGTGACAAGGCTCTTATCTACATCGTTACGTGTTTCAGGAATGCCCGGTTGAGGATTTTCACCTGGAAGATTAGATCTTGCGCCAGGAATCCCTTGTGGAGAGGGACGTACTCCCTGCATCTTTTGTTCGTTCTTAACTTCAGATACAACTGCTGAGTTCTCTTGATCATACTGGGTCTGAGTTTCTACTTTCTCAGAGAAATCCATTTTTACAGTCACCTTAGCAATCACTTTGCCGTTTCCGACCACGCGACCAAGGATGTCTTCAATTCGCTTCTCGAACTGGTCATTCATTTTTGTTTCAAGAGCAATGCGATTAGCTGTTTGAGTGCTCATGCTATCGCCATCATTTTCTGATAACTTTTTACCACGGCTATCGATAACAACAACGTGATGCCCTCTCATTCCATCAACAGATGAAGATACCAAAGACTGAAGTCCCTTGATCTCATCTGCAGTCATCGTCACCCCTCTTTCTACATCAAGGACGACTGAAGCTGAAGGTGGCTTTCTCTCTGTCACAAATGGAGATGAGTCTGGAATAGATAAGTGAACGCGCGCACGTGAAATACCACGTAAATGCATGATTGTTTTAACTAACTCTCCTTCGAGAGCTCTTTGCTTATTTATTTTTTGGACAAATGAAGTTGTACCAAAACTTTGCTTATCGAAAATCTCATACCCAACAGTTCCATTGAAATCGACACCTTTTTTTGCAATCTCTAAGCGCCAGATCTCAACCTGCTCCTCAGGGACGAGGATCGTCTTGCCTTCATCTTTAATTTGATAATCAATTTTGCCTTCCTCGAGCATACGAGCGATGACAGCAGAATCTTCTTTATTAAGTTCTGTATAGAGAACTTTATATTGGCCTTTTCCGGCCCACATGATCACGCCCACAAAGCAAGCAAGGATAACGCCGGTTACGGCAAACATACCCACTTTACGAGAATGGTCGAGACCTCTAAAAAATTCAAAGAAGTTCGAAAGTGTATTCTGTACAAAACCGTTCAAGGGACCCTCCTGGTCTCAAGCTCGTAATTAAAACATCCTGTTTTAATTAAATCTGAATTCTCATTATCTCTTTATATGCATCAATAACCTTTGATCTCACCTGGTTCATTGCCTTAAAGGCAATCTCGGCTTTTTCAACGGCTAATAGTGTTTCATGTAAATCTTTACTCTCACCACTTGCAAGCTTCTGCATTGCTGTGTTCGCATCGTTCTGCATTGCATTTACCTTGCCAATAGAATCCTGTAAGAACTCACCAAATGTTTTGGCGCCTTCTCCGGTTTGGCCAATTTCAGGATTCTCTAAATTACTAAACTGATCCGAGATATTGTTTCCAACGCTCTTAGACCACCCCTTTGCATCGTGGAGGCCTAAAGTTTGATCCAATTGTCCAAGATTCTTAATCATGGGTTACCTCAGTTCCTTCCAAGTTCAAGCGTCTTTATCGCCATGGACTTAGTTGTGTTAGCTGCAGAAATATTGGCTTCATAAGCCCTCTGCGCTTCGATCATGTCTGCCATTTCGGCCATCACATTAATGTCTGGATACGCCACATAGCCATCCTTGTTTGCATCAGGATGGTTCGGTTCATACTTTAAAACTGGTGGCTTATTGCTATTAGAGACTTCTGTCACATGAACTGTTTGGGCTTTTTCATCCAGTTCACCTTCAAGAATTTCTGCAAAACTATCACGCGCAGGCTCCGACCCAAATACCACTTCTTTTTTGCGGTATGGGCCACCTTCTGCTGTTCTTGTCGTTTGGGCATTGGCAATGTTTGAAGAAACACTCTCCATACGTTTTCTCTGAGCCGAAAGCCCAGAAGCACTGATCCGAAGACTGGTGAGTAAATCCATGCTCTAGTCCTTATTTCTCACTGTTAATCGCATACTTCATTAAGCCCAGCTTTTTATTCATTAGCTGAACTGTGGTGTCGTACATGATTTTGTTTTCTGCCATACGTGCCATTTCCGCTTCAACATCAACAGTGTTGCCATTTTCAGAAACGACACCATTAGGATCTTCATATACTTCAGGTTCAAGATTATTAAAGCCACCGCCGCCGACATTAAAATGTCTCTCGTCAGTTGCTCCCATAGAGAGCTGACCATCTACATCTGTGGCTCGCGCAAGTGCTTCCTCAAAATCAAGTTTCACCGATTTGTAGCCAGGAGTCTGAGCATTAGCAACGTTGCCAGACATCAACTCTTGGCGCATTTCACGAAACTTCAAAGAAGTGGCGAGTGCTCTAAATGTTTTGTCATTCACATCCATGGACATAATCCCTTAACGTAAATTTACAAAGTACTGAGACCCTTCAGAGCGGTACTCGTTAATTTTGTTTCTCAAAGTACGAATGCTCACGCCCAAAATCTTAGCCGCTTGTGTGCGATTTTCAGATGTAAAGACAAGAGCTTTCTTAATAAGAAGCTTTTCTGCATCTTTCAAGCTCATCAACTTCACTCCATCTTCATCTGTCTCAAGTGAGAAGCCCTCAGAGCGCTTAGTTTCAACCTGGAAGCTTGCAGCTGTAATCATTCCGTTTTCTGCAACGCTTGAAGCATTACGAATGGCCTGACGAAGTTCTGTAAGATTATTGTTCCAAGCTTGATCATTGAGGCGGGCTTGAGCATCAGCAGCGATTGAAATTGGTGATGAATTTGTTTCGTTACACCATTCTTGAGCAAATTCACGAGCTAATAATTCCACGTCTGTTCCTCTTTCACGTAGTGGCATCAGATGAATCTGGGCCCCACCAAAATAAGTTAACAAGGCACGAGAGAATTTACCGGCACCAACCAACTTAGAAAGATTCTTAGTTGTGGTTGCGAGAACGCGAACATCAAGTTCGTAATCAGGAAGCTCTTGAAGAATAGTATACAGTCTTTTTTGGAAATTATCATCCAGTGCATCAATGTGGGCAAAGATGACCGTCCCACCATTGGCCACTTCCAAAACACCTCTTTGGAATCTGCCGTCTGCCTCTCTAAAGCCCAGCACTCGACGCTCAACTTCAGCGATATCTGCGCTGCAATCGACAACTTCGAAAACTCCATTCTTTCTCACTGAATTGAGGTGAATGTATTGTCCCAAAGTTTTCTTTCCACAACCAGCTTCTCCGCTGATGAGGACAGGAGTTTTAGTGACGGCAACATTACGTGCTGTCTCTAAAGACTTCTGAAATTTAGGGTGACTACCAACTATCTTTTGTTCTGACTTTAACATTAGACCTCCTGTCCGTTGTCAAATTCCAGTGATTAAAGCCGCTTTTCTTTCAATGCAAGAGCCGACAATTCCGTCCTGGCCATCTCTCTTACATATACCGGCACTTCTTTTTTCTCTACCAACTGGGTTAGAAGAGATTTTCCTTCTTCCAGTTTACCATTTCTTAAGAACGACAAACCTAACAAATACTCTATTCGGCCACTGTAAGGAGATTTTACAAATTTCTCCCTAAACTCTTTCACTAAACTTTCGATCTCTCTCCAGTCTGGTGTGGCGTCTCCTACTAAACTCTCTATGAGTAAGTAGTTGACTCTTTCCGCTACATTCAAGATCGATGCCGACTTAGATTGTTGGATATCGCGGGCCAAGGCCTTTACTACTGTTTTAAATCTTTCGAGGTCTTTTAAGTTATACAAACTCTCCACGTAACCCATGAGAAGTTCGGACATCTGACGAGGAGTCAGGCGATTTTTAGGGTTTTGATTCAGTAAAACTCGCTCAAAATCTTCCGCTGA
>JAIEMA010000066.1 GCA_019752535.1 Bacteriovoracaceae bacterium
ATTTGTTGGCTTTTGTTTTAAATCGGATAACCAATCGATTAAGTCATTTTGGTCTCCATGGGCAGAAAGACCTTCAATTTTTTTTATCTGCATTCGGAAAGGGATCATTCTTCCATAAATTTTTATTTCCTTTTCGCCTTCCAGTAATTTTCTGCCTCTTGTTCCTTCAGCCTGATAACCGACAAACAAAAGAGTATCATTTTCATTTGATGCTCGTACTTCCAAATAATTCAGGATTCTTCCGCCCGTCATCATACCGCTTCCAGCGATGACAATTTTCGGTTTTTTATCCATCCTAAGTTGCATTGTTTCTTGGTAATTACTGACTTGCCGAAAATGGGAACACATCTGGTTGCATTCCTCTGTTTTCAGTTTGTGCCACTCTTGAGAATGATGAAATAGATCCAGGACATTAGTTCCCATAGGACTGTCCATAATCATTGGAACTTTTGGTATCTTTTTATCTCTCAGCAGTCGCCAAAGCATAAGCATCAATAATTGCGTACGCTCCACAGCAAAACTTGGAATAAAGAGCGAACCGCCACGACCGATAGTTTCATTAACAATCTGTTCCAGTTCAGGCAGGATGGTCTCTTCATTAGGGTGAATTTTCCCACCATATGTCGATTCAATGAGGAGAACATCTGCTTTATTCGGCTTTTTTGGTGGATAGAGTAGCAGATCTTTTTCTCTGCCGATATCTCCTGAAAACACAAATGTTTTCCCGGCGGCTTCCACTTGAATAAAGGTAGAGCCTATGATGTGGCCATTGTATTGGAAAATGACTTTGAATAAATTTTCAATGTCAAGCCATTCTCCTTCCTGTATCGGCCGAAATAACTTTTGAGTTTGTTCTACATCGTTCAGATCGGAAAAAGGCAGTGCAGGTTTATGTTTTGAATAGCCCTCTCGATTGGCTCTTTCAGCTTCTTCTTCTTGGATTTTAGCACTATCCTTTAGAATGATTTCGGCAATTTTCAATGTTGGAGCGGTTGCAAAAATTTCTCCTTTAAATCCCAGCTTGACTAAACGCGGAAGGTAGCCAGTATGATCCAGATGACCATGAGTCAAAAGTATGGCGTTGATGGTGGAAGGATCAAATTTCGGTGTTTCCCAATTCAGCAAACGCAGTTCTTTTAATCCCTGAAAAAGACCGCAATCCACTAAGATCTTTTTATTCTGGAGTTCAATTAGGTATTTAGAACCTGTAACTGTACCTGCGGCACCTAAAAATGTAAGTTTCATAAATCCCTATATTTATTTTTACAGATAATTTTGCATTCTTCGAGCACCTTACGCTTTCTCGTCTCAGATAACCCAATGCCGTTTAATGCAGATGGGCGCTCGCATAGAGTATGGCAAAGTACGATCTGCTTATCCAGTAATCTCTGTTTTTCATTTTTTGAAAGGCTTGTAAGACAAGTGATCGGATAAAGACCATTTCTATCAATTCTTTCACGTAAACTGTTTTCTTTAGGGTGATTCCAACTCAGAAGACCCATTCCCACACATCGGCCATATTTTTCAGCATCACCAGAAAGCCTCGTATTTGTCACTAACCATCCCTGATGGAATTTTTGGGCATGTCCTGGTTTAATAAGCCAAGTTTTTTCAACATCAAGAAATCGTGCGTGCACATATAACGCGTGCTTTACATCGCAAATGTTTCCCGCAGCCCCATGAAATTTGCATTCCATCATAAAATGTTGATTATCCTTCTCAGCAATGATATCTACCTCATGTTTGACGCAATGCCCCTCTACAATCTGATCTGTGAGAGTTCGATATCCTTCTGCTTCAAGAAGGGCTGCAATAAATTTTTCGAATGGAAAACCAGTAGGACCGAGTTCCATAATAGCATTTTTAAGGTGGTATTTACTGGCTGTACTATGGCTCAATTTTTTAAGATTCTTGAAAACGATCTTGTACATTGCTTTGGTATGAATCCCATCAAAAAGTTCCTGTTCTGTTGCAGACAGCACTTCTTTAATTACTTCTTGGCTGGCACCAGCTCTCTCGAGCGAACGTACGATCTTCTCCGGTTCATAGAATGTTTCTTCTCCATTAGCTTTGATGACTTTCATTAGAAGCTCCTTTTTCAACGGAAATATGCCTTAGTTACGTATTGCTGAACCATTCTCTGAGTATTAAAAAAGGAGCCATTCAAAGAAATACAGTGTCGCATGACATTGATGAATCGATCCCGATCATAGAAAGTGGGAATGACAAAATTTTCTAATTTGTCATAAAGATCATTTGCATCCGACGCATCCGTTGTAGTCCCATTAACTGGAGTTTTACCAAATGTCCAACCCGTTATTTCTTCGATACAGCCTTCAATCCACCAACCGTCTGGTATGCTGAGCATGGGTATTCCATTTAATGCAGCCTTCATTCCACTTGTTCCAGAGGCTTCCATGGGCGTTTGTGGAGTATTAAGCCAAATGTCAACTCCTGAAGTCAGTTTCTGAGCCATATCAATGTCATAATTTTCAAGATATACAATCTTAATCGACTGCTTTAATTGCTCTTTAATTTGAAAAATATATTTGATTATATCTTTCCCTGGTTGATCTTGAGGATGAGCCTTTCCTGCATAGATGATTTGAATGGGCCCAGTTTTATTTACCAACTCCTTGAGTTTCGCTATATCGTGGAATAGAAGCCCACCTCGTTTATACGTCGCTGAGCGTCTTGCAAAACCCAAAGTAAGAACATTAATATCAAGACCCTCATTTGTTTCTCGATTCACGTATTCAATAAGCATCTTTTTTTGCGTGAAATGAGCATTCCAAATCTCAGATTTTGGGATACTCAGAGCTGCTCGTAAGCTGAAATTATCTTCACGCCAACCTGGAATATGTTGATCATATAATTCTTGAAATGAAGGAGAGACCCATGTTGCTGCATGAACGCCATTTGTAATTGAATCAATGGAATATTTAGCAAACATGAGGCGAGTAATCTCACCATGTCTTTTTGCTACACCATTAATATAATGGCTGAGATTTAATGCTAAGTAGGTTGTATTTAAAATCCCTTCGCAACAAAAAACTTCTTTCATATCGAAAATTTCTTTACGTTGAAGAACCTTTTCAACCATGTCTAGTGAAAATTTGTCATGTCCTGCAATAACTGGTGTATGTGTCGTAAAGATGCATTGCTTTCTAACAAGCTCAACTTCTTCATGGGTAAACTGTTTTTTATTTGCTCTTTGAGCTGCTTCATCTAGAAGTTCCAGGGTTAAAAGAGCCGCGTGTCCTTCATTCATATGAAATCGTCTAATTTGATCATAACCTAGGGCTCGCAACATTCTGACGCCTCCGATCCCTAATACGATCTCTTGGCAAAATCGATAATATTGATCGCCTCCATAAAGAAAATCTGTCAAAGTCCTGTCCCAGACACTGTTTTCGGGCAAATCGGTATCCAATAAATAGACAGGAATATTGGATCCTTCTTTACTTGTAATGTTATATTGCCAAGCTCTTACTTGAATTTTTCTTCCTTCAACACTCACTTCAATACGTTGAGGAAGTTCTTTTAAAAAGTCCGATGCAATCCATTCTACAGGCGTTTCGCTCTGGATTCCCTGAGAGTTTAGCTTTTGATAGAAATATCCTTTCCGATAAAGGAGAGTGATCGCGGCCAGAGGGAGTTTTAGATCAGCAGCAGAGCGCAGCGTGTCGCCAGCTAAAATGCCTAAACCTCCGCTATAAGTTGGGATTCCTTCTTCAAGAGCGATCTCCATTGAGAAATAAGCGATGGTTTCACTATCCATTATTAGGCTCCTAATTTATTTAATAAGGCCATTTCCAATCTCGAATCGCTGGCAGATCATCACCAACCTCTTGAATGTAATTCTTGTGTTCCAGTAATTTGCTTTCCGCCAATTCTCTTATATAAGCCGTCATTTTTGAAAAACGAGGCACTCTTTCCACTGTATCAACAAATAAATGAAAACGATCGAGATCATTACGAACGACCATGTCAAAAGGAGTAGTCGTCGTCCCTTCCTCTTTGTATCCCCTGACATGGAGATTTTTATGGTTTGTTCTTCTATATGTCAGACGATGGATCAGCCAAGGGTAGCCATGAAAAGCAAAAATAATCGGTTTGTCTGTTGTAAACATCTCGTCGAACTCTTGATCTGAAAGACCATGAGGATGCTCGCTTTTCGGTTGAAGGACCATCAAATCGATGACATTGATAAAACGAATTTTTAAATCGGGAACATGCTGCCGAAGCAAGTCAACAGCCGCTAAGGTTTCCATGGTAGGAACATCACCAGCGCAAGCCATGACGACATCAGGTTCACTGTCAAAATCATTGCTGGCCCATTTCCAAATTCCAATGCCCTTAGAGCAATGTTGTACAGATTCATCAATCGTAAGATATTGCAGAGAAGGCTGTTTTCCAGCGACAATCACATTGACATAGTTACGGCTTCTAAGGCAGTGATCAGCAACGGAAAGTAGTGTGTTTGTGTCTGGCGGTAAGTAAACTCGAATGACTTCAGCTTTTTTATTCACGACATGATCAATAAAGCCTGGGTCCTGATGGGAAAATCCATTGTGATCTTGACGCCATACATGCGAAGTTAAAAGATAGTTGAGCGAAGCAATCGGGCGGCGCCAAGGAATGTGTCGTGTTGTTTTCAGCCATTTGGCATGTTGATTGAACATCGAATCGATAATGTGAATAAAAGCCTCATAACAAGAAAACAATCCATGTCTACCTGTCAGAAGATAGCCCTCAAGCCATCCTTGACACATATGTTCGCTTAATATTTCCATGACCCTTCCGTTGGGAGAAAGATAATCATCATCAGTGGAATAGATCTTTCCATCAAATGCACGTCCAGTGACCTCAAACAAGGCTTCTAATCGGTTTGAAGCGGTTTCATCAGGTCCCATCACACGGAAATTTTGATTTTCCATATTCAATTTCATAATATCGCGTAAAAATCTTCCCAAGATCCGTGTTGCTTCTCCTTCAACGATTCCCGGCTTGGTCACAGAAACGGCATAATCACGGAAATTAGGCATACGCAGATCTCTTAGTAACACTCCCCCATTGGCATGAGGATTAGCTCCCATTCTACGATTGCCTTGAGGAGCCAAATCTGAGAACTCCTGTTTAAATTTGCCTTTTTCATCAAAAAGCTCTTCTGGTCGATAGCTTTTCATCCAGTCTTCCAGAAGTTTTAATCGACTTGGATTCGTAGCAAAGTCTGTAAAAGGGACTTGATGTGAACGCCAGGAACCCTCGACTTGCTTTCCATCAATTTCTTTAAGACCTGTCCATCCTTTAGGCGTTTGTAAAATAATCATTGGCCAACGAGGCCGTTTGCTGATATTTTGGACACGTGCCTGCTGTTGAATCTCTCTAATTTCAGCAATGACAATGTCTAGTGTTGCTGCCATTAATTTATGCATTGTTTCGGGATCTGACCCGGCAACAAAATAGGGATGATAACCATAGCCACGAAAGAGGTCTTCTAATTCATCTCGATCAATACGCGCAAGTACGGTGGGATTTGCAATTTTAAAGCCATTTAGATGGAGGATAGGTAGTACTGCACCGTCAAGAACGGGATTGAGAAATTTATTCGAATGCCAGCTTGTTGCCAATGGTCCAGTTTCAGCTTCTCCATCTCCGACTACACAGCAAGCAATGAGATCAGGGTTATCAAATACTGCACCATAAGCATGTGCCATGACATATCCAAGCTCACCTCCCTCATTGATTGACCCAGGAGTTTCGGGAGCTACGTGGCTGGGAATTCCCCCTGGAAAAGAAAATTGTTTGAAAAGCCTTTTCATACCTTCTTCATCTTGAGAGATGTTGGGATAAAATTCTGAGTACGTTCCTTCTAGATAGACATTAGCAATAACTCCTGGCCCACCATGCCCAGGACCAGCCAAAAAAATCACATCAAGATCATTTGCTTTGATCAGACGGTTAAAATGGGCATAAATAAAATTCAAACCAGGCGTTGTTCCCCAGTGTCCTAAAAGTCTTTTTTTAATATGTTGAAGTGTGAGCGGCTTTTTAAGGAGTGGATTATCTAGCAGATAGATTTGCCCTACAGCAAGATAGTTTGCAGCTCTCCAATAAGCATCAATTTTTTTTACCTCTTCAAGGCTAAGAGGTTTTTTAAGTTCTTCCTGATGCAAAGTAGATTCTAAGGTTGCAAACTGTTCCATAGCGCCTCATTTAAATTTTTCAAAATCAAGCCTGAATACTTGCTTTTGCTGTTAATCTCTTAAGTTCTCGTTTTTTCCAGAGAAAAAAAATGGCTGGATAGATAAAAAGTTCACTAACAAATGATGTTCCAAGACCACCGATCATAGGTGCAGCAATGCGTTTCATCACATCTGCTCCTTCACCTGTACTCCATAGAAGCGGTAATAATCCAATCATTGCCACTAAAACTGTCATTAATTTTGGACGAATACGTTTCGCTGCTCCTTCCACGATGGACTCTTGTAAATCTCCAATAGAATTCAACTTATTCTCCTCTTTCCGACGCTTATGAGCGAGTGTAAGATAGAGAAGCATGACGACCCCCGTTTCCGCATCTAAACCAGCTAAAGCAATGAATCCAACCCAAACAGCAATACTGATATTGTAACCAAGAAAATAAAGTAACCAGATGGCGCCAATTAGTGAGAAAGGAAGAGCTAATAAAACGATTCCTGTTTCTACAAACGATTTTGTATTGAAGTACAACAAAATAAAAATAGCAAATAAAGTCACAGGTAGTATGATTGCAAGTTGTTTCATCGCGTTTTCATAGTACAGGAATTGACCAGCCCAATCTAAACTCATTCCTGTCGGAATGACCACTTCATTTTTAACAACTTCTTTTGCCTGTTTGACATAATCCACCAGGGGAACTTCGCCTGGATCGACATAGACAAATCCTACAAGATTGGCATTTTGGCTGCGGACCATATCAGGCCCTCTCACAAAATTAATGGAGGTGACTTGCGACAATGGAATCTGATCACCAGCTGCTGTAGTGACAAAGGTACGCCGAAGAGATTCCGGATCTTCTCGGAATTCTCGTGCATACCGAACGTTAATGGGATAGCGCTCGCGTTTTTCAATTGTTTTGGAAACATTCATTCCTCCGATGGCTGAAGTGATGATGTCTTCGATGTTTTTAACGCGCAGCCCATAGCGGGAGGCCTCACGGCGATTCACAGCAAAATCCATATAGAAAGCTCCCACAGAACGCTCAGCATAAGCGCTTAGAGTGCCGGGAATTTTAGAAACAGCCGCTTCAATTTCTAAAGATGTTTTTTCAATTTTAGCAAGATCGTCTCCATAGACCAGGATTCCTATAGGACTACGAATTCCTGTTGCAAGCATTTCTGTACGCGTTTGAATAGGCTGCCACCAGATATTAGTCATCCCAGGATATTGCAGTTTCTGGTTCATTTCCTTAATGAGTCCTTCATAGGTGACTCCCGAACGCCATTCATTTCTTGGTTTTAGAACAATGGTTGTTTCAACCATGCTGAGTGGAGCTGGATCCGTAGCTGTATTGGCCTTGCCCATTTTCCCAAAAACAGATTGAACTTCAGGAAATTGCAGTATTTCTCGATCTGAAGATTGTAAAAAATTACCTGCTTCAGTGATTGACATTCCCGGAGAGGTCGTAGGCATATAAAGAATGGTCCCTTCATATAGAGGAGGCATAAATTCTTTACCCAAACTGAGCCACACTGGAATAACGGGAATTAAAAGCAAAAAGGCAACTAAAATAACTGTTTTAGGGTACTTTACAACAAAGTTCACAACTGGAATATAAAGAGCAACAACCCAGCGATTAAGTGGATTATTTTCTTCTTTTGATATCTTTCCTCTTATGAATAACACCGCCAGGGCGGGAATAAGGGTTATAGAAAGGAGAGCGGCCCATCCGAGTGCGTATGTTGTCGTAAATGCTAAAGGTTTAAATAGACGCCCTTCTTGCCCGCCTAGTGAAAAAATAGGCATGAAAGCTACAGTCATGACCAATAAGGAGAAAAAGATACTCGGGCCCACCTCTTGCATGGCTTCTATCAGCATGTCTACTCGCGTTCCAGGACGACCCTCGAGCTCCCATTTCTCATGTTTCTTGTGAATATTTTCAATAATAATAATGGAAGCATCCACCATTGAGCCAATAGCCAATGCTATGCCGCCTAAAGACATGATATTTGCAGATAATCCTTGATAAAAAAGTGGAATAAAGGCGAGCAGGACTGCTAACGGAAGAACAAGAATAGGAATTAACGAACTTCTAACATTCATTAAAAAGATAAAAATGATGATGCTGACAACAATCAACTGCTGAATTAAAGTATCTGTCAGTGTTTTGATTGATCCTTCGATAAGTTCTGAACGATCATACCATGGTACTATTTTTAATCCTTTTGGTAAGCTAGGTTCAATCTCCTTTAATTTGGCTTTTATGTCTTGAATGACACGTAAAGGATTTTCTCCATAGCGCATCACAACGATGCCACCAACAACATTTCCTTTTCCATCAAGATCTGTGACTGCACGCTGCGTCTCTGGACCAAGTTGAACCATTGCTACGTCTCGAAGATAAACAGGGTTTTTCTTTTCATCTAATTTGATCACGACATCTTCAAGATCACGAAGATTTTTTACATAACCGCGTCCACGGATCATGTATTCAAATTCAGCAATTTCGATGACTTCTCCGCCAGTATCATCATTCGATTCTTTGATTGCCTTCGAGACATCTTCTATCGAAATGTTATAAGATCGCAATTTATTAGGATCGACACTCACTTGATACTGTTTTACAAATCCCCCTACCGAAGCAATCTCGGAAACTCCAGGAACACTCCGTAAAGCATAACGAATTTTCCAATCTTGAATGGAGCGAAGTTGCGCTAAATCATTTTCTCCCGTTTCATCAATGACTGCATACCCATAGACCCAACCCACGCCTGTGGCATCGGGGCCAAGTGTAGGGGTCACTCCTTCAGGGAGTTTGGATTGGATACCACCTAAATACTCAATGATTCGGCTTCTTGCCCAATAAATATCGGTCCCATCTTTAAAAACAACATAGACAAATGAATACCCGAAAGCAGATAATCCTCGCACATACTTTACTTTAGGAGCTGAAAGAAATTCAGAAGAAATAGGATAGGTAATCTGGTCTTCAATCAATTCGGGCGTTCTTCCTGGCCATTCTGTGTATATGATCACCTGAACGTCAGATAAGTCCGGAATTGCATCCATGGGAACTTGACGCAAAGATAAAAAAGCCCACATACCTAAAGCGGCGATTAGTATAACCGTAAAGAAAACGTTATTAGCACATGCAGAGATGATTTTAGAGATAAATGAAGGATTATTTTCCTTGGTCTGATTCATCTTCTACCCCCCAATATTTCATCGCTGAAAGAAGCCGGCTTTCAGCTGCGATAAGGAAGTTTCCAGATATTACGACTTGATCGCCTTGTTTAAGCCCTGAAAGCACTTCAAAATATCCATTACTGCGCAACCCAACTTTAACTTTTTTGGGGTTTAACCGACCCTCTCCTAAATCGAGAAAAACTACATGTCCATTTCCGATGTATATCACTGCAGACTCAGGGACTTGTAAGCGTTCCCCTACATTGATGTTAATCTCGATATTTGCATACATATCAGGAAGTAGATCCTGCACAGGATTATCCAACTGAAAAAGCACCTGCCCAGTTCTTGCATTGCCTTGCAGATAAGGATAGATATACGCAGCATGTGCTGTGTAAGTTTTTCCGGGAATATAAGGCAGCGAGATTTCCGCTTTATCACCACGCTTAATTTGCAATAAATCAGATTGATAAATTTCGGCTTTAAGCCACACCTTTTCTATAGGTGCAATACGGAAAATTTTCAAGCCCGCTTCAATGAGATCACCCTCAACGACATTTTTTTCAATAACATAACCATCCGCAGGTGATAAAAAGGGCATCTTTTCAATGGCTTCTTGCCTATTAGTGATTTCATCGATTTGTTCATCTGAAACCCCCCAAAGCTTGAGACGCTCTTTCGCCGCTTTTAAAATTGAATTTGTGCGGTCAAATGCTTCTGTGGATTTCTTTGATTCTCTTTTTAAGATCTGTACATATTCTTTTTGAGCCGCATAGAGTTCTGGACTATAGAGAGTGAAGAGAACCTGTCCTTTTTTAACATATTCACCGAGATAGTTAACTTTTAGATTGGTAACCCATCCGCGAATTCTTAATGTCACATCATTGAGTTCAGTTTCATTGTAAGAAATATTCCCGAAAGCTCGAATGACCAAACTCATGGGACCTTTAGTAACTAAACCGGTACGCACACCAATTATTTGACGCCGTTGGGGTTCTATGACAACCTCATTTGCGTTTGTTTCTTCCTTGATAGCTGCCTGACCTTTGCCTGTTTTCTCAGCAACTTTGGTTAAGCCTTTTTGACCAACAGATAAGCTAAATCTGCCCCAACCTGTTCCTTGAGGTGTGCTAACAGTGATATTTAATGTCCACATTTCCTTGTTTGGCAAATCCAGATTCGTTTCATAAATTCCCTTGCTTGCTTCTTTTACTTTGGCTGATTTTTTTATAGATGGCATTCCTGTCATGGCAGCCGTTTCATAAGCGATTTCGATATCGGCTTTTTCTACTGGAATTCCTTTAGAATCTTTGACCTTGATGATTAAAGTGTTGCCTTTTTCTTTAGGGGGATCGGGTGTAATCGAAACTTCAAAAACAAAGCTTTCTCCTTGAATGACAATCGCCGAGGATTCTTTTGAACCAAAGAAATTAAAATAAGAAGGAGAAAACTTAGCCGTCAAGCCGGCAAGGATTACAGCAATCACCACGAGTATGATGAGAATAATTTTTTTCTTACTCATGACATTGATCTCCTTCTGAAAAATGTAAGATATATCCAACAGCCTGATCTAATAGAGCTAATTGACGATAAAGTTCTGCTAAAGCCGTGGGTAGTTGCAATTCTAATGTGCGAAGTGTCCTTTCAGATTCTATTAACACCAGAAAGCTATTTTGTCCGGCCTCAAAGCCAACAATTGCCACTTCTAATTCATCTTTGGCCGTTGGGATGATTTTGTCCTGCAAGATCTCTATATACTCCCTTGCTAGTGAAACTCTTTTTAGAATTGTAGAGACGTCAGCTAAAGTTTGATCCACTAATTCGTCATGCTTGGAAGACAAACGTTTTATGTTTGCTCTGGCCTCATCAACTGCTCCTCTTCGTCTTTCCAGTTGAATGGGAATATTGAAGCCAACACCTACGGAGGTAAACATTGAAGGAACTGGCCACATGGTATTGTAAGAGCCCTTCACCTCGAAATCTGGAAAGTACTCCAGATATGCCAAATCAATTGTTGATGCTGCAGCTCCAATTTGCGCCCGGATGGCGCGAAGGTCTGGTCTGTTTTGCAATGCTTCATCTTGAAGTTGTCCTACTGTTTCGCTCACGCCAATCGAAGTAAAATTTTTAGGTGAAGCTGGAAGTGGGAATGATGGGTCTCGATGTAACAAAGTATTAATTTTGGCAATAATGACTTCACGATCAGTCGCTAAAGATAGCTGTTCGTATTCTAATTTCGCCAATTCAACATCGGCTTGAAGAGGGACTTGTGCATTGACAATCCCAGAGGCATACTGAGAATTGGCGCTTTCTTTAATATCCTTTAGTAAGTCAATGTGAATTTGATTGATTTCGATGGCTCGTTCAATCAAATAATAATCATCGAACAGATTAGAAGCAGCTGTTGCTAACTGAATTTTCACCCATTCATAATCTTCCTCCGAGCTTCCAGCTTCTGCTAAAGCAATCCTGCCTCGCGTGCTTAACTTACCTGGGAATGGAAATTTTTGACTAAGAGCTGTCTCTTGTCCAAAAAGGACAGTTTTCGAAGTAATAGTGCCAGGAGCGAACATAAAGGAAGCCGTCGGGTCATCCCAAGAGATGACCTGTGGATATTTAGCCAACATCCCACGCCATGTTTGTCTTGCAGATTCAAGACTTGGGTTAACAGAAAGAACGGCATTAACTAATTCGGAACGCGAGAAAGGGCTGTTTAACTCAAGCTCATATTCCTCTGTATTGCTACAACAATCATTAATGCTTTTGCTAGAGTATTTAAAATTTGTCAGCATGCGTTCATATTCATAACGCGTGGATGAACATGCAGTGCATAAAAATCCGAGAGCTAAAGCACAAGTTCCAACACCAAATTTGCTGAAAAAAAGAGTCAACTTTTTGCTATATAGATTAGATAAATTTATATTATGTTTATAACCCATTTTTACTCGCTGTAATAACTCCAAACCCAGAAACGACATCAAATAGTTCTTCGTCAATGCGATTTTGTCTCTCTTGATTATATTTGAGATGCTGCCTTTCTAATTGCTCATCAATATGTTTTTCAGCCACTTGCATAGAAGCCAATCGACAAGCATTTTCACTGGCCAATGACTCAGCACATGCTTTTACGATCGAAGTAAAGAGATGCTGTCGGATTAAAGTTGAAAATGTAAATTCTAAACCGTCGATTACTTCGGGAGTTATCTTAGTCGGCCATTTTTTTACCATAAAACTACTCATCCATTTTTTATCGATCGGTAGAAGGCTAAGACGAGTAGGTTCAAATCTACCGCCAGACTTCGGTTTATTATAAAAAATGAGTAACTGGTCAACTTCAGCCAATTTTCTCTCGCGTTCCACATCATCTAATAGTTGACTAATCAAAGTGGAAATATGGCTAATGGAATTTGGTAATGGAAAGAAATTTTTGACTTTTAGATCTGGATATTCAACTAATCGTGAAAAAACACGCTCTCCAACAGGCCAAATAACTTTTTCTCCTACTATTGTACCAAGCTCCTTATGTGCATATTCGGCAATTTGATCATTAAACTGTCCCACCATGCCTTGATCTGAACCAAAGATCACAACTCCCGTTCTTTTGATCACACTTTTTTTGCTTTCAACTGCCATAAGAATTTCAGGAGATTGCATTAGACAAGCTATTAAACCTAATTCCACAGATTCATAGTAATGTTCGAGGGCCTTGACTGATTTTTCAAAAGAAACAATATTGATGGCAGCGAGAATCTTCATCGTTTTGATAATCGATTTAAGCGAATCCATCGTCTTGATTTTTTTTTGAAAGACCCTAATTTTATCACTCAACGACTTTATCCCCCATCTTAGCTAGCGTTTTTTTGGCAATGTCAATAAGGAGGCTCTTGGTTTCAGGAGGCATTTTTTTGCCGCCCGCAATTTGTTGTTGCACAGCAGCCGTCATCTCTTCTCCTGCTTGCCTAAGACTTTTTTCTGCTTCTTCCAAACGATTGATGGGGATTTGATCAAGCAGTCCTTCGGTAAAGGCTAATAAGATAAAGATTTGAACATGGGTTGCTAAAGGGTCTAATCTGGTTTGATTGAGACACCAGCGAATTCGCTTACCATGCTCGAGAATATGACGTGTTGATTCATCTAATTGTGTGCCAAATCTGGCAAACGCTTCTAATTCTTCAAATTGGGCATATGAGAGTTTAAGATTACCTGTGACTTCTCGATAAGCCGTCAATTGTGCTTTTCCTCCCACACGCGAAACAGATTTGCCAACATCAACTGCCGGCAAATTTCCCTTTTCAAAGAGATCTGATGAAAGAATAATCTGTCCATCGGTAATAGAGATTAGATTGGTCGGAATATAGGCAGAGATGTCTTGAGCATCCGTTTCAATAATTGGGAGGGCGGTTAAAGAACCTCCACCCAGTCTTTCATGCAAATGCGTGGCTCGTTCTAAGAGCTTTGCATGAATATAAAAGATATCTCCAGGAAAAGCTTCGCGTCCAGGAGGCCGATGCAATAGAAGCGAAAGCTCTCGATATGCCCGTGCATGATTTGTAAGGTCGTCATAAACGATAAGCACTTTGCGCCCGCGGTACATAAAATCTTCGGCAATGCTTGTGGCGGCATAGGGAGCAATATACCTTAATCCCGGAGATTCATAACCTTCGACCACCATTACCACGGTATAGTCCATCGCACCTTTTTCCTTGAGTTCAGCGATGACTTTCGCAACTGAGGAGCTGCGCTGCCCAATGGCACAGTAGACGCAGACGACGTCTTTATTCTTTTGATTGATGATGGTATCAATGGCAATAGCTGATTTTCCGATTTGGCGATCGCCCAAAATAAGCTCGCGTTGTCCATGTCCGATCGGGATTAATGCATCGATGACTTTAATTCCTGTTTGAAGGGGCAAAGTCACAGGGGCACGATCCATAATCGCTGGCGCTTCGCGTTCGATTGGCAAGCGCTCTCTATATCTAATCTCTCCTAAACCATCTAGAGGTTTGGCTTGTGCATTCACCACTCGTCCGAGCAATCCATCTCCAACAGGAACATCGACAACGCGACCTGTTCGCTCAACTTCCATACCTGCTTTTATTAGCGCACAGTCTTCAAGAAGCACAACCCCAACTTCATTTTCATCAAGATCATATGCCAATCCTAAATAGCCACCTTCAAATTGTAATAACTCTTCAAAACCTACATGAGATAATCCCGTTACTTTTGCTACGCCATTGAAAACGGCTGAGACAGTTCCTACTTCCTTCAGACTAATGCGAGGAACCTGCGCATGACTGGCTTCATTTAAACCGTCCAAGACAGAGGTAAAAACGGATTGAAGATTGCTAGTTTCATTTGGCATGATTTTTCTCGGAGTTTTTGTCTACAACTTCATTGATCTGGCGTTCCAGTGTGACGAAGTAATCTGCGATATTCCAAGATATCTTTTGTGCACTTGCCAAAAGCTCTATACCTCCAATTAAATCAGGTAAGACAACAAAATCGATGTTGAATTCCTTATTGAACGCTTCTTGAAGGGCGGTCTTAATTTTTATGCGAAGCTTTTCTGGAATTTCAAAGGCACTTCTAATCTGCAGATTAGGCGAAACAAGAAGGACAGCAGCCAGATCGTCTTTCTCTTTTTGGGGAAGTGTTTTCAAGCGCTGCAAAAAAACGTCCACAAGGGGTTCTTGAATATCGATATCCGCCAGATCAGTCATAGCCTTGCGCATCACAGAAAACAGTTCAGTTTGTAACTTCTGGCTAAGGTCTCGAAAAACATCGTCTTTTTCATTTTTTAGATTCGAGAGCCATTTAATTTTCTGGTCTTCGACATCTTTCTTGGCCTCTGCCATCAGATGCTCTTGCAGTTGCTTGCTTTCCTCATTTAATTTTTTGTCTCTTTCCGCTTTTTGTTGATCAAATTCTTTGTTTTTGTTCTGGAAGAGTAAAGATTCTTCCTCAGCTTGCTTTTTTTTAAGTTCTGCTTCGTTGAGCTGCTTTGCAATCTCTTCTTGTCTATCGGCGATTACTTTTAAAATTGGCTTATACAGAAAAAATTTTAGCAGCCAAACAAGCACTAAAAAGTTCACGATTTGAGCAAATACTGTAAACCAATCGATAAGCATGTTTTATCCAGCCACTTTTGAGATGAAGTAATTCCAAAAAGGATTTGCAAAAATAAGAATCATAGATATGACCAAACAATAGATGGCCATGGATTCTATCATCGCCAAGCCGACAAAAAGAGCACGCGTCACTGGAGTAGTGACATCTGGCTGCTGGGCAATCGATTTTAAGGCAGCATCAACGGCTCGTCCTTCAGCTAAGGCTGGTCCAATTGTCCCAATGGCAATCGTCAGACCAGCAGTGATAATTGAAACAACAGCCACAAGGCTTATGCTATCCATAATATTCACGCTCCTTTCGGTTTAACTTCTTCAATTGTTCTTGTGGCTGCTGCAACATAGACAGTTGCCAGAACAGTAAAAATATAAGCTTGTACTAAACTCGTAATCAAATCCAAGACATGCAAAAACACTGGGAAAATGAGAGGAGAAATGCTAATAATAATCCCAATAATCAATGTTCCACTCATGGTATTCCCAAAAAGACGAATTGCTAGTGCTAACGTACGCGTAAAGTCGGCGATAATGTTAAATGGCAGAAAAATAAAAAATGGGTGAAGATAATTTTTAAGAAATCCGATCACCCCTTTCTCTTGAATGGCATACAATGGCACGGCAATAAAGACGCAGATAGCTAAGGCTGCTGTTGTCGAAAGAGAGCCTGTGGGAGGAATATATCCAGGTATGATAGTCAAAAGCCCGCTAAATCCAATAAAGATAAACAGCGTGCCGATAAAACCAATATATTTCTCTGGCTTTTGTAGACCGGTTTCTTGCAAGTTTTTGTAAATAAATCCTACAATGATTTCTAACAAAGTTTCAACTCCCGAGCTGATTTTACCTTTTACGATTCGTCGCGTAAAAAAATAAGATCCTATTACAAGAACAAGCATCACCAACCAAGTAGTAAGAATTGTGGCGTTTAATTTGAAAACCCCATATTTCCACAAGATGATCGAATCTGGCGTTATATCCATGCGCTCATCCTGCGGTTTTCATGTTAATAACAATTTTTCTTGATAACATAAATCCAAGCAATAGAAGCGCATATCTCTCTACATGTTCATTGGCAATGAAATAAAAAACGGATGCCGTTGCTAGGATTCTAAATACAAAACTTGTCCACCACCAAAGCGCTAAATGTTTAGAAGAAAATCGCATAAAAATGGTCCACCATAAACCCATATAAAAAACGCCCCCAGCTCCTAGACCTGCAATAAAAGAAAGACATAACATTCCTATCTCAACAGAGCTCATTTCATTCGTCCTCTTTCTTAAACAGTTCTTTTGCAAGCAGAAACAAAGCTAGTACACTGCCCACGCAAATGCCCGTAAGCAGTAAGGCAACAGTCCAGGAATGCGAGCCTGTGTAATGATGCTCTAACAACCCACCCACAAAAACGCCTATGAGTGCCGGAACAACTACTGACCACCCTACTAAACCAAACAGGCTAAATCCCCACCAAGCACTCACTTCTCTATTACGTCTTGCTTTAAGCTTTCTAGCTTCTTTCTTGATAGCTTCATCACGAAAATCTTTTTTATCTGGAGGTGTTTCTTCATCCATGTCGACTGAACTCCATTAAATTTCTTATAAATTCACTTTCTAATTTGGCTAACATCGACCGGATTTTCTTCTCTTGCTCGGATCGCACTAAAAATTGCTCCTGTACAATCTGCTTAATCGTACCCAGTTCATTGGCCATCACAGCATTTTGCACCGAGACATGCACGTCAGGACCTGTCTTAACTAATATACCTTCATCAACGGCAATGAAACGTTCTCCCTCTTCCTTTGTTTCAAACAGCAAAACACCTGGAACAAGGCAGGCAACGCAGTCTAGGCGTAGCGGTAATATACCTAAGCTTCCATTCGCAGTTTCCACAACCATGCGCACAACACCAATTTTTTCTAGAATTACTTCTGTAGGAATGGAGATTTTGAGATTCATTTAGAACCCCCTTCCTTTGGTTGCTTTTCAGCGTCTAATTTAGGTTCATCTTTCTTTGGTTGACTTTTGGCATCTACAGAGCCCTTATCCTTTGTTTGCTTTTGGGCATCTAATGGCACAACTTCTTCGATAGAACCGATTAGGTAAAAAGATTTTTCCCCATATTCCTTGAATTCATCTCCAAGAATTCTTTCACAGCCATTAAGAGCATCATTAAGACTTACTGATTTACCCGTAATACCTGTTGAGGATTCAGTGGTGAAGAAGGGTTGAGTCAAGAATCTTTCTAATCGTCTAGCTCGCATCACCAGCTTCTTATCTTCTTGTGAAAGCTGTTCAAATCCAAGCATGGCAATAATTTCTTTGATATCTTCATATTGAGAAAGCGTTTTTTTAATTTCTTGAGCGAGATGGTAATGTCTTTCCCCAACAATGTTCGGCGTTAGCATCTTTGAGTTGGATTTCAAAGGATCGATAGCTGGATAAAGTCCTTCACTGGCCCTCTTGCGCGATAACACAATGGTTGCTGATAGGTGTGAGAAGGTATGTACGGCCGCTGGATCAGTAAAATCATCGGCAGGCACATAAACAGCTTGTATAGATGTGATTGCTCCGCTTTCTGTATTAGAAATGCGTTCCTCAAGAGCAGCCAATTCAGTACTCATCGTTGGCTGATAACCCAATCTTGATGGAAGATTCCCCATCAGTCCAGAAACTTCAGAGCCTGCTTGAATAAAACGGAAGATGTTATCAATGAGAAGTAATACATCTTTGTGTTGTTCATCACGAAAATACTCAGCCATCGTTAAAGCCGCATGACCCACTCTAAAACGGCAACCTGGCAGTTCATTCATTTGACCAAAAACCATGAGCATATGTGGCAATACGCCACTTTCTGACATATCGCGATAAAGTTCTTCCCCTTCTCGACACCTTTCACCGATGCCACAGAAAATGCTCACCCCTTGATAGGCTTTAACTGTGTTATGAATCATCTCTGCAAGTAAAACTGTTTTTCCTACACCTGCGCCACCAAAAAGACCTGCTTTCCCCCCTCTTTCGAGAGGAACAAGTACATCAATAATCTTTATTCCTGTCTCAAAAATTTCTGATTCAATAGATCGTCTGGTAATGGGAGGAGGGGAACTATAAATCGATCGCCATTCCACGTCAGTGAGAGGTGCCTGATTATCGATCGTTTGTCCGAAAACATTGAACATGCGGGAAAGAATGGTCGGCCCAACAGGCACCCTTAATTGCATTTGGGAATCTTCTACAGGATCTCCCCTAGCTATTCCTTGATTGGGTGTAAGAGCTATTCCACGTACTTTATCGACATCTAAATGCACTTGGACTTCAATGACAATTTGCCGATTATTTCCCGCATACAATAATGAATTAATTGCTGGCAGTTTATGTTCAAATTTAGCGTCGATGACACTTCCTTTGACAGCAACAATTTTTCCAAAATTCTTTTGAGTTTGATCGTTCATTTATAAAGCCATGATTATATATGTCATTGAATGTAAACGGTTAGCAATGTATTGCTCCATTTTTTTAAAAATTCTATGTACATATCCTTACATGCCTTATAAAATTTTAATCGATTTGACGTCAACGAGAATTCTTTAATAACAACCCGTTTGACTTAAACGGGTAGATTTTGTAGATTTAAAGAATGAGACAGTTAAAATACATGAAGCAATTAGAACGGTTTCTCCAGGTTCCTTTTTTTACTGCAGCAGATGCAGAAAAACTGGATGTGCCAAGGCATGCTCTCGCTTATTTAGTGAAAAGAGGCACTTTAGAAAGGCTTTATCCAGGAGCTTACCGGTTTTCCCAATATGAACCAGAAGTTGAGTTTCAATGGGAAAACTTGGCTTTGGTAGCGGCTAGTGTTCCGGATGGAGTCATTTGTTTAATTTCTGCTCTTTGTTATCACGATTTGACGGATCAAATTATGCGAGAGATCTGGATTGCTGTACCGCATGAATCACATCCTCCAAAACGACCTAACACTAGAATCGTCAGAATGCGCAATATTGAGCTCGGAAGAATCGAAATTACCCTTGGTGAATATAAGGTGTACATTTTTGATAGAGAGCGTTGTGTCGTTGATGCCTTTCGCTATCTAAGCAAAGAAATTGCGATAAAAGCAATACAGAGGTATTTCCATACTACTAAGTTTAAGACTGAACCTAAAAAACTCGGCGCATATGCAAAGGCATTGCGTGTAAACATCACCCCATACATTTTATCTTATACAACATGACAACAGATTTAGAAAAATCATTCAAAGCCAAGCTTCGAGCTATCGCAAAAGAAAAAAATCGAGATCCCGCTGATCTTTGGCAGAATTTGACACTTGAGCGCTTTCTCGTACGTCTAGCTCGATCGCAGTACCACGAGCATTTCGTCTTGAAAGGTGCCATTCTCTTGTCAAAATATATCGAACTTGGGCGAGAAACAAATGACTTAGACTTTCTCGCACGAAAATTGAGCAATGAAGTTGGAGAATTAAAGAATATTTTTGAGGAAATCGCAAGCATTGATCTTAAAGATGGGTTTACCTTTCAAGAGCTCAAAGTAAGCGAACTGGCGCACCCTCACATGGGATATCCAGGAGCTGAGGTAGCGATGATTGCATATTTTGGTAATACTAGGTTTAAGGTTGCTATAGACATTGGCTTTGGAGATATTGTCGAACCCATTGAATATTCGATTCCTCTTACATCTTCTTCTAAAGGCGTTCTTTTTGAAAGCAGTGTAAAGCTATCTTGCTATCCCAAGGAGTTTATTTTTGCCGAAAAACTGGAGACGATCGTTCATCGAGGCTCATTCAATAGCCGCATGAAAGACTTTCACGATCTTTATTCTATGATATCCTCTTCACAATTGCCCTCCTTTCATAATCTAGAAGAGATTATCCGCTCTGTATTTGAGCATCGAGAGACCATTCTTGCGTTGCCAATTACCTATGAAGAGGATGAAATATTGCGAATGCAAAATTTTTGGAACGAGTATCTAAAAAATTTGCGGGCAGAGAATTTAGATTCCCTACCAATAAACATGGCTCTCATTATATCTAAGATTAACGATTGGCTACGTCTAAATACCAGTCTTATAGGTAACGAGAAATGAGCTTCGAATTTGATAGAATACAGATGAATAAAATTAAATTATATTTTATAACCAATATGAAATTGGCTATTCAAGACAGTTATTATCCTAGAATCGTTAAATCAAAGTGAACTTTTATGGCAATTCGTCGTTATTTGAAAATCGC
>JAIEMA010000068.1 GCA_019752535.1 Bacteriovoracaceae bacterium
GTTTAATTTAGCTGTTATCCCTACATTGGCCCCTTACTTACTGCCCTTGTTTGTCGAAAGTTTCAGGACAAAGTATCCAAAAGTTCAACTTCGCCTCTTTGAGTATCAAACAGATGAAATTATTAATTATCTCAAAGAAGATAAAATTGATGCGGCTATTCTAGCGACACCACTGGAAGTCAAAGGCATTAAAGAAGAAGTCCTTTTTTATGAGCCATTTCAAATCCTTTTTTCTCCTAAGCATCCTCTGTTAGAAAATAAGGAGATTAAAGAGTCAGAATTAAATATTGAAGAAGCGTGGCTTTTAAAAGAAGGGCATTGCATGCGCTCTCAAGCTCTTCAATTATGTAAACCGACTAAAGGTCCAATCGAGAGGGCCGTGTTTTTTGAAGGCGGTTCTATAGAAACCTTGGTCAATTTATTGAATTCGATGCACGGATTTACAGTTGTGCCTGAGCTTTCCATTCCACATTTTAATCAGTCTGTTCAGAAAAGAATAAGAACGTTCAAAGGGAAAAGACCAGTGAGAGAGATTAGTATGATTACTGGCCCATTTGCTTTAAAAGAATCGATTGCAAACGCCATAAAGAAAATAATTTTGGAAAATGTGCCAGGGCCGGTTTTAGCAGAAACTAAAAAAGATGTGATTATTGAGATTTCTTAAAATGTTTTGAACGTAAAATTCCTTCAAGCGTATACCAAATGAGTGCGGCCCAAATAAACATAAAGCCCTGCCATCTCTCAACTGAAATTTGTTCTTTGAAAATTGCCCACCCACAGATGAATTTGAGACTTGGCGAGAGGTATTGAGTAAAGCCCAACGTCTGCAATTTAAGTCTTCTGGTCGAATAGGCGAACAAGACCAAGGGCAGACAGGTAATCACTCCGGAGAGTGCCAGAATCCATTGCTTCCAGCCCAGAGCGTGAAGGTCAGAGGAGAGATTTCCTCCTCTGAAAAACCACCATAGAAGAAACGGAATAAAAACTATGGCAGTCTCAAAACCAAGCCCTTCAAGAGAGCCGACATGTGTGACTTTTCTGATGAGTCCGTAAAATGCGAATGTGATCGAGAGAAAAAGCGCCAGCCAGGGCACACCTTCAAGGCCAGCTGTCAATGCAATCCAGACAACACCTGTCAATGCGAGTAAAACTGCGGGCCATTGAAGTTTTCTGAGTTTCTCTTTGAGAAAAAGCCAGCCCACTAAAACGTTAATGAGAGGATTAAGAAAATACCCCATACTGGCTTCGATAATATGACCACTGGTGACAGCATAAATGTAGGCCAACCAGTTCGAAGCAATGAATATGGCCGAGAGCATGAGCCACCATTTGCGATTATCTTTTAGAATCTCTTTTAATGTTGAAAATTTTCCAGTTAACGGAATGATGATCATCAATGTGAGAAGACTCCAAAAGAGCCTTTGCATAAAAAGACTCTCGCCGGAGAGTTCTGGAAAAAATTTCCAATAAATGGGAAATAACCCCCATCCACTAAAAGCAATGATAGCGGCCAGAAGTGCTTTGCTACCTTCACTCATCACTGAATCCCAGATTTTTTAGAGATTCTTCGGGCCATCAGCCACGCCATAAAAGTCACTGTAACGGCGGCATAACCTAATAAGTTAAAACGCTCGAGAGTACCGTTTGCTCCTTCATAAATGATGAGACCAGCAACCAGTGAAGCCACACCTGAGGAGAGCTGACGGAAAGCATTTTCTAGTCCCATAAATGTTCCTCTCTTTTTAGGATCAACCACAAGAGAGAGAAGAGTCATGGCCGGGATAAAGCGACCAGAACCAGTCATCATAAAGGTTGTAGTGACAACCAGAGTAAGAGCCAAAGGAGTGACGCCAAGATGGGTAATTAAAATGAGCGGAATAAATGAAAGGAAAGCGACCCATGTCATCACTCTAAAACTTCCTAAACGATCACAAAGTCTTCCTATCCAGCGCGCAGAAAAGACAGTGGCTGTTCCACCAAAGAGATAGATGTATTTCAAATCACTCTCAGCGAGACCCACATTCTTGACCATGCTTGGAGAAATGAACGGAACAATCATAAAAATGCCGAAAGCTAAAAAAGAGGTCAGAAGAAAACCTTCAATATGAATGGCCTCAGTCGCAATATGGTAGAACGTTTTCAAAGTATCGACTGGGGACTTGGCAGGGGATTTATTGTGGATCAAAGGTAAAATGAGTGTCGCGAGTACAAAAGCGATCAATCCAATGGCCACAATAAAAAGAAATGGTGCATGCCAGCTAAACATTTCTGCTAAAGCTAAGCCAATCGGAACGCCAATGACACTTGAAACCGAAAAAGCGGACATGACTATTCCATTAGCTGTTCCTCGACGCTTGGGAGGAATGAGATCTGGAATTAAAGCGAAGACGACAGCATTCAGAACACCGCCGAAAACTCCAGCAAATATCCGAGCTCCTAGTAGGAGTTCGAAATTTGGTGCAAAGGCACACAGACCAGTTCCAATTAAAAATCCGATAAAGCAAACCTGCAGAATTCGCTTTCTTTCAAAACGATCAGCAATAATCGAGGCCAGAAAATTAGAAATTCCCGCGGCAAAAGTATAGCTAGAGACCAGCAGACCAAATTGAGAAGTGGTAACGTTGAAAGTCCTCATGAGCATCGGGCCCAACGGCATCAAGATAACAAAGTCTAAGATGTGAACAAATTGAATAGCCCCTAAGAGATAAACAATTAATTTTTCTCTTTTCGTTGCATCAAACTCATCAAACATCACATCCGTTGAACTCATCTATTCCTTTAACCCCACTACATCTTTTAAGTGAGAGCTCGTATCATCAGTCGTCTCAAGAGCGGCCACTGTGTGGACACAATGGTCTATCATACTTACGGCGGCAGGTCTGAAATTTCCCGAATCCTTAACTCCACCAAAAGGTAGACGGGCCGTGGCTCCTACGGTTGAGCGGTTGAGATTTATTAATCCAGCATCGATATCGCGCAAGCAATGCTCAAAGAGACTTTGATCCCGAGTGAACACAGAAGCGGCCAGTCCGTATTCAGTGCAATTTGCTATTGCGATCGCTTGATCAATATCGTCATAAGGCATGAAGCAAGCATTAGGTCCAAAAATTTCTTCTTGAACAAATTTTCCTTTAAGATCCACTCTCTCTAAGTAATGCAAAGAGGGAGAAACATAATGACCATCCCACTTCATTTCTAACTTTTTAGGCTCAACTAAAACTTCTGCCCCTTCCTTGAGCCCTTGAGCACAGAAATCGAGATACAACTTTTCAGCTTGTGCATCAATCACGGGCCCCATGAAGGCTGGGCTTTCAGCAAGTACAGGATGATCTACGCGAATGCGCTGAGTGACTTTTTTAAATTCATCAATAAACTGATTCGCAATTTTTCTATGCACGAGAATCATTGAAGTCGAAGTGCAGCGCTGACCAGAGGTGAGAAAGCACGCTCTTAAAAGTTCAGGAAGGGCGTGTGGGATGTGAGCATCATGATGAACGATGGTGGAATTCTTCCCCCCAAGTTCGAGGGCCACCATTTTCTTGAGGTCTTGATGGGTGTTCTTTAAAATCATTTTACCAACAGCTCTTGATCCAGTGAAGAACACAGCACGGATACGTGAGTCGCTTGTGAGTTTTCCGGCCGTTAATCCAGTGCCATTGATAAAATTGATCACACCTTTAGGGAAGTCGGCTTCCACTAAGGCTTCCATCATCAACTGGGCACTGCCGATCGTTTTCTCTGATGGTTTAAAAATAATGCTATTGCCTGCCGTTAAGGCGGCAAGAATCTGTCCGTTGGCGAGATGACAGGGAAAATTAAACGGGCCAATGATAAAAGCAGGGCCGATCGGTTTTAAGATTGTGTGTCCATCAATCTTGGGCATGACTTCTTTAATCGTGCGCTTTTCGATTCTCTTGAGTGAATCTCCAAGAGTGACATCGACTTTTGAAACGAGAGCACTCGCTTCAGTTTTCGCCTCCCAAAGAGGTTTGCCGACTTCCCAGGCAAGAGCTTCAGCGATAGCGTCTCCACGTTTTTTTACGGCTTCTTGATAGCGGCGGATATAAACCGAGCGCTCTTCAAAAGAGAGTTTGCGCCAAGTCTCAAAACCCTTAATCGCCGAGTCTACAACCGCGTCAGTATGGGCATGCCAAACCTTGGCTTCCCAAAGGGTTTTAGAGAGATCAGCTGGGCTTTTCTTGATAATGTTTTCATTCGGCGCTGTAGAGGGGGAGTGCCATTGGCCGTCGAAATAGTCTCCCTTAAGTACCATGTGCATAAGATTCCTTTGAGCATGAATGAGCTAAATCATACTCTTCTTCGGCTAGAAGTTCTAACATTTCCAAGGTAATCTAAGGCACTTTAGAAGGAGCAATTTATGGCAAAAAACCTAGCATCTCTCTTGGAAAAAATGTGGACTGACTACGTCGCGATTAATCCTCTGGCGCAAAAGGTCTATGATCTTTTTGAAGCTCGTGGGGATAAGGTCTTGAATGACCATATTGCGCTTCGCACATTTAATCATCCTCGAGTCAGTGTCGATGTGATTGCTGCTCCATTTCTAGCTTCTGGTTATAAGTACTGTGGGGATTATCACTTTACGGAGAAAAAACTTTACGCCAAACATTACGAACACTCTGATGCCTTAATGCCTAAGATTTTTATCTCTGAATTAAAGTTAGAAGATTTTTCTAAAGATCTTCAGCTCACAGTGGCCTCTCTCATTGAGCAAATTCCAGCAGGCCAAGAGCATACCTTTGATTTCTCTTCCATGGGTCGCCCGTGGAAAGTGACAAAAGCTCTTTATGAAAAATTGATGAAAGAGTCTGACTATGCGGCATGGGTGGCTGCTTTTGGTTACCGCCCGAATCATTTCACAGTCTTCATCAATGCCCTCAAAAGTTTTACTGATATTCAAGCACTCAACACTTTCCTTAAAGAAAATGGCGTCAAACTGAATTCAAGTGGTGGAGAGATAAAGGGGACACCGGCCGTCTATCTTGAGCAGTCTTCAACTCTGGCCAATAATATTGAAGTCAAATTTGATGACGGGGTCATGACTATTCCGGCTTGCTACTATGAATTCGCTCGCCGTTATCCTTTGGCCAATGGAAATCTTTACCAAGGATTTGTGGCGGCCAGTGCTGATAAAATATTCGAATCAACTTCCAAAGGACAATAGTCCTAGAGGTGAATCTCTTCGCCTTGTTCTGCAATCACGATTTCAGTTTCAGGCCAGCGCTCAAGGAGATGATCCTTGAGTGCTGTCAGTGCATCAGGTTCACCATGATTGAGAATAATTTTCTTGGGTGCCACAGGCATCTGCGATAACCATTTCATTGAGTCTTGATAGTCAGCATGAGCTGAAAAATGATGAAGCTGAAAAATCTCAGCGGCGACAGGAATTCTTTGATGATGGATTCTAAAATCTTTCTCCCCACTGACAAGCACACGGCCTTTCGTTCCCTGTGCTTGATAGCCAACAAATAAGACTCCATTCTTTGGGTCAGGAAGTCTTAGTTTTAAATGATGCATGATCCGTCCGCCAGTCACCATTCCTGAGGCACTGATAAGTATGTGAGGAGTATTGATTTGTTGAAGCGCAATCGACTCCTCAAAGCTTTCAGTACATCGAAATTGATCTGTATCGAGAGGGCCTTGAACTGATGAGCCTTCAGTGTGGAACAAGAGTTCAGTGGGGAATTTAAGATGTGCTTTCGTTGCTGATCGGGCCATCGGTGAGTCGACATAGACAGGAAGTTGAGAGTCGATCACTCCACGTCTTTGAAGATCTCCAATAGCTTCGAGGAGATCTTGAGTTCTTCCGACTGCAAAAGCTGGAATGAGAAGTATGCCACCACGCTTAGTTACTTTGTTTATGATCTCTCCCAGCTCTGGCAGGGGTGATTCATGCGGAAGGAGACGATCGCCATAAGTGGATTCAAGCATCACACAATCGGCTTGTGGAGGAGATTGCGCTGGCTTAATTAAACGTGAGCGACCATTACCAAGATCGCCAGTGAAGATAATCGATTTTGCTCCTTCACTGGTAGGGTAAGAGAGTTGAACAAAACGAGAACCAAGAATGTGACCTGCTCGATAAAATCTAAAACTTATATTTTTAAACGGTGAAAACCATTCTTCGTCTTCTACTACTTCTAATAATCGAATAGCCTCTTCTGCATCTTTAATCGTATAGAGTGGCTCGGCGGGCTTATGATGAGAATAGCCAGAGTCATTGGCATACTTCGCATCTTCCTCTTGGAGTTTAGCCGCATCAAGTAGCATGAATTTACAAAGTGCCGCAGTCCCTTTTGAGCACCATATAGGTTTACTGTAGCCCTCTTTCACTAAGCGAGGGAGAAGACCAGTGTGATCAATATGGGCATGGGTCAGAATAATCCCATCGAGAGTGGATGATTTGAAGGGAGCAGTCCAATTGAGTAAGCGAAGATCTTTAGGGCCTTGAAAGAGTCCTGCATCAACAAGAAATTTTTTTCCTGAAGTTTCGCAAAGGGTTCGACTTCCTGTGACTGTGCCAGCTGCGCCATAGAGTGTGATTTTCATCTCTCGATTCTATTTTCTTTTGGAAGATTTGAACAAGAGATTTTATGGATTGATTGGGACAACAACTTTAGGTTTGGCCTTGCGCACATCAGGAGAACCAACGTTACTACAAGCCTTGTCAGCTACTTCTTGAGAGTAGGTGCAGGTGCCAGCTTTTTTATAGTATTTAATTAGTCTTACACAGGTGCTAAAAATTGTTTCATCAATGATTCCAGGATCAGAGGCGAGGTTATTGAGTAATTCCATGGAAACCGGATCATTACACATCGAGAATGTACTTGAGGCACATGGCCATTTCTCATCGAGATGAGCTCTGATTGTTTGATTGAGTGGTTTTCCGTCCTGAGCTGCACCACCGAATTCAATATTTTCTCTTAACTCTTTATCCCAATTTTCTTTCCCACTTTTTCTCGCGTCCTTAGCCGCATAAAAAATTCTGCGTTTCTCTAGGATCTCGTCTTTCATACTTTTATCAACATTATCACAAGCGGCCATGGCCTTAGCAGGATCAAAATCTAGTCCTGATTTCAGCTTCTCTTCATTTTTCAGTTGGGAGAGAGTACGTATGATGAGATTTTGAGCATAGCCGCGTCTCAATTCAGGCTCAGGAAAATCCTCAGCAAAGACAGGTAGAGTGATTAAGAAAATAATGAGATATCGAAACATAACTAATCCTCAGAAGATTTTTTACATCCTGGATTAATATTGCTCTCCAGCTCTCTCCAGTATCTCACGACTGTAGAGCAGAATAAAGCAGGTGTGACGTTGTTAAGAGATTCTAATCTCAGGCGTGGTAACATCTGATTATTTTTAGATCCGGTAGGCTCTTTTCTGAAAATATCGAGGCATCCGGGTGCCAATTTCGATAGGCGACCAAAGGCTTCAAGGCGTGAAAATCTCAATCGCTCTAAGGCATATTGAGTCGCCCTTGGAGGTTCGAGGAGAATTTTTATACTCTCTTCTCCATAAGTTGAAGGCTTGCGCCATAAGACACCTTCTTTCTTAAAATCTGCTAAAGTGAGCTGTGCATTTTTAGTAATGGCGTCAAGCGTTTCTTTGAAATCATCCACGCTTCGACAAGTGGTCTTTTCACCATTTTCCACCGCTTCTTGAACTGATGTCCCGCGCTCTTCAAGATATTTTACGAGCTCAGCTTCCGCACGAGCATGAAAATATTGTCCTAGTAGAACATCTGTTTGAGCGAAGGATGAGAGGACTAGAAAAAGAGTGAGGATCATTTCTTTTTCTTCTTTTTGACATCCGGTCTCTTATCCACTTTCATAACGTTGCTTTGTGACTTTTTCTTTTCTTTCGGTCTGAAAGTCGCGTAGCGAATATCATCCCCAAGTCTCAACTTTAAAGCTGCGGCCGTGACACTTGAAATTTTTAGACCACCAGTCTTAAGCTTCACAACTCCACCTAAAGTCGCCCTGAATTTTCCACCTGTGCGTGAAATAATAAAGGTCTCAGATCTAAAAGATTTATCTGCTATTTCGGTAATTTTTCCGACGATACTTTCTTTAATCGTCCTCACATTATCAATGTCTGCAATGATCACAGGCCCTGGTTCAAAAAGTCCCACCAGTCCGGAGAATTTAAATCCTTCTTGCTCTAAAATCCTTTTCGCGGGTTCAGTGTTGGGGTGAACTTTTCCGATCACATATTGCGCATCTTCGGGGAGTAGATTGGCAATAATAGGATACTTCGGCATGAGTTCTTCAACAAACTTCTTATTTTTTACATAGAGATAGTCGGCTTTAGGAAAATCAATTTTAAAGAACTTTGTGCCAACTGCATCCCAAAATGGAGAGTGGCCTGAGTCATTCACCATACCTCGCATTTCAGCGATAATTTCTTGTTCAAAGAATTTTCTATTTTCTGCAATAAAAAGAAAGCGTGACAGTGAGAGGAATCGTCCGTTTTGTGAATTGCGATATTTTGGATCTAGATAGAGCGAACAAATTTCAGCCGGGCCATTATGGATGAAGTGGAAATGAAGGCTCGTGATATCATTTTTCTGATGAATCAATTTACTTTCGTGATGATGAACTTCTAAACGATAGAAATAAGAAGGTTCAAATCCACCAATCTTAGAGATGATTCCACACACACCAACTATTTTACCAGTAAAGAGTTCTTCCATAACGAACAGATAATCTTCGCCTCTTGGACGATCATCTCTTTGAGTGAAACTTCGCTCCGAGTGAATAATGCGCTTTTTGAGTACCTCAGGGTCGCGAGGAAGAGTTGTAAGACCATGCCCGGACTCTTCAAGGAGCTCCATCAGGCCATCAAGATCTTTTTGTTCAATAGGGCGTATGATGAACAAAATTTACTCCATCTCGTTAAGAGTTTTTTCAATTATTGCACATACATTATCAATATCTTCCATCGTCACAGCGAGAATAGGCATCAAGAAGCGGACACGAGTTGAACTTCCACCGCCGGCCATAAATGAGAGTGCGCCGTTTTCAAAAAGTTTAAACGTGAACTGTTTTGATTTGGTTTCATCACCTTCAAAAACGGTCATGGCCACCATCGCACCTATGCCCCATGGGCCATGAATTTTCTTAGGATATTTCGCTGCAAGCTTTTCAAGATTTCCTTTAAAGCGCTGATGGAATTTTTCAATTTTTCCATTGGCACCTAAGTAGTCACCACTTAAAACATCATTGATGATTTTGAGACTGGCCGCAATTTGTGACGAAGCCCCGGTAAAGGTTTGAGACATCAATCCTGGCTTGGGCTTATGATCATCAGTGAAGAGTGTGGCACAAACTTGGGAGTTCTTACCAATACTCACGACATCGACATGCTTATCGAGTTTGAAGTGTTGAAAGGCAAAAAGCTCATGGGTGCGCATGAAAGTTTGAACTTCATCAACAAAAACTGAAACGTTATTTTCTTTGCACACCTTAATGAGTGCTTCAAAGTATTCTGTGTTACCTACCCAAGAGCCGTTTTCACCTTGGATCATCTCCATGATGAAACCTGCATATTGACCAGGGTAGCGATAGAGATGTTTTTTCATCGCATTGACAGCGATTTCAATTGAACCTTTGTGATCCGCTTCACAGTAAAATGGGATGTAATCTACATCAATTGTTTTTGGTAAACCCTGACGGTAAGCGGCTTTGTCTGTCACCCATGCCATTCCCAATGTCCTGCCAGAGAAGCATTTTTCAAAGGCAAAGAAGCGCTGAGCTCCCGCACGTTTTTGATAAATCATTTTGAAAGCATTCTCATTGGCCATCGCGCCTGAGGTAGAAAGGAAGACGTTTTTTACACCAGCACCATATTTGCAGGCTTGAGTTGAAAGTAAGTCCACGAGGCGAGCAGAGTCAGTGTTTTGTTGAAGGTGACCATTCATCACGGTGTTGCTGATGGCACCGTCAATTTGCGCTTCAATAATATCCGGGTTTGAGTGACCCATGTAATGAACACCAATGCCTGTGATGAAATCATATTTGACTGAACCATCGGCCAGTTCAACTAGAGCCCCTTTACCGAAACCACTTCCTAAGTATTGATAGAAGAGAGCGCCACCGCGCTGTTCGCCGAATTTTTTTAAGAGCTCAGCATAGCTCTCTTTTAGAGCTGCATTCGAAGCCTTCACACCAGTGAGTTTCTTTTGATGATCTGTCACCGCTTGGCGAATTAATTTTTTTGCTTCAGTAATACGTGGATCTTCAAAAAAATCCTGGGCCACAGTCTTCATGGGATTCTCCTCAAAACAATAATGTATAAACGTCTTTTCGAGACTTTAAACCCGCGACTTTAAGGCGGCAACCGAGGCGGCAAAAAATATTTCAGACTGATTTGGTGCATCTTTCGTCTAGAGAATATTCCATAAATCCCTTAGAAGCAGCGCTGCAATTCATTGCTGTTTACAGGCCCAATATGGTACACCTTTGATCTTTCCAAATTAACGGAATTGCTGGAGTTCATCATGCAAGTGAAGAAGACGCACGATTTTAAAAAGACTGACAAAAAGACCCTAGCTCGCTGGTACCATTTATTGGTTCTTGGCCGCATGCTCGAAGAGAGAGCGCCAAACTATCTCAAGCAAGCCTTGGGTTGGTCATACCACGCTCCCTATGCAGGCCACGATGCGATTCAATTAGCAATCGGACAAGTCTTTAATAAAGACACCGATCATCTCTTTCCTTACTACCGTGACATGCTCACAGCATTGTCAGCGGGTCTTACTCCAGAAGAAATTATTTTGAACGGTCTCTCTAAAGCGACTGATCTGGCTTCTGGTGGAAGACACATGTCCAATCACTTCGCTAAGCCTGAGTGGAATATCCATAACGTTTCAAGTTGCACTGGTAACCACACTCTACATGCAGTTGGAGTTGGCCGTGCGATGAAGACTTATAAGCACAAGGGTGTGGCTTTCTCATCTCAGGGTGAATCTTCTGTTTCTGAAGGTTACTGTTATGAAGCAATCAATGGCGCGAGTCGAGAAAAACTCCCCGTTGTGTTTGTCTTCCAAGATAACGGCTATGGAATCTCTGTTCCAAAAGCTGATCAAACGGCTAATGAGATTGTGGCCCATAACTTTACTGGATTTAAAAATCTTCAAATCATCATTTGTGATGGAAAAGATGTTTTTGATTCGATGAATGCCATGATCACGGCTCGTGAACACGCCCTAAAAAATATGGAACCGGTCATTGTGCATGCCATGTGTGTTCGTATTGGCAATCACTCAAACTCAGATAAGCATGAGTGGTATCGTGATGAGAAAGAACTTGCAGAAGCAAAGGCACAGGATCCATTGCCTAAGTTTCGCGCTGATTTGTTGAAGTCTAAAATTTTCACTGAAAAAGAATTAGTGAAGATGGAAGCAGAAGCGAAAGAAGAAATGCTGGAGGCTCACACTAAGGCGATGAAAGCGCCGGCCCCGACCCCAGATAGTATTTTTAATTTTGTAGTTCCTGAACCTCATCATCCTCAAAAATATGTAGACGGCACACATAATGATCAAAGTGAGCCGATCAAATTCATTGATGCCCTCAACGGCACTCTTAAGGCCGAATTCCGCCACAACCCAGATACTTATATTTGGGGACAAGACGTAGCGAATAAAGAGAAGGGTGGTATTTTCAACGTCACTAAAGGGATGCAGCAAGAGTTTGGAAAACATCGCGTCTTCAATGGCCCGATTGCCGAAGATTTTATTCTTGGCACTGCCAACGGCATGGTTCGCTTTGATAAAAAAATTCGAGTTGTGGTGGAAGGTGCTGAGTTTGCCGACTACTTCTGGCCTGCAATGGAGCAGATGGTAGAAACCTCTCACGATTACTGGCGCTCAAATGGAGCCTTCTCTCCCAATATCGTCGTTCGCCTTGCTTCTGGTGGCTATATTGGTGGCGGTCTTTACCACTCACAAAATATTGAAGGAACTCTCACGACTCTTCCTGGGATTCGTGTTGTCGTCCCGGCTTTTGCTGATGATGCTGCAGGACTTTTAAGAACAGCGATGCGCTCAGAAGGTTGCACGGTCTATCTTGAACCAAAAACTCTTTATAATGCAAAACATGCGATGAGTTCAGTTCCTGAGGATTTTGAAGTTCCGTTTGGTAAAGCCAGACTCAGAAGAGAAGGAAAGCACCTTTCCATTATTACTTACGGCAACACTGTTCACTTCTCACTTGAAGCTGCTGAAGAGCTCGCCAAAGATGGAATCGAAGTCGAAGTGCTGGATCTTCGCTCACTAAATCCTCTTGATTATGATGCTATTAAAGCGACTGTTGCTAAAACTCATCGCGCTCTTATTGTTCACGAAGACAAAGTCTTTGGTGGGTTCGGTGGAGAGCTTGTAGGTGTCATCAATGAGCACTGCTTTGAAGAGTTAGATGCTCCAGTGAGACGTGTGGGCTCAACTTTTACACCAGTTGGATTTAACAGAATTTTAGAGCGTGCCACTCTGCCTGATATGCAAAAAGTTTTAGTCGCTGCTCGTGATCTCGCTGCCTATTAATTGAGTCTTATACTTGGTTTAATCTTTCAAGCACCTAGTCCTAGCTAGGTGCTTGAAAACCAAGGCCCTGAAATTAAAAAATCTCCATTTTAAGTTGAAAATTTTGCCCCAAATAAGATTTATCCAAGAGATATCCGTCTCAAGGGTAGAATTTTGGAGGGGAGGCCCTGCGTGATTCATTCTATTCTAGTTTTAGGACTGCTGTTCAGTTTCTCTGCTTTTGCCTGCAGGGGAGGGAGTTGCTCAAAGCTTGAGCAAGCGGCGAAGTTAACTTCTTCTGGTTTGGGTGCAGTTAACACATCTCCAGATATCAATTGCCAAAAGTCAGCTGCGAGTGACCCAATAACCTATGTGTCTTGGGTGAAATGCGCTGAAGTCTCTCCAGGTCTTAAGGAAGATGAGTGTCTTGCTAAGCATGAGTGGAAAGCCACTCGTGGTCATCCAGAATGTAAAGATCCAGCTTCCAAAATTCCTATGTATGAAATGGTTGAGTTAAATCCGGGCTATTTTGTTATTCGCCAAAATAAATGTTCATCCTTTGAAGCTCCCTTTATGTATCTCGTGATGGGTGAGAATGGGGCATTCTTGCATGACTCAGGCGCCTCTGATGAAGGCGGAGCCAATGCATCTCTAGAGTTACAAAAATTGATTGATGAAGTCATTGCAAGAAAAGAGAAAGCGTCTGGCAAAAAAATTCATCTCACAGTTGGACATGGCCACTCACATGGTGACCATACACGTGGAGATGGGGTTTTTAAAAATCGACCGAATACAACTGTGATTGGATTATCTCCTCAAGAGATTGCTGCCGCTTATGGTGTCAAGCCTGGATGGCCTGATGGAGAAGGAAGTATTGATTTGGGTGGAAGAAAATTAAGTGTGATTCCTATTCCTGGTCATGAGGCGGGGAGTGTGGCTTTTTATGATCACACAACTAAGGATTTATTCTCTGGTGACTCGCTTTATCCAGGTAATGTGTTTGTGAACGGTAACTGGAGCAAACATAGAGAGAGCATGTCTCGCTTATCAAAATTTGTAGAAAAGCATCCAGTTCGTATGATTTTAGGATCACACGTTGAAATGAGTAAGAAGCCGGGCGTGGATTATAAGTACGGAACGACTTATCAGCCTGACGAGCACTCTCTCGTTCTTAGACAAAGTCACCTTAAACAAATGAATGATTATTTACAGGCCACACCGAGTGCGCCTTCTGAAGATAAGGTCTTTGATGATTTTATGGTTGATCCTTAGTTCCGCACTGGCGGGAGAACATTCAAGAAAACCAGTCGAGCTCAAAGATGCAGCTCAAATGGCGATAGAGCAACTCTCAAACGGTGTTGTGCCTGCGACCAGCCAAAAGTGTCGTCCTGCCCCAGTATCCAATTGTAGTGATGAAGATTTTAAGCAGTATCCCAAGGGTGGCCACGGGCAACTGTTTTTCGGAAATGGGCCCTTCTATATTTCTCATCTCCCTTTATGGTTCCAACCCCACAATTTTCAGGCCATTTATGAAGTTGATTTTCCCAATACGGTGGAAGGTCAAAAGATGAAAGAACTTTTCAAGAAAAGAAAAAATCAAGGTTTTGCTACATTTAATCCGTCCCAAGTTTTTAAGATCCCTCAATTCAATTGCATGACTGGCTTGGGTGAGAAGGAATTACCTGGAGAGCTGTTTCAGGGACATTTCGAAAGAGATGGAGAGAGCTTGGGTGATGTAAAGTTGATAGTGAAGAGAAGAATTTATTACAAAGAATTAAGTGAAAAACCCGCTTCGGCAAGTGCCAGCGATGTCGATGACTACATCGTCTTTGGAGAAGGAAATCAATTCTTTTCGGCCAAAGTGATTGAAAGAAAGCCTGCTGTTGATCACATCATGCCTCTTGAAAATAGCATTGAAGCTTTCAGAAAGTCTGTAGGCGGCGCGAGTCACAGCTGCTTTACTGCTGTAAAGAAAGAAGCCCAGATGATTTACAAACCTAAGCTATGTGCTGATCCAACTGCGCCTAAAACTATTATTACAGAAAATCCTGAAACAAATTTTAAAGAGTTCTACTACGAGACCGGAGATCTACGATGAAGTTCTTTCTACCTATACTCCTTTCGATATCTTTTGCTTGGGCACAAGATGGATCCCTTAATAAGAATTGCTCCAAGAGTGGTTATGCTTGTGGTGAATGTGATACGGCCATTCAATCAGACTTTAATAATCTTATCGCCGACATTACGGGCTCCTCTACAACAGATGATGGTCATTGGGGTGGAGATATGGCCGGGAAGAAAAAGAAGATCAAGCCTGGTGTAACTTTAGAAGGAACACTTTCAAAAATTAAAGATCTCATGAAGAAAGGAAATCCTGCCGGTGGCAATGGCTTGAATATGATTGTCATTGGAGAATCCGAAAGTCTTCAGCCTTCGGATGTTAAAAACGGTAAGATGTATCCGCGTGTAGCGATTAAAAGTCCTAACTCTGAATTGTGGGTTACGTTTTCTACCGATCCATCAAATGCCGCTTATCAGACATTAGAAGTGATGCGCTGGAATGGTAAGGCAGCTAAGTACGAATTTATGGAACTAGATTTTAATCCCAATCATCGCCAGATGGACGGAACGGGTGAGAAATGTCTCTCCTGTCATAAAGAACCGAACCCACGTCCAAACTGGGATACTTATCGAGCATGGGCCGGGGTTGTGCCTTCAAGAGATGACATGTTGGAAATGAAAGCTGAGGGAGGAAGAACACTCCAAGGTCCAAAGGCCGGAATGGGAGCTGATGGAAGAGCCTATCTCTCTTTCCTTGAACAAGTCGTAGATGCTAAAGAGAAAAAGCCGAATGATCGACTCGCATTGATGGATCTCCCAGTCGATGACCAAGTTCAATTTAGAGACAGAGAGCCAAAAGTTTCCACACTTTCACCGCGCGCCCAATTCAATGCGATCAAAGGCCAAGTTGAGACGACTGGACACTATCGCATTCCACATTACCCTTACAAAAGCCAAATGAAGTCGGCTAATTTTGACGTCAAGACTGCCGATTACACGGGACCTTCACAGGCGGCTTTCGATCAGATGAGTGGTCAGAACTTTTGTCGTATCTCAAATGATCTTAAGAAAAATCCAAACTACGATAAATTTAAATATTATATTGCTGGTGTCGCTCAGGGGTGTTTCCAATTTCCTGGCGATGCAAAAGCCTGGATACCTGAATCGAGACAGCAAAACATTGCCTCTTGGTATAAAGCCAATCCCACTGTTCGTTTGAGAAATCTCTCTCTCGCTAAGCGTACTCCAAATTTAAATGGTTTCGATGCTACTGCCTCAGCCATTGTGGAAGATACAAAACAAAATCATAGTATGGCCGATGAATTTAAAATGGCTCGCCATGAACGATTCTTAGATAAGTACATGACTAGCGTTGAAGGAAGGAGCAATACCGATGTCCAAGATGAGGCTTCTTATTTCGCAAGACAGATGCAAGCCCCTCGATTGGGTGGGTTTCATGCTATTGACGATGCTGGTGGAGTGAAGGGAGTAGCAGAAGCTCATCCTAAAGAGATATCAGCGATCCGTGCGGTACTTGAGCCGATGGGAATCGATGTCACACAATGGTCAATGATGAGAGGTAATGATCCGAACTATAACAGTCTCGCCTTCTCGGATCAATTTGCCCTCTTCTTTGAGCAGTCAGCAGTGACTGATGTCGTTAAAAATCTAAAAAAGGATCCTAAGTTCAATGGGGATACATGCCAAACTTTACAGAATTTAAGTTATCAAAGTCTCGCTGACACGACTCCGATCGAAGTAGGACCTCTTGCTAATAAATTTGATGTTGAAAGCTGGTGTCGTGACCGTATGGTCAGTGATCCAGGAATTAATGACAATATGAAATCTCTCTTTGAAGTAAACAGAGAGATGCTTGCCGATGAATCAAAAGATCTTTTTCTTCGATGCGCTGATTGCCACGGCAGTGGTGAGATTTTCCCTTTCCCTGGTCTTGATAGGCTCACAGACAATTCCTGGAATGATGAAGCCTGGGCAGAATTCAATGGATTTATTCGCGGAGATGGAGCGATTCAAACGAGTGCTATGGGCCCAATGATTCTATCAAAGCTCTCTTTAGGGAAAATGCCTCCTGGCGGATGGCGTGTGGGCTCAGATGCAGCGGCTAGAAAAAAAGAAGATGACCGAAGAAGAAGTATGCTCGCAGACTATGTTCGTTTGAGTATGGTGACCTCAAAGAATCAGGAAGCCATCGCACAGTTTTGTACAAGTATTACGAACAGTACTCAGCCTAAATCATTAACTAAGCCTGCAGAAACAACTGAAACATCACAAGGATCTCAGCAATGAAATATCTATTACTCACGTTATTTGTATTTCAAACTTGTTACGCAGCAGAGCTAGACTGTGTGTATAAGCGTAATGAAGAAGGAAAAACTTCAACGGAGCATGCTTTTAAGCTCATGCCTTCGCGTTCAAGTTGGGAGAAAAACTTTCGAAGTTTTGGCTTCAAGGCAAAAGTAGAAAATGAAAGCTTAACCATTGAAATATCAGAAGAAAATAAAGTGAAAGTGGCTACGACATCTTTGAGAGATCCATGGGGGAAGAAGAGAAGTCCCTCAGAGCCAGAAATAGAGTTTGAAGTGGGAAAAGTTAAAATTGCGATCAGTTGCCACTAAAGATATTCAACAAATTTAAAAGCTTTATCTAATTTGGTCCTAAGTTTTGAAGTTAGTTCTTCAGAATTGAGGACCACCATTTTATCTCTCATCTTTTCAGGTACGACACTGGTGAGTGTTTTTGTATAAACATCTGCATCAGATGAACCGTCAGTAAACGCAAGCCAAAAACTTTCTCCGTAAAGTGTGTGAACGAACGTGACTTCACTTTGTGGAGTAGGGTGATTTCGGACATGCTGTCTTAATAGACCATCGAGCAAATAATCAACTGTGGAGAAAAGAGGTGTTGATTCAGAAAGAGGCTCTTTAGAAGCCCAGACAAGAACCTTAACATCAGAAGTGAGTGTTTTTAGAATATCAGAATCAGGCATCATGGCCCAAGTCTCTCGCTAAACCATCGAGCACACCATTTAAAAATGGCCCAGATTCTTTTGTAGAATACTTCTTACCGAGCTCAATCGCTTCGTTGATCACAACTTTGAAAGGAGTTTGTGGCTGATATTTTAATTCAAAAGCAGCAAGCACAAGAAGTGTATGTTCAATACGTGAAAGGCGCTGGAGTTTCCAGTTTTTGAGATGTTTTGTAATTAGTGTTTCTAGCTCTTCAGAGTTTTTGAGAATGCCATTCACAATGGTCGACACCCAAGCGAGCTCTTGAGACCCCATAGAGACATTGAGGGTTTCACGAAATTGAGTGATACGTTCAAAAAGTTCTGTTTTATCCTGTGAGAGGGACTTTTTTTGTTCTTGAAAAACAGGAAGCTGAAAATGATAAAGAAATTGGAGACAAAACTCTCGTGCCTCACGCCTGGTATTCAACGGGCACATCCTTAGAGGTTTGAATTTTAAATTGTTTCTCTTCATCCTTGAGACGATTGAGGAACTGATCGACGTCTTTGAATTCTCTGTAATAAACAGCAGCAAAGCGCACATAAGCGACTGGATCAAGATGACGAAGATACATCATCACGAGTTTTCCAATTGTCGAAGTTGGAACTTCTTTATCAGAAATATCCATGATGGCTTTTTCAATATTTCCAACCGCACGGTCAATTTGTTCAGTTTTGACTGATAGTTTTTTACACGCCATCTCTAAGCTGCCGCGAAGTTTTTCTGGGCGGTAGTCTTCAGTTCGGCCGTCACGCTTAAGCACCATGGGCATGCTGACTTCAACTTTCTCATAGGTCGTGAAACGTTTCTGGCAAGATTCGCATTTGCGACGACGACGGACTTCATTACCTTCAGCAAGAAGGCGAGAATCTAAAACTTTGGTGTCTTCAGCTTGGCAAAATGGGCAAAACATAGGGCGAACCTACCGAATTTTATGTGGCATTGTCTAGTGCCAGATTGCGTTAAGTTACCGTTAAAAGGTAATTATTTACAAGCCCCTTCAGTCCACGTGGCCTTATTGCACTCGGCTTCACAGGAATTCCCATAGGTTTGCCCGTCAGAGCCACATACGGGACGGAAAATCTTCATACAAGCGCACGGTGCTACTGTGTATTCGCTCTTCTGAGGATTCGCCTTAGTGGGCACGGGTTCAGAGGCGCTACAGGCCACTAAAAGGATGAAAGCCAAGTATTTCATGGGTACACCGGGAAAGAGTGGCAAAGTTCACGCACATCAGATTTCACTTTCTCTAAAATCCCCGCATCGCTTGGATTTTTTAGAGCGCGAGAAATAAGGAGTGCCATTGTTTTTGTTTGGTCTTCTTTAAATCCGCGCGTGGTGACGGCCGGAGTTCCTAAGCGGATACCCGAAGTCACAAATGGTGAGCGCTTATCTCCCGGCACCATATTTTTGTTACAAGTGATCAGCACTTTTTCTAAAAGCTCACTGGCCTCTTTTCCACTCATATTCACAGAATCAGTTTTTAAAAGAACGAGATGATTATCCGTTCCCCCTGAAACGAGATCAATGCCTTCACTCATCAGAGTTTTTGCAAGGACCTGAGCATTCTTAACAACCTGCTCTTGGTATTTTTTAAATGAAGGCTGAAGCGCTTCATGAAAAGCCACAGCTTTGGCTGCGATGACATGTTCAAGAGGTCCCCCTTGAATGCCAGGAAAAATGAGAGAGTTAAATTTCTTCGCCCACTCTTCTGAATCAGTGAGAATAATTCCACCGCGAGGGCCACGAAGAGTTTTATGAGTGGTAGATGTTACGACATCCGCCATTCCAATCGGTGAGGGATGGACACCAGCGGCCACAAGGCCCGCGATGTGGGCCATATCCACCATAAAGACGGCGCCAATTGAATCAGCGATAGCTTTCATTTTTGGGAAATCGATAAAACGTGGGTACGCAGAAGCCCCTGCAATAATCATTTTTGGCTTATCTCGCTTA
>JAIEMA010000070.1 GCA_019752535.1 Bacteriovoracaceae bacterium
AAAAAATCTGACCCAAGATTAAGTGTCACATTTGATGTGATTTTGTATTCTGGTGTGGAGAGTGAGCTCACATCAAGATTGAATAACTTAGCAAAAAAGAAAGAGCTCGAAGAAAAGAAAAGAGAGCAGGTCTCTGCTCAATTGTGGAGAGATGTGGAGGAGAAATTAAGAACCTTATCGGCCATCTCCTCTCAGGTAGAACAAAATTTCCAAGGCTTATTGGATAGAAGAATGGCATGGCCTGCCAGATTAAAAAAAGTCATTGATGCCTATACAATGAAATTCGGCGGTTTTTTAACGAATTTCATCATTCAAAACGATGAGGACTTTAACAAAATTGCGACCCAAGATGTAATTGGTAAAATTGATATTATGGGCAGACAACCACTCATAAATGCCCACGCTAAGCGGATTGGATTTATTAGTATGAAATTCATTGAGAAACTTCAAAGTAGTAAAGAAGCCCCAAATAGAAAAGACCTGGTGGAATGGATGAAGGTGGTCACGCAAGATTTTGGAGTGGAGAGAGAGAGTTTAAGAATAGCGGTTCTAGAAGCTCAAATGTTCTCTAAGCAGACTTCACAGAGTCCAGCGCCTTAGACCAGCCAGGATTGTGTTTGCTGTTCCAAATAATTCCATCAAGAGTGAAGTGAGTTAAACTAAGAGTTGCTAGAGCTGTCATGACATATCGAGAATAAGGGCCAAAAAAATCTAATTTTAGATCCCAAAAAGCGAGATTCGGATTTTGTATTCCAACTTCAACCGAAGATAATCCCCAGCTAATAATATAAAGCAAAGTAATTAATTTCCAGAAACCTATCTTCGGAAGCCAGAATTTTTTTCCCGATTTTAGTTCTGATCGCATATAGATAATACCAAGTATGAAATAGGGGATAGTGTGGTGGGATTGATTCAAGAGAAAGCCTAAGGCAGACGTTTCAGCTAAACGACAGTAACCCCAAATGATAAAAGTACATATGAAAATTTGCAAAGAAGCCAAATTAGCTTCTTTCGTATTATACCAATTTAGAAATTGCCTAATGAGATAAATGAAACCCATTGTAAGAGAAATTGTAAGCAATGGAAGATAGAGAGAAGATGGAATTTCAGGAAGGTCCCCTTTGATAAACCATCCTCTGGGGGTCTCCTCAGCTAGTGAGGTCAAGACAAAACCCCATGTAATTGAGTAGATTGCAATCGTATCTAGCAATTGATCTCGCTTGTTACGTTTTTTTCCTCTGAAACTTGCAATTTGAAACCAGGCAACCTGTTGTTTTAGAAAATGAGTGATTGAAAACAATGAAACAATTGACAAGAAGTATTCACCACCAAAGGTGTTTTGTACGAATAAAAGAAAAAAATAAAAGAACAGAGGAAGACCACAAAACCAATTCCAGTTCCTCTTCCATTGATCAGGACTAGTCAATGTGTACCAAAATGTTGAATGAAGATGCGAGAAATTTAAGGAAATATTCATCAGAATCATTATGGTAATGATTGATGGAAAATACGCTAAATTAAGCGAAGAAATAAAGAACAATGCTAATGAAAGTAGGATAGGACTCGCAAACGCAAGCGTGTCTAATTTTCTATTGAATATCCACCCATTCATCTCTCACCCAGTGCCATAGTCCATTCAGGGTTATTTTTCCTATTCCAGAAAAACATATCAAATGTGTAATGAGTAATATTGATGGCGTTAAAAAATGACATCAACACTAAGCCACTAGTGTTGTCAAAAATGTCGTTAAAAGAAGAAAACAATCCAAGGTTTGCTCTCATATTCATTTCAATGTTTCCCTGGAATCCAGAAATGGCAAAAATGGCGATTCCCAGAAGCCACATTGGCAATTGCGGTAGCCAATAGATTTCTCCCGCTTGCCTTTGTGACTGCATATAGCGATAGCCGAGAAGGAAATAAGGAATAGCGTGATGAAGTTGATTTAAGTAATAGGTTAGAACAGTTCTTTCGCCTAAGCGTGTATAACCCCAAAGTAAAAGAGTACATATGAAAACGTTGTGGGCTGCCCAGTTTGTAGGGTGTTTTTTTATAATCAGATATAAATGTCTCGTGAAGTAAGCAAGGATAAAGAGTATCGATAATCCTAATAGAGGCCAGCGTAGAAAGTCCGGAAACTCCACGATATCTCCGGGCTGAAACCATCCTCTGCTATCTTCCATACTTTGAGAGCTGAGGACAAAACCCATTGTGCAGGCCATAATTGCATACTTGTCAATAAACAGAGTCAACTTGTCTCTAGCTACACCTCTGCTCGCAGCGATGTGAAACCAAGCTTGTTGTTGCTTTATAAAATGCCAAATGGAGAAGTGGCTAAAAATAAAATAAATAAAAAGTGTGCCACCAAAAAAATGACCACATATCAAATTTAGAAAAAATAGGCCTAAGGGGATTCCAATAAACCAGCTTCCATGGCGCTTCCACTGCTTTTTGGAAGTATAGGTGTACCAAAAAGTGGAATAGAGGTGGGCTAAATTAATATAAGTCTGAATAATCGCAAAATGAAGAGTGACCTCACCAAACCCGAGGTAATTTCCTTTGTGCATTCCCAGCAAAATAATTGAGGCTAGCAGTGGCCCACAAAAAACGATTAAATCGTTTCGTTTTCCGAAAACCCATCCGTTAGTTTGATTCATAAATAAATTCTAAGTGCTGACTGTTTACAAGGCCAGAGATTCATATTTGACCCCCAATGAATCAAACTTTTCCGTCGGCTTAACGTTGTGTCCATCCCAAGATATTTTGCATCCCCAAAATTTTATATCGTGCTCAAAAATCATAGAGAGATTTTTCTCTGAGATGAACTGATAAAAGTCTGCTTTGTTTATAGTGGTTATTCCTGGAGCTATGTCATAGCCCATGACCCAGGCGATGGGGACGTGTGCAGAAGTTGGAACTAAGTCGGCCATGTAGATCATTTTTGTGTCAAAAGGATGCATCAGCCACGGTGTATGGCCATGACTGCACCTGAAGTTTAGTTGATAGTTTCCGTCAGTAAGAATCTTTCCTTCAGGACCCTCATGCCAAACGATTCGTTTAGCCTTTTCCATTTGCTCAATGACTGGCTTGAAATATTCAGTTTGAAATGAGCCAGTATCTCTTTGGGTTGGAGAGAGAGAGTATTCGTAATGAGATTTGTGGAGATGCAATTTAGCATTAGGAAAAAGAAAATTCCCAGCTTCGCTTCCAAGTCCCCCTACATGGTCAAAATGCAAATGTGTGATAACGATATCAGTGACATCTTCAATTTTTATTTGGGCCTCTTTCAAGGTGTTGACTAGGGGAGTTGCGCCCCCTTGTATTGCGAAGCGCTGTGAAAATTTTGAATCATGGTAATCCCCAATTCCACTATCCACCAAAATGACACGGTTTTCAGTCTGAATGCACAAAACTCTCAAACTGAGATGAATTCGGTTTAATTCATCCGAGGGAATTTGTTTTTCCCAGAGTGGCTTTGGGATAATTCCAAACATTGCACCGCCGTCGAGCTTAAATGTCGCAGGGTGAAGAGCAGAGTATTTAATCATAAGGAAACCTTTAAGAGTTATTGCAGTCAGATGCTGAATGCCTATAATGATTGGATATTTGCTCAATCATCGTCTAGTTGAAGTTTCGAAGGAGTTTTCATGAACGTTCACGAATATCAAGCCAAGGAGCTGATGCGCGCTCAAGGCATTAGTGTGTTGAAAGGTGGTGTGGCCACGACTGTTGATGAAGCAGTTAAAGTGGCTGAAAAACTTGGTGGAAAAGTTTGGGTGGTGAAGGCTCAAATCCATGCTGGAGGTCGCGGCAAGGGCGGCGGTGTGAAATTGGCAAAGTCTCTTGATGAAGTCAAAAAACACGCTTCTGAAATTCTTGGCATGACACTTGTCACTCACCAAACAGGTCCTGAAGGAAAAAAAGTTTTAAAGCTTTTAATCGAAGAAGGTTGTGACATCGACAAAGAATATTATGTTGGTATCGTTCTGGATCGCTCAATCGGGAAATTTGTCATGATGGCATCTTCTGAAGGTGGAGTTGAGATCGAGAAGATCGCCCATGAGAGTCCTGAGAAAATTATTAAATCAATCATCGACCCAGCAGCAGGCTTCACTCAAGCGGCAGGTAGAAAGCTTGGATTTGGAATTGGACTGAAAGGTGATCAACTCAAAAAAGCGATTAGCTTCTTTGAAGGTCTCTACAAAATGTTTATGGCCAATGACTGCTCAATTGCAGAAATCAATCCACTTGTCACAACAAAGTCTGGAGACGTGATTGCTTTGGATGCGAAACTCAATTTCGATGACAACGCTCTTTTCCGTCATCCGGAAATTGAAGCGATGAGAGATCCTACTGAAGAGAGCGCTCAAGAGCTTGAAGCAGGGAAATACGGTCTCTCGTACATCTCTCTTGACGGAAATATTGGCTGTCTTGTGAATGGTGCCGGTCTTGCGATGGGTACTCTTGATATTATTAAGCTCAATGGTGGAACTCCGGCCAACTTCCTTGATGTGGGCGGCGGTGCTAACAAAGAAACTGTAGAGAAAGCTTTCTCAATTATTCTGCAAGATAAAAACGTCAAAGCTATTTTGGTGAATATCTTTGGTGGAATTATGAAGTGTGACATTATCGCTGAAGGTGTCATAGCTGCGGCAAAGTCTTTAGGAGTGAAAGTTCCTTTAGTTGTACGCCTTGAAGGAACAAACGTTTCTCTTGGTAAAAAAATGTTGAACGAATCTGGGCTTAAGATCATTGCTGCTGATGATCTTGCTGATGCTGCGAAGAAAGTTGTCGCTGCTGCTGGAGGCAAATAATTATGGCTATTCTTATTAATCGCGATACAAAACTCATCACTTTAGGCCTTACGGGAAAACAAGGCTCATTCCATTCACTTCAGTGCCGTGACTACGGAACTCAAGTCGTGGGCGGAGTGACTCCGGGTAAGGGCGGAATCATGCACGAAGGGATTCCTGTTTTTAATACAGCGTTTGAAGCTGTGAAACAAACTGGTGCTAACGCAGCCATGGTATTTGTTCCACCTCCCTTTGCAGCGGACTCAATCCTTGAGTGTATTGAGATGGAGATGCCTCTTGTGATTGCCATCACTGAAGGAATCCCTGTTCAGGATATGATCAAAGTAAAAAATGCTCTTAAAGGATCAAAGACTCGTCTCATTGGGCCAAACTGCCCGGGTGTGATTACTCCTGGAGAGTGTAAAATCGGAATTATGCCGGGCCATATTCATATGCCAGGAAGAGTGGGAGTGATTTCTCGCTCAGGAACTTTGACGTACGAAGCAGTCTTTCAGCTGACTCAACGTAATATCGGTCAATCAACTTGCGTCGGTATTGGCGGAGATCCAGTCAATGGAACAAATTTTATCGACGTACTTGAAATGTTTAACGCTGATAAAGACACTGATGCCGTTATTATGATCGGTGAGATCGGTGGAAGTGCTGAAACAGATGCTGGACGTTGGATTCAAAAGAATTTCAAGAAGCCTGTCGTGAGCTTTATCGCCGGTGCTGCTGCCCCTGCTGGAAAGCGTATGGGACACGCTGGAGCGATTATCTCGGGTGGAGATGATACTGCAGAGGCTAAATTTAGAATATTGCAAGAATGTGGCGTTACAATCGCTAGATCTCCTGCAGAATTGGGACAGAAGGTTGCCGAAGTCCTAAAGAAAGTGTAATTTTCACCGCAACTAACATTTGAGAGGAGACTCCCATGGCCATTGAAAAAACATTAAGTATCGTAAAACCAAATTCAACTTTGGATAACAACATCGGAAATATTATTTCAATTTTCGAAAAAAACGGTCTCCGTGTTTCTGCAGCTCGCTTCTCTAAGCTTTCAAAAGAGAAAGCTGAAGGTTTCTATATTGAGCATAAAGAGCGTCCATTCTTCGGTGAGCTAGTCACATTCATGACTTCCGGTCCTGTGATGGTGATGGTTCTTGAAGGTGAAAACGCAGTCGCTAAGAATCGTGAACTTATGGGTGCTACAAACCCAGCAAACGCTGCTCCAGGAACAATCCGCAAACTTTATGCAAAGTCTGTAGGTGAAAACTCTGTTCATGGATCTGATTCACTTGCTTCAGCTGAAAGAGAGATTGCTTATTTCTTTGAAAAGCACGAAGTCGTTAACCGTTTCTAGTCTTTAAAGCCCCGCTTCGAGCGGGGCTTTTTTTTTACTTCCACCAATCGTCACCGTTGCAGATCTCTGGCTTTCCAGAGCAATTACTGTTTGACTTCGTTCCTTCATAAGCCCACTGAGAGCACGTATTCAAGTTAGGCGTAACGACACTACATGTGCCGCCAATAATGCGATCAAAATGCGAAGGGAGAAGCATTGAAGTGCCAGCTTCACGTTCAATTGTTATCTTAAATGGATCCCCTGAGGTATTCATTTTCTTTACGTTTCCATAGGCCGTATGAATTGGCTTCGAGCCAAACGGGCAGTTTTGAGGTGAATTTGAGGGGATAGTCGTACGAGACTTATCCCTCAGATCTTTACAGGTTGTATCATCAGCTGGGCATTGGCATTCGATTGTGACTGGAAACATTTTATCAGGAGTCTCTGTGGAGACGTCATATGATGTGATCGTGAAGCGAGTGCTATCTTTTAATTCTACTTTGTTTTTTACATCAGGATTAAAGTTTACAACGTAGCCACCCTTGGCCCCTTGGCAGTATTTATTTCTAAACGCGTAATCGAGAGGATCCAGTGACCAGGCGGTGGCCCTAATACGGATATGGTCAGCGGTCATTGCCGCGACTTTACTACAGTTTTCATTGTCACACTTACAAGTGAGAGTTCTAGATACTGCTTTGTTATAAACTTCCCAATGATTTTTCATAATCGATGGGACAGAAGGAACAGCACGACAGCCCCAACCATCTTTCTCACCATCGTATTCATCGCAAAGTCCGAGCAAATGAAGGACTTCATGAGTGATAGTTGAGCAACCAACGTCGGCGGCATAAGCACGAGAGTGAGATCTCGCTCCAACATCTTGAATATCAATATTGTTGATAGGGGGGCGTTTGTTTGAAGGTAGCTGACTTCGTTCGCTCTCATTCAAAATATGAAGGTTAAGCTTCTTTCCATTGGATCCTAGCATATAGGGCGAGACAGCACTGATACACTCTTTGATTCTTGTCATTAAATTTGGGCTTTGTTCGTTCACTTTAATGGCGATTGCAACATCCCAGGTATCTTCACTCGTTTTAGAAAGAGCGTATTTTGCATCCAGACCGGTTGGACTTTTTTGTCCTACGACTTTCCATTCACCAGTCTTTTGAGGCATACATTCGTTTGTTTTTTTTGCGGTCTTTGCGAGTTGAAGAATGCTCTCAAGATCCTGACTTGGTTGATAACAGTAGGATTCATTATTGGAAGCCGATTCAAAAGGGGCATTGAGTTCATCAGAATAAAGAAGCATTTGATCTTTGTTAGGGTTTGTTTCCAATGCAAGGTTTTGAAGCCTTAGCATTTTACAATTTATATCCTCGCACTGATCTGGTTTTGCGAAGCTGAGAAAATTGAGAAATAGAATTATTATCATCATAAATTGTTACTCAAGGTAAAGGGTGCCCCACTTGCGTGCCATGCAGCGAGTAGGGAAGCGTGGTTGCTCACAAAAAAATCGAACATTAAAAGGCTCTCGTCCAGTTTCTTTGCTGTTTTCATAAAAGATGTAATTCTTTTTTGTAGAATCGAGCTCAACTCCATTGACCAGTGTGAGCGGTGTTTGTTGAAGCTTCGTAAAGATTTGTTCGAGTTTTGGATAGAGAGTTGAGCCTTTCTGAACTTTAAAATCGTTAACTTTAAAATAAGGTGAGTGTAGGGAAGACTTACTGTTCAGATCGTTAAAAGTCGTTCCGTAAGCAGTTAATTTATCATTGGCTTTTTTGAGTTGTTCTTCGATTTGTTCTAGTTCCGCTTGTACGGATTTAAGTGAGGAGGGATTTTGGGATTTAAAATCTCCGAGTCTTAAGTCTTCTTTTTTGTCAAACCAGTTGCTCGTTTTGTGAATAATAACTTCACTTGATTTGTTCTCAATTTCAAAACGATCACTCCCTGAAGGGGTTGATCTTTCAAATGAAAACTTTAAACCAGCAAAAGCATTTGCAGTAATTAAACATGTTAAGATTAGATATTTCATTTTGCACTTACTCCTAGAAACTCTTGATCATCCTCACAGTAGAGAGGCTTGCCAGAGCAATTATTTGTATTTTCTTTTCCACGATACGCCCATTTTGCACACTCATTATATTTTGAGGCCTTCGAAGCGCAGGCACCTCCGGCGATTCTCTCAAAGTGATTGGCATGAATAAGGCTTGGCCATTCAGGCTTTGTGACAAATTGAACTGAGCTGCCAGTCCATTTATAGGGTGATTCAGAGTTTAATTTATTTCCTATCTGAGGTTGAGTCCAATTCGATCCACTTGGACAATAGGGAGTTGTTGTTTTTATGGTTGCTGCGACCTGTGCTTTAAATTCATTTAATTGTGTTTGACATTTATTGTCACCGGTGGCGCATTTACATTTAAACTCACTTCTTTCAATGGCTGGATAGATATCTCCAGAGTTTTGAGTAACAATCGTTATATCATTTTCACTCGATGTCTTTTCGTAAACGGTATAGGGATTCTGTGCAATTGCACTCCATGTCGTTTGAGGAAGTTCTTTGTCATTACAATATTGATTTCTAAATTTGTAATCAGTGGTGGAATAAATATTGGCCATCATATAGAAATTTTTGTGAGCCTCATCTTGACCCTCCATAATTTTTCTACATGTACTTCCAACTTTACACTCACAGTTAAATGTTTTCGGAACGGCTTTCTCAAAAGCTGCATTTTGGCTCGACATAATGGATGCGACTTTCGGAGCAGCTCTACAAGTGTAGCCATCACCGGTTCCATCGTACTCATCGCACAATCCTAACAAGTGAAGCACTTCATGGGTGATTGTTGGACAATCAACATTGGCTTCGTAAGATCCTGAGTTTGATCGAGTATTTGGACCCTGAATTGAAATATTATTTAATCTTGGTCTCTCACTGGCGGGAATTTGACTGAGCTCTTTTCCAGACAACACCTGAAGATTTAATATATTCCCATTGGCCCCTTTCATGTAGGGAGTGACTTCACTAATACATTTTTGAACTCTCTGAAGCATTTCATCGGCACTTACTCCAAAAGCCCCGTCAGAGACAACATTCATTCCGACCTTAACGTCAAATCCACCATCAGCTCTTTTCTTTAAGCTATAATTACCACTTAAACCAGCTGGCGCGCCATCGAAGCTGCTTACGACTTTCGCTTCTCCTACTTTAAGATCAATACAGGTGACTGCCTCTTTAGCCTCTTTGACTTTATTTATCAGTTGCTGGAGACTCTTGGCCGGTGAATCAAGACAATCATCGCATTCAGTGACAAATCTTTTACCAAGATCTCCATAAGTAAGAGCGAAGAGATCTCTAAGGTTTTTATCACTCAGTTTCTTTCTCTCTTCCATCTCCTTACAAAGTTTTGAACTATTTTCTTGGCAATATTTTTGAAATTCCTCTCTGTCAAAACCGACATAGGCGAGACCTAATGCGTAGTTTTGGATGACAGTCCGAAGGCATTCACCATCGGCTACTTCGGAGAGTTTTTGCATATTTTCAGCAAGACTTGAAGGAAGTGCACTCATTGGGTAGTAACCCGTTTCTGTTTTAAGGCTTGAGCCAAGTTGGCTACACTGAAAGGGGTCTTTATTTAAACGCTCTTTTAGATCGTTACTTCCTCCCTTGTCATCTTGTGGAATCATAAGAATTTTGGCCCATCTCTCGTCTTCTTTCTCTGTGGCCGCGACAGAATTCTCTAAGCTCTTGGCAAGTATTTGTTGGCCCTGAATGTTTGCTTCTTTGATTTTATTACAGAGGCTTATTTGTTTTTCACAGACTAGACCAATTAATGCATTCGAGTCTTTTTCAAGCTCGCTTTGGATTCTTTTCATGCAATCTTGAGATACCCCGATTCTAACGTCAGTCGAATTATTTAAAATGAGCTGAAGCGTCTCTGATGAATAAAGGTTGATCTTTGAAAAGCTTTTTTGAGAACAAAAATTATTCAAATTGTCTTGGATCTCCTTGGGTGAGGATCCTGTTTTTTGATTGGGTAGAAGTCTAGGCAAGTTGACTCGATCAAGATTCTCTACGAAGTATTTTTCACTTCTGATTTGTCTCTTGAAGCCATCGAGAAGATCTTCACTCGTTCTTTGGCAAAAGACATTATTGGCGCTGCTTGCACAGTTTTGGTTTTTATAAGTACTAATCGCTTGCTTGTAGCTTTTTTCAAATTGTTCAATACAGTCAGAATAATCAACGCCGATTTCTTTCTGATTTGAGATCACCCCAGTGACGAATTCGAGAGAAATAGGTTGAACTTGAAAGATATTAGGCTTGAAGCTTATTTCGAGTTCACCGTTTTTTAGCTTGGCTTCAATTTTCACATTGGCGGAATTTCTTAATTGTTTTATTTCAGGATAGTTTTGCTGCTGGCAGCTCCAATCAATTTTTAAATTAGAGTTTCCTCCACCAAAAATTTGCCCAATATTGATCTGGGCCATTGCCGATGAAGCGAATGTTAAAATGACGAATAAAATGAGTGTTTTCATGATCTCCCCTAAGACAATTTAGTTTATCGTCAGCGAGGGGTTGGTTATAGGGGAGCAAGATTATCCATACTTAGGGGGTCGGGAATTAAAGAGGCTATGTAATTATTTCTAGGTCGATGGCGCGGCGAGCATTCGTGGGATATAAGAAGATGTGTCGTATTGTGTCAGAGGAAATTCAATGTTTAATATGGGTGAACATGTAGTTTGTCCCGGCCATGGGGTTGGACAAATTCTCAGCGTAGAGACCAAGAATATGGGAGAGGCCGTAAAGTCCTTCTATATCATCAAGGTTGTCACGAATGGCATGAAAGTCATGATCCCTACCGACAGCAAGGATGGGGTGAGACACCTCGTTTCAATCAATGAAATTGATAGCGTTTTCAGCCTCTTAGGTGACCATAACGTTAAGGTTGATAACTCAACATGGAATCGTCGTCATAGAGAATATAGCTTAAAAGTAAAGACTGGCTCACTTATCGAAATTGCCGACGTCCTTCGCCAATTATTGCTTCTTAAAATGAGCAAAAAACTCTCTTTTGGTGAGCGTAAAATGCTCGATCAATGTAAAGAGCTTTTGGTCAAAGAAATTGCCCTCTCTTCAGGCACTCCAGAGCCGGAAATATCTAACAAAATTGACTCTTTATACAACTAACAGCTTAGGGTAGGCTCATTCTCAAATCTTGAGGAGCTACCATGACTGTTCGTGTTCGTTTTGCCCCATCCCCCACAGGCTATCTTCATATCGGCGGAGCCCGTACCGCTCTCTACAATTGGCTCTATTCCAAGGCCGTTGGGGGGACTTTTGTCTTAAGAATTGAAGATACTGATCTCGAGCGCTCAAAGCGTGAGTATGAAGAACTTCAAAAACAAGACTTAAAGTGGCTAGGAATTATTCATGATGAAGGTCCTGATAAACCAAACCCTAAATATGGACCTTACCGTCAGTCAGAGCGACTAGATATTTATGCTAAGTATGCTCAGCAGTTGATTGATAAAGATTTGGCTTACTACGATTTCACTACAGATGAAGAACTAGAAGCCATTAAAGCGAAATCTGAGGCCGAAGGTGGCTTTGCTGGTCACTATCAAGGCAAGTGGAAAAATCCTGAGATGAAGGCTGAGGCCCTCAAAAAAATAGCGGCCGGAGAAAAACCAGCGATCCGCTTCCGTGCACCGATGAAAGATTTTACTTTGCAAGATAAAGTCAAAGGCGAGGTCGTTTATCCGGCCGATATGGTTGGCGATTTTGTGATCATGCGCTCAAGTGGGCTTCCGACGTATAACTACTGCTGCGTTGTCGATGACATGTTAATGGAAATTTCTCATGTCATTCGAGGTGAGGACCATTTATCTAATACAGTTAGACAATTAATGCTGTATGAGGCTTTCAAAGCGAAGCCGCCGATCTTTGCTCACGTCTCCCTCTTGATTGGTCAAGACAGACAGAAACTCTCGAAGCGCCATGGTGCCACTTCAGTGCATCTCTACAAGGAAGAGCATTATCTTCCTGAAGCTCTTTGTAATTATCTCACTCTTCTAGGTTGGTCCCACCCTCAAGAGACAGATATTTTTGAGAAAAATGAAATCGTCTCTCTCTTTGATTTGGAGAGATTCTCTGCTCACTCAGCGATCTATGATCTTGTGAAACTTAAGTGGGTGAATGGTCAACATTTAAGAAAAATCACAAATTCCGATTTGGTCAAAGAGCTTGCGGCGATTGTTCCTGCCGGACATGCTTTTCTTTCGCAGTCGGCGGATTGGAAAGAGAAATGCGTGGATCTATTAAAACAAAAAGTCGATTTTATCACTGAGATGATTCCTATGATGGATCAGCTGATCTTTGATGAAGAGATTGAGATGTCCGATGAGCTGAAAGATATTCTCTCTTGGGAGACGACTCCCAAAATTATTTCTTATATCTCTGCTGAAGTGGGAAAGCTTTCTGAGAGCTATGCCAGTGAGGCACAACTTAATACCTGGTCAGAATTTGTAAAAAAAGATCTAGGGATCAAAGGAAAACCTTTGTTCATGGGCTTGCGTGCCGCTTTAACTGGTAAGGGACATGGACCTGATCTCAAGCATCTTATTCCTTTGACACCTGTAAGTGTGCTCAAAAAACGTGCGGCAAAGCTTGGAGCCTAAAATGGAATTGAAAGTTCATAATAACCTCACTCGTCAGAAAGAAAAATTCACTACGGTTAATCCCAATGAAGTGAAGTTTTATTCTTGTGGGCCGACAACTTATGATTTTCTCCATGTAGGAAATGCGAGAGCTCTTGTTGTGGGAGATCTCTTTCATCGCGTGATGTTGGCACTCGGCTATAAAGTGAATTTTGTCAGAAACTATACTGACGTGGATGATAAAATCATTCAAAGGGCCAATGAATTAAAAGTTGATCCACTCGTTCACGCTCAACGATTTGTGGATGAATGTCGCAAAGATATGGACAGCCTAGGCATGCTCCCAGCGACACACACACCCAAGGTCTCTGAGACGATGCCTGAAATTATTTCTATGATTTCAGACATCATTAACAATGGAGCAGGCTATGTCGTTGAAGGGGAAGTTTTCTTCAACGTCTTAAAGGCTGATCACTACGGAAAGCTCTCAAAGAAAGATCTCGACGGACTTCAGCATGGTCAACGTGTGGAAGTGGATACCCGAAAAATTAATCCCGCGGATTTCGTTTTATGGAAGCCCGCTAAGGCGGGTGAACCATTTTGGGAATCTCCTTGGGGCAAAGGCCGTCCGGGCTGGCACATTGAATGCTCAGCGATGGCGAAGAAATTTTTAGGAGAGACTGTTGATCTTCATCATGGGGGAGTGGATCTCATGTTCCCACATCATGAGAACGAGATTGCGCAATCTGAAGCGGCTAATAAGAAGGCTTTTTGTAACTGCTGGGCCCATAATGAGTTCTTGAACTTTGGCTCAGAGAAGATGTCAAAGAGTCTTGGTAATGTAGTCACGATGAGAGCCTTTATTGAAAAATACTCTGGCCAGGTCTTGCGCCAAATTCTTTTGTCTGTTCACTACCGCGCTCGTTTTGATTGGACCGATGAAGCGATTGAAAGGGCCATTCAAGACGTCGTTCGTATCCATGAGTTTGCGCTTGAGCTGTCTAAGAAGGCTCCGGCCAATTGCCCAACTGATTCTGAAGCCCTTAAAGCAGTTGAAAAATTTGTCTTAGATTTCAACGAAGATCTCGCCAATGATTTCAATTCAGCTGGAGCTCTCGGGCAGTTCTTTAGTTTTATTCGCTTAGTGAGAAGAGATGTTTTAGTGAAAGATGTCTCATCAGAATTACTGAATAAAATTGTTTACGCTGTCTCTCATGCCAATACGGCCTTGGGGCATATCCATAAAGATCCTGCTGCTCTTTTAAAACAACTTGAATCTCTAAAGGGTTCTGGAGATGTGGATGCTTCTTGGGTAGAGGGTCTCATTGAAGAGCGTAAGAAGGCCAAGAGCGATAAAAATTGGAAGCGAGCCGATGAGATTCGAGATGAACTTAAGGCCAAAAATATTGTCTTAATCGATAATAAAGATGGTTCTATAGCCTGGAAAATGCAGTAATTGGGGTCACTCTGACCCCATTTTAACCTATAAAATTTACATCCTCTAACAAACAGCTCTCGAGCTATTGGACTCACGTAAAAGTCTTGTGATAATCGCAGGATACGTTTTAGCACCACCGATTTTCATTACCTTTTGAAAGGGGGAGTTCCATGAAGTTATTTTTGGCCAGTTTGTTATTAGTTGTATCAAGTGCCTTTGCAAGCACAGTTGATTCACAATCTATTCGCTTTGATAGCTCTGTTCGTGATGGGGTTGTTCAGCTTAAAGCTGAGAAAACTCACACTGAATACCGCCAGGACACTGTTGCTCGCACTTGTTATCGTACTGTCTATGCTGGAAGCCGCACTGTCTGTCGTCGTCCTCAGAATGGTCCTCAACAGTGTTGGAGTGAGCCTGTTTACAGAACTGTTCCATACACTTGTTATGAAACAATCAGCACTCCTTATGAAGTGTTTGATAACTATGTCGATGCAAACGTAGCAGTTAACTTTGGAATGATGCCTGAAGGCATGTCGTCAGCTGGTAACATCACTGCAACTCTTAATGGTGATCTTTTAACTTTAAGAGCTAACGGCACACCAAATATGATTGTTGAGCTTTCATCTCTTCAGCAAAATCGTCGTATGAACGGTAACGTTTTAATGATCGATGCTGTGGCTTCTGTGAAGTTTCATGACGCCCTTGCTGTGAAGCGTGCTTTAAACTTAAACAATGCTTCTATTAAGAAAAGTGTTTTAACTTATACACTCGGTCCTATTTCAAATCTTCAACTTGGTCATTCACTTAAGATCGTTGATAGCCCACTCCTTGGCGGAGATACGACTTTGTTTGATGCTGAATTAGGCGCTGCACTTTCTCGTACAGAGCGTGGATCAGTGACAGATATGTCGATTGCATTCAGCGATCTACTTGGCCGTGAGCTTGGTGCTGGTCGCTTCAATATTACAGCTAAAGCTTTCTTCAAAGCTGGAACTGCAATCTTGAATGCCTCTGAAGTAGGTGAGTTATCTGTTGAGAAGACTATCCTCTACAAGATCAAGTAATAGCTAAATAAAATGAAAGTTTTTAAAGCCGACCGAAAGGTCGGCTTTTTTTATGGACTAAAATCTGGAACGACTAGGATGCCATAGGCGCCATCAAGAACACCACCAACTCCAAGTGTATTAACGACTGAACCAGATGAATTAATTTCTAGAACATAATCCAGTGTGTTGTCTGCGACTAGATAGTGTCCATTTTTCATTTGGCCAACTCCACGTGGTGTAGCGAGAACACCTTGATTGTTTCCAAAAATATGTTGGACGAGATTTAAGTTGGAGTCGTAGATAGAAAGATAATCTGTAGCCGCTCCTTCCCAAGAAGCTAGAAAGTTTCCATTCGCAAGCTCAACAATTCCATAACTTCCAGTGGTTCCTGCTGGAATAGCAGCAGTGGAGAGTGCAGCAAAGGCAACAATAGAATCATCAAACGTTTTTAGACCAATTGAGCTGGATGCTGTCGCAAATCCACCATTTGCCATTGGGGCCATACATTGAATGTTAGTTGTTACAGAAGATGGCCAAACACCAGCATAGGTTTCACGTAATCCTAAATCATTCGTCCGCTCAATAGTCGTGAGTTCAGAAACTAGAATTGCATTTGAGTTAACCACTTGGATCGCAGAATTGACTGTGCCTGTAATGTTTGTGTTGTTGATCAAAACTCTCTCTGTTCCATTAACAACTGACACGGCCACAACGCGATCTGGGGTTCCATTGACGGTAATGAGGATTTCATTTGTGGATGCCATCCAACCTATGGAACTGATTGATTCTGTGGCCAGAGTGGTTCGCCAGAGAGCTCTAATGTAATTACCTTCGCTATCAAGCTGATGAAGAGTATCAGTTGTGCTTGAACTTACTAAAATGTCACCAGCGGAAACATAAAGTGAACTACTTGTGGGAATTGATTCTTGTGGGAGACAAGACGTTAAAATGGATAAAATGAGAATGACTAGAAGGTTCCTCATCCGAAAATCTTATCGTATTTGAGCTTTATTATCTTATTCGGGAAAGTTTTACCCTTTAGCTCATTTATAGTCACTCAAGTATCATATAAAGGGAAAGGTGTGAGGTAGCGGATAAAAAAGCTCTACTTTGTTTTAATTTATCTAAGTTTAATTGCCACAGTTTGTGCTGAGGAGAACTATTTTAATGTCTTCGGCGGCTGGGGTGCCCACAATCAAGAATCAATGGCCGATTCTAAAACACGTCCAATTGGTTTGGCCTATGGAGCAGGAATCGGTAAGAGATACGATTATTACGAATTTGAACTCAATGTGAGTAAGGGAAACTATTCAACTGATATTGAACATGATGGTGTAAAAAATAAACTTCTCAATGAGCAAACACAATACTCACTTTCGATGAACTTCTATTTAATTAAATCCATTTACGCACGAATTGGTTACGCCATCACAGATCTTACTCAATCACCGGAAACTCCTGTATCGGGTGCTTCAGGAGATGGTTTAACAAAAGCCTATGGCCTCGAAGAAAATAAGTTTGATGGTTTATTATTTGGTGGAGGATGGGTTTTCGCTCCATTTAAATCAGCAAAAGTGTACCTTCAATATGAGTACTTCTCTATTCCTTCGATCAAAGCGACTCAACATCTTATGAGCGCAGGATTTCGTTGGTACTTATTTTAATTCTTCATAACTTTGGGCTTTATTGACCACTTCAACTTCGCCATTAGGTTTCACTAAAAGTTCACATGGTTTGCCTCTTAAATTATAGTTTGAACCCATGCTAAAGCCATAAGCGCCTGCATCGGCCAACACGATGAGATCTCCCGTCTTGAGTGGTGGCATAGGTCTATGATGACCAAAGCAATCAGAGGTTTCACATATAGGGCCCACGATATGAGTAGGGATTCGCTTCTTTGACTTATCGAGTTTTACAGGAACTAAATCATGAAAAGCATCATAGAGAGAAGGACGCATAAAATCATTCATGCCTCCATCCACAATCACAAAGCGCTGATCTTCAGAAACTTTTTGTCGTAGAACCTGCATCACAAAGAAGCCGGCCTTTGCTATAATCCTGCGTCCCGGTTCAAATACAACACGTGTTTTTGGTCGCTCTTTAAATTTTGAATAATATGAACTCTCTAAAGCTTTGGCGACCCGGCTCATATAATCAGAAATGCTTGGCATCTTTTTTGTTTCATCAGGATGATAGTTCACTCCCAAGCCACCTCCAACATCGAGAAACTCAAGAGCTTGAGGAAGTGCTCGGGCCACTTCACACATCGTCTTAACTGCGTTCTCTGTGGCTTTAAGATCAAGAAGCTGGCTGCCAATATGAACAGATAAACCCACAAGTTGAGAGTGAGTCCAAAGTTTTTTATTTTTTGCAGCTTTAATAATGTCTGCTTTGAGAAGACCAAACTTGTGAGTTTTATTTCCAGTAGAAATATACTTATGAGTTTTTGCCTTAACCATTGGGTTGAGTCGAAAACAGATTCGCGCCTTCTTATTCAATTTTCCTGAAATAAAATTGATCAGTTCTAACTCTTCGATTGATTCGACATTAAAACTGTAGATTCCATTTTTACCCGCATTCAGGGCCAATGTAATTTCATCAGCGGTTTTTCCCACTCCTGAAAAAACAATTCTCTCCGCAGGAATTCCCGCTGATAGTGCGCGTTTAAGTTCTCCACCTGAAACGATATCCGCTCCAGATCCTTCGTTAGCAAGAAGCTTCAGCAATTCTTTGTTGGGATTGGATTTTAAAGCGAAGCAAACTAAAGGCGACTCAAGGCCTGCCATTTGAGCTTCCCCAAAAAATTCTTGATAGTTCGCAAGTAAAGTTTTTTGTCCGTAAACGAAAAAAGGAGTCTTATGTTTAGAAGCCATTGATGTCACTGAGACATCTTCTATGCATAGCTCACCCTCATTGTAAGAGAGCGCAGTAGAGTTTAAGGAAAGATTGTTTTTTGTCGCCATGATAGAATTTCCTCAGCTTGAGCCGAACTCAAAGAGTTCTGTGTCTTAGCCCAATTAAGCATGTCATCAAGAAAACAAAGTGAAATGGCTTCCACACCGCGCTTCTTGAAAATCTCATGGGCTTGAGGAAAATTGTAATGAAATAGACTCATCACGGCGAGAACTTTCATCTGAGAGGCCTCTAAAACCTCTAATGCCGCGAGTGAACTCTTTCCAGTAGAGATTAAATCTTCAATAAGTAGCACATTTGCAGAGGGCGTCACTTCGCCTTCTATGAGATTTTTTCTACCATGGTCCTTGGAGCCTGATCTCACATAAATCATAGGAAGATCCAAAGCCTCTGCAATCCATGCCGCCCATGGAATGCCAGCTGTGGCCGTACCAGCTATAACGTCTGGCTTGAGACCTCTACTGGTAATTAATTCTTTAAACGCCAAAGTGATCATTTTTCGAGCTTTTGGTTTTGAAATCAAAAGACGATTGTCACAGTAGATGGGGGATTTAATCCCTGAGGCCCATGTAAAAGGTTCCTCAGGTCTTAAGAAGACTGCTTTTTCAGTTAGAAGGGCTTCGGCAACTCTATCAGCAATACTCATCACTATTCCTTGAAAAGATTCTCCAACGCCAAAGCCGGATCTTTAGCTTCTGTTATCGCTCTTCCGACAACGAGATAGTCAGCCCCATTGGCAAGGGCTTCATTTGGAGTCATTAAACGTTTTTGATCATGGGCCACGACTCCCTTAGGGCGAATTCCAGGAGTGACACATAAAAAGTCTGGGCCACAAACTTTTTTAATCGCTTGAGCCTCTTGAGCTGAGCAAACCACACCATGAAGCCCGTTATTCTTAGTGAGCTTGGCATAATCCAAAACACACTCCATAAGGGAGCCGGAAATTTTGAGCTCTGATTGCATCATGGATTCAGATGTACTGGTTAGTTGAGTGACAGCTATTAATTTTGCATCGGGACGAGCGGAAACAGCTTCAGCAGCTCTCTTTAGCATTTCGCTTCCTCCAGCAGCATGGACATTAAACATGTAGGCGGGAAGCTTAATAAGATTCTTTAAGGCTTTTTCTACAGTCGTTGGGATGTCGTGAAGTTTTAAATCGAGAAAAACTTTAAATCCTTTGGAGTGTAGGAATTCAACAGCTTTTGGCCCATGGGCGTAGTAAAGTTCCATGCCCACTTTCATTCCACAAGAGGAGCCACTAAGGCTTGAGCTAAGCATTTCAAGTTGCTTCCAATCGGTTTGATCGAGCGCTACAAAAACTTTTGATTTCACATTGGACTCAAATTAAAAGAGTGACGCTCCATCGTGCGTATGAGCGCATCCACAGTAT
>JAIEMA010000012.1 GCA_019752535.1 Bacteriovoracaceae bacterium
CGTCTCTTGGGTGCATGGGAAGCTTTGAAGCTTGAGAAAATGCCGAAGTCGATTGGGATTGTTGGCGCTGGTGCCATTGGAATGGAGTTCGCTTATTTCTGGAATGCATTCGGTGTTGATGTGCATATTTTTGAAATGCAAAAAAATCTTCTTCCCATCGAAGATACGGATTGCTCTCTTGAAGTGGAGAAGCATTACAAAAAATACGGCATTAATTTGAAGCTTGGCGTAGAGAAAGTCACTGCTAAAGATAATGGCAAAGATGTGACCATTACTTGTACTGAAAATGGCAAAGCCACTGATTACAAATTTGAGAAAGGTCTCATTGCTGTGGGGATGACTGGCAATATTGAAGGCTTTGGTCTTGAGAAGATTGGTGTCAAAACTGATCGCGGCTTTGTTGCAGTCGATAAGTTCTACCAAACTTCAGTCGCTGGAGTGTATGCGATCGGTGATGTTTCTGGTCCACCACTACTTGCCCATGCGGCTTCTCATGAGGGTGTCGTTGCTGCTGAACATTTGGCCGGCAAGCATCCCCATGCGATTGATAAAATGAATATTCCTGGATGTACCTACTGTCAGCCACAAGTGGCTTCAGTGGGACTCACAGAGCGCGCTTGTAAAGAGCAGAAGCTTGAATACAAGGTCGGTAAAATTCCATTTATGGCCAACGGTAAAGCGATTGCTTCAAATGAGAAGGATGGCTTTATAAAAGTAATCACTGGAAAGTATGGTGAACTTTTAGGTGCGCACATTGTGGGAACTCAAGCGACAGAATTAATCCATGAATATGTTCTCTTCCGCACAATGGAAGGGATTGATGAAGAAATTTTTGCCACCGTTCATCCTCATCCTACCTTGGGTGAGTTTTTGGGCGAAGCAGTTATGGCGGCCAAAGGCCGTGCATTGAATTACTAGGAGTAAGTTATGGCCCGTATAGAAGTTGTTATGCCGCAGATGGGTGAATCGATTACAACTGGAACAATCACGAAATGGCACAAACAGCCGGGTGACGTGATTGAACTAGATGCCATCCTTTTAGAAATTTCGACAGATAAAGTTGAATCTGAAATTCCTTCACCCATTAAGGGCAAGGTGATGGAGCTGTTGTTCCCAGAAGGAACTACCGTTGATGTCGGTCGTCCGATTGCTATTATTGAAGATGATCTAAGTGCTGCTGTGACCGGCGGAGGTTCTGCTCCTAAAGCAGCTGCACCTACTGCTTCAGTTCCTGCCGCTGCTGCAAAAACAGCTCCGGCTCCACTGGCCGCTGCTCCTGTTGTTAGTGAGCCACAAGGTCGCCGCTTTTATACTCCACTTGTTAAGGCCATGGCCCAAGAAGCAGGAATTCCTCTTGCAGAACTTGCAGCTCTTAATGGCTCTGGTGCTGGCGGAAGAGTGAATAAAGAAGATCTAGAAAGTTATATTGCTTCAAGAAAATCTGGCGGGACACCTGCAGCAGCTCCTGCTAAAGCAGCTCCTCAAGGTTCAAGCCTACCTGCTGGTGGCATGACGGTTGGTCGCACAGAAGTGATTCCGATGGATAACATGAGAAAAGCTATCGCTAAAAACATGGTGATGAGTAAGCAAGTTTCTCCACACGTTAATAGCGTGGACGAGATTGATATGACTAATCTTGTGAAGTTCCGTGAGAAATTTAAGAATGAATTTAAAAAGCGTGAAGGCTTTAACCTCACTTATTCGCACTTCATTCTTTACGCCATTGTTCAAGCGCTTAAAGAGAATCCAATGGTGAATGGTTCTGTCGATGGCGATAACATCATAGTGAAAAAAGATATTCACTTAGGTTGTGCTGTCTCTGTTCCAGGAAATGGTCTTGTTGTTCCAGTGATTAAGCATGCTGGAGACTTGAACCTCACTGGTATCGCTCGTCAGCTCGATACGCTTGCAAACAAAGCACGTACAAAAAAATTAACGATGGATGATCTCAGTGGTGGAACTTATACCTTCACAAATAACGGTTCATTCGGTGTTCTCTTCGCAACTCCTGTCATCCTTCAGCCACAAGTCGGTATCTTTGCCACTGGCGTGATTAAGAAGCGTGTGATGGTGATGGAAGATGATTCGATGGCGATTCGTAGCATGATGTACGGAACTCACACTTATGACCATAGAATCATTGATGGAGAGTTGGGTTCTAAGTTCTTAGCGAGTGTGAAGTTTCACTTAGAGAATATGAATCCGGAAACTCTATTCTAATGTTATCACTTTTGTTTTTTTTCCTGGGCACTGTATGTGCCCAGGATTTTTCTACTCTTCTAAGACCTGGCCCTTCTTTTAAGCAATTCTCTTTTCAAGAACATTTCTATTCTGATGCAAAAGTGAATGGCTCGAATCGAAAGTTGCAACAGAGGCAATGGCAAACGCGGGCTTCTGCACCAGTTTGGAGTGATGGAAAGCAAGAGGTCACTTTCTCAATTGATGCCAATGATCTTGTGCTTCATCACCCTAGTTCAGTCTTAAATCCCTATCGCAGTGTTCTAGGGACTGTGGGCTGGCGCTATTACGGAAATGAAAATAAGGTTCGTGCCTTTAGTCTTGGTTATGGTTCGGCCAGTGATCGGCCGTTTGAGAAAGCTTCAAATGATTTTTTAAATATTAACTATCTTCACCAATTTAATGAGAAATGGTGGGGAGCGGTTAACTATTCCAACAATAGAAATTTTGCCAATGGCATTCCACTTCCTGGATTTTTTTATGCGGCTAAAATGAGCCGTGAAGAAACTTTACTTTTAGGACTTCCATTTGTTTTTTGGCGCAAACGTTATGCCTCTGGATTTGATGTTCAAACAAGTGCCATGTTTCCATGGAATTATCGTGCTCAAGCGGGCTATTACTGGACACCCTTTACAGGTTTAAGTCTCTCTTATGAGCATCGTCCTCAGCAGTATTTTAGAAATGATCGAGAGCATAAAAATGATCGATTATTTTATCGAGAACAGAAGCTCTCTCTGCTCTTAAATGGCGCTGTTATTCCAAGGGTATTGCAGTGGCAACTAGAGACTGGCTATGCCTTTAATCGAAGTTTCTTTGAGGCCAAGAATTTTAGCGGCCCAAAGCGATTTGATATACCTGTTGCTGACACTTGGTTCGCGGGAATTCACGTAAACTCTACTTTTTAGTTGTGAGTGAATTTCTTCCAGATTTCATTCATCGCTCCCTCAGAGCCAATCGTTCCTGGTTTATAAAAACGCATGAGGCTAGCTTCAGGCGGGCGATAGCTTTGAGCGACAAAATGCATCGGAAAGCTGTGAGGGTATTTGTATTGCTTCTTCGCAGGCCCAATATTTGAGAGATAGTCTGGGACTTGAAGAGTAGGATTTTCTTTCACAAAACCTAAGGCCTCATCAACTGCCGTGTAGGCGGCATTCGATTTTGGAGAGAGGGCCATGAAAATTGTGGCATGAGAGAGAGTGATCCGAGCTTCTGGCATCCCAATATTTTTTGTCACGTAATGAGCGTTGCAAGCGACTTGCAGGGCTTGAGAGTTAGCAAGGCCCACATCCTCACTGGCCAAAATCATGAGTCGTCTTGCGATAAACTCTGGGTCTTCGCCACCATCAAGCATCACGGCGAGCCATAGAACGGCGGCATCTGGGTCTGAGCCTCTTATGCTTTTAATGAAGGCACTGATCACATCATAATGGCGCTGCTGATTCTTGTCGTAGGCACGTTGTTGCTGAAAGAGTTGCTTTAATTGATTCTCATCTTTTAGAACTTCAGATTTTTGAATCGAAAGTAGAGAGAGAAGATTAAGCGATTTTCTCGCATCACCATCACAGAAACGGGCAATTTCATGAATGTGACTTTCAAGATCCAAGCGGTTCATTTGATTCACGGCCCGCTGAAGAATCTTTTGCAGATCCTCTTCAGAAAGTGACTTTAACTCTAGAAGTCTGACTCGAGACAGGAGAGCTTTATTTAAACTTGTCTGGGGATACTCAGTGGTGGCCCCAATAAAAAAGAAATCGCCTCTCTCGACATAGGGAAGGAGAGCGTCTTGTTGAGATTTATTGAAGCGGTGAATCTCATCAATGAATAGAATGGCTTCTTTTCCATTCATCGCTTTATGATCCATGATTTCAACGATGAGCTTTTTTAATTCTGGAATCCCTGACATGACTGCATTAAAGGGATAGAGGGTGGCGTCGATTTTTTGCGCCAAAAGATGCGCGAGAGTTGTTTTCCCTGTCCCCGGTGGACCCCAGAGTACGAGGTGAGGAAGATGAGGGCCGAAGTTTTCGAGCTCTTTTAAGATTTTCTCTTGTCCTCGGTAGTCGTCAAAATTTTTTGGCCTTAGCTGATGGGCCAAAGGGTCTTGCGTCGGATGAGAAAAGAGAGAAGTTTGTGAGTTCATTGTTTGACAGTCTGCGTCCCTAAAAGATAAAACTTGTCGCTATTCTAGTTTCCCTAAGGCTGTTTTAACAGCCCAGAATGCCCCGAAGAAGGAGGTGATTTCCATGGCACAGATTCGACTCAATATTGATGAGCGATTCCCAATCGATAAAGCATTGAAGAAATTCAAGCGCTTGTGTGATGCCTATGGAATCGTGAAGGAATATCGCGACCGCGAGGCGCATAAGAAGCCTTCAGTCATGAAAAAAGAAAAATTAGAAAATGCACTGAAACGCCGCCGTAAAACGGAAGGGCGTGGACGTAAGTTCACATCTAAGGTTTAGTCTTTTGAGGGCCTCTTTAAGAGGCCCTTTTTTTTATTGTCCAAAAGAAATTCTCATCACTTGATTCCAGCGATTTTGGATAGCATTAAGAGGGCCAGACATGCCCTCAGGTGTTTTCTTTAAACGTTTGGTGAGTTTTACGTTTAATAAATTCCAATAAAAATTAAGCGAGGCGAGATTGCTCGCAAGATACTGACGATTGTTTCCAAGCACACATTGCTTATGAAGCGGTCTAAAGAAATTCATCCAAGCAGACCTGAAATCATCTTGAAGCTTTCCAGGTACATAATCCACGATCAATAAATCCTGCCAGTCTTCGATTTCATCAACGGCTTTTCTCCACTCCCATGACCCCATTCGCTTTCCCCGTCTTTGAGCAGAAATAGCAATGATTTCAATTTCAAGCTTAACTCTTAAGCCTTGAACGGCTTTCAGCATTTTGATCCAACGTTTTTTTCCTGCAAGACTAGCGATGGTAGAGTCGGCCGGGAATTGCATATGAGCCTCTTGCGAGAGCCAAACCCTTTCAAGTTCCCTCAGCGCTTTTACGGCACTCTCTAGTTGAGGCATACATTCTTTATTCAAAGTTGATTTACAAAAACTCTGTCCAAGTAGAGTCTGTGACATGAGCTGGTCAACGGATTGTTGAGCATTCAGAATCTCTTGAGGGTAGCCTGGAAAAGTCATGAGGATTTGCTGAATGTCTTGCTGGATGTTGACGAGTTGGGGACGAATGTGAACCTGAAAAGTACTTGAACCCACAGGACTAACCGTACCGGTAGACCAGGCATTAAGACTCAGAAAGCTTAGAATGAAAAAAAGTTTCATTATTCTAAGATGTCATGATGTGAGGAAAGGCTCAAGCCGCGCGACGATTTTTTGACCAAAGACACTCAGAATAACTAATCTGCTCAAGTGTCACTTTTTTATTTTTATACTCTGGATAGCGCTCTTTGAGCCAATTAAGTGGAGCATGATGGACCCGGATGTGAAGAGCGTTTGTCAGCTGGTCTTGTTTTGAGACTAGATTTAACACGACAGCAGCGGCACCGTGGTGAACATCAAGTTGGATTTTTTTCTGAGACGAAAGAGGAAGTCTCTGGATCCATTGTTGAAGCTCCTTGGCCGCTCTATTCCAAATACGCTGATCAATGTTGGCGTAAGTCCAAAGTATCTTTCGATGGTTAAGACTAAGATTCTTTCCAGAGGATTTAAAGTTGTGAGCAAAAAGCTCATTCAACGGGACTTCAGTTGGCATGGGGAGATTGGTAGACCACGTATAGACCGAGTCCCCATCAATCACTTCAACTTTGCACAATAAATGATCACGCCAAGCCATGCTATTCTCCCGATAGGTAAGTCTAATCGGTACTAGGGGAGATATCTTGAGTGTGATTCTTGGTTAATCTGTAAAATCAGCCAATTGCCCATTTAGTCGCAGGAAAGATTTCAAAAATTGGCCCTCTATAAACACTTAAAAATTCATAGAGAGCCAAAGATTTGGGTCGATTTTAAATAACCGAGAGACCTATTGAGCACTTTGTTTCTAAGACAGGTAGTGCTTCGATGAGGGATTTTCCAGTTTCACTCACTGCAATTTGAGAAGCGAGAGTTTCATGAGCAATATGCTTTTGATGCTTGCTAATGACACTTTTAAGTTGATCACTTTCTGGACCATCAAAAACTATGGTCACGTTCACTCGATCTGAAACATTGAGACGAGCCGATTTTCTCGACTGCTGAATACGATTAACGATCTCACGGGCCAGACCTTCATCGATGAGTTCTTGATCGAGAGTGCAGTCCATGTTGATCGTGATAAAGCGATTAGTGACAGCTTGGGTGCCTGATTTTGCCTCACGATAGACCAAAATTTCTTCAGGACTAAAATCAATTCCCTCTATGACGGTATGTTCTCCCGCTTCAACTTTTTGGAGAGTGGCATAATCAAGAGCTTCGATCTTTCCTCTAAATTTCCCCATCTCTTTTCCAAGCTTCTTGCCTAGAACGGGAAGATTCGCTTTGGCATAGAGGCGAATATAGTCGGCTTCATTGGATTTATAGCCCACAGCTTTTACATTCAGCTCACCGACTAAATACTCTTCGAGCTTTTTGATCTCAAGAAGTAAGTTTTGATCCTGATGAATGATCTCTAAGAGGTGGAGAGGTGTTTTCACTTTTACGTTTTCTTGCAGGCGTTTTTGTCTTCCTAAAAGGATAACCTGTTGCATGCGATCGACTGCCGTTTCAAGAGTAGGATTCATGAGTTTATTGTCAGCATCAGGATAGGAATCAAGATGCACAGACTCTTTTCCAGTCAAGGCCATGAAAGTGTAATCCGCCAAGAATGGAGCAAACGGAGCCATCAAGCGTGAGACATCGCTCAGTACACGATGAAGTGTCGTGTAAGCAGCCTTCTTATCTTTCTCTAAACCCTCTTCCCAGAAGCGGCGACGATTTAAACGAATATACCAATTTGTTAAATCATCGATGAATGAAAACAAAGGTGCCACGACGTTGTATAACCGATAAGCCTGCATCTCTTTATTCACTTCAACAATCAAGGTTTGAAGTTTTGAGAGGATCCATTGATCAAGAATGTTATCTGAAGACTGGGTATGAGAATCAGCAGTCCAACCGTCAGCTTTAGAATACGTATCAAAAAACTTAAAGCTGTTGTACCAAGGAAGAAGCACCCTTCTGGTCATCTCTTTGACGCCATCATCGGTAAAGCGCAACTCTTCAGCACGAACAAGTCCTGAGTTGATGAGATAAAGACGAAGGGCATCGGCCCCATGACTTTCGAGGAGCTCATCTGGCGGCGTGTAGTTGCGAAGACGCTTGGACATTTTTCGTCCATCTTTGGCCAGCACCATTCCGTTCACAATTACATTCTTAAAGGCTGGTTTATCAAAGAGGGCCGCAGATAAAACGGTTAAGGTATAAAACCATCCACGAGTTTGATCGAGACCTTCAGCAATAAATTCTGCAGGGAAACCCTTTTCAAAAACTTCTTTATTCTCAAAAGGGTAGTGAAGTTGAGCGTATGGCATAGAACCGGATTCAAACCAGCAATCTAAAACTTCTGGAATACGACGATACACTCCCGCTTCGCCTGGTTTTGTGAAAGTCAAATCATCAACAAATTCGCGGTGAAGATCAGTGACATTTTTTCCAGTAAGATCCATTAACTCTTTGATGGATCCGACACAAACAGCTTTTTCTGTCACATCATTTATCCAAATCGGAAGAGGTGTGCCCCAATAACGATTTCTTGAGATCGCCCAATCACGAGCATTTTCAAGCCATTTTCCAAATCGGCCTTCTTTGATGTGAGCTGGAACCCATGTGATCTGCTCATTGGCCTTAAGCATTTTGTCTTTAATTTTTTCTACGGCGAGATACCACTGAGGCATAGCTCGATACATCAGTGGTGTATCAGTGCGGTAGCACATAGGATAGCTGTGAACGAGAGTCGATTGTAAGAAGAGAAGTCCTTTCTCTTTAAGCGCTTTAATAATTTCTTTATCGGCTTCTTTAAAAGCAAGACCTTTAAATGGGGCTGCTTCCGCGGTGAATTTTCCAGCAGCATCAAGAGGAGAGACAACCTCTCTGAGACCAGCCGCTTTCATCACACGCATATCATCTTCACCATGCGCCGGAGCTTGGTGAACAATTCCTGTACCATCAGTGGTGGTCACATATTCGTCGTTGAACATCGTGAAATAGCCATCTTTGGCCATCGAGGAGAAGAATGGAAAGAGTGGCTCGTACTTTTGACCCTTAAGTGTGGCGCCTGGAAATGTTTCTACGACTTCACCCTTAAGTTGCTTTTGATAAGCTTCCACACGCGCTTCAGCTAAAATCAGGAAACGGTCGTTTTCTGTGTCATGAAATTTCACATAGGTGACTTCTGGATGAACACACAATCCGAGGTTAGAAGGAAGTGTCCAAGGAGTCGTCGTCCAAGCCATGAAGAAAGTTTTTGGATCTTTAAGGCTCTTAAATAAAATCGTGACCGCAGGATCTTGAATATCTTGGTAGTTTTGAGTCGCTTCAAAGTTAGAAAGAGCGGTTTGCAAGGCCGGAGAGTAAGGGACAATTTTATTGCCCTGATAGATTAGTCCTTTATCCCAGATGCTTTTAAACACCCACCATACAGATTCCATGAATTCAGGATCCATGGTTTTGTAGTCGTTTTTAAAATCAACCCAACGGCCTAGGCGACCAATCGTGCGCTCCCACTCCACAACGTAGCGATCAACAATTCCGCGACATTCTTTGTTGTAAGCGGCAACACCATTTTGTGCGACATAGTCACTGGCCGACATGCCAAACTTTTTATCAATTTCTTGCTCAATCGGAAGTCCGTGACAGTCCCAACCGAAGCGACGATCGACGTAAAAACCTTTCATCGTGAAGTAGCGAGGGACTACATCTTTAAGAGTCGAAGCCACAATATGGCCATGGTGAGGAAGACCCGTGGCAAACGGAGGTCCATCATAAAAAATATAAGGAGCTTTCGACTTAGTTTGCTCAAGAGACTTTTTGAAAATCTCACGCTCACTCCAGCGTTTTTGGAGAAGTCTTTCAGTCTCGATAAAGGAGAACTGTTCTTGAGATGTTTGCTCGGTCGATTCTGACATAGGGCCTCTTTGAGGGGTTACGAGAGAGGATAAGGTTAACAAAAAACCCCTGTGCCGTAAATTTCTTGCCTCAGTTTTCCCTCATAAAGTTGTAGGGCATCATAGAGGGAGATATGAAATTTTCCTACTTCCTCATTTTGGTCATTTTGTGCGCTGCCTCGATGCCAGTGCTAGCCGCCCCTTGGGAGTCTCAAGCCTATAAAACGGATTATGACCACCCTCCACTGGTGGGTCAAAGACGCAGTCTCATCAGATGGGGTGAAGATCCCAATGAACAGATGAATATTCAGCGTTGGATCATTGAGAGAGATTTGAAAGATTTGGAGCCAGGCTGGAAAGTACGCCAGCGTTTAGCCGCTGAGCCTGAGATTGTGGGAAAGGCTATCAGTTGCATCGGGGATTGTAAGATTTTTCGCGGTGTAAATGGGACTAGGGCTCGATGGTTATCAAGGATTCAAGAGGGAGATGAAATACACACAGGTAAGAACTCTTATTTGTGGGTGCATCTCATTGATGGAACACTTGTGCGAATATCTCCATTCACTTCAATTGGTTTTCTTGAAGTGAACATCACCAAAGAGAGTGTCTTTTTTCAAGCTCGATTAAATCAAGGCTTTGTCCACTGGCAACCCAGAACTGGCAGAAAGCAGAAGATGAATGACATGTTAGAAACAGACCCACTGTTTCTGCCGCTCATGGACCCTGAAGCGAATGTGGGATGGTTTCAACAAAGGGTGTACCAAGGAAGCTCAGAAGATGATCTGATTTTTATGACAGTCTCTCCAAAACCTCTAGGTCAGGCTGCTCAGCAAAGATCATTAAATGAGCTTATTGATGAGAATAATAAATATCTCAGTTCTAAAAGCCATAAGGCTCTTTTAGTCGCCCCCAACGGTTCACTGCTGTTTGAAAATATTGGTTTGACTTGGTTCTATGGAGTCGCGAATAAATCTTATTTTAAACTCAATACTCGTGATGAAGAGGAAGAGGGCGAAAGGGCGAAAATTGGAAGTGCTCAATTCTTGTTTCGCGGTTATGCCAACGACAAAACAGAAGACGTCCCATTTGAAAAATGGATGAGTGTCGAAATAGATGGCCGAGAGATGATGCCGATTAATGATATCCCTACCATTTTAGCGGTTGCTGAAATATTGCCTAAACGGATTACCTCCTTGATGCTCGCTCGAGAGCACATGCTCGCAAAGTCAAAACCCATGTGGGAAGTCCTCGAAGATCAAACGAAATTGGCAAGTTTGTGGGGTTATCGATTATGGAGTAATGAGCTAGAAACGAGAATTAACTTTCTTAAAGAACATACTCGCCGTCTAGAAACAACAAACCTAAGATCGCTACAAAAGCTCAATGAGTCCGTGCAAGTCAAAGGTGAAGTAAAAATTGAAGATTTCGATGAGCGCTATTTTGTCAGAGCTCTTGATAGTTATTATAATAGTATGAAGCAAAGACATGCTCACTCAAAAGAGTCGGTGAGAGATATGTCTCCACTTCACTATTATGGATGGATGTTAAAAAATGCAAGACAACAATAAATGGCAATTGATTCTGGCCAGTGCCTCTCCAAGAAGAAAAGAGCTATTAGGATATACCAAACTAAATTTCCAAATCATTACAAAATCTATAGATGAAGTCTCCCATCAAACCGATCCTCGTCTCTTTGCCCTAGACGTCGCCAAGAAGAAGGGAGAGGCAGTCGCTCAAGGTCTTATACCTTCTAGACAGGTTGTGATTTCGGCAGATACGGTCGTCGCACTTCACGGGAAATTATTCGGCAAACCAAGTGATGAAAATGAAGCACGACGTTTCTTATTGGAGCTTTCTGGAAAAGTTCATGAAGTTCATACAGCAGTGGTGCTGCATGTCTATTTTAAACACAAATGGCATGCGATTGAACATGTTGAGACGACTCATGTCGAGTTTTTAAAGATCGATCCTCGTTTATTAGAAGACTATCTGGCTTCAGGGGACTCTCTCGATAAAGCCGGTGGTTATGGCATCCAAGGACAGGCGCAGACATTTATCAAAAGTCTCAACGGAAGCTATTCAAATGTGGTTGGATTTCCCTTATCCGTCTTCTGTGAGATGATGGCGTCGCAATTCATACATTTGATTGAGGAGAAGGGCCCATGGCAAAATTTATTCTGATTTTTGGCTTACTCACATCTCAATTCGCCTTCGCTCAGATCTTCCAGCTGCCTTTTACTTCAGACAAAACTGAGTCTGGTGGCTCTGCTCTTGATAAACTTCTCAACGATTTTGAATCGATTGAAGTGAACAATGATTTTGAGGATAAGTATCGAAAGATCTCATTAGAAATCGAAAGACAACTTGATTTAAAACGTAGTGAGTGTAGCGAGACGGGTGCCAATAAGTCTGATAAGCAAAAATGTTTTCGCGTAATCATCTCAACTCATAAGAGATTTTTAGAGAAGAGCTTTGAGTTAAAAAAGACCTATTTAAAGAAGATTCAAGAAGATCAACTAAGCGCACTCGATGAAGCCAAAGAGAAGGCGCTCAAAGAGCTTGAGCGCCAATTTTAAATTATTGCTTTTGAATTTCGAGGGCCACAACCGGTATGCTTTTTGGACGAAGGCTTTTGAGTCCGTTCATCGATCGCATAGGTTTCAAACTCTTTAGAGGACGTGCCTCAGTGGGAGTTTCTGGTTTAAAGACGACTAAGTTAATAACTGGTTTCTGTTGTTTCATAAACACCTGCTTTTTGTCGGTCAGAGGCCTTCCAGTTCTGACCATCGCAAGTGTGACCTAGCGATGAGTCAGTGAGCTGGAAAATCTTTAAGATAATCCAACAAAGACTCCTTGATGAAGTTAATCTCAAGCGTTCTAGTCGGTTGAATGACTTGAAAACTTAAGAAGGGAATATTCCCAATAAAAACACCTTAACATAGAGCAGCTCATTCGTCCTGCTACCGGGCAAAAAACGCCTGGGTCACCTTGTCTTGGCGTGTAAGGTCTTGTTTTCTAGAATGAAACCTACATAATTTAGAGTATTTAGTGGAGTTTTATGAAGTCTCTTTTCACACTTTCCTTGCTGATTCTTATCAGTAGTTGCAGCTCACTTACAAAAATGGCGATTCGCTCACAGGCGCCATTGTTTGAAAAGGGAAGTGCAAGTCTGAATGAAGAGCGGGATTGGCAGTGGTTCAAAGAAGCCACGCCTGGAAATATCCAGATGATGGAGACGCTGCTCTCTCAAGATCCTGATAATCAAGTTCTTAGACGTACTCTCATAAAAGCCTATTCTGGCTATGCTTATGCGGTCTTTGAAACAGAAGGGTTGAGAGAGCAGTATAGCGATGCCGAAAACAAAATCTCACAAGAGCGAGCAATAAAGCTTTATCGTCGCTCACTTGTTCATGGTGAATTTTATTTCTCTTCCCTGAATGTGAATTTCTCCTCGCAAGATGAAAATAAAATTTTAAAACAATTAAAAGATAAAACCAGTGATGAGGATCTGCCGGCCCTGGTCTTTTTTGCCCAAGCTTGGGGAGCAAGCATTAATTTGCAAAAGCAAGACATGATTCTCCTAAGTCAGTTGCCAAAAGTTAAACTCATTTTTGATTTTGTCTGCAAGAAAAAACCTGACATTGAAAACGGTGTCTGTCCTCTCTTTTATGCTCAGTATGAAACTTCTCGCCCAAAAATGTTAGGTGGAAATCCTGAATTGGGAAGACAGCTCTTTGTTAAGTTTATTAAGGAGAATCCCTCTCATCTCCTCGCTCGTATTAATTATATTCAGTTCTCTGTTATTCCAAGATTGGAAGAGGAAGAGTTTTTACAACTTGCGCAAGATATTGAAGTGCAGTTTCAGCGATGGATTGAGAGCACTGGAGATAAGAACCTGAATCTCTATAATGCGATTGCTTTAGAGAGATGGAATATTATGAAATCATTTCAAAAAAAGTTATTCTAAAGGATATATATGAAGATTTTTACTTTGCTATTCTTGCTTCTCACATCGAGCGCTTATTCTGCGGTCAATTTAAAGCTTGCCGTTCTCGTCCCAGAAGGAACGACATGGGGGGATAGCTTAAAGAAATTCACCAAAGAAGTAGAGGTTGCGACCAAAGGTGAAGTCGCTCTCAAAGTTTATTATGGTGGTGTTGCTGGAGATGAGCCCGATGTTTTAAGAAAAATTCGCATCGGACAAATGCATGGTGGGATTTTCACTGGAAAGACATTAGGTGATATCAACGGCGATGTGCGCGTGATGGAACTTCCATTCATGTTTGGAGATGATCGAGCAAAGGCTTGGAGCACACTTGAAAAGATGGCTCCAACTTTTAATAAAGCACTTGAATCCAAAGGCTTTGTGAATATTGGTTTTTATGAAGTCGGACAAGTCTATGTGGTCTCTACAAAAAAAGTCGAATCCCTGGCGGCACTACGCGGGATTAAAGTTTGGGCGTGGGAAGGAGATGAGCTCGTGAAAGCGATGATTGAATCAGCGGGACTCGTTTCCACTCCACTGGCCATCACAGATGTACTCTCTTCACTTTCCACTGGCATTATCGATGCGGCTTACGCTCCACCACTTGGGATCTTAGCGCTTCAGTGGCAGAGCAAGGTGAAATATTTAATTGATTTCCCTACGGCCTGGTCAATGGGAGCTTTGCTCATTTCAAAAAAAGAGTGGAGCAAAGTGCCGGCGAATCATCAGATGAAGATTATGGAAGTGGCGAAGGTCTTTGTCCAAGAAGCAAATCAGAGAACAGTAAAAGAAAATGAGCAGGCCCGAGAGACACTCAAAAAACTAGGAATCGAATTCATTAAGTTTTCTGAAGCCGACAAAAAAGAAGCTCAGGCCTATCACAAAAAAGTAGTTGAGAAGCTACAAGGGAAACTCTTTTCACCTCAGATCTATTCAGGCTTAGGAGTAGCGAAGTAATGACAAAAGTGTTTGATAACATAGCAAAAGTTATTTTGCTTATAAGCTTAACGTTGATGTTGAGTCTCTCTACCTTATCCATTGGGCTCAGATGGTTTGGAGCTTCGATGCTCTGGATTGATCCTCTTGTGAGACACTTAGTTATTGTGACAGCTTTTGCCGGTGGAATCCTTGCGATTGGGAAGAACTCTCACATTCGTATTGATGTACTAGCAAAACCCATGGAGAAGGCTCCAAAATATTTTCAAAAATCAATTGAGAGAATTATTCAAATCGTCACGGCAATGGTGACGGCCGCTCTGACTTGGTCGGCTTGGGAGTTTTATTTATCTGAAAAAGAGTTTGGCTCAATCGTTATTCTTGGCTTTCATTCAAGCTCATTAGTCTCGATTTTTGCCATCGGTTGGTTTGCTATGACTTTGAGATGGCTCGTGGCTTTTATTGATTCTTGGAAAAAGGCTCAATAATGCTTTACGCAGTCATTGGTTTTTTTGCGCTTTGGGGACTACCAGTTTATGCAATGATGGGTGCGGTTGCGCTGATTGCATTTTATTCAGCTGAGATTGATATATCTGCTGTTACTGTCGAAATGTATCGTCTCGCTTCGGCACCAACTCTTATTTCTATTCCCATTTTTACTTTTGCTGGCTATTTGATGGCTGAGTCAAAGTCACCGATGCGTCTACTGCGTTTAGCCTCATCCATTCTTGGTTGGCTTCCAGGTGGTGTGGCCATTATGGGAATTGTCCTCTGCGCCTTCTTTACTGCTTTCACAGGTGCATCGGGAGTGACGATTATTGCAATGGGCGGCCTTCTGATGCCAATCCTTCTTAAGGAAGGGTATTCTGAAAAGTTCGCGCTGGGTCTTATCACAACTTGTGGCTCTCTAGGATTACTGTTTCCTCCAAGTCTTCCCATCATTTTGTATGGGATTATTGCAAAAACGGACATTGATAAAATTTTCTTAGCAGGTCTTTTACCAGGTTTGCTTCTGATTATAGTTTTAGCTGTGTATTCGGCATTTAAAGGTAAGAAAGCTTCAAGGCAGCCATTTTCTTTGAATGAACTTTGGGATTCTCTCAAAGGCGCACGTTGGGAGCTTCCACTTCCCATTCTCGTCTTAGGGGGGATTTACGGTGGATTGACCACAACTACAGAAGCCGCCACGTTATCTGCTCTCTATGTTCTTTTTATTGAGTGTTTCATGTATCGAGATCTTAAATTTTTTAAAGATGTGCCACGGATCGCCTCGGAGAGTTTAACTCTTGTCGGTGCTATTATACTCATTCTTTGTGCTGCCATGGGATTAACAAGCTTTTTAGTCGACAATGAAATTCCCATGAAAATTTTGGCTTCAATGAAAGCTTTGATCAGTGATCGCTTGGTCTTTTTATTAGTTCTGAATATCTTTCTTCTCGTTGTGGGCTGTTTAATGGATATTTTCAGCGCCATTATTGTCGTTGTTCCGCTTATATTGCCAATGGCGGCCGAATTTGGGGTTGATCCAGTCCATTTAGCGATCGTGTTTTTAACTAATCTAGAAATTGGTTATATCACTCCACCAGTGGGTATAAATTTGTTCATCTCAAGCTTTAGATTCCAAAAGCCAGTGACCGAATTATATTCTGCAAGTTTTCCTTTCCTACTCCTTTTGCTTGGGGCCTTGCTCGTGATAACGTATATACCATGGCTCGCACTCTTTTTAGCTTCATCCTGATCTTTTTTGTCAACTCTTCGCTCAATGCGACGGAGCTTGAGATCAGTTTTCAGAAAGGCTATTTAGGTGAAAAAGATTCACAAACCTATTCCGGTCCATGGCGACCGGAGTTTCATCATGATCCCTATTTTGGAAAAATAAGTTTAGAAGATGAAAGTTTTTTCTCTGGCTACTTTTATCCTTACATTTGGAGAAATGCTTCTGATTGGAGTCGATTCCTGAGCGAAGAGGTGATGGGAGCTTCAACCTGTCCTCATCCAGTTCTCTCTAAACATTTTGATGAAATTCGTTATGGCTATCGTCTCATTGTTTTAAGTTATTTATTAGAATTGATGGATTCTAATTACTCAGACATGACTTTGTTGAAAAAAAATAACGTCTGCAGTTTTGATTTGCAATCTCTCCTGAAGAAATGCAAACCGAAAACAAGCGACATGAAAAAGTTCTTATCCAATCTCTCCCAACAAAAACCTTTTAAACAACCGCTGATAGATAAAAGTCATAACTATCAAAGTTTTGAAAAAGAGTGGCTAAAGGCTGCTGGCTCTCCCGTCAATGGCATCACCACCTCAAGACTTAATTCTCAATGTAAGCAGGAGCATATCAGTTGCGCAAATTTATCATTGCAAAAAGCTTCTGAGTTAATGCAACAGACGTGCACGCAAGACCAGGATCTTTTTGTTGAAATTTGCAGTGAAGAAGATCAAATCTATGGCATGACAAGTTCTCCGCTCATCACTTTTTTACTTAGCTCTTCAAACCTTGTGAATTTGTTTAATGATGAAGGTATGGCGCAAGGTTGTTTACGCAGATTTGGACAAATGATGGCCAGCAAAGAGAGAGTTCATAGGGCCATTAGTAATACCCAACCTGTGATCTATGCCAGTCTGAAAAAAACTTGGGGTGAGAGATATCCACACGGAAGAGCCTTTATTTATGGAGCACTCAAAGAGTTTGAGCGAAAGGGATTGGCGCAAGTTTTTGAGGAAAAAGTAGAAAAACCAAAAGAAACTCCCGTTGTTGTCGCGAAGCCAGAACCTGTTGTGGTGGCGAAAATAGAAGCGGAGAAGCCTAAGCCAGTGGTTGTTGTGGTAGAAAAACCTGTTGTAGAAAAGAAAGTAGAGGTCGTTGAAGATAATAAATCGGCCTTTCTGCAAGCGGCTGAAGTCCGAGATTCTCAGAATCTTGAGCGTGTCGATGTGGATATGTTAAAATTTCGCTACGATTACGTCTTCTCTATGGCTGAGCTCCAATTATTAAGCGATACATTAAAAGATTATACTAAGCGTGAAGCCCTTGAAGAGATGCGCTCTTGGGATAAATTAGGGGCAAAAGAAGCTCCGATGCCTCTGACTTTCATTAAATTTCTCATTGATTCGCAAAATCATCAGGGACTGTTTAACGTGATTTCTGTGTTGGGTGAAAAGTTTTGGGTTATTGATGACATCGATTCAAAGTATGAAGTGAAAGCTGAGTACGTAGAATTAAGAAATGATTCTTCTACAGGAAATTCTTGGCAGATTTTTGTTATGAGACCTGAACTCTAATCCCACCACTTCGCTTCTATCACTCTTGCTCCTGTCGCCTTGGCAGCCGTCATTCCGGTGATTGAATCCTCAAATATCAATGTATCTCTTGGCCCAAGGTTTAAGAGCTGCATGGCCTTAAGATATGGCCCGGGATTAGGCTTGGGGAGTACAACGTCTTGAAGTGTTATAATGAGATCGAAATACTTTTTGAGATCACCGTGCTTAATGAGCTGATCGGTGATGACCCGTTCGCTTGATGTCACGATGGCCAACAGAATGTCTTCTTTTTTGGCTTCCTTGAGAAAATGGATCATTTTCTCTGAGCACCAAGAAGATAATGGAACTTTTGGAATGAGCTGGATCAAGCGATTATTTTTATCATGAATAAAATCTTCGACACTTAATTGCGAGGGGAACCCTTTCCAATCTTGGGCCATTTTCCAGACTTGAGCGTCCGCCATCCCTTTAAGCCGCTCTTGCAGTTCTTGAGGAGGAAAAGGGGGGGAAATCTTATAATCGATGGCCATTTCCCTCAAGACATCGGCATGCAGCTCTTCAGTTTGTAAAAGAGTGCCATCCATATCGAAAAGCACACCGCGCAAGCTCGGCTGTAAGGGCTTGAGAGCACTTAAAGTGGGAAACTGAGTAAAGACTTCCATATGCCTTTTATGCTATTCCATAGCTCCAGGAGCGCCTATGAAAAAAGACATTTTGAGCCAACTTCTTAATGAAGCCCAATCTTATAAAAAATTTGAGGATATTGAGAAACTTGTTGAGGTGGGAAGTGACCTTTCTGCTATTCCTGTTCAGCCTTTATTTATGGCCTTAAAGGCCAGCTCCAAAGATCAAGTTTCACTCATTTTGCCAAAGCTCTCCGAGGAACAACGCCAAGCATTGCTAGATATTGATATTTGGCGTCGTGATGAAATCGACCCTGCAGCCGCGAATTGGTGGCTTGATGTCTACGGGCATTGCGCAGACCAGGAAATACGTTCTGCTTTTGCGAAATCAGAAGACTTTCTTCTCTCAATTAAAAACCAGTGCACGATACAGATCTTTGACGCTGAAGAGCCTGAATATCCTGAGTCAGATAATTATTTTTTGACGGAAGATAATCTACTCCTTGTGGAGTATCCGGAAGACTATCCTTACGCTTCTGAAATTAAACAGCTGATTAAAGATCTCTATACTGAATTAGGCGTGGAGCATGCTTATACTCATCTCTTCAAGATGATTAGTGATTCC
>JAIEMA010000002.1 GCA_019752535.1 Bacteriovoracaceae bacterium
TGGCCGGAAAGACTGAAGTCGGACAATTAAGTCCAATTTCTCTATGAGTACTGTTTGAGATAAGAGTGGTGTATCTGCCTAGCATATCAACACGAAAGACTTCGTTACTCGAGCAGCTCGCTCCGTAGAAATAGCCATCGTGGTAATGTAAATTCTCGTTCGAGTCCATCACACGTTTTTGCAACAGACGCTTTCCGGCTTGTGGGACTGCGGGAAGATAGTAAGTATAAGCCCCAGTTCCATCTTCAAAAACCACCGATCCATCATAACTCGTCGTAAGTTTTTCAACACCTTTTATTGTCCAGCCGGCGCCATAAGGGCCATAGCTATTATTTTTATGAACGGCTCTATCAAAAATATATTCATCTAAATAAGTTTCTTCCCTGACAAAACGAGATCCACCACCAGCCTCTACATCTGGACCAGCAGGCCCGCCGAAGTATTGAGTTTGAGCATAGACGCGATTGTAGTAAGAACGCAGGTGGACCCAGTAACCATAAGAGGAAGTGAGATAGGGATACCCTTCAGGAGAGACAAGTTTAAATGCATTCACAAATGTCGTGGGTTTAACACCAGCAGCGCCTTCGAAAACAGCGGTGCTAGTAAAACCTGCAAAGTTGGTTGTCATTTCTACTTTAATGGGTTCAGTAATCTGCTTATTTCCTCTTCCACTTACTGCCAGAAGGGCATGCGGATTTGCACCAAGACTTGCATATGTTAATCCAATGCTCTCTGCTCTACCATTTCTCATCACACTAGGGAGTTCATAATCAATATAGAGCTCATTTGTGGTCGCATTAATACGAGAACCTTTTTTACAGCCACAATCATCATTGATTTTATTTCCACCACTATCTGTCGTTTCAGGATCAGTAGGATCTTGGGTTTCATCCTCAGGCGAATTGGTGTTTAAGTTCACATCGTAGTCTGAAAAATGGGTTACATTAAAAACCACTTTTGAACCGTCGGCTGAGACGATACCTTTAAATCCTGTGTCTTCCCAAACTCCCAGACCTTCTTGAGTGACTCCTACAGGTATTTCAGTGCCAGGGTTAAAGCCTAAAATATTATTAATCGCCATCGTCGCGGGCGAGGAGAACTGAGTTCCTGAAGGCTGATTATTCTGGGCAAAAGTAAACTGTGACCCGTTAGGTAGTGGAACTTGTAACGTTTTTCCAGTGACTGCCTCAGTAAAAGAGAGCTCACGATTCATATCAAGAGAGCCCGGTGGAACAACTAGAGAGATTGAGCCAGAAGTATTTGTGGCCACTCCCCCTGAAGAACTTTCAACGAGCGTCGTTTTTGTATCAGCCACTGCCATAAAGACATCTGGCAAAACATCATCCACTCCCGCCAGGATGGTCTTGTATTTATATGTCGACAAATATCCATCTTTTAAAAATTGGAGTTGGTAATCACCGGCCACAGTAAAAGGTAAAGAATACTTGCCTTGAGCATCAGTGACACCAGAGAGCGGACTAGCCACAGGGCCCGTGACTGAAATGATTTGTACTCCCGCCACTGGTTGTTTATTAGTATCTAAGACGACTCCATTGAGCTGATTGGGACGCACGATGGGCGCAGAGTAGCTGAAATTAATGATACGAGTGGCTTTATTCTTATAAAAGTCTTGCACTACAACTTTTAGACGGTGAGCTCCCGGAGAAAGCGGCCATGTTGACGTAAATTGCAATGAGCCACTATGCGCCGTTAACTCCACATGACTGATGACATTCACGCCATCTAAAATAAACTCAACACGAGAAAGATCCACCTGAGAAGTCGCATCCTCCCACTCAACGAGAATATTTGGAGTCGCAGTTCTAAATTCAAAATCATCAGGTAATTCTAAACTGATGACCGGAGCTTGATTATCCTGAGAAAAATTTAATTCAAGGGTTGAGGAATCTTTTTTTCCTTCGTTGTCAGTGACGGTCAAACGAACTGAGTCTTTTCGGTTTTTATTAAAAACATAGCTCACCTGCTGACCCGTAAGTGTTTCCCCGCCAGAGAACTTCCATTCATAAGAAACTACTTGGCCGTCAGGATCATAGGAACCCGATCCATCTAATTGCACCTCAAGTGGGAGATACCCCGTCGTAGGATTAGCGATGGCCACAGGAACAGGCTTTTGATTGGCTGCTTGAACCTGAAGAGTGAGAGCTGAGATTAAAAATAAAAATATAAGTTTCATGCGTCCTACTTTTTAGTCACATCTGAAAAAATGGGTTTTCGAGATGAGAGGATTGATCCGTTCCCAAATTGAGCATTTCCATTAAAGCCCCAGCAAACGAGCTTGTTCTGTGTCGTTAATGCACAGGTGTGCTCTGCCCCACTAGCGATCTCTGCTATCCCATCTAATACTTTTGTTGGATAAGAAGAATTTTGAGTATTGCCGATGCCTAATTGCCCTTGAAGGTTCTGTCCCCAGCAATAGACAGCGCCCAGATTATCTAAGGCGCAAACATGATTTTCTCCAGCCTTCAAAGAGACAACTGGTTGAGGAAGGGTCACAGTTTGAAATGAACCATTCCCTAAAGTTGTCCCAATTCCAAGCTGACCATAACTGTTAGCCCCAAAACAGATCACTTTGCCGTCTTGCTTTAGGACGCAAGAAAAGTTTGCACCAAGAGAAACACTCGCATTGTCTATACCGAGTTCTTTAACAACGTTAAAGCTAGGTATATCTGCTCCGCCTCTAAAGCCTAGCTGACCATTTGAATTTGCGCCCCAACAGCCCACTTTATTGTCATTTGTGATCGCACAAGAGTGGTATCCACGTTGGGCGACTGCTAAAAACTTACTAGGCAGATGATTAGAAACTAAAGATGGGATATGACTGTCACCACCAGTTCGTCCAAGCTGACTTTTTATATTATTTCCCCAGCAGCTGATTTCTCCAGACTCATTTAAAGCACAACTATAGTCAAGCCCAGCCTCGACCTGCTTCATACTAGAGAGCGATCCAACTTGCAGAGGAGTCTGAACATCACTAAATAAGTTTTTATCCTGGCCGGCTTGTCCAAAATTATTAAACCCACTGCAAGTCACATTCTTTGATGGAGTCACATGACATATAAGAGCGTAGCCAATAGAGGTTTGAAGTGCGCCCTGAGCACCACTCATTGGCACAGGGTAGAGTTCAACAAAATTTCCGCTTTGAATCCCTAGCTGACTTCTCTCATTATTACCCCAACAGAAAAGTGAGCCGTCCTTGTTCATACATGAATTCGCCTGACCAGCAATTAATCCCGAAAGAGTAGAGATCATCTCAGTGTGCTGAGTTACGATTGTCGGAATGCTGGTATACTCTCCATTTGCATTGCCGGCTTCCCCGACAAGGTTCGCTCCCCAGCAATAAAGTTGTTTATCTATCGTAATTCCGCAAACTGTATTTCCAAGAGTACTGATTTGCTCAAAACTTATGTCTGGAATGGTGTAATATATTTCGTTTCTTGAGCGTGAGCCGTTGCCCATCTCAGTATGGGCATTTTGCCCCCAACAAGTCACCTGTCCGGCCACACTTTTACCGCAAGTAAATGATTCACCCACAGTTATATTTTCTAGATCTGCAGCCACTTCAACAGGGTTGGGATAGTTGTAATTGGATGCCGTTAGGTTAGAGTTAATCCCCAATTCGAGAAAATTATTTTTACCCCAACAAAAACTTTGGTCGTTTTGATCAATTGCACAGGTGTGATTCACGCCAGCTGAAATACTTTTAGCATTTACTATCAGCGATTGAACCGGGGAAGTGGTAGAGTTAAAAGTTCCATCACCGAGTTGTCCAAGATTATTGTTACCAGTGCAGAATGTTTGACCGGTTGAATTAATAAAACATGTATGGTTCTGTGCGATAGTGCCGCTAACAATGTTGGCAAGGCCCGGAAATGGTGTAGGTGTATTTATAATGTAGTCGATTAAGCCAAAACGTTGAAAGCGGTTTTCACCCCAACAAGAGACTCCGCCATTTGTTAAAATGGCACAGAATCCGCCGTATCCACTTATTAATTTTTGAACACTCCCAGAAAGAGTCACTTTCTCAGGGTAAAAACTGCTCGCTATAAAAATTCCACTTCCAAGCTCGCCAAACCCATTACTACCCCAGCAGTAAATTTCATTTGCTCGATTCACACCGCAAATCGTTGATTGAGACATTTCAAAATCAATGAGGTCATTAATCAAAGAATTTTTAATCGGTGAGCTGTGCGCTTTTCTATCGGCAAGGCCTAATTGACCAAACTCATTAGAACCCCAACACCATAGATCTCCATCGTATTCAAGATAACAAGAGTTGTTATTGCGTGAGAGCACTTTCATTGGACTATTGGCCTGGCTTTGCGTGTAGTAGCGAAGATCGACATTGAGAATGCCAGTTCCTCCTTGAGTGTCTTTGACTTGAACCTCAAGAGTGTTTTTGCCAACAAGGAGATCTGTGGCTAGTTGCCCCTCTAGGTATTGACCATTTAAAACTAAACCTGAAGTGGGCTGACCATTGAGTTTTATTGCGATCGTATTCATGTCTAGCGCAATAGTACTTATCACTGAAATGCTAATATTTGGTCGTGGGACACTTTGTTGGGCCACAGGAGCTACCAAATTAAGGACAGGGCGATTGAGACTAAAACGAGCGATATTACTGATTCGAATATCGTCCAGAATTCCATTGAATTGCCCAAGACGAGTACTTAAAACATAGCGCTCACCATTGGCATACGCGATAGGAGAAAAATCTCCGAGGAGACCAAAAGAGTTACTCCCTTCACAATAAAGAGCTTTTTCACTTTGACGAATATAACAATTGTTTCGTCCTCCAGCTTTGTAATTTTCAGAGTTGAGTACAGGCGATGCTAGAGCGGTTGTTGAATAGGTCGTTGAATTGGGAATCCAAAGCTGTCCGCGATCATTTCTTCCCCAACACCATGGACGACCTGATGAAGTCACGACACAAGTATGAGACCCGTTGCTTGCAGTGATATTTTTAAAGGTTGTAATTGGCAATCCCGTGACTTGAACGGGAACCGATGAATCCCCTAAAGCTCCAATTCCAAGTTGACCAAAATCATTAGCACCCCAACACCAGACGCTTTCATCATTTTTCAAAACACAGCTGTAGTCATCACCGGCCACGACTTGTCTCACACCTGAGATGTTTAATAGTAAAGGTGTGGCAGAATTTGGAGTAACTCCTGGTGAGTGACCAATTTGACCACGATTATTTTTTCCCCAACACAAGACCTCATTACTTTCAAGTAATGCGCATACGTGACTGCTTCCAACTGCAACTTGTTTGGCATTGAGGATTCCATTGACTGGAGCTGCCAATGCACCAGGAGAATAATTCGTTTGTCCTAATTGGCCGAAGTCATTTTTTCCCCAGCAATAAACTTTTTTATCTGTCGTTAATGAGCAGCTATGATTGAGGCCGGAGGCTACACTGACTGCATTTGTTAATCCCTGTACCGAATCTGGAAACAAGACGGGCGACCACCATTGAGAAGTTCCAAGATTTAAGTTTTGATTAAAGCCCCAACATCCCACACTTGTGCCTCGAAGAGCACAGGTAAAACGTTCGCCTAAAGAGAGATCAGAGACACCCGTAAGTCCCTCAGCGAGAACAGGCATCGGATAGTAATTGGCTTGAGTGTGATCTCCTAGCTGGCCATTATCATTATTTCCCCAGCACTTAATGTCACCGATTTCGTTTTTCAAGCAGGCATGATTTCTTCCATTAAAAAAATCAATCACTCCCTCCGTCGGAGTTCCTCCCACTCGAACCCATTGACCATAAGTTGATTTATTTTTTTTATTTAAGATCGAAATTTCTGTCATCCCCTCCATCAGACCATTGACGAAGATTCCTAATTTACCATTTGAATATACAACCGCTACAGAGCGAGAAATCCCCACTCCAGGATAAGTTTTGTTAGACTTCAATCCATATTTCATTCCATTCACGTTTAACGTGACGACATAGCGCAAGTCTTGAAAGCTAATGTTAATTTGACCATTATCAAAAATATTTCTTCCACCACCTGGAAATTGCACCCCATAAGTCACAAACTCAACCGACCATTCATTAAGGGCCATTAAATTTAAAGGGGAACTCGGAGTGAGTTGTCCAAACCTAATGTGTGAACGCTGATCTAAAAAATAACGGCCATTATTAAGAGGTCCGCCCGGTTGAATTTGGCGCAGCTGACTAAAATAGGCTATACCCACTAGTCCATTACCGCTCACATCAGCGACAACATCACCAGCGTCCGTGTCGAAATTCCAGAGAGCGATTGTATTGCTATCAACTGGAAGAGGAGTTTGTGAAAAACAGGCAAAAGAAAAGAGAATCGCACTCGAAAGTGCCAACATCCATGAACGTATCATCAATCATCCTTGAAAATTATTCAATAAAATGTAATCTCAATTCCATTCGGAATGTCAAACTCACTTAACAATCTTAATGGAATATTATGATGCTACTACAATTTGAAAATTTAAAAGGCTCTTAGATCCGATCTATATTGCTCAATGCAGTATCTCTCACTAGACTTTCTTCCCTTCTTTCCACTCCGTCTCTTTCATCTGCCCCTGACGATCCCACTCTTTCCAAATGCCGTTGCGCATATCTGCCGTGTATTTTCCCTGAGCACGGTTATCGCCATTGCCGTAATTAAAAGTCCAAGGCCCCGTCTTCACCCCCTCTTGATAATTTCCTTCCGCCAGAAGACGACCGTTATCATAATAATGGCGCCACAATCCAATTCGCTTTGATTTAAGAACTTCACCTTCCGCCGCAATCGTTCCATCTTCAAACGTGAGAGTGATTTTACCTTCCTTCACTGCAGGTTTTTCAAAAAAGATTTCTTGCGGAGGCAGCTGCCAGTGAAAGCCTTGAATAGCTTCTTCTTTTTGAAGTTTTCTCACCGCTCGCATGACAAAATATTGAGCTGATTCTTTTTCGCCTTGAGAGACGGAACTTAAATAGGAAACTTCATCTTTGAGTTTTCCAAACACTCTTGGAAAACAGGTCGAATATTTTTGAAGTTCATCCGTGTTTTCAATCGGAAGTGCTTTCGCAATCACGCCAAGCATAGCATCGTTGGCGCGTACAACGGCATCGATCTCATCACCTGAGAGCTGAAGAAAATCATTAAATGTTTTGAGATTTTTAGTCACCCAACGCATGAACAAGGGATCTTCAAGAATTCCATTGAGCATAATCATCTGACGCTGACTTGCGCCCGTGACCTCAAGGGATTCGACGAAATCCTTAAGACCATCCCACTGCCGTTTTTTAATTCTTTCTAACATTCCCATGAATCGAGAATTATATGCTTATTCGAGAGCGGGTCTACTAAACAGATTTCAGTGGTAGCTTTTCAAGGACTTGGCCTAATTTAGGACGCAATTCTTCCCACTGTTTAGGGCCAAAGCCCCAAGAAGTTGACAGTCGAAGCCCATTTCTACTTCTGGCTCCTAAACCTAAAGCTTCAAGCACAGGGCTCGCTTTAGCAGCTCCAGAGCTGCATGCCGCGCCCGCAGAGAGCTCGAGACCTGCAAGATCAAAGAGTGGAAGAGACATATCCGAAGGAAGAGCATTAATCACAAAGAGGGCCGTGTTGAGATTGAGCTCACTTGAGTCACGACAGATTCTCTCTCCCTTACCGATCAGAGCGGTATCCAAAAAATCCCGAAGCTCTGTGATCACTTTTTTTTGCTCACCGGGATTAAACTGAGACTTCAAGTCTTCTAGAGCGATCTCTAAAGCCAGAGCGCCAATCACATTCTCTGTTCCCGCGCGCAGGCCTTGTTGCTGACCTCCACCCAAGATTAAACTTTGAGCAGACCATGAACTAGAGACAAAGCTCCAGCCATGAGACTTAAGACCTCCGCATTTATGAGAGGAGAAAGAATACAGATCAAGTTCGCTTGAGAGATCAAAACAATTGGCGACTTTACCGATCACTTGAGCCGCATCGACATGCACACGGCATCCTGTTTGCGCTTTGATTTTTTCGGCTACAGATAGCGGCCACACCACGCCTGTCTCATTATGAACCCAGGTAAAATTGAGAAGCGTTGAGCCTGTTATTTGAGATTGCGCCTCTTTGATCGCCAAGAGACTCGATTCTAAATCTAAGTTTCCATTCTTCTGGACGGTTAGCTCTAAAGTCTCACAGCCAAACGTTTTGAGGCGGGCGGCTTGAGCGCGCACACAAGCGTGATCCAGTGGAGAGAAAACAAAAAGTGGTTTTAAACCTTTCGATTGATTTTCAAACCACCAGCCTAAGACAAAACTATTAATCGATTCAGTGGCACCAGAGTGATAGATCGTTTGGTGAGTTGAGGGATCAAGTTTAAATGTGCTTTGAAGTTTACGTCTGGCTTCTTCAAGAGCAAACGAAGCTTTTTTACCTGAGGAGTGTTGAGAGGAAGGGTTCGCCCAAAAAAAATCACCCTTGGTGAGCCAGCGGTGAACCGCTGGTGCCAAGGGTGACGTAGCATTGAAATCTAAATAGATCCGATCCAATTACTGGTTCACTTCCCCAATGTTGTTACGGATGATTGATCCGAACGCGTTGGTAGTTGTGTTAGCGTTGTTATTTGCAGCAGCCTCACGGTTTTTGCGCATAAGATCGCCAAGAGTTGTCGTTGCAAGATATTCCTGCATGATGTTTCCAAGATTCTCGAAATAGCCACGAGTAAGGTGGAATTCAGATGTATCAACAACACCATTGATATCGTTGCCGCTCTCATCTTTCATGATTTCGATACCAGAAGATGGAACACCTACGATGTCGCGAGCTGGGTTGATGTTCTCACCAACACAATCAAGAACGTCTTTAATTGAAATTTCGTCCATAGAACGAGCAAGAACATATCCGCCGCCTGGGCCGCGAACTGACTTCACAACTTTGCCAGTGCGAAGTTTACGGAACAACTGCTCAAGATAGTGCAAAGAAATCGCTTGGCGAGTTGAAATCTCCTGCAAACGAACTGGGTTGCCTGTGCTGTTGAACGTTAGGTCCAACATTGCACGAACTGCGTAACGGCCTTTAGATGTTAGTCTCATTGTCTTCCTCCATAAAGAAGTGGTTGGTGATGTTATTCCAGGTTGTCTTCTTCCTTGACGCCTGGGAGGGGGGCTTTTAGTTGACTATCCTAAGTCAGACCAAAAGTGTCTCCCGAATAGTATGTCCCCCTAGTCTTTGTGCCGTCAAATATATTTTCTGCCCCGACAGTTAAATATTATCAAAAGAAAATAAAAGCTAAATTAGCGAAAGATTTCAAGGCATTTGCGCCGAGACGGCCTTATGCGGTGACATTTTGCCCCTATGGCAAATTTTTCCGATTAAATCAGTTACTAGGGTTTTTAGTCATCAATCAGGGTTGAAAGGGAGAAATTTCGTGAAGGTTCTTCACCTTCATTGGCCGGTTTACCAAAACCAATCTCTAAAATGTAGCTCGACCAGGTCTCAGGAATTTCACGTAAAAGTCTTTTAGAAAACTTATTTCCCCACTCAGCTAAAAAATATTGCTTATCTTCTAAGTAGACAGGGATTTCGAGCGTGAAAATATCTTCAGTGGTTTCAATCCGATAAAAATCACCATGCAATATCTGAGCATGTTCACTGAGTATAGAATAAGAGGGAGAGAAAACTTCTGACTCTCCGATAAACTGTTGGCTAAAAGTTGTCTTACCCACTCCCATCGGTCCATCAAGAATGATGAGGGCCGGAACTTTGGTGAGCTCTTTTAATTCATAAACAATATAAGGTAGATCGGTGGGATAAACTTTCTTCCACTCTCGAATCAGTTTCGTACTCATCCTTCTATCCTACCCAACTACTTATCTTCATCAAGACGGTTGAAAACTTCCGGAAGTGTTTCAATCAGGCTCGTGGCCGTCATGGTTCTCACACCAAATTTATCGGCCGCAAATTGTCCCGCTGAGGTGTGGGCATAGACACTCAATAAAGCTGCTTGATTGGCGTGTTCATAGCGCTGTAGGAGGGCGTCTTACTCACGACGAAGACCTGTATCTTGCGCTAACAGTCCGCCGAGGATTCCAGCGAGCACGTCTCCCACACCACCAGTCGCCATGCCATCATTAGGTGAGAAATTAAAATAGGTTTTACCTGAAGCTAAACCTAAATAGGTGCAAGCCCCTTTAAGAATAATAGTGCAATTGGTGCGCTCAACCGCCTGACGCAAATTTTCAAACGGAGCTTTTTCCACTTCTTCGATCTCAAGACCACAAAAGCGAGCAAACTCACCAAAGTGTGGAGTCATGATAGTAGGCGCGTGTCTCATGGCAAAGAGTTGAGAGTCTTCTTTCAAATTAAGCGCATTGATCGCATCTGCATCTAAGACCAAAGGACCTGAGAAATTATTCATGATCTCAAGCACTAATCTTCTGGCGCGAGCTGAACGGCCAAGACCAGGACCGATCACAAGAGAGCTGTATTTTGAAAGTCCTTTAAGAACTTTGCCCCACTTCGATTCATCATTAGGAACAAAACCTGTCATTACTTCTGGAATTAAACGAGTCACCATCTCTTGATACTGCGGCTCCCAGGTCGAAGCCGTCACAAGACCAGAGCCGGTCTTTAAAGCCGCAGATGAGGCCATAGCGAGCGCGCCGGTGAGTCCATGAGATCCACCAACCACCAGAGTGTGACCGAAGATTTTTTTGTCTGCAAACTTGTTTCGGGCCTCTGATTTATAAGGAAGATTTTCGCGAGTCAGAAGAAATTTATCTCCCTTCTCTCTTGTCACCTGAGCAGGAAAGCCCACCTCAAGAGTTTTCACTTCTCCTGAAAGCTTCGCTCCATCGGCCACGTAGTGACCAATCTTTGGGAATCCCACAGCTAAAGTCAGGTCGGCCTTAATCGCATTACCCTGAGCAAGGCCAGAATCACCAGAGACTCCGGTTGGAATATCGAGAGCGACTGTATAGTTGGCGTTGTCGTTAACGAAATGGATCACATCATACAAAAAATTTGAGAGAGGAAGACGAACCCCCGTTCCGAAGATGGCATCCACCACAACTTTTGGAAGAGGATTTTGAGCAAAATAGCTCTCAAGCTCATTTAAATCTCTAATGGCATTTACTTTTACGCCAAAAGCCTTGGCCATCTTCAACTGCTCTAGCGCCTCAGGAGAGAACGATTTTTCATCAAACATCAAGAAAGCACGCACACTTCTGCCAGGTTTCACTAAATAGCGAGCCAGGGCCAAACCATCGGCTCCGTTATTGCCTTTACCAGCAAGCACCACGACATCCACATCAGTTCCAAAAACTTTTATACGTTCTTCTAAGACCTGAGCTCCTAAGAGACCCACGTTTTCAACAATAAGATGTTCATTAAAAAAATGTTTTTCAGCTGAGATTTTTTCAATTTCTTTCATCTCTGCTTGAGTCACAATACGCATAACTGCTCCTTCAGTGAGAACTCGATCTGATTTGCTTCACAAGATTGCTCACCACTAGGGGCAAACCAAGAAACAAAGATTCAGCAATAATCCAATGCCCAATATTATACTCTTCAAATAGTCCCTGCTTTAAAAGCGGAACCACGGAAAGATTAGTCAAACCATGACCTGCATGAAAGCCACGTTGATTTAATTTAATTTTTTTACACGCTTTCGCGTACTGATCTAAATGTTTTGAAATATCCTTACCCATGAGAAATTCTTTAGCGTAATCACCCGTGTGAATCTCCACGGCCTGAACTGGGAGCTTTAAGCTTGCCTCAATGACTTCATCAGAGGCTTCAATGAAGAGAGAAATCTTTGTATTTGGCGACCCAAGTTTTAGAGTTTCAATTGCTTCCGTCACTCTTTGTAAAGTTCCACTGTGAGTGAGGGCCAAGCCCCCTTCAGTCGTTCTCTCCTCTCTCTTTTCTGGAACAAGACAAACCCAAGCAGGTTTTTCTTGGCAAGCAAGAGAGACAATCTCAGGATGACAACCCATTTCAAAATTGAGTGGTCTTTGAAATTTTTTACATATTTGATGAACCGCTCCGACATCCGAATCTTGAATGTGGCGTCTGTCTTCACGTAAGTGGATCGTGATTTGATCAGCGCCCGCGGCGAGAGAGAGTTCAGCGGCCCGAAAGACTTCAGGATAACTCTCCCCTCTTTGCTGGCGAATAGTGGCCACGTGATCAATATTTACGCCCAAACGAGGAATCATGATTAACCTAATTGCTTAGCGACGATATCCGTAAGTTGACGGCAAAGTTTTTCCACCAACTCCGCATCCTGACCTTCCACCATCACTCGAGCCAAATTTTCAGTCCCTGAGTAGCGCAAGAGCAATCGACCAGACCCTTTAAGTTCAGCCTCGGCCTCTTTCACTGCTTGTGCAATGGCCGGGACATCTTCAAAAGGAGGCTTCTTACTCGTCGTCGTATTGAGAAGAACCTGAGGATAAAGAACAACTTCATCGGCAAGCTCTTTGAGACCTTTTTTATAAAACTTCATGCACTCAATCACCTTAAGGGCCGCCAAAATGCCATCCCCAGTGGTCGAATGTTTCTTAAAGATCAAATGCCCTGAAGGTTCTCCACCAAAGACGGAGCCACTGTGGCGCATACGCTCAACAATATAGCGATCTCCGACTTGAGTGCGATTCAAAGAGAGTCCATGCTTCTTTAAATAAACTTCTAAACCAAAATTAGACATCACGGTTCCAACGATTTCGTTCTGCCCATCAAGCTGATTAGAGTCTTTTAAAAATCTCGCACACAGACCAATCACTTTATCACCATCAATGACAGTTCCATCGCGATCAATCAACACCACACGGTCAGCATCCCCATCGACACAGACACCAATGTCTGCGCGAAATTTCACCACATGTTCAGCACACATTTGCGGATGAAGAGCACCACAGCCCCTGTTAATATTGATTCCATTAGGCTCTTTCCCAAGTGAGATCACTTCTGCGCCAAGTTCTTCAAAAACTTGTGGCGCCAATTTATAAGCCGCTCCGTTGGCCCCATCAACGACAATTCTCAAACCCTCAAGCGAGTAAGAAGAATTGAAAGCAGACTTCGCATGAACAATATAGCGACCAATGACCTCATCTAATCTTTTTGCGTTTCCTAACTCTCCTCCCACTTTTGCGGGAATAAGACTTGGGTTAAGAATCATTTTCTCAAGCTCAAGTTCAACATCATCAGGAAGCTTATGTCCTGAGCGGTCAAATATTTTGATTCCATTGTCTTCATAGGGATTATGAGAAGCGGAAATCATCACTCCAGCATCGGCTCGCATACTTTGGGTCACAAAAGCCACGCCAGGAGTCGGAAGTGGCCCCGTGAAAATCGCACGGCCCCCTTGAGAGCAAACACCAGCGGAGAAAGCCTGCTCAAGCATATAACATGAGAGACGAGTATCTTTTCCGATAATGATCAATGGCTTCTTGTTTGAATTTTTTTGAAAGTAATAAGTCACCGCGCGACCTAAGGCCATCGCCACCTCACCCGTCATCGGATGAATATTAGCTTTGCCGCGGATTCCATCAGTACCGAATAAATTTCTTTTTCCCGACATACTCTTCCTTCGATTGAAAACGTTACAAAACTACCAATCTCAGCGAGGCTCCACAAGGATTCTCTTAGGGCGAATTTCGACTAAATGCAATCTTGGTGGCAGCACTGCACGAAGCTCGACTTCAACTGCTTTTTTACTTCCCTCTGGAACTTCTGCCCAAACCTGGACGTTTAAATCCGACTTATCTACGCGACGAACAACGTCAGGTGGGGCCCACAAAACAATCGCCACTGTCTGTTGGCGAGGAAGCACTCCCTCACCTAAAAGACGAACAGGGACTTTTTCCAAGACCATATTGGCCCGTTTGGCCTTAAGTCCATAAGTAATCTGTGGATTTCCACCCTTTGAAACGACTAGTCGTTCATCAGGAAGATTCCATTCAAGACTCAAATTTGTTTGGCCGTACAATGACTCAATCTCAATCGGCTTGGTGGTGATTTCTTTCATGCCTTGAATCAAACTTCTTGGCCCCACAACCTCCACCTCAGTGGGTCTAATTTGCATATTTTGAATTTGCAAATCTTGGGGCAGATCTCCCGTTAAAACGAGTTTAACTGGCAACAGTTTACTGGCCTTACGCTCAAGCCTTAAAGGGAGAATTCTTGGGGAGATCTTTTCTACCTTCACACCAAAGGGCAAAACGAGATCAGAGCTTTTTAAAACCGGCTGCGGTCTAAGGCTATCTCTCCAGGGAGGTCTTGAGATATCCACCACAATTTTTTCATCACGCTCAAGGAGCGATCTCATAAACGCTCGCGGTCCCTCTAAAGTCACAATCGCCTCTTGAGGAGGTTTAATGGCAAAAACTGCGTGATCAGGCAGAACATATTGAAGGGTGATCGTTTTCTCGACAGTGATTCTTGCCGCATTTAAAACATAAAACCAAAGGATAAGACCTGTAATCAGAGAGACGACTTTGAGTGAATGCTTTTTGGTTTTCAAACGCAGCTTCATGAATGAGCTCCAAAACTTGTGATAGGATCTTGAAGTCCTCTCTCAAATCTTAAGAGTCTCTGCCTGAGCCCTTTGCGAAGAGAATTTTCATCTACTGCTTGTGAAAACTCTCCATTGAAACAAATCTGAATTTTACCAGTCTCTTCAGAAACCACAACAACCACTGCATCGCTGACCTCACTGATTCCAAGTGCAGCACGGTGACGAGTTCCGAAATGTCGATCCACATCACCCGATTTAGATAACGGAAGAAAACAGCCCGCGGATTGAATTTTTCCGTCAAACAAAATGACCGCTCCATCATGCAAGGGAGAGCGCGTTTGAAAAAGGGCATACAAGACATCAGAGTGTACTCTCGCATCTAATCTTGTTCCCGTCAGAGAGTAATTAAGAAGACCATGATTTTTCTCGAAGACAATCAACGCTCCAGTCCTCTCACGCGAGAGAGACATGCACGCAGAAACAACTTCTTCTATTTGCTGATCAAGACTGCCCTTTGAAGCTCTTCCAATAAAGCGAGTTCCACCGAAGGAGACGAGTGCACTTTTAATTTGATCTTGAAAAAGAACAATGATGAGAATGAAGAGGTAATCAAAAAATAATTGCAGCAACCAACTTAAAGCATGCAACTCATAGGCGTTTGAAGCCCACCAAAGTGCCGCCATCGCACCAAGACCCAAGAGCATTTGAACAGCTCTAGTGCCTTGAACGATGAGAAGCATTCGATAAATAATAAAACTCACGGCCAGAATATCTAGCAAATCGAGTGCACGTAAGTTTTGCAAGAAGGGCAACAGGTCCTTCAAAGGCGGTATCCTCTTAAGAGTTATACCGCCTTATCGGACTGTTATTGAAAAATCATAGGATTAGAAGCACTAAGCTGCACTCTTTTCGTCATCAGCAACTACTGGAGCTGCAGGGGCCGCACCAGGATTTTTAAGATTGGCCATAATTTCATCTGACATAATTAGTTTTTTACGAAGGGCTTCTCGAGAAATACCCATCGCCGTCGCAGCTTTTGATTTATTGCCCTTATGACGCTTAATCTCGGCCAAAATCATCTCGCGCTCAACTAAGCACACGCGATCTTTAAGTGGAATCGCAGGATCATCCGCATGAGGAATATGATCAAGCTGACAGCCTCCATGCTTAGAAGTATCTAATACTGGAGTGGACTTGGTTCCAAGCTCAGTGATGATATGAGTTTTTGGATTGTAGAGCACAGCTTTCTCAATGGCTTGTTCAAGCTCTGCCACGTTACCAGGCCAATTATATTGAGCAAAAATTTCTTTAAGCTCAGGAGAAAGTTCCTTAAGTAAGAGGCCTTGTTTTCTGCACTCTTTTCTCAAAAAGTATGAAGATAAATCTTCAACATCTGGCTTACGCTTTCTTAATGGCTCTACATTAATCTCTGAAGTCCCAAGAAGATGCAAAAGATCTGGATTAAAACGAGACTCTTCTACTAAGCCTTTAAGATCAACTGACGTGGTTGCAATCACTCTGACATCGAGAGAGATCTGACTGCCTTCAACTCTTCTCTCTTTCAAGCAATGATGAAGTTTCTGTTGAAGATTAAGTGGCATGTGAGAAATTTCTGCAAATGAAACAGTTCCACCGACACACTCTTCAAGCTTTGAGAACATTTCTTTTTCTAGATCAGCTGGATCCACACCCTGGCAATTCACTTGATGGAAAGGATGCAACCCACGCTTGCCTTCATTATGCATAATGCGAGCAAGGAGACGCTTTCCAGTCCCGGCTTCACCAGAGATCAGCAATGGTGAGTCTATATCTTTAAGTTTGACGATGGACTTTCTCACATCTCCCGTTGAAGGAGAGCGGCCAATCCATGCGTGCTCACGGTCATAAGGCGTAGAGAAGCGACGGATAAGTGACTTCTCAGAGATCGGATTATAGTTATGAAAGACTGATGAGCAAATGAGACCCAAGACCTTCATCGTTTTTTCATCTTCTGCAGTAAAGCGATCTTCATTGCGCTTATTGAGAATTTCAATCACGCCAATGATTTTATCTTCACGGTTATGAATAGGCGCACAGATAATACTTTTTGTTAAAAAGCCTGTGACCTTATCAATCTCTTCAGAGAAGCGAACTTTATCTGTTTTGCAATCAATATTAAGTGAGACACCTGTTGTGAATACACTTCCCGCGATCCCTTTACGGTAATCGAATTTGAGCATCTCTTTTTGGATACCAAGAGCTGCGACCGCTTCAAGTTCATTTGAATCTGGATTAATGAGAAAGATCGTGGCACGTTGAGCATTCAAGATGCGTGTAATCTCTTCGAGCATACTTTCGATAAATTTTTCTTTATTTCCAAACTGCGTGATGTCTTTAAATAATGACAAGAGCAGAGAGAACATCTCAAACCCCTCTTCCGCAGAAGAGAATCTTTCAGTGAGTGCCAATGAAGTAAGTGAATCTTTTAATCTTTCAGGAGGAAGACTATTCACATACTGCTCAATAAAGCGCTTCATCGGTGGGAACTCTTCTTTATCAAGTTCAGCACCGTAGTTCATCATCGCTTCTTCAGGACTGTCGCCTTTGCCATTAAAAGCGCGCACAATTGTGGCATTAAATTCATGGCGAAAACGCTTGAATTGAATCGCGCAACGGATAGTCTCACCAACAGCAATTCGAGCATCGGTAGTAAACCCCATACCCGTCATTGAAACGTCCATCAGCTTGACTTTATTGACGGTACAGAATTTTCCATACTCGTCTTCTTGTTCAAGAAAGAAGAGCACATCATCACGAGATTCCACCGGAACACGGAAAGATTGGTAGTATTTGAATTCGGCTAGACTTGTCAGCATTTGAAACCCCTTCATGAATGTCTACTGCCCATATCGGTTGGCAGTAAGAAAAACTTGAGTAGTTGAGTTTTATGCTCTCAAAAGATGACTTTAAGCAGATCTGAGGCGAAATTGCGGCCGGTGACATTTTCTAATTGTTCAAAGCCCGGCACAAGATTGATGTCGCTTACGAACAACCCTTTATCCGTTTCTAAAAGATCGATACTGGTATGGTGGGCCTTAAGCTCGGCCATTTTTTCAATTAATCCAGAGAGATTTTTTGGGCACTCACTTCCTTTGAGCTCACGCGCCTCTCCTCCCTGGGCAAAATTCTTTTTCGCTGAATCAGCCGATCTCTCAAGAATGGCCCAGGGCTTACTTTGAAGGTAGGTGACACGATACTCTCTCATCACTGAGAGCTCGGGCTGAATAATAAAATCCTGATCTCCCAGTCGCCACAGCGTTTCAAGCCAGGCAAAGAGTGAGTCTTCCTCTTTAAAGAAATGAATCCCAATCCCTTTCTGCCCGCGATTCACTTTGAGCACCCACCCCTGAGGATTTAATTTCTTAAACTCCCTCCAGCTCTCATCTTCCACCGTGATTGGACCTCTGAAGGCAAAGATTGGAGTCGTTGGCCAATTCACCTTATTCATCCAAAGCGTTTGGCGACTTTTATCCCAAAGCTTTGAGCGCACTTCCCATGAATTGAACTGCTCACCCCAAAGAGGAGATTCCATCACAGTAAAGATATAGGGATCATGAGCATCCACAGCTGAAAAACGATTGAGTGTTTTTGAATATTTTTGAGGCTGCGAAAATGTATTCAATCTCAAGTGCAGAGGATTTAAAATATCTAACTTGAGCCCCATCTTCTGGGCTTCACTCATGATGCGCTTTGAAGCATGGGATTCTCGATGGGCCGTTAAATAACAAAAACTCATCCAAATATTTTACAGAGAAGCTCACCCTCTCTACAATCAGAACTCATGCGAATATTGATTTTTCTGCTACTAGTCTCATGCACCGCACCTCTTAAGACTCCTCCACAAGCGGAAGAGCCAACACCTATTGTCTCAGTGCCGGAAGTCATCGAACCCAAAGCAGCAACCCCTCTGCCGCAAA
>JAIEMA010000071.1 GCA_019752535.1 Bacteriovoracaceae bacterium
GAATTCGTTTGGAAAGAAAACGTTTGGCTCATCTCAGGCCAAAAGTTTCAAATGTATTACCAAGAAGAGGGGAATCAGGTTGTTCGCTTTAGGGCCAATCCTCAAACTCTGGAGATAAGCAAGAACTCAAATTATGCTCTTTCAAGACAAAAAGTCATTGAGGAGAGTTTCGATCAAGAAGTCGTCGTAAAAAAAGCCAAAGAATTAGAGCAGAAGACTGAAATTGAAAAAGATAAAGCAGGTGATGGCTTACTGACTCAAGATATTTCTGATCAAGGAAAAATTGATACAAAACTTCGTGGCAAGAAGGAGCTTGAGCTTGCGGATGCTCCTAAAGAAGCCAAGAAGATCAAAAACGAAGCCGATGTATTTGAAGATTACTCAGGGGAAAGCTCCACTGATGATTTAGGACGATCTCACTACGATGGTGATATCGATCGTGAGAAATATAACGAAGAAGAAAGTAAAAGGCATGACGGATCTGCCGATCGTTTTGATAACGGCAATGGTGATGCAGGTACAGATGATGTTGGCCCTGATAAGTATAAAGGTAAAACAGAGTATTCTAAAAACGAGAGAAAGTCTCAATACGGTGGAGAGAGCGAGACGGATGATTTAGGTAAGAATCATTACTCAAATCAGCCGGGAGGCAACAGTGCCCCTGAGAAAAAAGCCAGAAAAGAGTACGAGAGAGATGAGATAGACGAGGAAATCGAGGAAGAAGTTGAGAAAGAAAGAAAAAAGAGAAAAGAGAGTCACGGTGGAAGCTATGATGGAGAATCTGATACAGATGATCTAGGTGATGGCCATTATTCAAGTAAAACATCAGGCAAAGCTGAAGAAAAAATTAAAAAAGATCGCCCAAAGCATCAGTCAAATGATGTTTGGGAGGATGAGGAAGAAGAGGAAGAAGAAAATCTAAGGCCAGAAAAAAAGAGAAAGTCACTCTCGCGAGAGAAGGGCGAATATCACGAGGAAGAGGCTGATTCCTTAAGCGGAAAATCTCATACCGATGATCTGGGTGAAGATGTCTATTCTGGAAAAGATTCAGCACAAAAAAAGAAAATTAAAGCCAAAAAAGAGGGCCATTCGGCCTTTGAGGAAGATGAAGAAGAGATTGAAGAAGAAATTGAGCAGAAGAATAAAAAAGTAAGTCCTAAAGAGATTAAGTCAGGCTCAAAGGGTGGAACTGATGATTTAGGATCATCTCACTATTCTAAAAAGAAAATTGATAAACTCGATGAGCTTGAAGTTGAAGAAGAGGAAGAGGACGAACTGCGTCCGGAAAAAAATAAAAAAATTAAAAAGAAAGCTCTTAGTGCTTTTGACGAAGATGAAGAGGATGAGCAAGAAGAATACGGTGGGAAATCTAAAACAGATAATTTGGGATCAGGTCACTATTCCGGAAAAGTAGGAAAAAAGAAAGAGAAGGCTCTTGCTGAAGATGAAGAAGAAGAGTTTGAGGAAGAGAGAGAAGTATCAACTAAAAAAATTAAGAGTATCGATGCAAGAGATAAAAAATCTCATATGCTCGAAGATATATTAGCTGACGGCAATGCGGAAGACCCTGAAGCCGACCTAAGCCCTGGCGAATTTGACGATCCTGCTGCAGTGAAAGTTCCATTGCAGAAAATGAAGCCACGTCTTGTTCCTCCCCCAGTTGAGGAGGAGGAAGACGAAGAGCCTACAGCGGTAAAGATTAGAGATCAAAAACCTTCAAAAGAAAAAACTAAAGCGATCAAAGCTGAAGTCCTCCCAGAAGAGCCTGCCGTTGGTGATGATGGTCGCCCTGTTGTGAATGACACGGCCACAGTTAAGGCCGTGCTGAAGAGAAAAGCTCAGCCGAATGTTGAAATCATTGTTCAGCTGGATGATTTTTTTGATGGAGCCGCCTTTGTCAAAATCAATGGTCACAAAGTATCCATTGGAGAAGATTTAGAATTAGTTATGACGTTTAGTTATATGAAGAAGAGTAAGAGAGTCGCTGTTAATGGAAAATGTATAGAAGTTACTGACGGTGATGAAGGAGAACTCTTCATTATGATGGAGATCTCTTCAGTTGATGTTCCTATTTTTGAGCAGTTTATGAAGCTCTATCAGTTAAGACAGCAACATGTGGCCCATTTTTTAAAAACGGTACAAGGTCGATGAAAACGAGTTTAGCAGGATATAATATATTGTTAATCGAGCCTTTGAAGTTCGAAGCGAAGCGACTTGAAAAAGATTTTATTCGTCTTGGGGCGAATGTTTTTACAGCTCTTGATATAGTCCAAGGTCTTGCTCTTCAAAAGCGTTGGGATATTGATGTGATCTTGTGCAACATCAGTTTCATGACTGGTCTTGCAGATGTTGTATCAAAAGAAGCAGTTGTTAATGAAGGAAAGGGATCTCCATTGCTCTTTGCCTTTGGCCCTAATCTCTCTGTTCATCCCAGCTCTATGACCTCAAGAGGTGTTCTGAAGTTTTTTAGTTTTCCTCTTGATACTTCTTTGATCTCTGACGGTATTGCTAAGTTTCTTTTTGATCCAAGAGTACATTTAGAGCATTTAGCTAAAGATGCTCTTCAGGTTCCTAGCATTACCTTTGTTTTGCAGAACGGAATTAAGACTTGGAATCTAGAAGTTCATGAATTTACCGATGAGGGATTGACGGCCATCCTTGATGAAGAAAACTATGGTGGAGATACTGGATCCATGACAGTTTTAGTGCCTGGAAACGATTTAAAGCGTTTTGCCGTGCGAGTCGAGAAAAAGACTGATGATGTGAATTGTTTTAAATTAAAAGTTCTAATGAGAGATAGAGATCGTTGGTTAGCCTTATTGTCTGTGTTAGAGAATAAACAGAGTGAGATCAATAGTTTTCTGCTCACAAGTTCGGGGAAGTAAGTGGATAAGAAGCAAGTCGTACAAGATTATTTGACGAAGTTTGGAGTCCTTGTCGTAGACAAGAACTCTAGCTCGCGTAATCGCTTGCTTAAAGTCATGGTGGATTTGGGGACAAAACGCCACATGATTCATACGGCCGGCAGCATGGTTGAAGCCGAGCAAATTTTAAAAGAAAATCAGATCGGCTTGGTTCTTTCTGATTATGTCGTTGGTGGTGGTTCTGGTTTCGACTTGTTTAAAGTTGTTCGAAGCGCTAGCCCAAATAATAAAAAATTGTGTCTCATATTGGTCACTTCAAATATCTCTCAAACAGCGGTTGCAAAAGCGGCTGAAGAAGATGTCGATAGCTTTATTATTAAGCCGTACACTCTTCAATCGATTCATGAAAGTTTGATCTCCACCATTTCTGCCAAAATTCAGCCTTCGCCTTACATTCTAAAAGTGGAAGAAGGAAAAGAGTTAATTGCTAAGGGTGATTACCGTGGGGCCATTGCCGTCTTTGAAGCGGCTCTACCTCTTCATCAGCGACCTTCTCTTGCCTTGTTTTATATGGGGCAAGCCCAATACATGATGACTGAGGCTGACCAAGCTAAGGGTAAGTATAATAAAGGTCTCTCCTACAACTCGATCCACTTTAAATGTTTGGTGGGTTTGTATGAAATCTTTATGAAAGAGAAGAAGTTTGAAGAAGCTTATCAAGTTGTTAAAAAAGTAGCGAAGTACTTTCCGGCCAATCCAGATCGTCTCACACAAATCATTCGCCTCGCGATTGTGACAAAGAACTATGAAGACATGGAGAGCTATTACGATATCTTTACCCAGATTGAAGAGCGTAATGCTGAGATGACAAATTATATTGGAGCTGGATTATTTGTAGCTGGTAAGTGGTTTATGAATGAGGGGCAGCCGCCAAAAGCTTTGGCCATTTTTGAGAAAATCGCAGTGTCTTGTTCTGAATTTTCGAAATTTATGCGCGCGATAATTACCTTCCTTGTAGAAAATAATCAAACTTCAGAGGCTGAAAAATACATTTCCCGTTTCTCGGCGGGAACCCTGGATCACGAAGACTTTATCCTCAGTGATTTCCTCATTAGAAGCTCTGCACCTAACGTCGAGCCGGCGATCATCATTAAGAAGGGAATGGATATCTATAATAAAAATATCCGTGATTACCTATGCTTAAAAATGTTGGTCGAAGCCATGCAGAAGCAAGGCTTACAAGATAAAGCTCAACCTTATATCGCAGAAATTGAAAAACTCTATCCAGATAAGCTCCCTCTTCAAGCGGTATCTTGATCCTTCTACTCTACTAATCGGCTGACATTTTCTATCAATCCTCCTTGAGTCTTTGACGGACCCTTTAAAGAACTGGTCGACTCATAAAGTACATTTGAACCAAGGATGGAAAAAATGAAATTGGCGATAGTCTTAGCACTATTAAGTGCACTCCCTGTATTTGCTCATACTGAAACCCCACAAGACAGAGTGCTTGTTCGATTTCCAACGACAGAAGCTGTTAAAGCTTATTTGCGTGAGAAAGAAATCGATGTCACAGGTGTCGATCTTAAAAAAGGTGAAGTTGAAGCTCTAGTGAACCAAGATCAATTACTAGAACTTCAAACTCTAAAAGCGCATTTCAATTTTGTGATTCCACAAACAATGCTTCGTGGACCAGATCCTGAATATATGAACCCAGCTAAGATTGAAGCTCGCCTTCAAGAGCTAGCAGCGAAGTATCCTGATCTCACTCAGTTGAGAAAAGTAGGAGAGTCACTAGAGAAGAGACCGATCTGGGCGATTAAAATTTCAGACAATCCTTCTGTTCGTGAAACAAGTGAGCCTACACTTTTGTTCAATGGAATGCATCACGCTCGTGAAGTCATGACACCAGAAGTGGCGATGGATATCGCGGACTACCTTCTTTCAAATTATAACTCAGATGCAAAAGTCAGGGCCTGGGTTGAGAGTAATGAAATTTGGGTTATGCCGATGTTCAACGTGGATGGAAATAATCGTATGTGGAGCCAAGACTCAATGTGGAGAAAGAATGCTCGCGGTAATTTCGGAGTGGATTTGAATCGCAACTATCCATCGAACTGGAATGCCTGTAATGGATCAAGCGGTTCTACCTGGTCACAGACTTACCGTGGAACAGGGCCTGCTTCAGAGCCAGAAACTAATGTCATGATGAATTTTGTTTCTGAAATCCGTCCCGTCTTTAATATTTCTTATCACTCTTATAGTGAATTAGTTCTCTATCCATTTGGCTGTAGACCTATGAGAACGCAAACTGCAGCCGTGGTTGAATCTATCGGAAAAGAAATGGGACGCCTGATGAACTATACTCCAGGCACACCTTGGGAGACGCTCTACAATGCTGATGGCGGAGATATTGATTGGATGTATATGGAAATGCAGGTCATTCCTTACGTGATTGAAGTGAATGCCTCTGAGCACGGTGGATTTCATCCGGATTATGCTCAATGGAGAGATAAGACAGTTGTTCGTAACCGTGCGGGATGGCAGCTTCTTCTTGATCGTGCCGCAGGGCCTGGTGTGAGAGGTGTTGTCTCTTCATCTAAGACAGGAAAACTGGAAATTGACATTGCAGATGCTTCTGGAAATAAGATCCAAATTTACAAAGTTAACCCAGATGGAACTTATCATATTATTTTAAATCCAGGTAAATACACTTTGACCTTTAGATCTGAGCGCTCTGTTCTTGAAACTCAGTCTATTGATGTGAAAGATCGTCGAGTGACTTTAAATAAATCATTCTAAAAAAAAGGGCCCTTAGGGGCCCTTTTTTATTTCAGCATTTTCTTTAATTGTTCAACATCACTGACATCAATTTCAGAGATCCATTTCTTTTGAGGATAGCAAACAGCTGCAATTCCATTCTCGCACATGCCAAGACAGCCAGAGCGAGTGACTTTCACGGAAGATTTCAAGTTTTCAGCCTTAACCCAAGACTTCAACTCCGAAACGAGTTTGTCTGAATTTTTCTTTCCACAACTACTGCCTTCATCTCTTGAATGAGTGCATATGAATAGATGGGACTTTAGTTCTTTAGATTCTTCTTTCATTTAAATGCTCGTAATTTTGTTAAGAAGTGGCCCTTCAATGGTCACAACGCTTGATTTTGGATGATCGCCATTAGGCCAGCGACTAGTCGGATTATTTATATCGGTGGTTTGCTCTCCAGGATGCTGAACTGAGAGGAATAATGTTTTTCCATTTGAAGAAAAGAATGGCCCCGTAAATTCGGCATCTGTAGGAGCAGAGGCCATTTGAACAGGAATTCCGGCCATCGGTCCTGTCTTCATCACGACGAAGAGACCGTTGTTGCCAAAGTTTTTTTGATTTCCTTTATGCATATCTGATCCACTGATATCAGTGGTAATCCATAAATTTCCTGCAGGATCGAACGCCATGTTATCCGGACAAGAGAGCCCGCCCTTCTCTCCACCAGTCAGAAACGTTTCATGAGTAAAATGAAGAGAGAGTGGATTATTTCCTTTCTCTTTGATTTTTAAAATAAGTCCATGGGGGCGATTTTTAGGTTTGTTATTTGTGCAAGCGACTAAAATTGAGCCATTAGACGGATCTATCTCAATGTCTTCTGGTCTATCAAGAGGCGTGGCCCCAATGATTTTGGCCGCCTCTCTACAATTAATAAGAATCTCAGTTTGGTCTTTGAACACTTTCTTGAGTCTCGAATCAGAATGAACAAGTGGAAGCCATTGTCCCTTCTCAAGACTTGCGACATAAAGAGTGCCTTCCTCTAATGAATCCTTCTTGCTTGAAATAAATTTATAAAGATGTTCATCATTTGTGTCGTCTCCAGAATAAACGACCGTTCGCCCATCTTTTGCTTTTTGAGTTGTGGCACACTCGTGAGCAAACCGACCTAGAGTGATATGTTTTTTGGCTTGGCCAGTTTTTGGATCGACTTCAACGACCCAGCCATAATGCTCTGGCGGGTGGGAATAAAATTTATCCCAGCCTAGATAATTAGAATCAATATGCTTACCTGTTTTACGATCAGTTTCACCATAAAAGCCATCATAGTTCTCTTCACATGTCAGAACAGTTCCCCAGGGAGTTCTTCCACCCGCACAATTGGCCAGAGTTCCAATGGCTTCTTTTTTCCCCATGATTTCTTTGCCACCAGCAAATGGAATGACAGTCGTTCCATCAATCCTGCGGTTATAGACAGAGTCTTTTACCAGCATCCATTCATTTTTCTCTTTTTTGATTTCAACTAAACTTCCACCTACAAAATGTCTCTCTTTCTCGATGACTTCTTTTGTTCGCTCAACTTTTGAAGAAAGAAGAGGAGAGAGATACTCATGATTGACCCACAATATTCCATGCTCAGGGCCTGAGAGTTCAAAAAATTGAAGAAAATCATTGTTGGTACCAAAATTAAGGCTATTAGTAAGCGGCTGTCCTTCTTGGAGAAGCACTTTGTAAGAGAGGCCTTCTGCTAACAGGAGTCGATCTTGAAAGTCCGGAGAGATCCCTTTAAATGCCAATCCTAAGTCTTTTAAGACAGGTGATGAAGCGAGAGCATCTAAAGAAAGTTGAGAGCCTACGGCGGTAATTCCGAGAATTTTAAAAAAATCTCTTCTAGAAAATGACATGATTTCTCCTTAGGAATAAGCCTCAACATGATATACTGAAGGTCATGGAACTCAAACTGCCACTCTTAGTATACGATGCACAATGCCCCCTTTGTGTCAGATTTAAGCAAGGACTTGAACGCTGGGATACAACAAACCGAATTTGCTATGTGCCATTAGAAAATCCAGATGTTTTTATCAAGTATCCCCAATTGAGTTTTGAAGCTTGTCGAGAAAAAGTTCACTATCTTAAAGAAGATGGAGAAATTTTAATCGGTGCAGATGTGGTGAGTGAACTTATTCGTCACTATCCCGGGGTAGGTAAACTTGCTTGGCTCCTAGAAACGGACGTGGGTAAGAAAACCGTAGAGTTCTTTTATCAAAAAGTGGAATCTGTCAGACAGAAAATTAAATCTGATGAAGAAAAATGCGGCACTTGTCGCTAGTAAAGTGCAGACGCGATTTCTTGGATCGCATTTGATTTCCCCATCGAGTAAAAGTGCAAACAAGGAGCTTTGTGTTGAATGAGCTCTTTAGATTGAGCTATCGCCCATTCAATTCCGACTTGTCTCACTTGTTTGTCGTCTTTACATTTTTCAATCGCATCAGTAAGAGCTTCTGGAATATCGATATGAAAACGAGAAGCCAGCATGTGGACTTGCTTCTTACTTGTAAGAGGTTTGAGGCCTGGAATAATGGGAATATGTACTCCATCGGCTTTGCATTTTTCTAAGAACTCAAAATATTTTTTATTATCAAAAAACATTTGAGTCACAACATAATTGGCGCCGCAATCGACTTTATGTTTAAGCCATTTTAGATCTGTTTTGAGATTGGCCGCTTCGAAATGTTTTTCAGGGTAACCTGCGACGCCAATACAAAAGTTTGTAGGAATGGCATTTTCAAGATCTTCATCAATATAATGACCCTTGTTCATCGCACTTAGCTGCTCAACAAGATCACTGGCGAAGGCATGACCGCCAACTGTAGGTGAGAAATCGTTTTGACCTTTAATTGAATCACCTCTTAAGGCCAAGACGTTTTCAATTCCAAGATAGTTCAGATCGATAAGTGCATACTCTGTTTCTTCGCGAGTGAATCCCCCGCAAATAATATGAGGAACAGTATCAATACCATACTTATGCATAAGTGCCGCACAGATGGCCACTGTTCCAGGACGCTTACGAATGGACTTCTGTTCAAGAAGTCCGCCTTCACGTTTCTTTAAAATAAATTCTTCTCTGTGATAGGTAACATCAATAAACTTTGGTTTAAATTCCATCAAAGGGGCAATGTTATTAAAGAGAATTTGAATGCTCTCCCTGGCATGAGGGGGCAGTATTTCAAATGAAAACAGAGTGCTCTTAGAGGATTGAATATGCTCAACAACTTTCATAACTTCCTTAAAGTAAATTAGCCGACAGCCAGCTTCTGGCTTCAGCTTCAGTCATACCCTTTCTTTGGGCATAATCTTTGAGTTGGTCTTCTTGTATTTTTCCGACATTGAAATAGCGCGCTTCTGGATGAGCAAAATACCAACCACTCACAGAAGCCGTTGGTGTCATGGCCATTGAATGAGTGAGTTTCACACCGATATTTTTCTCAACATCTAAAAGAGCAAAGAGTTTTTTCTTCTCTGTGTGATCTGGACAAGCAGAGTAGCCAGGAGCAGGACGGATACCTTGATACTTCTCTTGGACGAGCTCTTCGTGCGAAAGATTTTCAAGGGCACTGTAACCCCAAATCTCTTTTCTCAGTTTCAAATGCATCCATTCAGCACACGCTTCTGCCAGGCGATCAGCAAGAGCGCGGATGAGAATGCCTTGGTAGTCATCATTTTCTTTCTCGAAGCGTTTTGTGAGCTCTTCAAGCCCAATTCCGGCGGTCACGCAGAAGGCACCCATGTAATCATCTTTGGGAGCAATAAAATCAGCGAGACAAGCATTTGGAGAAGCAGCATCCTGCATTTTTCTTTGGGTGCGAAGCATATTTAATGTTGCGAGCTCTCTAGAGCGATCTTCACTTACGAGCTTATGCTCACCATGCTTATCACAAGGTGTAGAAGCTTCTTTCGTGGCAAAGATTTTAATATCATCTTGTGCTGAAGCAGCAGGGAAGAGACCAAAGACCGCTCTTGCTTTAAGTGAGTTGTTTTTTATCAAATCATTGAGCATGGCTTGAGCATCATTAAATAACTTGGTTGCTTCTTCTCCCATGGCAGGATCTTTAAGAATTTTTGGATACGTTCCCTTGAGGCGCCAAGTATGAAAGAAGGGAGTCCAATCGATATAGTTCTTTAGTTCTTGAAGAGGAATATCCTCTAGAACTTGAACGCCTAACTGAGAAGGTTTCACAGGTTTTTGAGTCTCCCAATTGAGGCGAATGCGATTCCCTCTGGCTTCCTCAAGTGAGATCCACTGTTCATCATTTTGTTGAGAAAGATGTTGAGCACGCATTTGTTCATATTCAGCATTTGTTTCTTTGACAAAAATATCTCTAGCAGTCTGAGTTTTTAGTTTTTCGGCCACAGGAACTGAGCGAGAAGCATCGGCAACGTGGACCACAACTCCATTAAATGAAGGAGCAATTTTGACGGCCGTATGAAGTCTTGAAGTCGTGGCTCCACCAATGAGGAGCGGAACTTTAAAACCGGTGCGCTCCATTTCTTTTGCGACATGAATCATTTCATCAAGGCTTGGAGTAATTAAACCTGATAAGCCGATCATATCGACTTCTTCTTTTTTAGCCACTTCAAGAATCTTCTCGCAAGGAACCATGACACCTAGATCGATCACTTCCCAGTTATTACAAGCGAGAACCACGCCCACGATATTTTTTCCAATATCATGAACATCACCCTTAACAGTTGCGAGAAGAATCTTACCTTGCTTTTTCGCCTTCTGACCGGCTTGCTCTTTTTCAATGAATGGCTGCAAGTATGCTACGGCTTTTTTCATCACTCGCGCACTCTTAACCACTTGAGGAAGAAACATTTTTCCTGCACCAAATAAATCACCCACGATGCTCATGCCATCCATTAAAGGACCTTCAATCACATGGAGTGGTTTTGGATATTTAAGTCTCGCTTCTTCGGCATCCACTTCAGCAAAGTCGGCAATCCCCTTTACGAGAGAATGGGCCAAGCGCTCTTCAACAGGTAGATTTCTCCAAGCAAGATCTTCAACTTTCACGGCCCCTTTGGTTGCCGTCATGTTTTGAGCAAATGTGATGAGTCTCTCGGTGGCATCTTCGCGGCGATTAAGAAGAACATCTTCAACTAATTCAAGCATGTCTTTAGGGATGTTATCGTACACAGGAAGTGCCCCTGCGTTTACGATTCCCATATCAAGGCCTGCGCGAATGGCGTGGTAGAGGAAGGCGGAGTGAATGGCTTCTCTTAAAACGTTATTTCCTCTAAACGAGAATGAAACGTTTGATATTCCGCCACTTGTTCTTGCGTAAGGAAGATTTGTTTTAATCCATTGAACGGCCTTAAAGAAATCGATCGCGTAGTTGGCATGCTCTTCCATACCTGTTCCAACAGTGAGGACGTTGGGATCAAAGATGATATCTTCAGGAGGGAAATCTGCTTTTTTGGTGAGTAAAGTATAAGCTCTCTCACAAATTTGAATTCTCTTCTCATAAGTGTCGGCTTGGCCTTTCTCGTCAAAAGCCATGACAACGACAGCAGCACCATATTGTCTGACGAGTTTGGCTCTCTCAATAAAAGCCGCTTCGCCATCTTTAAGGGAGAGTGAATTGACAACACACTTTCCTTGAATACGCTTGAGGCCTGCCTCAAGGACAGTCCACTTCGAGCTATCAATCATGATAGGAACGCGCGCGATATCGGGCTCAGCGGCGATGAGATTTAAAAAATCCACCATCATCTTCTCTGAATCAATCATCCCATCATCAAAATTGATATCGATGAGTTGAGCACCGTTCTCAACTTGCTCACGCGCCACTTTGAGCGCGTCTTCCATTTTGTTTTCTTGAATTAATTTTTTAAAGGCAATCGATCCCGTAACGTTAGTTCTCTCGCCAATATTAATGAAATTTGATCCCGGATAAAGTGTCAGGGGTTCAAGACCTGACCATTTAGGGACATGCTCCTTTACTGGAAGAGGGCGAGGAGGAGCAGAGGCAGCCGCTTCTGCGATCGCTTGAATGTGTGTATCAGTTGTTCCACAGCAGCCGCCCACGATATTGAGCCACTTTTTCTGTAAGAACTCGCCCACCACTTTTGCTGTGTAAGCAGGCGTTTCATCATACTGCCCAAACTGATTGGGAAGACCAGCATTGGGATAAATTGAGACATGAAATGGAGATTTGGCAGCGAGCACTTCTACATAAGGGCGCATGAGCTCTGCACCCAAAGCGCAGTTTAGTCCAATAGAGAGAAGTGGAAGGTGAGAGACTGAATTTAAAAAGGCTTCTACCGTTTGACCCGAAAGCGTTCTTCCTGATTGATCGGTAATTGTTCCAGAGACCATGATGGGAAGAGCAGAGATATTTTTTTGTTTAAAATATTCACTGATGGCAAACAGCGCCGCTTTGGCGTTGAGAGTATCAAAAATAGTTTCAACTAAAAGAACATCCACACCACCTTCAACCAGCGCTTTCACTTGCTCCATGTAAGCAGTTTTCAATTCATCAAAATTGACGGCACGAAAACCGGGATTGTTGACATCGGGTGAGAGGGAAGCTGTCTTTGTAGTGGGGCCAATAGAGCCAGCTACGAAGCGAGGCTTCTTTGGATTCATTTTAGTGAATTCATCACATAACTTTCGAGCCTGTTGGGCTGAAACAAAATTGATTTCAGTACACAAATCTTCCATTCCATAGTCGGCCATGGAAATTTTTTGCGCGCTAAAGGTGTTGGTCTCAATGATGTCTGCACCGGCCTCAAGATATTTTCTATGAATGGCCGTGATGACATCGGGACGAGTGAGAACCAGAAGATCGTTATTACCCTTAAGTGGCTTAGGGAAATCCTTAAATCTCTCTCCTCGATAATCTTCTTCAGAGAGTTGGTATCGTTGAATCATCGTTCCCATCGCTCCATCGAGAACGAGAACACGTTGAGAGAGCTCTTGAAAAATATTGGCCACAATGACTCCTAAAGGGTGAGGAGTAGAGTAATAATTATTTAGTATTTTTGCAATAAAATAATTGAAATTTCAATGGGTTAACAAAATCTGTTGAGGTGAGCGCCCCTCAGTGTGAGGAGCGCTTCTTCTTAGGTGAGTGGGTCAGGCGGGAATGCTTGATCATCTGGCGAACAACGCGCTGAATTCTGTGACCCGGCATAAGAATCAGTTTGTCGCCTCGGGCCAGGAAGATGTTTTGAATTTTGATCGGCTTGATCATATGAACCTCCTGGTTTCTCGATATCTTAATAATGGATACGAAAATTAAACCCGCAAGGTTACGCCATCAAATAAAAACCCAAAATAAAAAATCCAAACGCGCTCACAAGATAAACGTTAGGCCACTTCTTCTCCCAAATGCATTCAAGTATAGCAACCCAGACTGGGCCTGTGATTGCGACAGCGGTGAGTGAAGCCACGTGAGCGTATTTGAGAGCAGCTAAATAAAGTGAGAGAGAGACAAATGTTCCGCAGATACAAGCGATCATCACGAGTGCTTTCTCTTTAGTCTTCATCGCGATGAAATCTTTCGTGACTGTTGCAATTCCTCGCGGCTTCCAAATAAAGAAAGCCACAAGTGCGCCGGTACAGCGAATGAGATTCACTTGCATAGAATCAAGCGCCGGAGAATTTTCATAAGCTGATCGTGTGAGCATGACTCCACCAGCATCAAGAATGATGCCTGTAAAGGCCCAGAAAAAACTTTTTAAATCCCAGTGGCCAGTAAACTTGTTTCTCTCAAGAAGAAAAACACCCAGGCAGGCCATCATGCAAGCGACAGCACCCATTTGAGAGAGAGTAAAATGCTGGCCTAAGGCAAACCAGCCATAAACTCCCAGTATGAGTGGCTGAAAACTAAACAGAACGAGTGAGCGTCCGGCCCCTAAGGTGGCGTAAGCACGGAAGAGAAAGAGATCTCCAATACAAAGGCCCATGGCCCCACTTAAAAATAAAAAGCCTAAAGCTGTCACAGAAACAGGGGCCCAGCCCGTATACACAGTAGCAAAGCCAAAAAGGAGAATGGCCACTGCGACTTTGAACTGGTTAATCCAGAAGGGCGAAAATTTCTTCGCGTACATGGAGAAAACGAGACTTGCGGTACTAAAAAACAAATTAGCCGCAAGGGCGAGAAGATAGACAGTCGTTGAACTCATGAAACAGAACTCCAAATTTGAAGGTAGGCTATCATTATGAAGAACATTGTGGCATCGGTTTTAACTGCAGTTGGTATGAGTACTCAGGGAGGCAATATGTCGAGCGAGAAAGATGTGTATAAAGAAAAGCTTAATCCAGAGCAATACCGTATCTGTCGTATGGGGGGCACTGAGTCTCCGTTTTCTGGTAAATATAATAAACACTATGAGAAGGGTACCTATACTTGTGTCGCGTGTGGGACAGAGCTCTTCGCTTCTGGCACAAAATTTGACAGTGGCTCCGGCTGGCCAAGTTTCTATGAAGTGATGAATTCAAAGAATGTGCGCCTGATTGATGACTATGCATTCAATATGCATCGAGTGGAAGTCAGGTGCGCGAAGTGTGATTCTCACCTTGGACACGTCTTTGACGACGGGCCTAAGCCTACAGGAAAGCGTTGGTGTATTAATTCGGTGGCACTGGATTTCAAACCAGCTAAGTAAAAATTTCAGGTTTTTCACCTATTTTCTCTGGAGGGGGTATACAAAGTGGCCCCCTTTTTTTTGCCCGGAGGAAAGCTATGAAATTTATTTCAAAAGCCCTATTGATCGCTACTCTAAGTGTTTCGGCCGCTCATGCTCAGTCCTATTTTGTTCAAAGTAATGGAATTGTCATGACGGTAGATCAAAAAGGTTTCGTCTACGATTTTAACCAATTCATTCTTCCTTATATGATCCGCTACAAAGGTGGACAATTTTTCGTGAATGACGATCGCCAACTGACGACTGTTGATGAAAATGGCTACATCTATAAACAAGATAAAGACCAATTAGAAGCTCCCAAAAAAATTCGCTTCTCAGGATTTAATTACTTTGTTGAAAATGATGGAACGACCTGGTCAATTGATCGCCAGGGACTCGTCTATAAATCAGAAGACAGTAATAAAGACTTTAAAAAGCCAATCGCGACTGGTGGAACGTACTTTGCGATAGAAGGTGGAAGAGATAAGCCTGCACGCTTATTTGTTGTTACAGATCGCGGAGCTGTTGTTGAGACAAAAGTAGAGGGACTAGACGCGGCTAAGATCTCTGATGGCGGAAATAACTGGTTTGTGACTCAAGATGGAACATTCTATACCGTCACTCGTGATGGATTTGTTTTCAGTAAGAAAGAAATTGTCGGCAAAATTGGAAAAATCACGGCCAAAGGTGGAACATTCTTAGTTACGAATAATAAGCTTTTAGCTGTCGCAGAAGATGGAGTGGTTTCGGAGAGAGGATTGGTTTCAAGTTTTGGTGTGATCACGAAAACAGGCCATAACTACTTCTTGACCCAGGACGCCAAGTTTTTTGCTGTAGATCAAAATGGTGAAGTCATTCAAAAAACTGGAAAATTTGATTCTGCAAACATCGCTGTCACATCTTTCTAAATTCAATCGATGGCCGTAGAATGTTTCTATGGCCATCGAAACACCTACCTACATAGAAGAAAGTTTTGGTTATCGCATTGAAGTGAGAACTGAGTTTGATTTTATGAGATCAAATCCACTTCAAGGCCAATACCTCTTTCAATATCATATCACTATTACCAATGTGGGTGGAGAGCCTGCTCAGCTGCTCTCTAGGTTGTGGCATATTGAAGATGCAAAGGGTGAAGTTCGCCAAGTGAAAGGCCCTGGCGTGATTGGTCACACTCCGCATTTTAAAACGAGAGAAGTTTTTGATTACTCGAGTTTTTGCCCTCTCCCGACAATGTCCGGAAGAATGTGGGGACATTTTGAGATGTTGGGAAGTGATGGCAAAACTTTTGAAATCACCACTCCTGTTTTTAGATTTAAAATCCCTGAAGACTTTATTGATCGCTACTAAGCTCAGCAAATAAATCTTTCAACTTTTTAAGATCCAATTCCAGATCAGTTTTAATTTCATCTTTACTGAAGTTTTTAAAGTCTTTGTTCTTTAAAAGCTCGGCCATCAATTCCAAACGATGAAGAAGATTTTTTAAATCGTGATAACTATTTGTGTTCATCAGCAAGCCTAAATTCAAGTTGAATCGGTCCCCATGAGAGTTTGACGACATCATTGGGTGCAAGAGGCCCGACCCCAGAGGGTGTGCCTGTAAAAACTAAATCCCCATCACACATTGGGAAAAAATCATTGGCATGATGAATAGCCGCATCGGGAGAGAGAATCGCTCTCGGAAGTGAAGACTGCTGCTTTAACTCACCGTTAATATAAAGAGCAAAAGGCTCCTCTCTCCAGTTCGTAAAATCTCTCTGTCCTATAAAAGGTGCACAAAGAGCACTATTTTTAAAACACTTACTGATCTCCCAGGGATGACCTTGAGATTTAAGTTTGGCCTGCACTTCACGAAGAGTGAGATCGAGTCCTAAACTCACGGCGATGACATTTTTCTTATAAAGCTTAAGAACCACTTCACATTCATGATGAATACTTCCTCGACTCCATGGAAGTACAATGGATTCACCACTCTTTAATTCTTTGTAGCAAGAAGGAGGTTTTAAAAAAAGCACAGGCTTCTCGGGTTGAGCTTCTTTCATCTCGACCGTGTGATCAGAATAGTTTTTTCCTAAGCAAATGATCTTATCCATTTTTTATCCTCATGATCTGATTAAGAATCTCACCACGAAGGTATTTACCCAATGGAGAGCGGGGGAGTGTTTTTAAGACAAATATTTCTTGAATCCTCTGGTGAGGCAGAAGGTTTTTATTGAGTTGATTTAAATCAAACGCTTCAAGCATGGCCGCGACAATTTTTATTCCATCTCGCTGATCTGGGATCGCTAAAACAGCAATCTCTCTCAAAGTCTCTCTTTGAATTTCAGATTCAAGATCAACAATATTCACTTTCTCACCTTTCACTTTAAAAATAAAATCACGACGTCCAAGAACAGTCAGCGCATGATCTTTTATTTCTACACAATCTTGGGATTCAAACCAATCACCCTCTCTTGGAGAGTATTGGCAATTGGATTCAGTGATAAGAGCAGAGCCAGTGAAGAGAGATTTTGACTGTATTTGAAGGACACTCTCTGGAGTTGTACGCAATTGCATGTGGGGTAAAATTTTAAGTCCAGACCCGATAGATGTTTCTGTGGCAATTTGCGAAGCACATTCACTCATTCCAAAGGAGCGAAGAATGGGCCATCCGAGCTCGATGGCATTTTGGTAAAGACTCTCATCTAACTTATCCCCACCAATGATTACTCCTTTAAGATTCTTAGAAGGTCTCATTCGATTTTTGACGAGATCAAAAAGCTGGGTCGGCACTAATGAGATCCAGCTGGCCTGGAAAGGCTTAAGAGGATCCCATTTTTCATCAACGACCGACTCAATCTTATTTCCTAAAAGATAAGCCCTCGCCATAATTCCAAGGCCACCCACGTGGGCGAGAGGAAGAGCTAAGCCCCATGAATCTTCACTTTTAATTTGTAGATGCGTATTCACAGCTTTTGCACTTTCAAGCAAGGCCGTTTTACTAATCGCCATCCATTTACTTTCACCTGGATTAGCAAGAGTCCCAGAGCTTGCAATCCACACATGGGAAGGAAGATCGGGCAGGACCCTATTAAGAATTTCTACTTTATCTTTTTGAATGGAAGCCCATTTGTCGAGAATGAGAATTTCGCAGGAGCTCGTTCTCCAAAAATCTTCTGGTAGGGATTGTGGATCATAGCCAAGAAGATGAACTCGTTTCATTTCTCAATCCATGAAAGTTTGTTGAGCTCTTCACTGAGTCCCCACCCCAACCCATCAAAGCGAGGCTTGAGCTGCTTCTGAATCTGAGTGACCCAATTTTTTTGTGGATGATCCTCATAAAGTTCATGAGTGAGGAGTCCACCAGGAATGACTCTGCTACCCGGAAGAGCTTGTATCTTTTGAGCAGCATGAAGTGCAATAATTTGGCCCAGGGGATGATCCATGTTACTTGTGATCGCAATTTTTCCTTCATACATTCGGGCCTGATCAAAGAGATAATCAGGAGAGTAATAAACCGGCTTAATGACCCAGACATCAGAGAGATCCAGGGACTTGTCAGTCATCGCACGATCCAGGGCAATTTGTGTCCCTTCAAAAATTTTTCTTCAAATCAATCGGCATAGTGCCTACGCTGCTACTTTGTCTACCAGCTCCATATCACCACTGCTCATCAGTTTCTCTAT
>JAIEMA010000063.1 GCA_019752535.1 Bacteriovoracaceae bacterium
TTAGTTTGCTTCTCCTCCTTGCTGTGGCCGCAGGAACGCTTACAAAAAAACTTGGCGCGTACTATCTTGTGGGAGCCTTCCTCGTTGGATTTACTGTGAATTTTTATGAGCAAATTATCGCTCAAGATCCTCGCAGAGAGTTTGAGCATGCGACTAAATTCTTCTCTGGCTTCTTTATGCCATTTTATTTTTTCTATGCAGGTATGAAGTTAGATAGTTCTATCTTCACACTTCAATCTTTATGGATGGGGCTTGCTTTAGTTGTTGCGATTTTGCCAATAAGACTTGCTTCAGTTGTCATTCACCGAAAATGGTCACTTAAAGAGAAGATCATGGATGGGTTACCTATCTCGATTAGTCTTTTACCAACCTTGGTGTTTGGAATTGTTCTAGTCGAAATTATTAAGGCCACTGGCTCAGTGTCTCCACATTTTATTGGTGCACTTATTGTCTATACTATTTTCTCAACTCTATTTCCGTCTTTCTTTTTGAGCCGTGTACTTAAGAGGAATGATCTAGTAAACGTCGCTGATCCTACTTTGACTCCAAAATCTCGTTCCATCTTTATAGACCCAAGACTCTAAAATTTCATAAATACCAGACTAACTCGAAGGGTCTCTAGTAGCAGATTCTGCCTCCGGCGTTTTCGTCTTTTAGCTCCTAGAGCGAATGATCCGATGTGATTGATACCAGTTCAATTGCAAAGGATTTAGAAGTGAAAACGTTTCTCTCAATGGCGATTATTTTCTTCTCCGTCTTTGACGCTCTAGCTTGCGTTGGAGGCAAAGGATTCTTACCTGACAATCACCTTTATATTGGTGTGACGGATGAGAAAGGAAATCGAACAATCGATGAGTCTGAGTTTAATGATGCTCTTGATAAGGTAGAAGCAGTTTATGCTTCTGAAGTGGCCCGCTTTGGTGGACGACTGGTTGTCACAAGAAAATGGAATGATGGTACAGTAAATGCCTACGCTCATCGCGAAGGCAGTAATTTTGTCATTGATATGTACGGTGGGCTTGCACGCCACAGCGCTATCACTAAAGATGCTATGACTCTCGTGGCATGCCATGAGATTGGTCACCACATTGGTGGTGCTCCTCGCTATACCACTCAACAGGGTATGAATTGGGCAGCGACGGAGGGTCAGTCAGATTATTTTGCAACGTCAAAATGTATGCGCAAAGTATTTTTAAGAGAGAACAATGAAGCGATCGTCAAACAGATGAAGATCGACTCTTTAGTGGCGAAGAAATGTGAAGAAAAACATCCTGAGCCCAACGAAGCGGCAATCTGTAAGCGTATTTCCATGGCTGGACTTTCTGGAGCTTCGATGTTTGCAGTCATGCAAAACCAAGCGATGCCAAAATTTGAAACTCCTGATCCAAGCATCGTTCAAGTGACTTATGAGTCACATCCTGCCTTCCAGTGCCGTTTGGATACTTATTTCAATGGCGCAGTTTGTGATGTGTCTGCGAATGATGATTTCAATCAAAATGATCCTAAGATTGGAGCCTGTAATGGCGATTTTGGCTTCCGCCCACTTTGTTGGTTTAAGCCGACGGGGGGAGGCAACCCCAATCCAAATCCGAATCCGAACCCGACTCCCAATGGAGTGGCGCCAACACCAACAGTTCAAGGGCAAACGACAGTTGTGACCAATAATCCTAATCAGATCATTCCGATTGAAATTGATGTCAGTGGAATATCTGGGGCAACTGGCATTGCGATTGAAGTCTCGAAACCTAATCAGCAATTTGCAAATCCAAATGGCACTTCTGCAGATAGGGCCAATGGATTATTTGCCCAGGTTTTTCAAAAGACACGCGGCACTTATAAGCTTGCTCCCGCCAAACAGCTTCCGAATTGGGGAACATATCAAATCCGTGTCATTGCACTCGATGCAAAAACCAATCCCGTCTCTAAAAATTCAAATGTTTTAACCCTAAACCTTCGAAAATAGGCTAGGCAGAAACCAGATTACAACTTAGAGGTTATTACTTAGGATTAAGTCATAACTTCTAAGGTGTAATATGAAAATTTTCCTTATCATTCTTCTTTCGAGTCTCAATTCCTTCGCAGCGACCTTTGTCGTGATGGAGACCTCAAAAGGGAAAATCGAGCTAGAACTCAATGATGAGCTCGCTCCAATTACAGTCCAAAACTTTTTAGATTATATGGATGCCCGTCACTATGATGGTCTGCTGTTTCATAGAACAATTAAAAACTTTGTGATTCAAGGCGGGGGAATTCTCCCTGATATGACGGAGAGAGCGACTCGTGCGGCGATTATCAATGAAGCCACCAATGGCTTAAGTAATCTTCGAGGCACGATAGGGATGGCCCGAGAAAATGCTCCTCATACAGCGACTTCACAATTCTTTATCAATACAGTTGATAATGTACGACTGGATTACAGAAGCCCGGAAAAATATGGGTATGCTGTTTTCGGAAAAGTCGTGAGTGGAATGGATGTTGTTGACGAGATTCAAAATGCTCCGACTCATACTGTTGGTGAGTTTGAAGATACTCCCGTCGATCCCATTCTCATCCTATCTGTTTATCGAAGATAAGAGGCTTCATGGTTCATGCAAAAGAACTTAATGAAACGTGTCTTTGTAGAACACTAGATTTTAATTCTTTAAGTAATGAGCTAAAAAAGCACTTTGACGTTGAATCTTTGCTTAATAGATCGCCTCATCTATTCTCACAGTATTTAACGTTCATCTCCCTTGAAAATTTTGAAAAAATAAAAAATCTAATTTTTGAAATCGAAAAAACCGTGAGGGATAACGATTTTTTGAAATTGGTCATGACGGAAGCACCAATCATTGCTCAATCTGATTTTGGTCTCAATGGCCTATTTATGGGCTATGATTTTCATCTCTCAGAGTCGGGACCTAAATTAATTGAAATCAATACTAATGCTGGCGGGGCTTATCTGAATTATGTCTTGGCGGGAGCCCATAGTTCTTGTTGTGAAGGCATGAAGTATCCAGTCGAGATGGGAGCGATCGAAGATTCTTTTTATCAAAGTTTTTTGAGTGAGTGGAAATTGCAGCGAGGTGAGTTGCCTCTTAATACTATTGCAATCCTTGATGAAAATCCAAAAGAGCAGTTTCTCTATCCCGAATTTAAACTTTTTAACGATCTGCTCACTTCTAGGGGGCATACATGTTTTATCCTTGACCCCATGGATCTCCAATATGGAGACAAGGCGTTGAGCTATGAGGGTAACAAGATTGATTTAATTTATAATCGATCCACCGATTTCTATTTTATGAGTAAGGAGTATGATGCGCTTAAAAAAGCCTATCTCTTGGGGGATGTCGTCGTCTCTCCCTCGCCAAGACATCATGCTGTGTATGCCAACAAAAGAAATCTAACCTATCTCACCAATGAACGAAGTACCCCAGAGCTGTTGGCCGGTATTCCTCATACGGTAGTTGTGACTAAAGAGAATTCCAATCATCTTTGGGATGAGAGAAAGAACTATTTCTTTAAACCAATGTCAGGTTACGGAAGCAAGGCTGCCTATCGAGGAGATAAGATTACGAAGAGAGTCTGGGAAGAGATTCTCAGTCACGATTATGTGGCCCAAAAGATAGTGAAGCCTGGTGTAAGGGTCATTGAAGTTGAGGGGAAGAGAGTTGAAATGAAGCAAGATTTAAGAGTCTACACGTATGATGGAAAAATCTTAATTCTTGCTTCACGCTTATATAACGGTCAAACCACAAATTTTAAAACAGATGGGGGAGGTTTTGCTCCCGTTTTTCTAATCTAGCTTAAATTCGTCATGTCCAATTTTGCGAATATCAGCCGCTTTTTGAAGAGCGACAAGTGAACCTGGAACATCATTTTTTGCGATCGCAGATTCAACATCTTTAGCGATAACAATCAATTGGGCCATGAGATCATGGTAGCGAGCTGTTGCCACTGCGCGATCAGGGAAATCTGTTAAATCTGGAAGTAACGTATCCGATTTTTCAGCTAGTTCAACAAGCTTTCTTGCATTGGCTACTTCTGTCGCAGTGATCTTTCCTGAGCCAAGAGCTTTGCCTAAGCTTTTAAATGTTTTGCCCATCTCTTCCATCACGGGCTTAAGTTCGTGAGCGTAGGAAGGTGTCACAGAAAAGAGTGCAGAGATTGTAATGAGTAATGTGATAAAGAAATTTTTCATTTATTTTCCTTTGTTGATTCTTTTAATTTAACTGTTCTATTTACTGATTTTAAATCTTTTAAGTAAGTGATCAAAGCCATGCGATCTTCTTCGGTGAGCTTAGCGGTGCCGTTGCGAACGACACGGTACATGTCGCCACTGACTTCATCGCCATCAGGAAGTTCTCCTGATTCTAGGAAGAGCGTCCAATCTTCAGTCGTCCAATTGCCTTTGCCACTTTCCGGATGTGAAGTGATGTTGCCTGCGACTTCATTTCCGTCAAATATAGCGCCACCCATCCATTGCTTTGTCTTTAGCCCACCCAATTTGTTTCTGGGCGTATGACATTCAGTGCAATGAAATGCGGCCTCCGCGAGGTAGGCTCCGCGATTCCACTCCTCAGAGCGATTTTTGTCAGGTTTAAATTCACCCTGGTATTTGAACGTTCTCATCTCGCCACTAGTAAGATGGCCCTTTTTAAAATTAAGAGCTCTCCAAAAGAACATCAACTTCCTTTGGCGGAAGAGAAAATTAATTTCATGAGGCAATGAAGCTTTCTTCTGAGGGGCAAGGCTTAAAATATAGGCTTTGATATCTAAAACATCTTCATCGGAGAGTTTCGTATAAGCGCTAAAAGGGAAGGCTGGATAGTAGTATTGATTTTTGGGACTTAATCCCCGTTTCACTGCTTTTAAAAAATCCTCATCACTCCATTTTCCGATACCAAACTCTGGGTCACTTGAAATATTTGGAGCATAAAAATTTCCAAACGGAGTCGCAATCTTTACCCCACCGGCCAGTGGTTCATTTCTATTCGCTGTATGGCAATTCATACAACCAGAGGCCTGGAACATGTATTTCCCGTTCTCTAAATCAGATGAGTAAGAGGAGAGTGAGAGTAGGGCCAAGAGGAATGTCAGGGTCGTTTTCATGGGCGAGTTATACAGGGCCATGCGGCACATTGCAACAAATGATCTATTGTCTAAGTGTTGTGCTGAGGATTAGGCCTATGAATCAGAGATAAACGGGAGTGTTTACCCAACGAAAGTGAGAAAAGATTAACTTCTATTTAATTCGATGAGAGGCCATGACTTGATTGAGCATTTCGTGGATATGTTCTTTTTTAAAAGGTTTAAAAAAATAGCCGTCGATAAGCTTATTGAGCTCATCATTTGAATCGTCGAAATTCACACTCGTTCCACCGGTAAAAAAGACGAACTTGGGTTGATTTTTTATGCTCTGATTGCTTCTTATTTCTCGCAGAAGAGTCTCCCCATCCATGATTGGCATTTTCATATCTGAGACGATGAGATCAAATTTGTGGTTTTGAGCTAAGAATAAATCGAGAGCTTCTTGCCCATTGGTAGCACAAGTCACATCAATAGAATGATTTCTGAGCACTTGTGAGAGTACTTCCCTGATCTCTGGCTCATCCTCAACAATGAGTGCTTTGCAATTAAATTGAGAGGGTGTCTGAGTGTGTGATGGTTTAGAGGTTTTTTGAGGCTCTATCGCAGAAAGTTTTACAGGAAGCTTAATAACAAACTTTGTTCCTTCATTAATTCTGCTGACCACATGAATAGATCCTTTAAAATCTTTGATAAAATTATTCACAAGGGAGAGGCCGATACCAGTTCCTTTGGAAACATCTTTTGTTGTAAAGAATGGATCAAAAATTTTATCCTTTATGGCATCAGGTATACCTTTTCCCGTGTCTGACACTTCAATAGAGAGCTCATTGTTTTTGAGATCTAGATCGACCGTGATTTCCTTGTTGTCAGATTCAAGAACTGCATCTTTTGCATTGGAGAGAAGATTCATCATCACTTGTTGAATTTTACCTCTGTTGCCTTCTAAAACCATTTGATTCAATAAAGAATGAGAATGAAAGTTTACTGTGATGCCTTCAATCTGATAAATTTTCAAGACCATCTCAACGGACTCTTCTACACATTGAACCGGATCAAACTTTTCAAATTCGTTAATGTCTGCTCGCGCATAGGTTCTGAGACCTTTCACAATCCTCTCTATACGTTCTGACGCCGAATTGATCTTATTTAAATAGATCTTAAGTTCATCATAACTCACAGTCTGATTTGTTTTCGCTTTCGCTTCTAGCACTTCGAGATAACCTTTGATGATCGCCAAAGGATTATTGATTTCATGACCCACGCCTGTCGCGAGTTCACCTATAGAAGCAAGTTTAGCGTTGTGAAGAGCGAGCTTCTTTTGCTGTTCGAGTTCAGTTTGCGATTTGATGATTTCACTAATTTCATTTGTGATCGCAACATGACCAATTGATCCATCAGCAAGGGTGTAAGGGGCTGCGTAGGTTTCCATCCAACGTCTTGTGCCTTTAAGGCCAATGATTTCAAAAACTAATCGACCAGTATAACCTTGGCAGACCCTTTCATTAAACTCTTTAAATTTTGCTTTATGAGATTCTTCCACTAAATCATAAACATTAGCTCCACGAACACTTTCTAAGTTTTCAGCTTCAATAAGTTCTAAACCTTGTGGATTCATCTCAATCAGTGAGCCATCCTTGGTGAGAATCTTTAAACAAGAGGGAGTTGAGGAGATAATTTTAGTAATCTCTTTGAGTTTTTCTTCATTGCTTGCGGTTAAGGCCTCTCGAGATTTATCTTTTTTGTATAAATAAAATGCGCCCACTATGACAGAGATAAGAAAGACGAAAAGATAGCTATAACTAGAAGTGAAACCATGAGTCTCTTGAGAGGATTGGAAGTAATGAAGGATTGTGTAAGAAGAAAGTACAACAATCAGAACTGCGATGAATTCCATTGAAGTGAGAACGGTAATGAGTGATTTTAACTTCTTCATTTTTTTCACTTAACCTTCTGATGAGGCTCCCTCAACAGGAGGGAAGTAAACTTGCTTCTCTCCAATCACATGACCGCTAGGGATTGCAGTTCCCAGTTCACTCAGCTTAAAAACTGACTCTGGAAGATTGAGTGAGATTCGCACTTTATTCATCGTCTCCGGCGCGAAAGGGTAGAGCATAATCATGAGGTTTTTTAAAACGTAGAATGAACTATAGAGAGCGTCTTGGCGTCCGGTGAGCTCTGCACGATCGTCATGGGGTTTGTATTGAACAAAAAAAGAATTGATAAGTCGCGCGTAGTTCTCGATTTGACCGAGGAGAGTGAGGTATTCCACTTTCTCCATGTTCTTGACGTAAAGCTGTACAATCTTCAGGGTTTCTTTTTCAGCTTTCTCAAGTAACTTACCTTCTGGGACTTTGCCGTCGAAGCGAGAGTGAACGGCCGAGATAGGTTTTTCAATCGCCGCATTCATGGGGCCGGCTAAAAATTTATTACGCTCTTTGAAAGTTTCAAAATCAAAATTTGATTGTTTGTCTGCAAGACCTAAAGTGGATAGGAAGTAGCGCAACTGATCCGGGTGATAGCCCATCTCCTCGGTCAGCTGATTTGCAGTGTAATAGTTGCCGGTCGATTTACTCATTTTTTCACCATTCACAAGCAGGTGAAAAACGGAATAAACATCAGTCATCGTCCAGTTGTCCTGAACACCTAACCACATCGCTCCTTGCATGAGCACATAAAAGTAGACGTTATCTTGGCCCAAAAATTGAAAAATGCGGGCCTCAGGATTTTTCCAAAAGCGCTTGTATTCTTCTGGGTCACGGCCCTTTTGTTTGAGAGCGACTTTAGTAAATGAGATAGGAGCGATCAGTGAATCAGGCCAGACGTAGAGAGTTTTATCCTTCATCTCTGGATCAATCTCGCTAGGGACGGGAATACCCCAAGTCACATCTCGCGTGATTGAGCGCAAAGCCCAGCCATTCATCAGCTGGGTGGGTACTCCAGCATCTGTGAGCATTTTTAATCCTGCATTAAAGTCTGTCTTGTTTTCAAATTGGACAACGACTTTTTTCCCAGGGGCATAACGAGATTTGTGCTTAGGAAGAGAGGGACGCATTTCTTTAAACAGAGGCTCGTGAGTATTATCAAATTGAAATGCAGGCTGAACTGTTTCGAAAACTTCGTTAAAGACACCTTTGCGCCACTTGTTCTGTTTTGATTTAATCCACTCAGTGAGTTGATCTCCCACCTTCCACATATCCAGCCACAAATGAGTCGTATCTTTCAGCACTGGTGTGGCGTCCGAGAGGGAAGACTTAGGATTGATCAACTGTGAGGGATCATATTGAGTTCCGCAGACTTCGCATTCATCACTGTAGGCTCTCTCATTTGAGCAGTTGGGATTTGGACATTTACCCGTCACGTTTCGATCTTGAAGGAAGCGATTAATCTTTGAATCAAACCACTGCTTGGTGGTTTTTTTCTCAAGAAGACCGTTCTTCCATAACTTATTCATAAATTCTTGAGACGTGGCCACATGTGTAGGATAGCAATCTGGGCGAGAGGTGCCAGAGAAGATATCGTAAGAGATGTTATAAGTTTGAACCGTTTTTACTTGTTGATCATGAATTTCATCGATGAATTCTCTTACAGGTTTGCCAGCTTTAAACGCGGCGACTTCAGATGTTGAACCGTGATCATCATTGCCCGAAACAAAGAGAACATTCTCTGAACCGATCCACATGCGCATATAGCGAGCTGTGATATCTGGTGGAACGATGGCACCAGCCATGTGACCTAAGTGCAAAGGGCCATTGGCATAGGGCATACCGCCAGTGATAACCGCAGTTTTTGGAGGCGTCAGTCGAGAGAGTACATCCTGGACGTTTTGGGGGGGGGTAAAAACAGGTTTATTCATAGCCACTATTCTAATCAATCACTTAGAAAGCGACTATTGATTTTAGTTGTGCCAAGCGTCTTCTATTCAAATTAAATATTTCTTAAAACGGCAAATTACATCCAAGCTTGGTTATAATCTTATTGAGGAAGATAATTAATCATGTGGTTAGCAATTCTTATAATCCTTTTGCAAAATAATGAATCCTTAGCCGACACATGGCGTGTGGGAAATGTCACCTATGAGATGAAATTGATGGAAGGTGGATTTCTTCTCAATTCAGTAGCTGAAAAAAATCCAAACAGTCAGGCAATCTTAATTCATAAAAAGAAGCTTGTGGGGGAGATCACAGAAGGTGGGGCAAATCCTGGTTCAAAAGTTTGCCAAGAAAACCAAGGAATGGTTTTTATGGCGTATCAAGGTAAGAAAACGCAAGCCTTCTGTCGTTTCAAGGATCATTCGATCATTTCGCTCGATGGTGTGAGCCTATGAGATATTTCATGTTCCTCTTTGTTCTCTTTATGAGTAGTACCTTTGCTAAATCTCAGCAAGAGTGTTTGGCGCCTGGTGCAGAAGCAGATTTGAAATTTGAAGTTCAAGATCAAGATGGCTTAGGAACTTGTTATGCCAATTCATCTTCAATGTTATTACAGGGCTCATTAAAATTAGAGAAGCCGGTGAGTTACCAACAGTTAGCGATTTCACAATCTATATTAAATCAGCGTGAATCAAGAAACATTTTCGAGAGACTCATTGGCAGCAATCGTGGTCAAGTTGTTAAAGGTGAGAGCTATGCTGCTGAAGGTGGTTATGCTTGCAAAACTCTCAAAGCCGCCCAAGAGTTTGGTCTTTGTGATGCTGAACTCTTTAATTTAGATATGCACGGGCGAGAGGATAGTGTTGGGAGGCAAGGAGCATTGATTAAAAGTTTTAGGTCCCTGATTGAGAAATTTGGTGAGTCTGCTAAAAATCTTGATGAGAAAGCGTGGAGTAATATTACTAAGAATTTGGCAGAGATGGTTTACAAGAAAAAGACTTCTTGTGCTCAAGGTGATGATGAATTTATTGAGGAGCAACTTAAAAATCAGTTTCCATCTTTTGTATTGAAGAATATTGAAGGGATTAAGGGGGCATTAGGTGAATTGGACCCTATTAAAGAAAAAGATATTCTTGAAGAAGCAAAGATAAAACTTAAAGTTTGGGAAAAGTTAAAAAACGAGGTCTTAAAATCTAGCCCTCAACCAGATGGAGGAATTCAATGGTCTCTCAAAGACCTTGAACTCTCGAAACTGAATGCACTTATTCCTGCATGGAAAGGTGCGTATCAAAAGAGCAATAGTGCCGGCAGTGACTATTTTACTCCCAAAAATGAAGTGATTGAATTGCCATCAGGAAGCTCACCTATTCAGCTTTTGTTCGATCTCATTCCTAAAACGGATGACCAAGCGTTTGAGCAAGCAAGAACGAATTCAACAAATGATTTCACTGGGACTCTTTTGGTGAAAGATATTTTTGCCTTACGAGGTGCTTGCCAAGATGATCTTGACTCAGAAATGATCAAGAATTTAAATCTTGAGAAGTTGCAGAAAGAGTCATGTTTTTTCGTATCCCCAGACTCGTCAGGTCCAGTTAAAGATGCATTCGAGCTTTCAAAAAATTTAACAAACGTTTTAAAAGAAACGAAGCTCGATAAGTTTGACGACAGGATGACGGCATTACTCAAAGTTTTGGCACCAATGTGTGCCGCTCAAATTGAATCAAGAAAAGATTCACTCAAAGATCTTGTCTGTACGTCCATTTCATTTAATACGAACATGGAGACGGATAAGGGATGGAGAGTAAAGGCAGAGGGTGAGAAGGAAGAGAAGGTTGCCCAAGGTAAGAAGTGGGCCGTGCAGCGAATCTGTAATGGTACACCTGTAAATGTGGATGTTTGTACCGAGTTTATGAGAACGAATGTGAAAGATACAAATTTTTGTAAAGATCGCCCAAAAGAGACGACGACTACAAAGCATGGCAATCATGCCATGGCCATTGTGGGGTATAAGATTGATCAAGCTGGTAAAGCTCGATTCTTGGTGCAAAACTCTTGGGGAAGGAAGTGTCCATTCCCCAAAGAGAGTACAGAGTATCAGTGTGAAAAGAAAGATGGAGCCTTTACGGGTAGATTTTGGATCGATGAAAATCTTCTCTTAAGGAATACCTTCGATCTCTCATCTTACGAGAAAGTCATCCGTTCAAAATGAAATGCTTAGCTTATCTAGTTCAGGTAGCTCAGCATAACATTTCACAGGCTGAGTGCGGGTAGCGTATAGACAGAAGCGTTTTTTGATTACACCCGACTTTGTCTTCATGTTAACCATAATCTGTGAGTAGTCTTCATCATATCCAGCAGGGTCAAAACCGAACTTAAATTCTTTAAGATCTTTGCTTTTGCAATAAACTTGAAAGTTGAAAGCGATCTCTCCTGGGATATCTTTACTGAAAATGCGAGATCTCATTTCTCTGATGACATCGTAACTCAGCTTTCCACCGATACAGTCATACGGCTTTAAGAATTCAATGAAAGCATCTTCCACTGTATCCATATGATTAAGTGGGTGTGCAAGTTGATAGAGAGGAGCTTTAAACGTTTCATTCACAACTAATTCTGCATGTGCAGAACATATCGGAAGTAATAAGAATGCAATCGCAAGCCCAAAAATTGATTTCATAAATTCTCCTAGTTGGTGGATTAGTATGAAAGGCCTCTCAATTGGTCACTGATGAAATGAGCAGATAGAATAATTTACTCGAAACAAATAGCGTTTTTTGGTTGTCATCATTTTCACCCTCTGAAATGATAACTCTATGAAACTATTAATATATATAGGCTTTCTTGTGTTTGCTCGTTTGGCCTTTGCTGGCAAAGAATTTATACACTCTGCAAGTCTCTCCGTGAGTCAGATCTCAAGTGTCAGTGAACTACAAGATTCAGATAAGAAGAAAGCTTTCTCTTTTTCACCGAATGTTCCAAGTGGAACGGGTATCGGTCTTGAAACAAAGTATGTGACTGTCGGTTATGTGTTTGCTGGAAAAGAAGCACAAATAAGTAATGTTGAAAAAAGTAAATTTAGAGATTTAAGACTTAATTTTTATTACGGTCACTTTGATGTGAGATTGAATTATCAATATTACAAAGGGGCGGTGGTGAATGCTGGTGGGCTAAAAAAGTTTTATAACGATTATGAGGTTAAAGGGAGAAATGGGAGGGCCCATTATTATTTTAATAAAGAAATTCTCAAATATACTCGCGATGGCCGCGAGCTCACGAGGAAAGCTGCTCTCAACGAAGGCTTCAATCGAATGGGGAGTTGGTTTCTTGGGTTTAATGTCGACAGTAGAACGATTAGTCTTCCTACCACTTTAGCTTCTGAGCACCAGACGATACTCACGCAAAAAAATATTACTTATCATCCTTCCTTTAATGCTTTCACACTCGGGCCATTAATTGGTTATGATTTTTTTGCTCTCTGGAGTTCAACTTTTTTTAGAGCAAAGCTTGCTGGTGGCCCAGGGTTTCAAACGAAAGGTGGTCTAGCTGAGCAAGCAGAAGTGGCTTTTAGCCTTGGTATTGCATTTAAAAAAAATCATTCACTCACCGTTGGGCTTGATAGCTACATCATGACTTTTAAGGACGAAAACGAGCTTATAAGTAACACCAATACGCAGGGTGGCCTGGTTTATAACTATGCTTTTTAAGCGCATAGCCGACAAAAAAGGTTGGCTGGGGCTCAACTGAATATCAGGGATTTATGACATGAGTTATAAATTATTAATTTGCCCTTAATCCTTTCGACTGGTTGCAAAACAGGCATTAACTTCCCAAAATTACATTAGATCTAAATAAAGACTGTCTGATAAAATGTCGATAAGTATGGCAATGATTAAGCTCGTCTTAATATTTTGTTTTATTGTTTCATATCCTTTAACGCTAAGCGCTGCTTGGGTGCCTGAACACGTTGTCAAAGATGGTGAGTGCATTAGTAAAATTGCAGCAAAATATTGCGAAACAGTTTATGGAAAAAGTGGGGCCCTGATAGAAATCAGGAAACTCAATGCTTCTATAAAGCCTTGGCCAAATTTAAAGATCGGTCAACTGCTTCTCATTCCTGAATCTTGTAAGGAAGAAGAAGTTCATACAGTTGAAGTGATACCTCAAAAAATTGATCCGATTGTTGAAGCCATTCCAGCTCGCGCTCCAGCCTCCATTGAAGAAAATAATGATAAATGGTTTGTGGGGATTGTGGGAGGCTACACCAATTTGTTTGCAAAGCAGTCTAGTGGAGCCAAGGCCAATTTAGCTTCTGGTTGGCAGAAGGGATTAACCTTAGGAAAGACTTACTACTGGGATTCTCAAGAATCTCAATGGTCGTTCAAGTATGTTGATGAGCAGTACTCCGCGTTTGTTCGTCAAATTGATAATCCCACACCTTGGAGAACTCAATTTCAGTTTCAACACTTGTTTGTGAAAAATAATAATTCTTTTGGTTTTAATTTTGGATTTGAGCAACAAAGTTTCATTTCTCATTCAACAACTGAGCTCATAAAAATTGCTGTGCTTCCCATTGGCAATGCTGGCCTGGTGTATCGCTGGAAGAGTGATGAATATAAAGGCAAAAGCTTAAGCTTTAAGTCTTTTGCAAATGCACTCTCTGGGGCTCAAATTGAAGATTTTAAAGTGCGTAACGGCTATTCCGCTGGAGTAGAAGTTTCGATCGAAGAGAAGAAGCACTCTGTTGGGTTTGAGGTTACTCAAAGAAATCAGAGCACTTCTTCGCATGATCACGTCGCTCAGCGATGGCTCATGAAATGGACTTATAAGTGGGGAGAGGAGAAGTAATGAAAACTTTACTTCTATTGCTTCCTCTTCTCTTGATGGGCTGTAATGCCAGTAAGCAGAGTAGTGCGGACTCTATCTTTGGAGATACTCCAACCGCCTCTGCTTCAAATTCAACAATCTCTGCTGCCTCAACTAGTACTGTGGCCGATGGAGTGACTACTCAAATCATTCATATCGTCATCAAAAATAGCAAAGATGCTGGTGTCGCAGGAGTAACTCCTACTTTTTCTGCAAGTGGAACTGGAAATACAATTGGGACATGTACCAAAACGACCTCGGTAGGCGTGAGTTCATGCACACTTAAATCGACAAAAGCAGAATCAAAAGTATTAAGAATTCTCACTCCTGTAAGTGTTACAGGTGGCTCTGCTTTATTTACTAATCCCGTACCAAGTGCCAACACTTCAACGATCTCGGGGACTGGTCCAATTTCTGCTGATGGAGTTTCAAGCTCTGTCGTTACAATCACACTTCTTGATGACAACTCAAGACCAGTTCCAGGAACAATCCCAACATTCAGTGCGACCAATACTAACTCTGGCAATACTTATGGAGTTTGTTCTGTCTCAAATTCTTCTGGGGTTTCGACATGTTCTTTAAAGTCGACCAAAGCTGAAGTTAAAACTCTGCAATTAGTATCTCCTGTCAGTGTGACAGGATCGACAGTTACATTTAGTGTTTCCTCAGTGAGTGCTTCTACCTCAACCATATCAGGGACCGGTCCTGTTATTGCTGATGGTGTTGCCACTTCAACTGTGACGATTACATTGTTAGATGCCTCATCAAATCCTGTTTCAGGTCAGACGCCGACATTTAGTGCAACAAATACCGGGACAGGCAATACTTACGGAGCATGTTCAGTTTCTGACAGTTCAGGTATTTCTACCTGTACATTGAAGTCGACAAAAGCTGAAGTGAAGACGTTGCAGTTAACTTCTCCCGTTTCTGTCACAGGATCAACAGTCACATTTACAGCTGGAAGTGCGAGCAGCTCAACATCAACGATTGCTGGCACAGGACCTGTCACAGCTGACGGGGTAGCTGCTTCTACAGTGAGTATTACTTTATTAGATGCAAATTCGAATCCAGTCGCGGGCCAAACTCCTACCTTTAGTGCAACAAATACTGGAGCCGCAAATTCTTATGGAGCTTGTTCCTCTTCAAACGCATCTGGAATCTCGACTTGTACATTGAAGTCCACAAAAGCGGAAGTGAAGACGTTGCAGTTAACAGCTCCTGTTTCTGTCACTGGATCAACTGTCACGTTTAATGCAGGAAGTGCAAGTAGTGCAACATCAACTATTGCTGGCTCAGGTCCTGTGACGGCTGACGGAGTTGCTTCATCAACTGTTACGATTACTCTTCTAGATGCTTCATCTAATCCAGTTGCAGGTCAAACTCCAACATTCAGTGCCACTAACACAGGGACTACGAATGCCTATGGATTATGTTCTGCTTCTAATTCTTCGGGAGTCTCGACCTGTACATTGAAGTCTACAAAAGCTGAAGTGAAGACTCTTCAATTGACTGCTCCAGTGTCTGTTACTGGATCAACTGTCACATTTACTGCTGGAAGCGCAAGTAGCTCGACATCAACAATTGCCGACACAGGGCCTGTGACTGCAGATGGTGTCGCCTCTTCAACAGTAACCATTACTCTATTGGATGCTGGATCGAATCCGGTTTCAGGACAAACGCCAACCTTTAGCGCGACGGATACTTCTTCAACAAATGTTTATTCTGCTTGTTCTGTTTCTGATAGCTCTGGTATTTCGACCTGTACTTTAAAATCAACAAAAGCTGAAGTTAAGACGTTGCAACTAACGGCTCCTGTTTCAGTCACTGGATCTACAGTCACGTTTAATGCAGGAAATGCCAGCAGCTCAACATCAACTATTGCCGGCACAGGTCCTGTGACAGCTGACGGAGTCGCCACTTCTACAGTGACAATTACTTTATTAGATGCAAATTCGAATCCTGTCTCAGGACAAACGCCAACCTTTAGCGCGACGGATACGTCATCAACAAACGTTTATTCTGCGTGTTCGGCTTCAAACTCTTCAGGAGTTTCAACTTGTACTTTGAAATCAACAAAAGCTGAAGCAAAGACACTTCAATTAACAGCTCGAGTGAGTGTCACGGGATCAACAGTCACATTTACAGCAGGAAGTGCGAGCAGTTCAACCTCAACAATTGCCGGCACAGGGCCTGTGACAGCTGACGGAGTCGCTTCATCAACTGTCACGATTACTCTTCTAGATGCCTCATCAAATCCAGTCGCGGGTCAGACGCCGACATTTAGCGCGACGGATACCGGTACAGTCAATGCTTACGGAGCATGTTCTGTTTCTGATAGCTCTGGTATTTCGACATGTACATTGAAGTCGACCAAAGCTGAAGTGAAGACTCTTCAATTAACGGCTCCAGTGAGTGTCACGGGATCAACAGTTACGTTTACAGCCGGAAGTGCAAGCAGCTCAACTTCAACAATTGCTGGCACAGGACCTGTCACGGCCGATGGGGTAGCTGCTTCTACAGTGAGTATTACTTTATTAGATGCCTCATCAAATCCAGTCGCGGGCCAAATGCCAATCTTTAGCGCGACGGATACGTCATCAACAAACGTTTATTCTGCGTGTTCGGCAACAAATTCTTCAGGTGTTTCGACTTGTACACTTAAGTCTAGCAAGGCTGAAGTAAAGACATTGCAGTTAACGGCTCCAGTCTCAGTCACGGGATCAACCGTTACATTTACAGCGGGAAGTGCAAGTAGCTCAACTTCAACAATTGCTGGCTCAGGGCCTGTGACGGCTGACGGAGTCGCTTCCTCAACTGTCACGATTACTCTTTTAGATGCTTCATCAAATCCAGTTTCAGGCCAGACGCCAACATTTAGCGCGACGGATACGTCTTCAACAAACGTTTACTCTGCATGTTCGGCATCAAACTCTTCTGGAGTTTCTACTTGTACATTGAAGTCAACCAAAGCTGAAGTGAAGACTCTGCAGTTAACGGCTCCAGTTTCAGTCACGGGATCAACAGTCACATTTGCAGCAGGAAGTGCAAGTAGTTCAACATCAACAATTGCCGGTACTGGGCCTGTGACAGCTGACGGTGTCGCTTCATCAACTGTCACGATTACTCTTTTAGATGCCTCATCAAATCCAGTCGCGGGTCAAACTCCTACATTTAGCGCGACGGATTCCTCTTCAACAAATGCCTATGGCGCGTGTTCAGTTTCTAACTCATCAGGAGTTTCGACTTGTACTTTAGCCTCAACAAAAGCTGAAGTGAAGACTCTTCAATTAACAGCTCCAGTGAGTGTCACGGGATCAACTGTCACGTTTACCGCCGGAAGTGCGAGCAGCTCTACATCTACAATCGCTGGCACAGGGCCTGTGACGGCTGACGGAGTGGCTTCATCAACAGTCACGATTACATTATTGGATGCCTCATCAAATCCAGTCGCGGGTCAAACTCCTACATTTAGCGCGACGGATACTTCTTCAACAAACGTTTATTCTGCGTGTTCAGCTTCAAACTCTTCAGGAGTTTCTAC
>JAIEMA010000026.1 GCA_019752535.1 Bacteriovoracaceae bacterium
GATGTTTCCTGCGTCGGTCTTCCCTGAGTGTTTCTCTCGGTGAACGAGCGGTTACCGTTAGCATCAATCATCCTTGAAAATATTCTTAAAAATGAAACTTCGATTCCGCCTGGAATGTCAAACTTACATAACAATCTTAATAGAATATTATGATTGCTTTTAAATTTATGCAGTTCAGAAGATATTAACGATTGTTTTATCCGACCTTCTCAGTTTTGGTTTTGCAAATGTCTGAAGATGAAATCCGCCGCTATGAGAACGCCAAAGAGCGCGCAGAAGCTCGAAAATCCCTTAAGAGTAAGCTGCGCTAAAAAAAGAGTTTCCTCGATCTCTCCACTCGCATTCGCTTCCTCTGTCCAGGTGGTTTAAACCCGCCTTTGCGATACCGCTGTCTTGTTGGATCCTGGCTCGCCTCAATCTGATAGCGCTGCATGGCCATGAAGGGATTTAACAGCGACTTCCAGTCTTTCTTCTCTTCAATCCCAACCCCTTCTAGAGCTTCAAGGAATTGATGAATGGATTCAATGGTTGAAAGACAGATCTCATCGGGTTGCTGCTTGATATGAAACTCACTGGGTCTTGTTGGTGTGAACATTAAGCGCGTGAGTGGATGAAGATTCACAGAGAGCTTCATCATTTTTTTAGCACACGCCCAGGTGCCATCCAAAAGAAAAACCACCAGCTGCTTATCTGCTAAATCTTTCGGTAAGAACTCTCCTGCCGAGACGTTTTTTGACTCATTTCCGGGATACAGCAGAACGCAGAAATTCTTAACGTCATGAATTAGTTCATTGACTCTTTTATTTTGCGAGAAATCTTCATCCCATTGGATCTCAGAATTGGGCAGACAGGCGTGAGAGATTTTTCCGGTGCCGACTCGCTCTTTTTTAAATTCTTTGGGGTGCATGAGGATAACAAAATGAGTGCGAGTGGGCAGACTCACCAGATGCTCACATAAGCAGGCTTTTTCTGGACGTGTGCATTTGGGGCAGATCACACGCTCAGACACTCGGAACATTCTCCGACTCAAGTCGCTCTTGAATGACATCAAGATCACTCTTCTCACCTGTCAGAACCAAAACCTCATCACCGGCCTCAAAGACTGAAGTGCCACCTGGCGTGAGAAATTTATCGCCACGACGAAGATAGAGCAGCAGTGTGCCCTTCGGAAGACTTGCCTCGATCACAGATTTCCCGACCACCCAAGCGCCGAGCGGAACTCTAAACGTCGCCAGCGCCTCACGGAATTTTTCTTGAAAAGCATTACTCCACTTCGGGATGAGCTTCTTAGATTCTTTCACCTCACACCATCTTGAGACAGCTTCAAGGCTTGTGCCCTGAAAGAGAACGGAGATGATGACGATGAAGAAGACGAGATTAAAAATCAAATCGGCATGCCCAATATTTTGCAAAGGCAAGAAGCAAGCAAAGACGATGGGAACCGCTCCACGCAGACCAACCCAGGAGACAAATAATTTATCTTTGCGATTTATTTTTGCTCCCAGAAGTGAAATAAACACGGCCACGGGTCTGGCGATCAAAAGAAGAATGAAAGCGAGCACCAGTCCTTGAGGGGCCACATCAAAAAGCCTTGAAGGGTAAACCAAAAGTCCAAGCATTAAGAACATGATCACTTGCATGAGCCACGCCACCCCATCATAGAATGCGAGCATCACACGCTTATGCCCAAAGCGGCGATTCCCTAGAGTGAGTCCGAGTAAATACACTGCAAGAAAGCCGTTGCCTTTAAATTGGTGAGTGAGAGCATAGGTAAAAAATAATAACGCAAGAACCAGAGCTGGGTAGAGACCTTCATGGCCTAGAGTTACTCGTTTAATAAGCGAGAGAAAAATTCGTGCAATCCCCCATCCCAAAAGCACACCAATGCTCATATTCCAAAAGAAGGCGGGAATAAAATTGGCGAGTTTTAAATCTGGGTAAGCAAGAATGGTCATGAAGGCCGTGACAAGAAAATAGGCCGTAGGATCATTGATGCCGGATTCAAATTCTAATACTTGCTTCAGTCCCCTCTTAAGTTCCAGATCTCTTGATTTAAAAACTGCAAAGACAGATGAAGCATCGGTAGAAGAAACAATAGAGCCCAAGAGAAAACTTGTGGGCCAATCAAGACCCAAAAAGAAATGCGTCGCCGCTCCCATGATGCCCGCAGTGATAAAAACACCAAGTGACGAGAGTGAGAAAGCGCGCCACTTATGAGGAGAGATGGTTTTCCAATCGGAGTCGAGACCACCAGAGAAGAGAATTAAAACTAGAGAGATCGTGCCGATGGTTTGGCTTAAGGCATAGTCCTCGAAATGAATGCGCCCAGGGCCTTCGGAGCCCGCGAGCATACCGATCATGAGGAAGAAGAGCTGTACGGGAATACCAAATTTCTCTGAAGCTTTTGATGAAAAGATGCCGACCGCTAAAAGCAGTGAGCCGACAAGGAGAATTTGTTCAATTGAAAAGCCCATGAAGCAAAGATTTTAACATAAAAACATTAAAAAAGGGCCTCCATACGGAGGCCCCTGTGTGTGTCAGGTCTCTTCGATGTCACTCGAAAAAAGGGAAACCTGGTGCAGGATTTATGAACAGCCGGTTGTTGCGCCACAAGAATCACATTTCATGCACGCTCCATTGCGAAGCATTGTGAAACTTTGGCACTCAGGACACGCTTCACCCTCATAACCTTTGAGTTTTGCGTCCTGACGTTTCTTCATCTGACTCATCAGCCCGGCATCAGACTCACGAGTAAACACTTTTTCTACGGATACTTGACCATCGGCGTGGTGTGTCTCTTCCATCATGGCGAGAAGCGGCTCATCACCACTGCTCTCTCCGGAAATTCTTCCAGGACGAAGATCATCAGGTTTGATGTGCACAAGATCATAGCGACCCAAATACTTCATCGCGAGATCACGAAACACATAATCAATCACTGAAGTCGCCATCTTGATATTGTCATGGCCTTGAACCACTCCATTAGGTTCAAACTTGGTGAACGTAAACGCATCCACAAGCTCTTCAAGCGGCACTCCATATTGAAGCCCCAAAGAGATGGCAATCGAGAAGCAATTCATCAGTGAGCGATAAGCGGCGCCCTCTTTATGCATATCAATGAAGATCTCCCCCAAAGTTCCATCTTGATAATCCCCAGTGCGCAGATAAATCTTATGTCCACCCACATTGGCTTTTTGAGTGTAGCCCGAGCGGCGATTGGGAAGGGATCTTTTGCGAGAGACTTCTTTATAAATAATTCTCTCCACCACTTTGCTTGCGACTTGCTCGACTTTCTCGGTTTGTGTGAGATCACCGTAATCAAGACTCAACTCTTCAAAGGCAGAAGCATTTAAAGGTTGCGAGAGTTTTGAGCCATCACGGTAAAGTGCATTCGCTTTTGTCCCTAATTCCCATGAAAGTTTATAAGCGCTCGCCACATCTTCAAGTGTCGCTTCAAAGGCCATGTTAATGGTTTTTGAAATCGCACCCGAGAGATACGGTTGCGCCGCCGCCATCATGCGGATGTGACCTTCAGGTGTGATGTATCTCACGCCAGTGCGGCCACACTTATTGGCGCAATCAAAAACCGCAAGATGCTCGTCTTTTAATTCCGGCGCGCCTTCAACCGTCATTGTCCCGCAGACATAATCATTCAAAGCGCGGATCTCAGTCTCTTTAAAACCGATTTCTCTTAACAGATTAAAATCAGGCGCATTGAGTTTTGACTCATTAATTTTCAAAATATTTAAAATAAAATCATCACCCAAAGCATGACGATTAAAAGCAAAGCTCACATCAAAAGCCGAGGCGAGAGAAGATTCCACGATGGCTAACTTCTCAGAGGTAAATCCCTTCGCCTTAAGGCTTTCTGGATTAATCACAGGTGCACCCACGAGAGTTCCTGTCCCCACCGCATACTGTGTGATCGCTTCCACTTGCTTAGGTTTATAACCTAAGGTTCTAAGGGCTACAGGTACTGATTGGTTGATGATTTTAAAGTAGCCGCCACCAGCGAGTTTTTTAAATTTCACCAAAGCAAAATCTGGCTCAATGCCCGTGGTGTCACAATCCATCACGAGCCCAATCGTGCCCGTAGGAGCGATGACTGTCGTCTGCGCATTACGGTAACCGTATTTTTCACCCAAACTTAAGGCTTCATCCCACGCTTTGCGAGCCGCTTGCGCGAGATTTTTATCTACGTATTTAATGTTAAGAGGTTGCGGCAGGACGGTGAGACCTTCATAAGACTTCTCTGCATAAGCGGCCCGTCTGTGATTTCTAATCACTCTAAGCATCTCTAAGCGATTATTTTCAAATCCTGAAAACGCGCCCATCTCTTTAGCCATGAGAGCAGATGTTCTATAAGCGACTCCCCCTAAAAGGGCAGTGACAGCGGCCGTAAATTGGCGCCCTTCTTCAGAATCATAAGCGAGTCCCATTTGCATCAACGTCGCGCCGATATTGGCGTAGCCTAAGCCAAGAGTGCGGTATTTAAATGAGCGCTCAGCAATTTCCTTGGAAGGAAACTGGGCCATCAGAACCGAGATCTCAAGGACGATGGTCCAGATCTCGCAGGCATGCTCAAAACTTTTCACATCAAACAGACCCGTGGGCGCATCTAAAAATTTAATGAGATTGAGTGAAGCCAGATTACAGGCCGTATCATCGAGGAACATGTATTCGCTGCAAGGATTAGACGCATTAATGCGGCCATCTTTAGGACATGTGTGCCACTCATTAATGGTGTCATCAAACTGCAGGCCTGGATCCGCTGACTGCCAAGCGGCCTCAGTGATTTTTCCCCACAGCTCTTTGGCTTTTATTTTCTTGACGGTTTTTCCCGTCGTGCGTGCAATCAGCTCCCACTCTCCATCGGTCTCTAAAAGTTTAAAGAAGCGATTAGGGATTCGAACGGAGTTATTGGAATTTTGACCGGCGACAGTGGCATACGCCTCTGAGTTCCAGTCGGTATCATAAACTTCAAACTCCATATGAGTGAAGCCTTGCTTCGCAAGCTCAAGGCAGCGGTTCACATAATTCATCGGAACGCAGTCAAGACTTGCGGCCTTAATGACAGAGCGAAGCTCCATGTTGGTTTTGGGACTTGTCCCCTTTTGAGCCGCTTTAAAAATGGCTTCAATATGTTTCTTCACAATCTTTGAGCCCGTGACGAGAGAGGCGACTTTTCGCTCTTCTTTCACTTTCCATAAAATAAAATCTTCAATATCTGGATGATCCAGATCCAAGCACACCATCTTGGCGGCCCTGCGAGTGGTGCCACCCGATTTAATCGCACCAGCTGCGGCGTCACCAATTTTTAAAAAACTCATGAGGCCTGAGGAAGTGCCTCCACCAGAGAGTTTTTCACCGTTACCGCGAAGTCCTGAAAAATTTGTTCCCGTGCCAGATCCGTATTTAAAGAGTCTCGCTTCACGAGACCACAGATCCATAATCCCGCCTTCGTTTACGAGATCATCTTTTATTCCTTGAATAAAACAGGCATGAGGCTGTGGGCGCTCGTAAGCACTGGTTGAGCGCATGACTTTTGCTGTTTTAGGGTCAACATAATAGTGCCCTTGAGCATCACCAGAAATTCCATAGGCCGAGTGCAATCCGGTGTTAAACCACTGAGGTGAATTAGGAGCGGCCATTTGATTGGCGAGCATGTAGCAGAGCTCATCATAGAACGCTTGCGCATCTTTTTTTGAATCAAAATAATTGTATCTCTCTCCCCACTCTCTCCAGCAAAGAGCTAAGCGGTTAAAGACTTGGCGAGCATCGGTCTCGGCGCCTAGAAGTGGTTTACCCTGTTCATCCAGAATCACTTCACCTTTTTCATTGGTTTGTGGCACTCCGGTGCGGCGGCAATATTTTTGCGCCAAAATATCTGCGGCCACTTGTGACCAACTGGCCGGCACCATGATCTCCATGGCACTTCGCTTTTTGCCATCGACCTCACGGATCTCAGAAATTCTTTTCTCAAAGGGGATTTTTTGAAAAGGACTGGCCCCTTCCTGGGTATAGACGCGTTTTACTTTCACACTCTCGCTCCTTGAAAATGTGTGGAGTTTTATCACCAGATGAATAATCCGTGATACAACTTGTTTTTCTTATTTAAACGTCAAAATTAATTTTATGCAACTACATATTGTGGTGTTGCGCCGTCAAAAAACCAACACTATTTCAGTTTTAGGCGCAAAAAAAGGGCCTTAAAAAGGCCCTTAAAATTTGAATTATTTTTTTAGAAAAGACGCTCTAGGACTACTTATTGTGGTTCTTTAAAAGCTTCTTTTTGCGAGCGATTCTCTTGAGCTTAAGTCCGCTTTTTTTATTTTTTTTAGCTTTCTTAGCAGGACGAGATTTTTTTAACTTCTTCATGGAATTCTCCTTGGGGCATGACTCAAAACCGGTTTAGGATGTCTTTAAGTATTACCCTCGGTTATAACATGGACAAATTACGTCGCAAAGCCTTAAAGCTAAATCTTCTGATGGGAATTCTCATCTCTTCTTCTGTTTATGGAGTCGATGCCAAGCAAGGCGCCATAGAACAATATGAAGAAATCTCTCATGAAAACAAGGGCTGCCCTGAGAATTCTGAATGCGATGCCACAATGGGCAAACTTTTGAGACAATGGGACGCCCTCTCTTTTCGCTGGAAAAGTGGACCTAGCGGGAGTGCACTTCTTCAAAAAGAGCTCCCTTTTGTGACTGCAAAACGTGGATGGCCCGGTGAATTTTACGCCCGCCCCGCCGTTCGCTCCACGCTGGCCCCGGTTCTCTACTCATCGCCTTGCACACAACACCGCAGTAAAAATCCTTCTGAAGTGATGCTTCGAGGCCTGGGCTTTATGAAAGGGGTCAAAGATCAGCATGTGGTCATGACCAAAGAAGACACTGAATACAGTTTAAAACTAGGTGAAGCGGTATTTCTTCAAACGGTCGTTCACTTCCCACCGAATAAACCACCCGTCACTTATTATCTTCCGCTGGAGGAGAAGCCTCTTTATTTTGAAGAGGATGTCATGGTCTCAATTGTGGAGAGAGATGACCTCTATGCTCTTTTAAAAGCTAAGCCCGATGGAAGTTGGACGTTTATCCCATCACCTGGCGAGGGGCTTTCTAAATACTCAGAGGCGCAAGAAGACACTGAGTGTCCAAAAAATATCATTCCAAATCCAGTCGGATTTTTCAAAACTTACTGTCAAAAAATAAGTTATCAAGACGGAAGTCCAGCTGGAGTGGTGCAACTCTTTTGGGGATGTCAGTAATTATTCTTTATTCACGAATGTAGAGGTGAGCTCTCTCACTTTACTATCAGAGCATCCATTTCCACTGATGGATTGATGCTCAAGCACCATACCGACCAGAGGCCCGGCCGTGTAGTCGACCTTGAATGAATCAATCACACTGACTAAAAAGCGGCCATCGTTCTGTTTCAGACCTGTCTCAAGCTTAATAACTTTCACATTAGGGGCCACAGTCGTGACACTGTACCAAACGGCGAGCCCTTCAGAGATTTTCATAGGTGATTTCAAATTGAGTACATCTCTGCAAAGGACAGACATCGCACCAGAAGTGCTCGTTTCAACCTGAGTGTTAAAATTGATTCCTGATAAAAGGGAATAATAAAGTTGAGTTCCATTGAAATTGAGCTGCGTCTTCACGTCTGAATTAGTGAAAGTCGCATTTCGATCAGGAATTTCTTTTGAACAACTTGAAAGAGACGTTTTGAAATTAAATTTCGCTCCCACATGTAGCGTTCTAAAATAAGAATTCTTATCGTTTAAAAGCTGACACAGACCCATCACCGAAGATTTCAGATCACTTCCAGCATCCACAACAACAGCATCTCTGTATTGGCCAATTGTTCCAGATGTCACAGCGTCAGGAAGCTTCCCACAAGAAAAAGCAAATGAAACCAGAGTGAGAAGTGTGAGGCTTCGAATCATTTTCATTTTGAAGAGACCTTTAATAATTGTTGGCGATGATTCTTTAATTCAACAATATAACTTTGAAGTTGAAAACCCTTAACTTCAGTTAGAAGTTCTTGGTCATATTGATTAAATTTCGCTTGCGAGTCGCCTTGAACTGATTTTAAGAGAAGCATGGTCGAGAAAGCTGGGATCTTCAAGAGGGCTTTTAACCCCATCTCAGACTGGAATTCTGGCTTACCAATTGTGTAAGTCACCATATTTTCGAGACGAAAATAAGAGTCACTCGCCCCTTCTTCGCAAATGATCGCCAATTCTTTTTTTAGTTTTTGAGCATGGGACTTCAAAGCACTTGTCATTAATTTGGCATCACCCGAATGCCACATGGAAGTTTTATTTCCATTTTTAGACACGGGAAGGGCCCATTCAGGATAGTAAGGCAGTGACTCAGAACTTGGCTTCACTCCCGCAAGATACAAATTGAAGCTCACCTTTTTTTCATCCATCGTAACTTTGTCATGATGAAACTGAGGGCAGCTTTTTAATTCGACATTTGTTTGTGTGACTGTATTGATCTCTTTCCACTGCTGATAAAGTGAGCGGAAATAAAGTCTTTTGAGCGAGGGTTTTTTCTCATTTCTTTCCATCTCTTGGGCCAGTTCTTGATCACTGCTGGCCGGTGCACGTTGAGGCTGCTTCACTGATGCTTGAGAGCGCGTAAAGATCTCTGCGCTTAAGGGATAGTTAGGCATTCCCGTTGTGACCTGCTCATCATCGACTTTCATCTCTGCTGGAAGGCTCGCGACTTTTGATGTCGTAGCACAACCTCCTAAAACAAAAGAGAGTGCAATTGGAGCTAAAAATATTTTTTTCACGCGCGACCATCCTTGGATTGAGGCGGAACTGGTGACTAACCTTTCGACAGATTCGAGCTTTTCTTGATTACTTGAGAAAACAAGTTAAACTAGCGGCATGAATTACTGGTTAATGAAATCTGAACCTGACGTCTTCTCTATTGATGATCTCAAAAAGAAGGGCGTAGAGCCCTGGAATGGGGTGAGAAACTATCAGGCGCGCAATTTCATGCGTGAGATGAGCCATAAAGATAAGATCCTGTTTTATCACTCGAATGCAGAGGAAATAGGTGTCGTGGGACTTATGGAAGTCTCTAAAACCGCCTACCCAGACCCGACTCAATTCGACAAAAAATCCGAGTATTTCGATCCAAAATCAAAAAAAGAAGATCCCCGCTGGAGTTTGGTGGATGTGAAGTTTGTTGAAAAATTTCCGCGAGTGATCACTTTAGAAGAAATGAAAAACAATCCTGCTCTCGATGGACTTCTACTTTTAAGAAAAGGCAGCCGGCTCTCGGTCATACCCGTGGAAGAGAAGCATTTTAATCTCATTCTTAAAATGAGATGATTCTCTGATGGAAATAGACTCTCTTCTCCATGTTTTACTGGGTGGATTTATCACACTCTTACTCTTTGCCAATGGGGCCAAGGGCGCTTTTGTTTTATTCACTCTTCTCGCTCTCTCCTCCGGAAAAGAGTTCTTTGATCACTTTTTTTATTTGGGCCATTCCTACCCGGCTTGTATGCCGGAGCACACGACTGATTTTTTCTCGAGCTTAATCTTTTTTTTCCTTTTCCTTCCGATCCTTTCTTTCTTCCAGCCTGAAGAGCGCAAATTGTTAACAAAAAAATCGGCTGCCACTTTTGTGACATTATCCCTTTTGCATTTAGCGTTCCATTATTATCAGGGGCCAAAAAAGATTGTGGATCTACTCGCTCTTAATAATTGACTTTGAAATCCCACTTCACTCTTTTCAAAACTTTGCCATTGACGTGCACACAGAGCTCATGGCGGCCGGAATAAAACGTTGAAGTGGTAATCACCTTCAGAGAATGCTTTTTCTTAAAATGAACTTTTTGCTTTGAATGAATGCTCATCGTTTTGAGTTTAAATATTTTAGTTGAAAGTGATCCATTCGATTTTACAAAACCTAATCCATAATCAACAATGATTTTTTGAACATCAAGACCAGTGGACTGCAAAACAAATTCAAACTCAAGAGAGTCCCCCACTTTAAATTCTTTTTTATTCAATTTAAACCCAGAAATCTTGAGAGATAAATCATCCCTCACACCCATGAGTCTGAGAGCGCCTTTATGACCTTTTTTAATCAGTGTTCGAAGGGCGTGTTTTTTGATCCATTCAATCTTAGTGGCATGAATGGGAGGCGCAGTTTCCACCCAACGCTTTAATGTCTTCACCACGAGTTCTGGATGATCTTTTGAGATGTCATTTAAATGATTGGCCACACTTTTTCTGACATAAAGTGCTTCATCAAACTTGAGACTTTCAAGCAAAGGAATCGTCGCGGGCTGTTTAATGAATGATTGAATTTTCCCACCCCAAGGGAGAATGGGACGGGTCCCCTCTGAGAGCCAGCGGCGTACATGGACATTTTCATCTTGAATCCACGTCCCAAGTTTTTTGAGAACTCGCTTGGGATCATTTTGCAAAAAGGGTCTGATGGCAAATTCAGCAGTAAACTGCTGAGTGAGCCAATACATAAGATCCATTGATTCATCAAAATGATCAGTACCATATTGTGAGATGTATTCTGAAATGGGCCACAACTCAAAGCCTTGCAATTGCTTTTTTCTTATCACCTGTTTAAGAATTTTAGCAGTCACCCTAAAATCCTCAGGCAGCTCCACGGCTAACCCTTGAGTTAAAAGTAGAACACGTCCTTTTAATTCTAATTCATTTAGTTTCAGAATCAATTTTTGGAAATGATGGATATTAAAATCTGGGTGAGAGGCTTTAAACACTTTAGCTAGTTTTCTCACGACACTGGGATTAATCCAGTTTTTAAAGGCATTTTCACTTTCCATATTTTTTAGTTATAGAAATTTTCAGGTTGAAGCATCACACAACGCTCCCAAGTTTCATAAAGCTTTCTATTAAAAGATTTTGCAACTTGAATCTTTTGAAGATCTTCTTTCGAAGGGCACGGTGGAGTGATTTGGGATTGAGTGGCTTCCTCTCTCTTCGCAGGCAATGGTCTCTCGTTCCATCCCATCAATTTATCAATTCTATCGATGACAGCGTTTCTCGCAATATTTAATTCTTGGCATTTTTTTGTGCGTGCTGGATTTTGAGGAGAGCCTGCAGGCGGAGAGCAACGAATCATCGTGTAGTCAAAAGTGTAAGCGACTTTTTTGAGTTCCTCACCCAACTTTTTTTGAAGCTTATCAAGCTCATTGGCCTCAGCTATCGTTTTCTGCTTATTGGCCTCATAAGCATCATTGATACATTTGATTCGAATTTCTTTGGCATTGGTGAGCCAACTTTCCAGAAAGCCAGGCTTACCGCCGCACATAGAAACGTCTACATTTCCATATCCGGAGATAAGAAATGTAGACGTGAGAAGTAAAATTAATTTCAGCATTAAATTGAAGTGTAATTTCCGTTAGCAGCAATCTTATCTGCTTCAACAATGACATCCACACTCTTAGATCCCTTGCTGCTTTTCACATTAAACGTGTAAGAGCCAGGGGCCAGGATTTTATAAAACTCTCCGTGAGTGAATCCATAAGTACCAAGTGATTGTCCTTGGGCATTTTTGACTTCAACGCTTCCAGTGGCATTACGATCAGAGAGCTTAATTCCTGCACCTTGGTGAGCAAGCTCCATAAAGCGAATCATCGAATCGCGGTTACTCTTATAGAATCCCGGGATCTCTGAATAAGATGGCCACTTAGAATCAGAGAGCTCAATCGTGATTTGAAGATCGTTATACCAAATGTAGCTCCAATCTTGCATACCACCGTAGAGCACGTACCAGTCTGCTCCATTCGTGATTCCACCAGCAAACTCACGAGATGAGCGCATTTCAGGATTTAAATTAGCATACTCTTTAGAGAGATCTTTAAGGAGTCCATCAAACGGGTGACGGTCATACTTCGCATCCCATGGATAGTTCGCCACAACTGAGCCGCCATGGAAGTTTGCTGAAAGAACGAAGTTTCTTGAAACATGCATATCCATGATTGCTTTTGTCTCAGGCTGTCTGCCAGCAGAGCTATTAGGATCATTGCGAACAGCTTCAGGGAAATTTCTATTGAGATCTTGCCCTTGAGCATTGGCGCGCTGATGAAGTTCAGAGCCATCTGGATTCATTGAAGGCATCACAAACAATTCAGAATTATTAATCAAATCAGTAATCGTTTGATCTTTTCCATATTTTGAAAGCATCTCTTCGATCAATTGAAGAGTCAGCTCACGCCCCGTGATCTCATCACCATGCATACTGGAGATATATTTGAACTCTGGCTCCACTTCATCAACGCCGACGTTGTCTGAAATTTTCATAACCATAAGATCGCGTCCCTGTGAGGATTTACCAATCACAGAGAGACGAGCGATCTGGGGATATTTATTAGCGAGATCAACCAGCTTGGCTTTTACTTGCTCAAAACGGGGATAATCAGCAAAATCGATGGATTTGCGGACATCTTTTAAATCATAGAAAGGGATATTTCTCTCTTCAAGCATCTGAGCGAGACCTTTCGGTCCATACACTTCAAAGCCTTCTGAATCTAAGTGATCGATGGTGAGGTCAGCGTGACCTGAGAACTCTTTCACGAGCGCAGGGTTGTGGCCCATGATGAAGAGTTCTTCTTCAATCTTGGCGGCAAAGGCCATAGCGGGAACACTCAAAGCTAATGCGAGTGCTAGTTTTTTCATTCTCAACCTTCCTTGAAATAGAGATGCAACTTATCAAACGCTACACCGTTCGCAAGGGTTGGTTAAGTATCATGAAATAAAGACATGATTTGTAAGATGCGGAAACTTAAAGCGTTTTTAATCTATTCAAAGAAGTACAGGCGGTTGCGAGAACTCATGATCCCTAGGCCCTGAGAATCCTGAGCAATATCACCAAAGACGGCCGACTGAGAGTTACCCAACATAAAGCGGGCCTTCACTTCAAGCGTGAGGGGATCAATGGCCAAAAGCTCTCCCCCAAAGGTCGCTGCCACCACATGGTCTTTCCACCACCAAGTCTGGTTGATGCCATGTTTTGAGACGACTTTCTGCTTTAAGACCTTCCCTTCTGTGGTCATGAAAACAATCTCTCCGGCCTGATTACCGAATAACAAACTCTGCCCCCGGACCATGGGATGGGAAAGTGCACTTAAACCAAATTGGCGGCGAATAGTGCCATCATTGGGATCTAAGCCTGTGAGCTCTCCGCTTGGAGAGCCCGTAATGATGAGGTTATCAACAAGGATAGGGTTAAGATCGACATCGACAAATTTTTGAGTCTCCACGAGCTTTTGCTCCCAGAGCATACTTCCCTCTTGCAATGAGAGAGCAGCAGCAAAACCATCGGCAAAGCCTACAAAAATTTTATTTCCGATCACAAGCGGCTTGGTGGTGCGCTGAAGAGTCACGGTCACAGGCACAGCACGGCGATAGTTCCAGATAATTTTTCCTGTCTCAGCGTCCAGACACACAATCTGATGGCCTCGAAGATAAATAACTAAACGACCCTCATGATAAACCGGAGCCGACTCAATCGGTGCGCCCAAATCGATGGCATACTTCAACTCACCGCTAATCGCTTGGCGAACCAGAAGGCGTCCACTTTGAGTGCCGTAATAAATGAAGTCTCCGTACACCAGCGCAGGAGCGGCAATGGATTTCACTTCGAGGTGCTCCCAAAGTATACGGCCATTTTCAACATCTATCGCTCTGAACGATCCATCAAGAGCGCCGGCATAAATCACATCATTGGCCACCGTCACTCCCCCATAGGTAATGGGAAGATTGCCAGGTTGGTAGGTGTAATCGAGATTTTTAGCCCAACGAATAGTAAAAAAATCTTTTGAGTGCTCAGGAGACTTGATGTCCCAGTTTTTAAACTGGGAGCATCCGAAGAGAAAAATTAAAACGAGAAACGCAAAACGCATCTATTGAGCCGCTGGAAGCTGCTGAAGATAAAGTCGAGCCATTTTTGCAAGCTCATCGTTAGGATAATTAGCGATAATGTAATCAAAATTCTTCTTCGCTTTAGCAGTGTCGCTCTTGGCGATATAGAGGCGGCCTAATTCGAGGTAAGCCATGGGCAGCATGACTTTAAAGCCTTGGGCCACATAAGTTTCAAGCGTTTTAATCGCTTCATCCGTTTGACCGGCTTTTTCAGATAAGGCGGCATAATTAAAAGCGATAAAAATATAAAACGGAGATTTAACTCCAATGCTCTCAACAACTTCTTTAAGAAGTGTGACAGCAAGGGCCGTCTCATTTTTTGAATCCATCGTTTGAGTGGCTTCAAGAATCACTGGCAACATTGAAGGTGAAGTTTTCACTTTCACATCAAGGGCCTGAAATTTTTGAGCGAACTCAGCAGGAGTTAATTTTGAGGCACGAAATTCAGTCATGACCGTTTGCTCAAACGTGCTGACCATGGCCGATTGCTCTTTAGCTTGCTTAAGGACGTATTGCTTGTAGAGAAGCCATCCAGAAATCGCAATAAAGGCCATAACCACGGCACTCATGAAAGCTTTTCTGTGCTCATACATCCAGTGACCAAAATCACTGTGGTTTAAGGTCTCTTGAATACTTTCTGTGTTATCTTGCGAACTAATGACGTCGGCCATATCGGTTTCCTTTAATTTCGAATGTCGAGAAAGTGTAAAGCGGTAGGCGAAACGTTGTCAAAGATCAAAAGATTCCATAGACTTTACTCATGAAGTCTAAAATTCTTTTGCTATGTGCTTTATTGCTCTCTTTTTCGGCTTGGGGCATGAACAAAACAGGCCGCTTAGGGATTGGTCTGACTAATCAGTTAGTGAATGATCTTCCTGCGCTCTCTTTGAAAATCCAACAGAACCGTTATTTCGCTCTCGGGGGTCTTTTGGGTTTCCGCTCTAATGAAGACTCCACGCTCTATGGTGCGGGTCTCAAGATTTATCGCGTCATTTTTGAAGAAAATCTGCTGAATTTCTATTTGGCGGGAACTTTTGCGTCACTTTCGTATGAAGACGACGATAATAAAGCCCGAACTGGCTATCAGGCCGACGGAACCTTTGGAACAGAATTTCACTTTGAAGGAATAGAGAGCATAGGATTTAGTTTTGAGTTCGGCGTGTCGGCCAATAAAGGCCCCCATGGCAGAAGTTTCGAAACTCTGGGGAATAATTTCCTTAAATCCGCCGTGCACTTCTACTTGTGAAATTGATGTTGAAATTCCTTCTTCTCGCCCTGCTGATCCTCCCGTCTTTGAGTTACTCACAAGATGTCGACGTCATGTCGGATGATGATCTCACGATTGATGGGGATATCTTTAATGACTTCAATGAAGACCTCGAAGCCACTCAAGTCTTAGAGGATGAGCGCTTCTATCGCTATGGAAGATTCTTTCAGGCTTGTCTGGGTCTAGGGATGACCACTTTCATGGGTAATCGTGGCGCGGCTTACACTGACAATCACCCGACCTTCCATCTCTCAACCGTCTTCTTCCTGAGCTTTCGAACAGCTTTAACACTCGGGATTGAATACTCTAAACACACGATGTTCATTGATACAAAAGTGAATCAATACCGAACAGAAATTTTAGGGGCCGTTGAAACAAGTTTCCTTAGACCCTTCATGGGTTTTCGCTATTATCTCGATACCACTGATCTTGGAACGGCGATCACTTATTCCAATCCTTACTTTATCGCCAAAATGGAATATTGGTATCAAACCAACAAATTCACTGAGCGAAAGACTCTTCCTGCTCAAGAAGGTGGCGGCCTTGGTTTAGGCGTCGGAGCTGGTCTTGAATTCCCCATTGAAATCAAAAAAACCTACGTTAGCGTCGAAGCCGTTTATCACACAGTGAATTATTTCGATAAGTTTACTCAAGACTACCGCCAAATCCCGGGCGATGCGGCAAGTAAATATGGCTATGATGACCTCACTGGCGATGCGATCACTCTCATAATGTCTTACAATTTCACCTGGTAACACTTCTCCCTCCATCCTGATGTAAAATAGAACTACATTATAATGGAGGTCAGGATGACTCACCTATTTGCATGTTTGTTCATGCTTATTTCTTTCAAAGCGATGAGCTTTGCGCCACAGGATGTGCTTAAGAATTTACAAGCTGGACTTGAATCTCAAGATCAGCTGCTCTCCTTCATTCAAAAAAGAAATTGCTCTGCCAAGGCCTTGACCACAGAGTGTCAGCGTCCATTGACTCCGGTTGAGAGAAGCGAGCTTCAACAACTTATTTTAGATGTCGAAGAATGGCGCTCGGTTTGGGTTTCAGAAATTCTTCCCTCAAATAATCTTC
>JAIEMA010000056.1 GCA_019752535.1 Bacteriovoracaceae bacterium
TATGGCTTGATCACTTACCCTTTGATCCTCGTCCTAAATTGCCTCTGAATGTCCAACAAATAGCGTGGGACATTTTAGAGAACGGATCAGGACAGAAGGCCATTTCAAAGCTTTTAGGTGAAGTTCTGGAGCGTCCTTCTAAGGAAATATATGCCGAACTGATGAAGAGAGAGAAAGAGTAGCTTTGCGTTCATTCAGGCATTAGAATTTTCCTAATGGAAAATGTTTTATGAAAGTAAAAGTTCTGGGTGGCCACGGTGGAGTCACAATCGGTTTTCAGGCCACATCATTTCTTATCGATGATAAATTATTAATCGATGCGGGCTCAGTCGCTTCAACTCTCTCGATTGAGAAGCAAAGTAAGATTGATAATATTCTCATCTCTCACCCACATTTGGATCATATCAAAGATTTGGCTTTTTTATGCGACAACTGTTTTGGTATGAGACAAGTTCCTTTCCAGGTATGGACTCATAAAACGGTTAAAGATCTTATTAAGGGTCATCTTTTTAACGATACAATCTGGCCTGATTTCTCAAAGCTTCCGACAGAGAAGAAACCTACAATCCAATTCAATGAACTTGAGCCTGAGGTCACCATTGATATTGGAGGCTACAAAGTCACTCCTGTGCCTGTTCAGCATCCAAGCGATGCTATGGGGTACATTGTGGAAAAGAATGGTCGCGCGATTCTCTTTACGCTTGATACGGCCGCAACTGAAAAGATTTGGGAGCGGGCCAGAGAGCTACCTGCAATTAAGGCTATTTTTACGGAAGTGAGTTTTCCCAATAAGCTTCAAAATGTAGCGACGGCCAGTGATCATCACACTCCCCAAACTTTAGTGGAAGAAATCAAAAAAATGCCTCCTGGCATTCCTATTATTCTCACTCATCTTAAACCCAATTTTAGAGCAGAGTTGGAGCAAGAAGTGGCGGAGCTCGATGAGCCCCGCCTTCAGATTTTATCGAAAGATGGAATGGAATTTAATTTCTAGCGAATACCTTGCAAGAAGATATCCGGTGGTGGTGGCAATGGAGCCATTTGTTGCATTGGACCTGGGCCAGTTTGAGGTGGTGCCGTTGTGGCTGCAGCAGATGCAGGAATCTCAAAACTGAGTTCACATTTAAATTTAACATCTTTTGTATCAGTATATTCGGCAGTCGCTTTCAGTGCTTGCTTCTCTTTGGTTTGTTTGAATTTACCATGAGCTGCGAGTGGAGACTTGCTATCCACTGTAAATGGACTGCCAAATTGGACTTTATTATCTTTCACACCATCGCTCTTGGGTTGTAGAGCAATATCAACTACGTATTCACCTTTTTCATTTGGGGCCGCAGCATTCTTTGCAATAGTACAAGTCTCTACCTTTGGATCTATTTTTTTGGGTGGAACATTTGCCTTGTATGTAATGGTAACTGGATCGCACTGAACTACTTTCGCTTCGTTTGAGAGTGCCTCGGCGAAAAGTTTATATTCCCCATCAGCAAGAGTTGGAATTTCCTGGCTTAAAGATTTTCCGTTCGCAAGAGTCGCTGCACTTGTTTTGTCAGTCGCATTTTCAAGTTTAAATGAGAATTCTGTCTCAATAGGTTTTCCATTTAGGATAATTTTAGGAGTTGATGAAATTTTAATTTTTCCATCTGCCTCGGAAATGGCACCTTCAAGTTCACATTTGTTTTCAGCGACAGCTTTATCTATTTTGATTGTTGTTTCACAGCTCTCTGGAATTACTCCTGTTGAAGCCGGAGGTGTCGCAATAATTTTTACTTCATCGGAATCGATTTGTTTTGCCACAGAAGCACTCGCACTCTCACCGCTCTCCATATCAATGCTACCAATCTTCCATTTAATTTTTTCTCCATCTCCTAGCTTGGCTCCGCCAGAAAATTCGATCTTTGCCGTAATGGTCTCTTCTGTTGGCTTTTCTGGAGTAGGGGTGTTTGAGGCAGTCACAGTACAGGTCTTCTGTGCAGGTTCTCTAAGCTTTATGTCGAGGGAACATGTTTGAGCGCCAGAAGTCGTTCCAGGGATAGTGACTGAAGCTGTAAGAGTTACTTTCTCATCTTTGTAGTCTTTAAGATCAAGAGATAATGCTTTGCCTTTTGAGGTCTTAGTAGCACTTCCAGCGACCCAAGTTATATCAAGATCATCTGGAATTTTGACATCACTTCCCTTGGAGTCCGTGACCACTAAAAATGCAGATATTTTATAGTTATTCTCTGAAGATTTTTCGTGGTTCTCACCAGTTATTTTACATGTCGGTTTGGCTGGATCCGGTAATTCAAGAGGGCACCAGTTGCCTGTCATTTTTGGTTGTTGGCAGCTGCTTTGAGCGTTGCCATCTTTAACTTTGTCTAAACAGGCTTCGATAGAGCTAATTTTATCTAACGCGTTCGAGGCCGAAACAACTCTCGCTTCTTGATTGAGATTTATTGCAGGATTTGGATTGTTATTGGAAATTTCATCCTGAGTTGTAATGTATTTGTTTCTATAAAATTGAATAGCCCTTTCACGATCTTTCTTATCTTTGAAATCAAGAAGAGCGTCATCCATGAGTGAGGACATTCTAGATGACATTGCACCATCGCCAATGAAACTTAAGTCTTCAGAGATTGTTCGTAAATTTCTTGGTAAAGCGGCTTGAGAGCAATGACCATTCTCTTTTGTGAGACGACTCGTTACAATTTCAACTTGATTTAAAAGTGAATAACATGTGCGATGCGACTGCATGTATTTAGTATATTCTGCAGACATTTGGTATTTGGGTTGATTAGGCCCCACAGAATCTTTGCCACAAACACAAAAGTTTAAAGTGGCATGCAAAATATGATTAAAGGCATTTGCGGCCGTTGAGTCAGCTTTGATGTTAGCTATTAATTTGTTAAGACGGTCTTCTTTTTTAGGATCCGCTTCTACTTCCATGAGGCAGGCAAGAGAGGTGTTATGGGTGAGGTTTTCACCTCCAGTGCCAGTAACATTCACACAGTCTGCTTTTCCGCTAGAGTTCTTTCCGAAAATAGATGGATTACAGCGAATTTGGTTACCTGCACATCCACCGGCATCGACGTAACTTTTCCTGACCGCTTCGTCGTTAGAGCAAGCGGGATGTTGACATGTATTTCTGCCGTTTGATTTTGTTTTTACATAGGAACTGACCCAGCCACCAAATAAGCATTGGCCTAAACCTTCTACAGACTTCCCGGTTGAAGAGGCTATATCGCCGCACAAGTTGGAATAGGGAGGCTTGGGTACAGCTTGATTACCAGCGTAAGCCTTGAAACTGAGAAGTGCGGACTGAAATTCTTTAAATCTTTGAATGATTTTTTCATTTTGTGATGTCTTGGTTTTTTTCGAGTTGTCATACAACCCAGCCTCTAATGCTTGCTGCTCCATCTCGACGGCCGTCTGCATTAAAGCGATAAGAATCTTTTTTTGATCTTCAGGACCGAGTTGTACGAAAGTTGGGTAATCAATTAGGTTTGGAAAAGTTTGTGCCTGCGCCGGTATCGCGATCCAAATGGATAGAAGCAAAGCGCTCAAAATTTTACTAAACATAGATTTCCCCTCTATCGCGTATCGGTAGCTAGCGTTGATGTCATTAATATATTACTGGACTGCGTTGCTTTAATTGCTGTGATTTCAGATAGTTCAAAGGTCAATTTAGGATAAATGAACAAAATTAAGTGTTTAGCAAATTGATCAAGCTGGAGTAATCTCTCTGTCATCGCCTTAATTATTTGGCAGGAGTTTAGATGGGACACTTTCATCAAGTTAAGAATCCGAAGCTTAAAAACCTAAAAAAGGGACCTACAACGACACCCACTGGTCTTTGGAAGAAGTGTGTTTCTTGTAGTGAGATCATGCAGACGGATCGCTTGGAAGAAAATTTTCAAGTCTGCCCATATTGCGAACATCATTACCGTATGGGAGCTCAAGAGAGAATTTCTCTACTCTGTGACGAAGGCTCTTTTGAAGAAGTGGCCAGTGAACTCACCAGTAATGATCCTTTGCAATTTACAGATAAGATTGATTATTCAAAACGTCTTGATGCCGCTTACAAAAGCACTGGCGTAAAAGACGGAACTGTTTGTGGTGTGGGTCTCGTTGAGGGCCAGCCAGTTGCTTTTGCCGTGATGGATTTTAGATTCATGGGTGGCTCGATGGGCGTGGTGACAGGTGAGAAAGTGGCACTCGCGATGGATATGGCGTTTGAGAAAAAAATTCCTTGTGTCGTGATTAGCTGCTCTGGTGGAGCACGCATGCAGGAAGGTATTTTATCCCTCATGCAAATGGCGAAAACATCCGCCTCAAGAGCACGCCTCAAAGAGGCAGGCCTTCCTTATATTTCAGTTTTAACCGATCCTACGACTGGTGGCTGTGCCGCGAGTTACGCCATGCTTGGTGATCTCAATATTGCAGAACCCAAGGCCCTGATTGGCTTTGCCGGTCCACGCGTGATTGAGCAATCGATTCGCCAAACCTTACCGGATGGATTCCAGCGTTCTGAGTTTCTGCAAGAACATGGATTCATCGATAGAATTTGCCACCGTAAAGAACTTAAAAAAGAGCTTTCATTCTTTTTAAGACTCCTCTCACCAGTTTCTGGAACATGACTTCTGAGCAGCTGCAGATTTGGCTGCTCAAAAATTATGGGGCCGAAAAATTTAAGCCAGGTCTTGAGAGAGTCACCAATTTTTTAGCGAAAGAATTAGCTGAGATCAAAAATCTCAATCCAAAAATTATTACGATTGCTGGAACCAATGGAAAAGGTGAGTGCTCGCTTACGCTCTCGCATTTGGCCAAAATGTCTCAACAACCTCATGTCCTATGGACCTCTCCCCATCTTTTAAGTGTCACGGAGCGTTTTCAAAATTTGGCCGGAAACATTCCTGTTGCAGACCTTGAGTCATTAGTCTTGGGGGTCGATTCGGACGCTAAAAGAGAGAATGTCGGACTAAGTTACTATGAGATTCTCTGGGTGGCGTTTGTGAGATGGGGCATTAAACAAAAATCTCCTCTATGGATCCTTGAAGTGGGACTTGGAGGACGCTTGGATGCGGTTAATATTCTTGATGCCGATATCGTCGCTCTCACTTCTATATCAAGAGATCACCAAGAGTTTTTAGGCCCCACTTACAGAAGCATTTTGAGTGAGAAGCTGGGTGTTTGTCGTCCACACAAAAAACTCATTTCCTCCCTAGAACTTCGCTATTTGAGAGAGAAAGTCGCTGCATTTACAAAGACCTTTTCGATTGAGTGGATGGATCTCTTTGAGTCTCAAGAGTTGAATTCAAAAGATCATTTTTCAGCTCGAAATCGCAAGCTCGCTGCAAAAATTTGGATTGAAGCCGGCTTCAAGCTTCAAGAGCTATTAGAATTCAGCTTATTGGGACGCGGTGAGACGTGGAATTGGGAGGGAATCGACTTCCAATTTTATGGCTCACATAATCCTGATGGAATGCGGAAATTGGTTCAATTTCTGTCTGCAAATTTCTACAATGATTCTAAGGAGTTTTTCCATCAAATTTGGGTGGCTTTCTCGGATCGCTCCCAGAGTGATCTCCAAGTGATGTCGCAAATGATTAATCATCTGGGCACAGTTGGAAGTGAGATTGCTTTTACTCAATTTAATCATCCCAAAGCTGCGGGTATGAAATGGTGGAAAGAAGATGAGGGATCGTCTTCTAAATTTGTCCATGAATGGAAAGAGTTGTTTGAAAAACTTGAAAAAAATAAATATCAAAAAATTTTGGTCACGGGCTCCTATTACTTTGTCGCCACTATTCAAGCTTATTTGTCTGAGCTTGATCCTCATCTTATCAAACGCTGAAGCGGCTGAACCGCAATTTCAATTAGGTGACAGTCTCTCCATTTTTTCTGATCGCGCTTTTAGGAAAGAGGGCGGCGATGTTTTTGAAGCTGTAGGTAACGTCGTAGTCATCAGCGCTAAAGACACTCTGTATGGTGAGTCGGCTTCATTTGATCGACGGAATATGACCTTTACCGTTGATGGAAATGTTCGCTTCATTACTGAAGATATGACTCTCTATGGCTCTCATCTTGAGTACAATGCCATTACCGGTTACGCCGAAGTGGATAATGCCCGCATTATTAATCCACAATTTAATGTCGTTGCCAGAAAAATTTTAAGACGTTCAGAAAATGTGATCGAAGCCAAAGAAGCGGAGTTCACCACTTGTAGAGATTGCACGGAATCTTGGGCGATCTTTGGAAAAAAAATTGTCATTTATCTTAAAGATCGCGCAGAAATTCATCACGGCCTCGCCAAGATTAAAGGCGTGAGTATTTTATATCTCCCTTTTATGGCCGTACCCCTCTCGAATCGAAAGTCGGGTTTACTCTTTCCCAACATCTCCACTCGTGTCGGTGAGGGCTTGGCCCTCTCTCAGCCCGTCTTTTGGGCCATTGATGAAAGTAAAGATGCTACGATCTCTCCGTCATTTTGGGGTAAGCGAGGCTACGGTTCTGATGCGGAATACCGTCAGAGATTCGGGCCGAATCGATGGTTTGAAGGCTCAACAAGAATGCTCAATGATTCCATCTATCTTCCGGGAAAAAATGATCAAAGCGTTTCAGGGAAAAACTACACTCGCTATTTTAATGAATTGGAAGACCATTGGATGATCAATCCAAACTGGTCTCAGCATATCCGTTATACCTCTGCTAGAGATTTAGATATTGTGCGAGATTATCCTCAATACGTAGATAGAAAGGTGAATTCCAGTGACCTTGGTTTTAATGGGTTCATCGATGGAAAAGGGGATAAGTGGTCACTGAGTATTCAAGGCGAATATGGACGCAATCAGCTGTTTTCAATCGCAGATAAATTTGATCGCAACTATGTCCAGACTCTTCCTCGCATCGCTCTTGGAACCACTCCTTATTCTTTGATTCAAAGTGATAAGCCTTTATTGAGGCATATCTATGTGGGGGTAGATGGCTCATTCACTCGCTTTAGACGAGTTGACAGTACTGACACGAATCCCATTCGAGATGCCGATCGCATTTCGGCCAATCCTTACCTCGCTTGGCACTTATTTTCTTGGGGGCCAATGGCCGTTAAGACAGAGGCCCGCTGGGATTTTCAACGCTATCGTTTCCCTGAAGTCAGTGAATCAAGAAATGCAGAAAAGAATGCCACTCTTATAAAAACTGAAGCTTCATTCACGATGGATCGAATTTTTGGCCTCTCGTATGAGGAAAAAATTCCGGCCAAGGAGCTCACTGCTGAGAGTTTAGAAGAGCTTAAAGATGCTGGGATTGGAAACGGACCTAAACCTCTTTCAAAAACATTGAGGGAGAGTGACTTGATTGGTGCGATCCCTTCTTTTGAAGAAAGTTTTGCTGACGATAAAATTCAAGTGGCTCGTCATGCTTACCGTCACTCACAAGAATTCAAATTCATTCATCACTACATCGCGAATCAAAATAAAAGTGGGAATAAGGATTTTCTTAATCAAATCCAATCCAATACAGGCTGGTTTGATTACACTGATGCCATCCGCTCGCAAGAATATTTATTAGGTGCCAACACCACGAGAACAATTATTCCGCCTAATAACACCGTTGAGTTTCAATGGAATAATGTGTTGATAAAGAAATCTCCAAAGGCCACTGATTGGAGAACGGATCAAAGGTATTTGAGAGATAATTTTTCATATTCTAAAACGAGCTATTTTAATGTCTCTCAAGGTTATCTCTTTGATCAAGAGTTTGAAGACTTTAGACAAAAACTCACACGACTTGCCATTCAGGCTGGCTATATTGCCAAACGCTGGTCGGTGAATATGTCAGAATATTTTTTCCATTTTAACAGTCAACACATCTTTCAATTGAGCTGGCAGCGAGATTTTGATCTCATTAATTTATTAGCGGCTTATAACTATAACTCATTTAACCAATCAAAACTCAACACTCTCACGGCCGGAACTCAGTTTCGCCCCATTGATGTGATTGGTTTATCTTATTTAAAGCAGATGGACTTAGAGGCTCATCAGAATCTACGGACTATTTACGCAGTCGATATCATGCCAAATAATAATTGCTGGATTTTGAATTTGAACTATCAAGAATCTCTTGTGGGCTTTCGCTACGCCTTCAATATTTTCTTTAATTTTGGTGATGAGCGTTTCTCACGCTACCGCCGAGATTGGTTCCGAGTGCAGAGATTTTAATATGGCCCAAGTTTGGATCATTGATTTTGACGACAGCTTCACATACAACATTGCCAGTGAATTTTATCGTCAAGGGTTAGAGTCTAAAATAATCCATTGGAAAGATTGGACTGCTCCCACAACTCGACTGCCCAAGCTCCTTGTCTTGGGTCCAGGCCCAGGTCATCCAGATGAATATCCTGTAGAAGATGTACTCATGAATTGGTGGAAGAGTGAAGTCCCGATGGCCGGCATCTGTCTTGGCCATCAACTTATCGCTCGTTTTTTAGGTCTAAGGGTTGAGAGATCGAAGAGGCCTGTTCATGGTGAATCTGTCGCCTTGAAAGTTCCCCAGTGGTGGCAAGAGAAACTCAAACTCCCAAGTCTTGTTGAAGTTCAACGTTATAATTCATTGGGTGTTCAAGCCAGAAAACTTCCAAGAGATTGGAGTGGATGGGAAGAAGACGGAGAGTGGATTGCTCTCTCACATGCTCGTGCATTGACCTATCAATTTCATCCAGAATCTGTGGGCACATCTTGCCCAGAAGCCTTCTTTCTGCCCCTATGTCGCCTTGCTCTATAATAGAGAGGTGAGGTGTGTGTGGCACATATTTTAATATCAAATGATGACGGAGTTCATGCTCCAGGAATAAATGTTTTGGCCAATCGATTGCGCCAAGATCATCGCATTACTGTTGTGGCCCCACTTGAAGAGAGATCGACAACAGGGCACAGCTTAACTTTGGATAAGCCTCTGCGTTTAGAGAAAATCTCTGAAGGAGTCTGGGGCTGTAGCGGATTTCCTGGAGACTGCTCTCTTGTGGGCTTGGGACACGTTACCAAAGGTGATCGTCCACAATTTGTCGTGACGGGAATTAATCGTGGCGCCAATCTCGGACAAGACATGTACTACTCAGGAACAATAGGTGCGGCCAGAGAGGCTGCATTCCATCTCGTTCCTTCTTTGGCCACGAGTCTTGTTTTTAAAAGTGCAAAGACTGAAGGTCATCATTATGAAACGGCGGCAGAAGTGGCAGCGTGGATCGTTGAGGCCGGACTTTTAACACTGTTACCAAAACTCTCTCTTTTAAATCTCAATGTTCCAGATGTTCCTTTAAAAGACTTAAAAGGTATTAAGTTTACCTCTATTGGTTTCAGAAATTATTCAGAGGAGATTCATGTCAGAGAAGATGCCAGAGGGCGACCTTACTATTGGATTGCTGGTCACTATCAAGGCTTCTCGCCAAATCAAGAAACCGATTGTTACGCCATAGATGCTGGTTATGCAGCGATTACTCCTCACGGATTGATTGGAAGTGAGAGTTATGATTGGAGTGAAATGAAAAAGGCAGTGGAGACGCTACATGCGCGCCACTTTTCTTAGTCTCATTCTTCTTATTCTTGCTTCGTGTTCTCATATGAAGAGTGGGCAGCACGTTTATTGGTCTCCAGGGCAATCGTTGGATAAAATTGCTCGCGATAATGGTGTGACAACTGAAGAGATTAAAGAGTTAAATCCTAAGCTTGCTCAAGGGCATTGGATATTTGTTCCAAATAAAATTGGAATACTTCCTTTCCTTAAAGGCACTATGGCCGTTGAAGATTATTCGGGATTAGGAAATGGCGAATTCGCATGGCCAGTTCCAAGTCTCAGAAAAGTTTCTTCCGGATTCGGTCATCGCTGGGGAAGAAAACATGAAGGGATTGATATTCCTGCGGCCATTGGCATGACTGTCGTAGCCGTGAAAGATGGGCGAGTGAAATGTGCCGATGACCGCATCAGTGGTTATGGAAATATGCTGGTGATTGAACATGCAGACAAGGTCTTCTCGGTTTATGCCCACCTCTCTAAATTTTTAGTCAAAGAGGGCGAGACTGTGAGACGAGGACAGATGATTGCTAAATCGGGGAACACTGGCCGCTCAACTGGCCCCCATCTGCATTTTGAAATTCGAATTAGAGATAAGGCCCGCGATCCTGCTCGCTACTTAGGACTCGTTAAGTAATTATTTCGCTTTCACTTTCTCAATAATTTTCAAATACATGATGGCCGTGTTTCTTGCATCTTCTAGAGCTGTGTGGGCGACATCGCCCATACCTAAGTACTTCATCATAGTTGAGCCAGACTCCATTCCCTTAGGAAGAAGCTCTAAATCCATCAAGGCATAGGCGATGCCAGAGAGATCAAGCTGGCGATGTTGAAAATATTTGCGCATAAAATCCCAACCTAAATCGCGATTTAAGAAGGGCAGATCAATGGCCGACATTGATTTTCCAAATAGAGTGATTTTTTGATTTTGAAAGTAGCTTTTGACCTCTGGGCTCTCAAGATAGGTCTTCATCATCTCTTTAAAGTCTGCCATCGGCATGCCCTCAGAGTGAGCTTTTCGAATGAGTGTTTCGTTATGCTCCACCACCCAAGGATCGAGGATTGGTTTTAATTCTTCAAAACTTGGGCATTGAATATAAACCGAGCGAGAGAGCGATTCTTCAAAGAGACCTGTTTGGGTATCAAATGGGATCATCGCAAACTCGATCATGAGACAAGATTCAGCAAGGCCCGTGGCCTCAATATCAAAACTTAAATAACGCATAAAACCTCAAAAAAAAGGGGCCCAAAATGGACCCCTTCATTGTGACATATTATCAGTTAAAAATCAGCGCGGAGTCACTGTCTGAGGGCAGTGATCAGATACTGAAGCATAGCTGATACCCAATTGAGCTAGGCTAGCGTCCTTACATGAGACTTGCTTACAGTGAGTCCAAGCTTGAGATTGAGCAGATCGATTTTTAATAAATTCTGGAGAAGCCATGACGTGATCTAAAAGTGAAGGAGATTCAATTCCATCATCACTTCCGCCCCACCAGTAAGCAGAGCAAGCAAGATCAGCTGAGAGATCAACCATTCCAGCGTTTTTCACCATGCTAGTGAAGCGCTTATATTCTTCACCTTTTTCAGTGTAGCTTGTTGAGTTAAAATCACCAGAAGTAACGATGCGAGTTTCGCCATTCGCTCTTAACTTCTTGATGTACTTTTCAATGATGTCATATTGCATGAATCTCTTTTTAAGAGAGTCTGCATTGCCGCCAGACTTGAGGTGAACTTGAAGAGCGATGAAAGTGTCGCCAGTGGCAATTTCCTGAAATTTTCCAATCACTAAAGGGCGAGAGCCGCCGTAGCAGGCCGGAGTGCCGCCTGGGTCAGTGATTTCTAAGTCTTCATTAAAAGAGATCAAACGAAGTTTTGACTTATTAAAGACAAAACCAAGTTTTTGTCCGTGAGCTCCACCACATGTAGAGAGATGGACATCATGGGTTGGGAGTTTTGTAGAAACGAAACTTTCAAATTCCGCAGTGTTATTGATTTCATTTACGCCTAAAAGATCGAAATTAAGGCTTTTGAGAATGACCTCCAACTGAGGCTTATCCGTGTGGATTCTAGCTCTCTCGTCGTAGTCAAAGTTTCTAATATTATAGGTTCCGATAGTAAGTGCCGCGAAGGCTTGAGACGATAACAACAGAGCAAGGAGAGTGAACAGCTTCATGCAAAGATCCCTTTTTATCCAATTTCATTTGTGAAAACTGGAGTTAAATTAGTAAAGGTTTCGAGTCTTATTAGAAAATCTAATATGTTGTGGCGGTCATGTAACCTTAAGTTAAGCCCAGTTGGCAAGTGGAAGTTACTGTTAAGTTTAGGTTAAGTAAGTAATTCAGGGGCCCTTGCAATCCGTTGCGAGGTGTCAGGAAGAGTTAGTTTTTATTCTTTTGACTTAGTCAGTCGAATCTCGATAAACAAGCTTCATTCAACGCCATTGGAGGCGAAGGATAAGGGGGGATTCATGATTAAGCGTTTGGCCATTTTGGTCGCTACTGTAGGGATGTTTAATGCACAAGCCGCTCAACAAGAGCTTGATAAGTATCTGACGATTGGCTCTGTAAGAACTGAAGTTGAGACTTTGACACAAGACGGGAGCTTTACTTCTGTCATGGAGCAAGAGCTGAACTCAAATCTTCGTATTGAGGATCTTCCAGGTATTCCAGTAGAAGGATCTGTTCGTGGTGAAAAGGCTACGATTGGTGAAGTCATTCAGATTGCTAATGATGTGATTGCTTTAGGTGAAAAGATTTACGCCATTGTTAAGAAAGGTAAGCCAGTTCTTAACATGCAGTATGCTCCAATCTCTGTTCTTCCTAAAACGGCAGCCGGCCAGCCGGTAGATGTTATGGATATGGAAGGATGGTCGATCCCAGTTTCTCGTAAAATCCGCATGGTTTATAAGAACCTTTACGGAGCTGAAGTCGTCGTCTTCTCTTATACTGTTGTTTACTCTTATGGTGGATCAATGGACGGCAAAGGAGCCTTCATTACGGCCGCTCAAGTTGTTCCTCACGACGTAAGTGTTTCTTGGGGCTACGAGCTTAATGCAGTCATGAAGCTTGTGGGTCTCCAAAACCACGGCACAAAAGCCAATCCTATTGCAGGGGCCATTATCTCAATCAACTACAAAGTTGAGACAGTGCTCAAGACTATCGAAACAAATGATTCTTACCACATCACAGGTAAAGGTCAGTTGATTCAGCTTTAAGATAATTTTTGAGGCCCACTTCGGTGGGCCTTTTTTTTTAGAGATAGCCGACTTCTACATCTTGATCTGGAAAATCTCTCAGCCAATCCCCAACTCTGATCTGACAACTTAAGCGATCCCCATTCACGACACATTTTTTGCAAACGCCATCTCCCGCACAGGATGAAGCGATAGGAAGACCCTGTTGCATAAGGAAAAACATGAGGAATTCTCCTGGGTCTGTGACCTCATATTCGCCCACAATCTTTCCACTCGCGAGACCTCTCACGCGGATTAGGGAGCGCAAAACAACGCTCCAGGATTACGGTCATCAATATAGAAGTTTCCACCTTTCTTGTGGAAGTTTGCCCATCCCCAAATATTGCCAATTGATTGGGCATTATAAATGGGGACATTGAGTTTTAAGAGCTCTTGGACTTGTTTGTTACGTGATCTCGAGCTTTCAATCACAAGGCGTAGAGGGTCAGAGAGGAACATGTGTCTAGCGTGATGAAAAAGTCTTTTAAGTTCCGTTTGGCTCTCGGCTTTTGAGAGGCCATATCTAAAGAGATGATACACATGTTGACCAGGGTCACGGCTCTGATTCGCTGTTACCCATATTTCATTGTCTTTATTTTCTATCATGCAAAATGCACTCGATCGCACCTTGGCACTGCCTGCAAAGACGGGTTGATTATTAATCGCCATCGGAGCAGGCGTTTTTTGGGCCGTGACGGCTAAAAATGAATCTTCTCCAAGTGTCATCCCAAAGATGTGGCCCACGTTTTCTTCTTTATCGATTAAAAAGATAGAGTTGTCATAGAGAGTAAAATCATAATTACAGCGCACATTGAGTTGAGGTGTTTTTCGATAACTAAAAAGGGTGTCTCCAGATGGGCTCGCTTTACGATTTTTCTGCCAATACTCTACCAAAGAGCGAAAGCGCACTTTAGTCAGTCTCTCACTCTCTCGAATAAGTTCATCACCTCGGAAGAAAAAGCGGCGCAACTCTTCATTTTCGGCAATCTCTTTTGACATGGTCATGAGTCTTAATTCGAGCTGCTTTCCAACCATAAATGGAGCTGAGAGCTTTTCATCTAAGAGGGTGGCGTACCAAAGGAGAGGTCTCTTTTTAGACGTTTTAGAGAGAAGATATTCTAGACCTGCAAAAAAAGGAAAAGAGCCTTCTTCACTTTCAGAAGCGGTAAAGTCTCTATATTGAGATTCTCCTTTCGAGCGGGCCATAAATTGAAATCGAGCGGTAGGTGAGGCAAGGTCAGGACGTAAATTCATTTGCACCAGAGACCAAAGAACAATTTTTTCCTTGAATTCTAAATTGAGAGATTCAATGGAGCGGAGGAAATCGCTGAATACTCTTTGAGCGGCGGGATTTGTTCCCACGAGTTCTGGGGCTCGAGTGGCCGGTTTGGCGCAAGTCACTTCTTCCACTGGTGCAGTCTTAATATACTTAGGCGCACCCGCATCGAGCTCAAGACTTTTGATAAATGAGCTACACGACACAAAAAAAAGAAGAAAAAGAAAATTAGTTTTCATCATCTAGTAATTCAATATCGGGATTGGCATGACTTTCGGCCAAGCCGTATTTTTCATGAAGATCAAGGCCTGCACCCATGGCCTTCTTAGTTGTTGTCCCTAAAATAAAGACCATATACATGCCACCTTCAACACTTTGGGTGTTCCAGTCGATCAATTCATGACCTTCGGAGAGAATTCCGTGCATGATTTTGTCGAACTCCCGTTCCCTGAAACCGCTTTTTCTCTTAGGCGGAGTAGGAATAAAGTACGTAAAAGTTTTTACATCCAAATACCGGGATGCTTTAGTCGGTTTAGTCGAACCAGACTTTTTCACTAGAGAGCTCCTACATTTTCGATAGCTTGGTTAATGTCTTTTTCTAACATTCTACCTGAATTAAGCTCATTGGGGCGAGGAAAACACTTCCCCTAAACAATCCCTCTTTGGAAAAGATTGCCCATCGAAAATTCTACTTTGAACCTGCGCGTTCATGGGTATAATCATAGTATGAAGCGACAGGATGTTGCTTCCGAAGGCAGGAAGCCGAAAAGAGGGAGCCATGCAGGGGCTCCCTTTTTTTTTCCCTCTCGTATACATCCCACAAACATTTTCATTAGAATCAGGCTATGAACAGGTCTGATGAATTTTTAAAAATCGCTAAGCAATTTAAGCTCGGTCATCTGACTACTGAGTCTGCGCACCACTCTACAAATCATCTCTCTCAACTGGCCCAGTCAGACTTAGCTTCTGGCTTAAAACTTCTTCAATCCGTCGATGCGTCTGCTTTAAATGTGATTGAAAATAAAATGGATAGTCTTTGGCGTCTATATACAGATGTGAAAAAGACGCTTGAAGCTGGCCACGATATTTTACTCGTCGGCTGTGGAGCGACAGGGCGACTAAGTCTAGTGATTGAAACTTTGAGTCTTCAACTCAAGCGTTATCCGGGTCGCATCCGCTCTTTTATGGCCGGAGGCGATTATGCTCTTATCAAATCGGTGGAGAGTTTTGAGGACCGCACCCCTTATGGTGAGAGACAGCTTCATGATTTAGGTTTTAAAGAGGGTGACCTTTTACTGGCCATCACTGAAGGTGGGGAGACTCCCTTTGTGATTGGGGCCTGTCTTGAGGCGGCTAGAATCTCAAAGAATTCACCCTGGTTTCTTTACTGCAATCCGGATTCAGCTCTAGAAGGACTGGATCGTTGCCGAGAAGTTTTGAATCATCCTCATATCAAAAAATTGAATCTCACCTGTGGGCCTATGGCCTTGACCGGTAGCACACGCATGCAAGCCTCAACTGTACAGATGGCCGCCGCAGGTTTGGCGATTCTTGAAGATTGGAAATCTCTTGAAGAGATGAAGCAGTATTGGTGTGCTTTTAAAGAATGGTATCAGCAAATGGATTTAGAAGAGGTGATTCCTTTTATTGAGGCTGAGTCCATGGCCTTAGGCCAAAAGCATCTCACAACCTATATTTGTGATTCGGATCTTGCGATCTCTCTTCTTACAGATACGACCGAGCGATCACCTACTTTCACACAACCTGCATTCGAGAATATTCTAGAAAAAACAGATCCTGCTCCCATCTATTTAGTCGTGAGAGGGACTTATTCATCAGCAGAGGCTTGGAGTAAACTTTTGGGCCGCACTCCACGTTGTCTTGAGTGGAGTGAGCTGAATGGAAAAATTAATCAAACCATTATGAATGGTTTTGATATTTCAGAAAACTCTCTTCAAAGAAGAGCCGGCCATGTGGTCAGCTTCACGGAGTTCCCAGGAAGAATTATTTGGCAGCGAGAGATGGCGAGCTGGTCAATGCCACTCTTTGATCGTCATCCTCTAATGACTCATCTAACGCTCAAGATGGTGATCAACATGCTCTCGACTTTGATGATGGGGCGCAGAGGATTCTATCTGGATAATGTCATGACGTGGGTGAAGCCTTCGAACAATAAACTCATTGATCGCG
>JAIEMA010000010.1 GCA_019752535.1 Bacteriovoracaceae bacterium
GTTTACCGCCGGAAGTGCAAGTAGCTCTACATTAACAATTGCCGGCACAGGGCCAGTGACAGCTGACGGAGTCGCTTCATCAACTGTGACGATTACTTTGTTGGATGCTTCATCAAATCCAGTTGCGGGTCAAACGCCAACCTTTAGTGCAACCAATACTGGTAGTGGAAATACCTACACGGCTTGTTCGGCAACAAATTCTTCAGGTGTGTCAACTTGTACATTGAAGTCGACTAAAGCTGAAGTAAAGACTCTGCAGTTAACGGCTCCAGTCTCAGTGACTGGATCAACAGTCACATTTACTGCTGGAAGTGCGAGTAGCTCGACTTCAACAATTGCCGGCACTGGGCCTGTGACAGCTGACGGAGTGGCTTCATCAACTGTTACGATTACTCTTCTAGATGCTTCATCAAATCCAGTTTCAGGGCTGACGCCAACCTTTAGCGCGACAGATACGTCATCAGCAAACGTTTACTCCGCTTGTTCGGCTTCAAACTCTTCAGGAGTTTCAACTTGTACTTTAAAGTCAACCAAAGCTGAAGTGAAGACTCTGCAGTTAACGGCTCCAGTTTTAGTCACGGGATCAACCGTTACGTTTACAGCGGGAAGTGCAAGTAGCTCTACATCTACAATTGCCGGCACAGGGCCTGTAACGGCTGATGGTGTATCGACTTCTACAATCACAGTGACGCTTTTGGATGCAAGTTCAAATCCAATCGCAGGCCAAACTCCAATCTTTAATGCGACGGATACCTCTTCAGCAAATGCCTATGGCGCGTGTTCAGTTTCTAACTCATCAGGAGTTTCGACATGTTCATTAGCCTCAACAAAAGCAGAAGCTAAGACACTTCAGATGACTTCTCCTACCGCTGTCACTGGAAATGTGATTTCATTTAATGCTGGATCGGCCAATGCACTTTACACAACAATTGTAGGAACAACACCTGTGGTTGCAGATGGAAGCTCTACTTCAACAATCACGATTACTTTAAAAGACGCCTTCCAAAATGCGATTTCAGGAACAACGCCTACATTTAGTGGAACAAACACTGGTACGACGAATGCTTATGGCACTTGTTCTTCTTCAGATTCATCTGGTGTATCAACTTGTACACTTACATCAACTTATGCGGAGTCAAAGGCTCTTCAACTCTCAACTCCTATCGTTGTGGCAGGTAATACTGTGGTCTTTAATGCTGGTGGAGCAAGTAGCTCTACTTCAACCATTGCAGGCACGGGGCCAGTGACAGCTAACGGATCATCGGCATCCACGATTACGATTACTCTTAAAGATGCCTATGGCAATTTAATCTCTGGTCAAACTCCTGCCTTCTCTGCAACGGATACAGGTTCAGTGAACTCTTATGGAGCTTGTTCCTCATCCAATTCATCGGGTGTTTCAACGTGCTTACTCAGTTCTACAAAAGCAGAGGTGAAAACTCTTCAATTAACCAGCCCAAGTGTGACCGGAGGAACTGTCACTTTCGTTGCTGGATCATCTCTTGCGGCGAACTGTTCAATCGTTGGCTCTGGACCAGTCACTGCTGATGGCTCGAGCACATCAACAGTCACAATCACTTTAAAAGATACCTATAACAACTTAGTCTCTGGTATCATTCCTACATTTAGCGCAACTAATACTGGTTCAACAAATACTTATGGATCGTGTTCGGCTTCAAATTCTTCTGGAATTTCAACTTGTACTTTGGCTTCTACAAAAGCTGAAACAAAAAATCTCTCTATCGCAACTCCAGTCTCAAAAGCAGGTGGCTCAGTTGTATTTAATCCAGGAGCTTTAAGTGCTGCAACCTCAAGTGTCGCCGCTTGCGCTGGGCCATTGATCGGTAATGGAACTGATAGTTGTTCAGTTGCCGTTGTGATGAAAGATGTATTTGGTAACCCTTTAGTAGGTCAAACTCCCGTCATGAGTGCCACCGATACCGGGTCGCAAAATAGCTATGCAGGCTGTAGCGCAGCAGATTCAAACGGCAATTCAACTTGTAGCTTTACAACAATGTATGCTGAAGTAAAGACCGTTTCTCTGACTTCACCGGGCGCATTGACTGGCGATACAGTTACGTTTAACTCAAGAGGCCTTGATCTCGTTGTTCCTATCGAAATGATTCATTATGGTTTGAGTTCTGCTACAACGGCCGTAACATTTGAGCGTTCGAGAACTTCTCTTGATACCACAGACTATAATGGATCAAGTGTGAGTTACACTTTTGAGATCGTTGGATTAAATACCAACGCCACAATTCCTTATAACGTGACTCTTATTGATAATGCGGGTGCCACAAAAGCCACCATTACGATTGCTCCAGGAAACGTACTCACTCGTGATTCAGTGAGTTTTACACCTACAGCAGGGGCCAATGTCTATAGATTAAAACTTGATGCGACTGCCGCAGCTAACAATTTAGCGATTTATTCTGCGCGCTTAAAAGTCAAGCAAGTGGCCGCTACGACTACTAAAATCTATATCCCACTTGTGGCCGATACCTATAACACTGTTTCAAATTCCACCACAACTCAAGTGGATCAAAGTGCCAGTGTCACTCTCACACAGGCCACTCCAGATAATTTTATCATTTGGCAGAGAAATGATTCCGCCTTTACGACAATTGCCTCAGGCTCACCGTGGACATTTGAAATTGTGGGCCGCTCAAATAATGCGGCAGGTGTGTTAACAGCTTCTCTGGTACAAGCAGGAACAACGACCGCTGTGACTGGAGCCGACTTAACAATCTCAGGAACAACAGTAGCGATGGCTTCGGCCAGTTTTGCAGGTAACGCAACAAATTTCTCGTCTGGAACAAGTTACGAAGTGAAGTACAAATCAAATAATGCTTCTTATACCTCACAGATCTTTAAGGCCGGTATTTGGGTGAAGCTCACTAATTTAACCAAAGCAGAGATTTGGTCAAAAATTGCGGGGTATAGAACAGGAACGACTTCTGTTACCATTCCTCACCAAAAGACACTTCTTGATTTGGCTTCTTATGATTTTCCTAAGACCTATTTTGAAGTCACAGCTAAAAACACAACAGCTAATGGTGGGACTGTCCAGATTTATTCTGACTCGTCTAATGATACTGGTCTTGCCCCTTCAGCAACTGTTGTTTCTGGAACCACTTTGACTCCTTCTGGAACCACTCGTCAGCGATTAAGATCTGCTCAAATCACAACCCTTGTTGACGGAGATCGAATTGTAGGACGATCAAATAGAACGGCCGGAACTGCCGTTGTCTCCGCAGGTTTCTTGATCATTACGATCGATCAATATTAAACACTTCTGTATCCCTTCTTTTGAAGACACCTTCATTTTGATTTTTTAGGATATTTTCATATCTTATTCAAAGAAGGTTTTATGTTTTTTCTTTTTTTTATTTTTTCAACACTCGGTTTTACACAGACCGCTCACTTAGAAACTGTTTGTCAAAATGCTTTGGTGGAAACTCAGCCTTCACATTTTTTAAATAATCCACCTGTATTCTCTGAGAATTTTATTGCTCGCAGGCTTCAGTCTCGATACATCATTGAAACGATCTCAGGTGATTTCTATTTTGAGCACACGGAGAGAATAAATGATCTTTTAGAGATCGATCATGACTTATTGGTGCTTTTTAATAATTACTTCATTGTCTTAGACGCAAGAGGTAGACAAGTCGCTAAGTATGATCTTCCCGTGATTCCTGCTTCAACTTCTATTTCTCGTTCAATGGCGCTTGGGGGAGAGAAAATATTCTTCACACGAGGAAGTGCTGGGGTGAGTGCGTTTGATATTAAGCAGAAGAAATTTGTTGGGCACTATAATCTCGATATTAATGAGAAGGGAGGATCTGCTGAAGCGATCGTCTTTGATGGAGAGAACTTTCAAATCGTTACTGCGACTTCTCAGCAAGATGGCTTCACTGGAGTTGTGACAATGTCCGATTCGGGAGCGATTCTAGGGTCTGCGGCCTACAATGTGAGAAAGGCCGGTGTTGTCGGAGTGGGTGCTAGAGCACGCTGGGTAGGGGATAAGCTGCTTATCAATAATCTTGGCTGGCTGCATGTCATTTCAAAAGCTCAAATCCTAAAGGGTAAAGAGTTTGTTCCTCGCTGGGTGGCCTACCAAATTCAGGAAACAGGCCGTTATCATTATATGATGTTGACCGGAGATCTTTTGGTGCAAGCTGATCAAAAGAGTCTTATGGCCTGTGGGCTGACTTTTGAGGGTGAAGATCCACACAGAGAGAGAATTTCAAAAGTCTTTGAGATGAAGTTTTAAGGGCGCGCTAATTAGTCGGGTTTTCGCGCTGCTGTGGAGCTTTTTTCAAAAAAACAATTACAATTCTAGGTTCAACTCTACTTAAGGATGCGTATGAAGTTTTTGAATCTAGCCTTGTTGTTGTCTTCATTTCTTTTGACTGCTTGTTCTACAACGCTTCATAAAAGCCAGCAGAGCAGTTCAATTGATATTGCCACTCGCAGTGATATGAGTGCGGATATCGAAGTCGATATGAACACTGTTTTAAAAGGAACAGCTCAACAAGTAACTGTTTTAGGATTTATCGATATCGAGAGTGCCAATCAATTTGCAGATGGTGTGACCTATAATGGTGGAAGCTCAGGCTTTACATTATTCAGCGGTGGCATCATTGAAAGCACTAAAGCAGCTGCTGCCTTCAAAGCTGTTAATAAGCAGGAAGCTGATGTAATCGTAGCTCCTCAATATATTATCAAGGTTGAGTCAAAATTCTTAGGAATGTATAAAAAAGTGACTGCTTCTGTCTCTGGTTACGCAGGTAAGATTAAAAATATCCGTAACACGAATAAGCGTTAATTTACTTATAGTGAGTCTTCGATAGCACCTGGTTTGGAAGTTTATTAAAACTTTCAAATTGGGTGATATTATCGATCGTCGTTTGTGCGATATTATTCACAGCTTCTTCTGTGAAAAAAGCCTGATGTGAAGTCATGATCACGTTCGGAAACGTGAGAAGGCGAGTGAGCACATCGTCAGAAAGAATTTTATTCGATAAATCTTTAAAAAAGACTCCTTCCTCTTCTTCGTAAACATCTAGCCCAGCGGCACCAATCTTATTGGTCTTGAGAGCATTGATCAAAGCGATAGTATCAATAAGTGCGCCTCTACCTGTATTTAAGAGAAATACTCCATCCATCATCTTGGAGAACGCCTCTTCATTAATCAGATGGTGTGTTTCGGGATTAAGAGGAAGATGAAGGGAGATGATTTTGGATTGGCTGTAGAGCTTCTCAAGGGTCACATATTCAACAGGGAGCTCACTGTTTGGTTGGGGATCATAAGCTAACACTCGACAGCCAAAACCGTTCATAATTTTTGCAAAAGCGCTTCCAATTTTACCCGTTCCAATCACTCCCACTGTTTTTCCATGAAGATCAAAACCCATCAATCCATCAATTTTAAAATTTTGCTCTTTGACTCTTGCATAGGCTTTATGAATTTTTCGATTGAGGCACATCAAAAGTGCGGCAGTGTGTTCAGCAACAGAATAAGGTGAATACGCCGGCACTCGAACGACTGGAATATGAAACTGAGAGGCCGCATCGAGGTTGACATGATTAAAGCCAGCTGATCTCAGAGAGATCAATCGAATTTTGATTTGCTGTAACTCTTTAATTGTCTCCTCATCCAATAAGTCAGAGACAAAGCAGCAGACGCAATCATGACCTTGGGCTAATTGAGCCGTTTTAGCATTAAGGGCGTATTCGAAAAAAGTAATTTCATGCTTGTTTTGAGTGGCATATTTAAAAAAAAGATCTTTTTCGAAGATTTGAGTGCTAAAAAATGCGATTTTCATAAGTTCCTCTTGAGTTGACAGTAGGACGAAAGAGATTAATTAATCAATAGTTGATTAGAGGGGACATACTGCATAAGATTAATTCAATGAGTCTTAATCAATTGAAGTCAGATTTAGTAGGTAAGCTTTTATACTTAATCATTCTGATAGACTCCCTCTTTTTGATTTTTAATTATCAAGAGTTCTATGGTGAGCAAGGCATATGGCCACTTTCTTTAGCCACCTTTAATAATAACTGGCTTCAGACTGTCGGCTCTTATTTCGCTTTGAGTTGGTCATTTCTGCCATTTGTTTTTATCATTCTCTTTCTCACCCTTATTTATGGAATCATCATAGAGACGAAGGGGCCGTGTTCCATTTTGATCGCATTCCTTTTAGTGCTCATTCAGCAACGAAATTTTTGGATTACGGATGGAGGCGATTTCTTTGCTGTTCTCTTTCTTGTGTGGCATGCCTTTTTTAAATTAACACCTTCCCGCTATTCAAAATTCACTCGCTACGCATTTGGTCTACAGCTCCTGCTCATCTATGTTGAAAATGCTCTTTTAAGAAATGGCCTTACATGGACACAATGGGGAACGGCCATTGATTTAATTTGGGGTCAAGAGTATTTGAGCTACAAATGGATTAGAGACCTGATTGCCAATCGCGATACGAAAATACTGACTTACTTTGCGCGATACGCTGAAATGATCATTCCTCTCTTCATTTTAGTAAATAAGAGAAGATTCGTGGCCAGCTTTTTTATCCTTTACCATTTAGTCATTTTTTTCACGATCAGAATTGAGGCTTTTGCGCTTATCAATGTGATCGGATGGCTTCTTTACCTCTACCCACCCTCTGGAAGACCAACAGCTCTTGATTTAAAAAGATGGAGCTGGATACCAGTCGTGTATGGTTGCTGGGTCTTTATCATTTATCTGCAAGGACTCAATCTCACAGTCTTTAAAATGAAAATTCCAAAGGAAGTCAAAAAGTGGTTGTCCGTCACTTATGTAGGGCAATCCTGGAACATGTTTACACCTGATCCTCGCAATATCTTTTATACCCTCGAGATTTCTTGCTCTCCTGAATGTGGAGATCGCTTTAAGGATTGGACCAACATGAATCAATGGGGAAGAAGACGGAAGCAGTTTGTGATAAAGATGGCAGAAAAGAGAAAGCATAATTATTTGTTTTCTGGGTTTCAGAATTACGTATGTGCCTCAAGTTATTCGGATTCAGTTTCGATAAAATTAATTTCTCAAACAATTGACCTTCAAGAGCCCACCCGAGTCACATTCAAAGAGCTCGGCTGGCCTATCCCAGGGCAGTGCCTAAAAACAGATAGATTTTAAAAACCTGATCCTTCTCAGGTTTTGTGTGTCTTGATTTTGCTAGATTGTTTCAATCAAACGGAGATTGAAATGATCGTAGATTTTAAAAACTTACCTAAAGAAAGCACTTTCGTCGGCTCAAAGGCTTACGTCTTGGCCATGATGTCTCAGTACGATTTACCGGTTCCTGCGGGCATGGTGCTCTCACAACTTCCGCAAGATGAGAAGGAATGGGAGATCATTCGCTTATGGTGGAAGCAGCAAGATGATGCTCCACTTGCCGTGAGATCTTCTGCATTTGGTGAGGATTCAGAAGAGATGAGCTTTGCGGGTCAAAATCAGACTTTCCTCAATATTGAAAAGTTTGAGAACTTAAAAAAATCAATAGAGGCTTGTTTTAAATCAATTGATAGAGAAGCTTCTCAAAGTTACCGACAATTTTTTACAGGAAGCAAGAAAGACGTCCCGATGAATGTCGTCTTACAAGTGATGGTAGAGGCTAAATATGCGGGAGTTTATTTTTCAGTTAATCCCACAAATACGGAAGATGGCGCTGTCTTAGAGTATGTTGAAGGATTAGGGGAGTCTCTCGTATCCGGCAAGGTCACACCCTTTCGAGTTTTTAAAACATCCCAAGATACGACTGGTCCCCTCGATCGCTCCGTATTAATGAAAGTCTTTTCCTTAGGCGAGAGAGTAGAGAGTCAATTAAATCAAAAAATAGATATGGAGTGGGCGGTTGATGCAAGTCAAAACGTATTCCTGCTGCAAGCTCGGCCTATTACCTCTGCTCGCTCTGAAACCAGGGAGAAGATCATCCTTGATGGGGAATTAAAGAGAATTGAGAAGAGCTTTTCAGAAGAGACTTGGTGGGATGGGCAAACTTTTGCTGAGTGGACTGGACAGCCAAGTCGCCTAACCTTTGAAGTCTGGAAAAGGGCCTTTTCACCAGGTGGAGCTTTTGATGATGCATTAATTGAGCTTGGTTATTTGGGGTTCACTGATAAGGCTTATTCACCTCATGACACAATCATGGATCGCTTGTTTGGTAGAGCATTTATAAATATGAGTAAGATGGTGCCCTTATATTTTGGGCCTATCCCTTATCGTATTGAGCCCAGCCCAAAACCTCATCTGAAATTTGAGTGGCATAAGATCTCCGGAGTTGGCGTTTTAAATACTCCTAAAAGTCTATTAAGAATGCTTAGAGTGGGTTGGGGGATGTCGACCAACAGAAGACAGTGGATTGATAAATCGAGAAAAGAGCTTTTGGATTTTAAGCATAAAATGCAACGTCCTCAGGATGGTGATATCTATTCAACCTGGAAAGACACAGAATTAATTAATTTATGGCAGAAAGAGATAGCGAATTTTTCCCGAACCAGTTTGAAGTGGCCTTTAGTCCTGGTCGTCCTAATCGAAGCGACTCATCAAAGTTTGCAAGCCGTTTTAAAAAGTGTTGTGGGCTTTGAGAAATCTCAAGAGTTACTCCAACATTGGATGGGAGCAGGCTTAAAAACGGCGACGTTTGAAATGAATCGTTACTTCTCAAGAGCGATGGAAGAGCCTTTGAAAAGAGAGTTCTTCTTTTCACGTTTTGGTCACAGAGGTCCCGGAGAATTGGATCTCTCTCATCCAAGATGGAGCGAATTAGGTGATGTTGCCTTTGGAAATGGAAAAACAAAGAATGAAGCGACTCATGCCGATGTTGATGTTGAAAATGAAATCCATCAGTTAAAAACCTTTAAGGACGCAGTTCTCTTAGAAGAGTGGCGCTTATTGAAAGAACTCTTGGAACTCAGAGAGCAATGGAAAATGGAAATCCTTCGCCCTTATGCTCACATTAGATTCACAACATTAGAGTTAGGAAAACGATTAGACCTCGGAAATGATATTTTTCAATTAACTGTGGAAGAGGTTGAGCAGCTGTCTAAAAAACAAATCTCAATCCAAGAGATCAAAAGAATAATTCGCGAGCGTAAAGAAGAGCTTATTGCCTTTAATGGCATTTATCTTCCAGACATTTTAAAAAAGACGGAGATGAGTCATTGTTTAGATAAGATCGATTTATCTAATGGCTCTTATCGTGGAGTGGCCCTTAGTCCTGGTGTGATTAAAGGCACGGTTCGCCTCGTGAATGATCCAACCGAGGTTGATTTTTCTACATGGCCAGACGATGCCATTATGGTCGCTCCTGCGACTGATCCCGGATGGACTGCTTTATTTACACGCTCAAGAGGTGTAATTGTCGAAAGAGGCGGCGTCCTTAGTCATTGTGCCATTCTTGCTCGTGAGTTAGGACTCCCGAGCGTAAGCCTTCCCCATGCGACTCAGCTTTTAAAAGAAGGCGATAAAATTTGGATCGATGGAAATATTGGTGGAGTAAAAAATGACTCATTCTAGTGAAATTGTCCCTATGATCCTTCCTACAGTGATGATTCCTCTAACACTTCTCAGTGTGGGGGCTTCAGTTGTCGCAAGCTTTATTGCGGCCCTCTTTGGGATTCAATTAAAACTTGAAGGACCCAAGAAATTATTGGAGGTCTTATTAAAGCCAAAAGTCTTAGCGAGTGCCTTCATTCTGAATGGACTTATTCTTGGTGGAGTCTACGCCTGGAGATGGTGGAGTAATTATCCAAGATTAATACAAACAATTGAATCTCAGTCTCAGGCAAGGGCCAAAGTTTCAGGCCTCAAATATCAAGATGTCAAAACAGTTGAGACGATATTTAAATCAAATAAAAAAAATATTCTTAAACCAGAAGGCCTTGAGCAAATTTGGCGAATTCAAACTGGAAAAGGATCCTTTCGTGCACCCGTCATCTCTGGGGGCAGAATTTTTTCTGGAAATGATTTAGGAGTTGTTCATGAGTTAGATATAAATGAAGGCTCTATCCTTCGAACATTCTATATCGGCACAGCTGTTTCATCAGAAATTACGATTTGGAATGATTCAATGTATATCGGTGAAGGGGTTCATGACACTCATCATGCACGCATCTATCGTTTCGATCTAAAAAGTGGAGAGTTTAAAGGGAGCTATCAGACGCTCGGTCACACAGAAGCTCAAGCGGTAATAGGTCAAAAGGGAAGTGAGCATCTTCTTTTTGCTGTTGGCGGGACTGATGGTTTGCATGCGATCGATCCCCTAACGATGGAAGGTCGCTGGAAAGTGAATATTGGTCATATGGATGCGGGAATTCTTGTCGATGAGGGTGTGGTCTTCATTGGAACTGGTCGTGAGAAGAACGATGATAAAAAAAATAAGTGCTATGCTGCTGCTCTAGAATTTGAAACGGGGAAGATTATTTGGCAAAGAGAGCTCGCTGCCTCTAGTTGGATGAGGCCTGTAGTCTATGAGAATAATGTCTGTTATATCGCGGGTGAAATTTATTTCCCTACTCAAAGAGGGCATATCTCATGCTTTGATCGAAAGAGTGGAGAGCCCACTATTGCGTTTAACACCACTGATCCTTTGGCGGGGACGCCAAAGATTCTTGATCATTCCCTCCTCTATACCTCGATTCATGGAAATGTGTGTCGCTTTGATTTGAAAGAGAAAAAGAATCTTTGGTGCTTTGATGCAAAAATGGAAGATTTTTCATTGGCCGGCGCAAGTTACGACGAAGTGAATAATGTGATTGTATACCCTTCGATGAAGACAGGCTTATATGTGCTCAATCCGGACAATGGTGAAGTGATTTATAATTGGAATCCTAAACCAGCTGAAGGTGAATGGAAAAAAACTTATGCTGACATTACAGTCGCGAATGGAGTTTGGTATACGGCCGACGATGACGGCTCTGTCCGCTCACTAAGACCTTTTTTTGATAAGAAAAAAATCACAAGTCGCGATGAGTAGAGCGCTCAACATTCCAAGAAAGTGGGCCAGATGAGTCAGATGACTCTGGCCTTGCCAGAAGCCGATAATGAGAACCAAGGCTGGAATGAGAAATAGCGAAAATCTTTTTTGGCTTAGAGACCAAAAAGTATACAGAGCGATGACTACGTGGCTGGTGCCAACAAAATACATTTCTTTAGTGAATAGAAGTCCAGAGGCAAGGGATAATGTGAGCAATGTGATGAAATGCAATAAGACGATGAGTATAAATAGATAAAGGCTGCTTTTTTTTCTCTCAATCATTAAACAGATTGGGACAATAAAAAAAAGATTTGTTGCAATATGTGCAAGATTGATGTGGATAAAAATTGAACAAAAAAAGCCAAGACCGAAGTGAGTAAGTGGGTGAGTAGGATTGAAGCTTAGTAATTTGATGACATTTTCATCGATGCCATAGATAGAATTGTTGAGAATCTCACAGGCCACTGTAAATAAAATGCAGGCCAAGATGAAAAGAATGGTTGTTATTGGTTTTCTTTGCATAGCTTAACTTAATTATTTCTCTGGTGAGAGTACAGAATAAATTATACTTTTGAACTTTAGGGATCAACTCTATTTAAGATTGGCTCGTGAGACGAAATAGAAATGAATTTTAAGACAATCATATTAGTAATACTGGGATTCTCTATGCAAGTGAAGGCAAACACGAGCTCAACTGTGGCGCATGTCCTGCGCTTAAAACCTGGGGCAGATCCTAAATTGAGTCTCATAGAGTATGCAAAATCTCAAAAATTAAAGTCGGCAACTGTTGTCTCCGCAGTGGGCTCACTTCAAGAGACGACTCTAAGGTATGCCAATCAAAAAGATTCAGCGAAGCTCTCAGGCTTCAGGGAAGTTGTTTCTTTGACTGGAACCTTCTCTGATGAAGGAGCTCATTTGCATTTGAGTGTATCCGACAGTAATGGTGTGACTATAGGGGGACATTTAGTGGAAGGATCTAAGGTCTTCACAACTCTTGAGATCGTAATTCTTTCTTTTCCTGAATTAATTTTCAAACGAGAGCTGGATCCTCAGACCACATTCACTGAACTTGTTATTCAAAAAAAATAAATGCGCGCAGAGTCTAGTTGCTAATTTTAAAACAAAAAAGTACAACGAGCTGTATTGTTGAGTGTTTTGGTTTTGTGAATTCGTGTAATGAACAAGTTTGTTTTTGCGCAGTGACTGAGATTGTAAGTTTTAGTTGCTTCTCTTTTCTCGCTGAGTCGGCAAAAATTTCCTCCTGAGTTAACTCGTCACATGGAGGGATAGAGATGTCTCTAATTAAAGATTTTCAGGCCGGCGGTATTTTCATGTATTTCATCTTAATGGTGGGATTCATTGTTGCAGGTATTATCATTGAACGTTCTTTGGCCCTTTATAAGGCTTACAAAGCAGCTCCTGCTGATTTGAGAACAAAACTTCTTACATTCATTTCTCTTGGCCAATTTGCTGAAGCAAAAGCTTATGTAGAAATGGCTGCAGCGAATACTTCTATGAGCAAAGTTGTCATTGCTGGATTACAAGTTCGCCAAGCGGGCGGCGGTGATGAAGAAGTTCAGGCCCGTATGGACGAAGCTTTGACTTCTGAGATCAGCATGATTGATCGTCGTACAGGCTTTCTTGCAGTGCTTGGTAACATTGCCACTCTTTTGGGTCTTCTTGGAACTGTAACAGGTTTAATTAGCTCATTTACATCAGTCACAAACGCCAACCCTGCTGAGAGAGCTCTGCTTCTTGGTCAAGGTATCTCTGAAGCATTGAACACAACCGCTTTCGGACTTGTGGTTGCGATTCCAGCTCTTGTGGCTTTTGCTCTTCTTCAAAATAGAACTGATCGCATCGTGAGTGGTTTGACTGAAGATGCTTCTAAAATTTTCCACGACCTTCTTTTCCGTACGGATTCAAATCCAAAGAATGAAAAGAATCGTGGCATGCGTTCATCAATCTCAACAGCTGAAGGCTACACTCAGCAGGAGAACTAATCGTGGGATTAAAGGCAAAAAGAGAGCTTAACAGCGATCTTAACCTCACCCCGTTTATCGACTTGTTGTCGACTCTGGTTTGCTTCTTGCTTATTTCTGCTGTCTGGATTCAGGTAGCATCAATGGATCTGAAGCAATCTCACGGAACTGATTCTGGGGCGCCTAAGGAAACTGCGGCGCTTGATGTTGTTCTTGGAGAACCTGGTTCGGCGACAGTTATCTTGAAGAAGGGTTCAAAAACTCTGAATCGCACGCAACTTAAAGAAGCGAGCAATAAAGAATTGGTTACAGCTCTTCAAAAGACGGTTGTGGGCTTAAAAAATCTTCCAGCAATGAAGAACTCTAATATTGAAAGTGTTCTCGTAGCACCTCATGCAAAAGTTATTCATGGAGACATGGTTTCCGTGTTGGATGGTTTTCGATTAAACGGCATCATGAATATTGGTGTTAAACCTAGTGCAGGGGAGAAGTAGTATGGCCATTACAGCTAACATTCTTCACACAGGACAATTTGAACATCACCTTTTGACTCGTAAACAGAAAGTGGGTCGTTTTAAGAAAACACTAATTGTAGGCTTAATGCTGACATCACTTGTTGATATGTTCAGTATGCTTGTTTGTTTTCTTCTCCAAACTTTCTCTTCTTCTCCAGAGATCTTTATCGCTAAAGACGTGAAGCTTGCTGAAGCATTCTCAGGTGGTGAAGTGAAAGTCGCTCCAGTGCTCTCTGTTTCTAAGACGTCTTTATATTTAGATCAAAAAGTTGTGGGTGATCTTCAGGTCCTTTTAAAGTCACCGACTCCACTTGTGAAGGGGCTTGAGTCTCTTCGCCAGAAATGGTCAAAAGAAAATCCGGGGAAAGCTTATCCCGGTGAAATTAATCTTCAAGCTGATAAGGATATGGCGAGTACGGATGTCGCCAAACTTATGGGCATATTAAATAGTCAGCGATTTGAAGTTATTCAACTGGCGGTTATGGGAGCTCAGTAGCTTTATGAAATTAATCAGGATGATGATTTTAGCTTTATTTCTTTTACCCTCAGCTTATGCTGACGATTCAATTCTTATACGCGACATGGAGTCCCTTAGGGACTCTTTGCCGTTTAAAGACATGGGAAGACCTCCTCTGACTCGTCGTTTAGCTGACCTTTATTTTCAAAAAGCGGTAGAAGACGACAAAAATTTGATTTTAACTGGAAATGGCAGCCCAGCCGAAATCACGAAAATGCGTGATCGTGCAGGGAAACTTTACCGCGAAGCCCTTGATGGAGAAAAAGGGACATATCCCGCCATCGAAGGTGAGTTAAAAATCAAAATTCAATTTCAATTGGCCCGTATCGATCGCATGAATGGTCAGCGCTCTAAAGCTCTTGAAACATTCCAAACCATCACTGCCTCTCCGCTTGCTGGAAAGCAGTTGATGCGCGAGACGCTTTTGACGATTGCAGAAATGAATGATGAAGACGGAAAGTGGGAGAAAGCTCAAGAAGCCTACCTCAAAGCTCTTCCACTTTGTGAAGGCCCAGAAGCGATCAGCTATGTTCGCTACCGTCTCTCTTGGGCTTATTTCAGAAAGGGTGATATTCAAACCGCTCAGAATGAAATCTCTCAAGCCCTCTACGATGCTCAAGGAAATCCTAAAGACCAAGTGATCGCAGACTATATTCAATTTTTAGCTGCAGATACAAAAACTGATGGGAAAGCTGCTCTTTTAAAAATTGAAGCACTCGCTCAGAAAGCTCGCCGACCGATGTTAATTGATGATCTAGGTAATGCCTTTTTCGCCATCGGTAATCGTCAGGCCGGTGTGAACGTGATTGCTCATGCCCATCGCTTGAAGCCTGATCCGTTTTATGCTGCCCGCTTAGCGGAAGAATACTATGGATTCAGACAGTGGGATGACGTGACTTCCTCGCTTAACTCTCTTCAGTCTCTAAGCACCAAAATTTCTGGGCTTGAGGCTAAAAAGAAAGAAGCTGTTGATCAAATGCTTCGCCGACTCGTCGTTCAAATTGATGGCGAG
>JAIEMA010000044.1 GCA_019752535.1 Bacteriovoracaceae bacterium
CGGCGCTGTCGTCGCGACTTGGCTCGACCGCTGCGCGTCTGACGCCCGCCGAACTGATGCCGGAAGTCGTGGCCAAGCATACGGTTTCGCATATTGCCGCTCAGCCTGATGACATGGCCAAAATGCAGCGTCTGGCCCAGTGGGAAGTGGCAGATAAAGGTCAGCCGACAGAGCGCCGCTGGAGACAGGATCGTGCGGCTTTAGCTCTTAAATTAAAAGATTATAAAGTCATTCGCGAAGAAGCCGCAGAACTTGCCAAGTCTACAGATGAGGCCGTGGCTCGTGAGTGGACTTATGTGGGAGCAAAAGCGGCTCTTGATGCTGGTGAAGAAAATGTGGCCCTTGAAACATTTAAGGTTCTGGCTCAAAAAACTCTAAACCCTGATAAGTGGGCCGTTCAATCGCAGCACTTATCTTTAGATATTCTCAATCGCCAGAAAAACTTTGCTGCTTTGGCAGCGCAAGCTGCTCTTTGGACCAATGTCTCAGGCTTAAAGTTATCAAGTCACTCACAAGATGTGGCGCAAATGGAGAGTGCCCGTCAGGAAGCTCTTTTTGAAGATGCGGCCAGTAAGGGTGAAACTCCCGCTGCTCTTGCGCTCTTTATGCAGTACTGCCAAGAAGGCCTCTTTAAAGAGAAGTCTTGCCCCAATGCTAAAGTATTAGCGATTAAGCTTCATCAACAGGCGGAACTTGTAAAAGTTCTAGAAATTCAAAATGATCAAGAAGCTCTTTCATCTGAATATGAAAGAATGGGACGTTTTGTTGAAGCCGCGAAAATTCAGGAGAAGGCTCTTAAGGCGACTGATCCTGAAATGAATTGGTTTAAGGTATCTCTCCTTTATCGCATCGGTGGGGATGAGACATCACGTATGAGAGTTTTAAGAACTCTCGCCTCTCGCATGCAAAAGCAAGGCAAGATGACTGAAGAAGTAGAAGCCATGAGTAAGGCCACATTCCTTAAGTCTTCAATGACACCAAGTGAACTGATTCGCCTCCCTTGGAGTGCAGCTACAAAAATTAAATTAGCAGCTCAGTTTGAAAACGAAGGTCGCGGAGATGCGATCACTCACAAAATGGTGCTCTCTTCAAAAGAAGACTTGGGTCCTGTTTGGGCGCAAGATGTGATCACACGCGTATCTAGCTTTGATAAGAAGCAGAGATCAGTGGGATTCTATGGACGTAATTCTCGTGCAAACTTCCAATTGCGCTTAAAGCTTTTAGCAAAGTTTGCAGAAGAGACAAAAAATGTTCTTCCAGGCGCAAGTACGCAAGTCCGTGCGTATCTTCTCGATCAAGTCGCAAAAGCTTATTCAGATATTGATAAGGAAATTCTTTCATCTCCAGTTCCTGAAGGCCTTGAGGCGGAACAGGTCGCTCAAGTCAATGAAGCGATGGAGACTCTCGCTTCACCACTGCGTGCTGAGGGTGAGAGTTACTTGAAGCTTCGTGATGAGCAGCTTTCAACCCTTACAGATAAAGAGGCTTGGCTTAATCATATTGCTCAAGGCCCAGAAGCATTCATGACCGCTCTTAAAGAGGTCACTTCTCAGCCAGAGACGAAGACAGCTTCAGGTATTGCTCCAGAAGTGAGAAAGAGTATTTTGGATAAACTTTCACAAAATCCCAATGATCGCTCTGCTCTAGAGAGCTTGCGTGATGATTATGCTGCACGTGGTGAGTCTGCACCGGCTGCTTACTTTACTGGGCGCTTAGCAGAAATGGAGAAACTATGAAATTTGTTATTTTAACTTTAGCTCTCATCTCTCTGTCAGCCTTTGCAGCCGAAGTAGAGGAGAATAAAGATCTCAAAAATATCCAGTTCGAATCTCTTCTCATCCAAGGTCAAATTCAGCGTCCGGACATTTCAATCGTGACCGGAGACCCAGGAAATGATCTCGATGGACTTTTACGTTTAAGACAAGATTTTTCAGATCTCATGGCCATGGATTCAGGCGAGGTGATCCAATGAATGCACTTATAGCTTCTAGTGAAGGACAGTTTGTAAAAGCTCTTCCAGCTTTCGAAGGTTCTCGAGTTTATGGTTGGCATAAATCGTTTGGTCTTATTAGTGAGGATGGGGCGAAAGAGCGCATCCAAGCGGCCAAAAGAAAAGGTGCACTTGCTCGCAATGATGAGTGGGTTTGTCGTTTTCAAGTGGATTGGAAGGGTGGAAAGCCAGTCATCATTCCAGTCAACGATTGCAAAATTGCGGTAGAAAAAAATAATTGGACAGTTCAATCAGCTAATCGTTCATGGACGCTTTCAACTGAGTCTATGGGTGATATTGCTGCTCCTTCTAAAACCAGCGAAGAAAATAAGACTGAAAAGTATTTAATGCTTTTAATTCTCGCTCTGTTTCTTGTCCTTGCTGGCCTGATAGCTTTTTGGGCACCTGAGGAAGTGAAGAAAGAAGAAGAAATTATTGAGCCTGTGACTGTTGTTGTGAAAGAGCATAAGACCATTACTGTTTCTTCTCAGACCACTCCACAAACAGTCCAAGAAGCAAAGCCAGTTAAGCGCGCCGTTCCTCAGGATCTAGGATTCTTGGGACTTGTGGGTAAGAAAGATCTCTCTAAAGCAGTGGGTGGAGCTCAAATTAATTTGAAAGCTTCAGCTGGTGCAGGTAAGGGTGGAAGTGAAGGAAGCGGAGGAGAGGTTCTCTCTGGACTTGGAAAAGGTGTTCGCGCCACAACGGTAGGCAACACTGGTGTTCAAGGTCTTGGCGGTGTTGGGACTAAAGGTAAAGGCGGCGGTCTTGGTGGTTACGGTGATGTGGCCATCGCTTCAGGTGAAGGTCGCGGGATTTCTTCAATCGCCGTTTCTCAAGGTGTGGGTGTTGATGGCGGCCTTGATCGTCATGTCATTCAAGCCACAATTGCTAAATATTTAAATCAAGTTCGTGCTTGCTATGAAGATCGCTTGAGAGTCAATCCAGGTCTTGAAGGAACTCTCACTATGGACTTTGAAATTGGCGGCATGGGACGTTTGAACTTTTCAAAAGTTAAATCATCTTCTGTGGGTGATCCACAGGTCGGTAGTTGTGTTGCGACTCGCATGATGGGGTGGGAATTTCCTAAACCTCGTGGTGGCGTAAACGTTAAAGTCACTTATCCATTTTCTCTACGACCGGTGAGTCGTTAATATGGGGATTTTTATGAAGCTTCTCGCACTCTCTCTTACTCTTGCCTTCTTTGCTGGATGTAATTCGAAATCGAATCCTTATCCAACAGATGGTGTGATTACTCGCAATCCTCAGCAGCAGCCTTGGGAGGCAAGACCCGCATTGGGAATTGATACTCAAGATCTTATGAGCTTTGATGAAGGTAAGGAAACCGAGTACAGAGTTTCAGTCAAAGTTCCTAAAGGAAATCCTATTCTCGACTGGCAGGGCTTACCTCAAGGCGCTTACTATGATGCCACCAAGGGCGCACTTGTTTGGTTGCCAAACTATTTTGATGCGAATGATTCAACAAATCCTTCAATCAAAACTCGTGAGTATCCAGTTGTCCTCGTTTTAAGCAGCGATGCTGACCGTGTGACTTCAATTCGCAAAACAATTCTTCTTCAAGTTCATGACACAGCTAGACCGGTTGTCATTAACGGCATGAGAAATGACTATTCACTTACAGAAGGTGAGAGTCTTGAGCTCGCTCGCTTCAATGTTTCATCTGAAGATTTTCCTTCAAGTGATGACATAAAGATGTCTCTTAAAAATTCAACTCCTGGACTGAAGCTCTCTCGTGGCGACAGATCTGGAGAATGGGTTCTCAAAGCTCAATACGGTTATGATGCTGTAAAAGTTGGAACAGGCTGTACTTCTAGCTGGAATTGCGAACTTAAAATTAAAGACGCTCTTGTGGCCCAAATCCCAGATGGAAGATTAAGCGAAAGTTCTTTTGAATTAACGATTAAAGACAAGCGCCAAGACGTCAGTGTGTCTCTTGCTAAAGACATTGATGTGGCCGGCGATATGTCAGTGAGTTTCACTGCCATTGATGGCAACCAAGAAATCTCCCCCTTGATTAAAGTCACGACGGCTCCACCGGTTGGAGTCTTTAAAATCAAAAAGACATCACAGAAGTCAGCTTTAGCTCCAGATTATCAAGCACAATATGAAATGAGCTGGACTCAGCTTCCACCAGAAGCCATGGGACAGACATACACAGTTGTACTTCAAGCTTGTAACTCGACCATCAGCTGGCAGGTGAACAATTCAAGCTGTTCAAACATCAGTGTGAATTTGAAAGTTGAGCAGCGTGAAATCACACCTCCAACAATTGCTCGCGGTGACTGGTCTCAAAGTGTGATTAAATATGTTCAACCAGGAAAAGCATTCACATCTCGTGTTGATATCTCTGCTGGTCGCGCTGAATTGCGCATTCTTTCTCAAACTGTTCAATCTTCAGACTCTGAAGATGAAGTGAAGCTCAATGGTGCCAATCTTAAGATCACATCAAATAAGCCCGGAGTAAAAACAGTCACGATCAATGTTGTTAACTCGATTGGTGGAATCGCGACTGGCGTCTTCCTTTATGAAGTTCTACCGCTTAATTGGGGATCGAACGTTGTCATTGGTACGGCCAGTGCTGTCAATGAGTTCACGGCCCTTGAAATTCTTTTAGGCAGTGCGAGCCGCAGCTATTTAGGTGGATTCAACTACGACTCTCGCGCACTTGCTTACCGTAAATCAGTTACTGCTGGGACTCATTCTTTAAGTCTTCCAGACGGTGCCACTGATTTAGCATTCTTTGCAAAAAGTTTGGATAAAGTTTTAGTGACGACTCCGATGCATACTGCCCTTCCTGAAGCAGTTGTTAATGAACTTCGCTCTCATGGAGTTTATCTTGCTGGACGTGCCTCTGCTCAAGCTGGCTTCAAACTCTCTGAGTTTGATCTTATCCCAGCACGAAAACTTGGCTTACCAACTGGTGCAACTGGGCTTTTAGGAACATTGACTACTCAGTCTGCTGATCCTGCTCTCCTTTCATTAACAATGTCTTCTGATTGTGAGCGTCTCTTCAGTCTCTTTAAGCCAGGATCTCCTCCTACAGAACTCTTGGTCGGAGTGAGCTGTCCTCGCAAAAATGGCGGGAAGCTTGTTGTGCTAGGCTTTGAGTGGAGTGATATAAAAATATCTGAACCGGATGCGGCTTTGCCTGCACAGTGGTTCAAAAAGATGATGGAGTAATTCATGAAAAAACACTTATTAATCACTCTATTCGTCTCGACAACTGCTTTCGCGAGTGTACCGCTTGAGCAAGAACTTAATTCATTAGCCGTTCCATCTGATACGGCGATGACATCAACTGCTAAAGACAAGCTCTACACGATTCAATCTCGTTTTGCTCCATTAAAGAATCGCCATGAAATCTCTTTTGCGGCCGGAAAAAACTTGAATCAAGATGGTCATCTTGTTTCGAATCAATTTGGTGCTCAGTACCGCTATCACATCAATGATAAGTGGGCGCTTGGTGGAAACTTCTTCAAAGTGAATAATGAGCTTAGCTCATCTGGAAAAAAACTTCTCAATGATAACGGTGTCATACCAGATCGCGATTTTGTTAAAACTCAAATGGATGCCATGGTGGAATATAATTTATTCTACGGAAAAATGCGCCTAGATATGGATAAGGTTGTTTACTTTGATCAATACTGGGGAATCGGTGCTGGTCAAGTTCAATTAGGAAGAAGCACTGCGACTGCAGCTGTTCTTGATGCAGGTATTGCTTTCTGGATGGGTAAGTGGGGCAGTGCTCGCCTTGGTATGAAAAATGACTTTTATAAAGAGCAAAACTTAAATGGTTCAACTTCAGTTCACAACATGATTGGCTATCTCGCCTTCGGTATGATGCTTGGGGGTGAGAAGTGAAAAAACTAGCTCTCTGCTTTCTCCTTATCGCTCCATCCGCTTTTGCCCAAATGGGTGCAGATGTTCTCCTTCAATCAACAGGAACTGATGAGGCGGCCGATCGCTCACAACTTCCTACGGCTTCTCAATTTAAATTGAATGATGCTTATCTTCAGACACTTCTTGTGGAGTGGAAATCTCAAGGGAATCAATCTTTTGAGGTCAATCGCTGGTTCACTCAGATTTTATCTGGGAACACCACTCAAGCGGCTCACATGTGGAGTACAATGCAAGAGCATTTCCCAGAGAACGTACGTCCGATTGCGAAAGCAACTTGGGTGTACCTGACATGGAAGATGAATTTGCCGCAAACTTTTCTTGAGGCTTATAAAACGACTAGGAATGACACTCAGATCCCTGAGCGTTTAAAAATTGCCCTTGATCAGGTCATTTCTGCTGAGGCGGGATCTAGCTGGTTTGTCGCCAATAAGCCTTACATGCATCAATCCTATGCTGATGCTGTTTTATTAAACACTCAGCCCGTTGGATTTGATTTAGAGATGGCCGCTTGGGCCGCTCGCTATGATCTCAATCATGCAGCTAGAATTCTCACTCTTCTTCCTATGGGGCACCCTTTAAGTTTAGAGTTAGCTTCTACTGCTGTTTTAAATTTTTCTCGCAAAAATGAAATTGGTGAGGCCGGAAAACTTTTAAAGCGAAGAGTCGAGCCTGAACTAGAACTTAGAAAAGATCCTAAAGCACTCTCTCGCCACTATCTCACTCTCGGACGTTTGCTTTATCAAGCCGGAGCTCTTGAAGCTTCAGAAGCTTTTTATGCACGTATTCCTCGTGGAGTGGATGATTTTATTCCAGCTAGAGCCGAGAGAACGTGGGCTCTTCTTCGTATGGGAAGAGTAGGAGAGTTAAGAGGGGAGCTGACCAGTCTGTCTCATAAAGTTTTCTCTGATCGCTTTTTACCAGAAGTGGCTTTAGTTCGCTCGATTTCAAATTTAAAGCTTTGTCGCTATGACGATGTTGCTCAAGATTTTGCCGCATTTATTGAAGCTCACAAAACATGGGCTAATAAAATCCAGGTGGCACTTGAGAATCCTGAAGCTTCTAAAATTGATATGGAAGATAAAAAGATTACAGCTCTAGAAAATGCGATTAAAGAGAGAAAACTTGAAGAGGCACAACTGGCAAAACTTGCTATTGATAGCGTAAAAGCGGCTCTTCCGGCCGTCGGTGAGCAGGCCCACTGGACAAGTGCACTCTCTCAAGTCACAAGTGCAAAGGCTGAACTTTCTCGCCAGGTCGTAGCTCAGAAACAAAGATTCTGGAAGAACCGCGAAATCGTTCTTACTGAAGCGATTAGAAAGATGAAATTTGTTAGAGTGGAAGCGATGGCGCAAGTTCGCATGGCCACTGTTGCTCAAGCTAACAATGATGTCACAGATACAATTAAACGAGTTCAATCTGCTCCAAGCAAAGGATCGCAGACGTATCCATTTGAAGGCGTTTATTGGCCAGATGAACTCTTTAAGATGCATGCTCAAGCAACGTCACGTTGCGGAGGGAAGTAAGAATGAAATATCTACTTTTATTAGTGCTTCTCAGTTGCGGAAAAAATACGAGTTATGTTTATAACAATAAACAGATTAGTAGTGCCGTAACCAGAGAGTCTCACACCGTTGTAGGTGATGGTGGGCAAGTTGATATCCTATGGGTGATCGACAACTCTGGATCGATGAGTGATATTCAGCAAGATGTCATCGCCAACGCTGACAAGTTCATGCAGGAATTTTTGAAAAATAATTCTCTTGATTGGAAGATGGGTTTGCTTTCAACTTCTGAAGATGAGCAACCCTACTTAGGATTTGCGACTTTATTTGATCGCAAAGACAAGGATCCAGTGGCTACTTTTGGAGCAGCTGTGAGCCGCCTTGGGACGAGTGGGTCAGGAACAGAGAAAGATTTTAAGCCAGTCATGGACAAGCTCAATCAGTACAAGAGCTTCTTGCGTCCGAGTGCTTACCTTATTCTTGTCTTTGTAACGGATGAATTTGAGCAATCAGATATTACAGCTCAAAATTTTATGGCCGATATGGTGGCCAAGAAAAGCGGTCGCGCTCAAATGATTAGAGCGTACGGCGCTTTTCACGCGAAAGACTTTGGTTGCAGCGGAACTTATGATCAACTTGTGTATGCAGGATCTGTTTTTGAAGAAGTCATCAATGCGACTAATGGAAAAGCCTACAGCACCTGCACTCCGGACTTCGGTATTCAGCTGGCTTCTCTAGGTAATGATATCGTCGCTGCAATCTCATCACCTGTGATTCTTCTCTCAAAGCGTCCTCTGGTTTCAACTCTTAAGGTTCTCTACAAGGGAGCGGAACTGCCGGCCGGCCCTCAGTCTGCTGGCGGCTTATGGATCTATGATCCAGATGCTAATGGCGTAAGATTCCATAATATGGATTTTGTCGATTTCAATGTCAAAGCAGTCGAAATAGAATTTCAAGTCGATCAGGGACAATAATTTAATTATTGTCCCTTCCACTCTTTGCAAAGTTTGATCCATTCGGGAACGATGCTCGCCATCGGGAAGCGACGATAAGCTTTTAGATCTTCAGCACAAGTCAGTCCAATACCATGATGAATCGGCGTTCCAGGAGTGACTGCACTTGCATGAACCATAGATGCATACTCTTGGGCCAACATCATGGCCTCAAATTGAAGATCAGGAAAAATTTCACCTGCTTTTTTGATAAGCGCGACAAAATCAAATCCCCAGTCTTCATTTTTTTCACCAGTATAGAAACTCACTTTAAGGAGCTCTGCTTTTTGGAGATCTGTTTTGCCATTAATTTGGGAGAAAAAGCGATTGATAGGGAGAACATTGATCTCTTTTGGCTCCAAGAGTGAGGCCCCCATTTCAGGGTATTCACGATTACCTGGAAACTCAGGATAAGTTTTCACATAAAGTTTTCCTGTCTCCTCTAAACTTAAATCTCTCTCCATCATCGCCTTGAGTGGTTGGTAGTGATCAAACCCATTGACATCAAAAGCTGAAGCCACGAGCCACTTCGTTTCAGTCCCAAACATGAAGAGTGTTTCTAAGTAAGACATCCGGCAAGCATCGAAGATCAACATATCAAGCTGACCTTTTGGAAGCATTGAGTTGATATTAGAAATGGCTCTCTTAAACCCCTTTAGGGACATATAGGCATTTGAAGTCACATCTTCAATCACCCCACTCCAATTGGAGCCATGGCTTGAGATGATAAGAATATAGTCATCGGCCGGAAACTGTTCTACGCCGTGGCGAACAAAATTAATAAGGGTCGTGGGACTCGAAGAGTTCTGCTCGCCGATATCTTCATAAAACTTAAAATTATGAAACCGTTTAGTGCCTCTTGTATCAGGGTAGTCATACTCCACAACGATATTGAGATCATCTCCCATAGGAAGACCTTCAAATTGCTTTAGATAAGGAATAGAGAACTCATACAAGTCATTATCCACGGCCCAGTAGACCAAGACGGTGGTTTTCTTGGCGTAGGCCTGGGTGTTAAGGCCCATGAAGGCAATCAAACTTAAGCAAAGTATTTTTATCGGTTTCATAGGGGATATTTAATCGTGTCTATATTTGAGTTGGCAAGCGAGGAGAGGCAAAAACTGCTCTGAGAGCCTAAAAGCTTAAGTCTTCATTTGAAAGTCGTCGATAAGCCATAAACAACAATCATATTTCCAAGGATGGATACATGAAAAAGTTTATGCTCGCCCTAGCTTTCACTCTCTCTTTTATCCCTTATGCCTTCGCCTCAATTGAGTCAGCCCCGACTTCAAAGTTAAAATTTGCGGCCTCAAATCTTGGTTTTGCAGACCGTATAGCAACCCAACACTTACAAGTTCTTCCAGGAAATATTTCAGGATTCTCATCAAAGCCCCAAGAGCTTGCCAATATGCAAGAGGCTTTCAGAATCGTGGAAGCAGTGATCAACTCTGATGAATTTAAGCAGAAAGTGATTAACTTTGTGAACAAATCGGGATCGAGAAGTTACACAAATAATAAAGGTCTCACTAACGAGCAAGTCTATGAAGCCATTATGGCCGGCAATGAAATCATCGGTGGAGCGAATACTCCAGGACAGATGAATTTCGATGTCTCTCGTTATGTAAAAAGCTGGTCAAAAGTGATCGGCTACACGAGCCCAGGTAAGAGCAACACTATCTTCGTAAATGGGAAATTCTATAGTGGATTTCAGCCAAGTGAAATTTCAAGTAACGTCACTCATGAGTGGCTACATCTTTGTGGCTTCGTTCATAGTTCAGCTTCAGATCACGACTCTGTACCCTATGCAGTTGGCTACATTATGAAAGATCTAGCTGCGAAATTATTGAAGCAAGGCTTCTTGAACTAAAAATTTTTTCCGTAGGCGAGCATCATGCCCTTCATGTCAGGTGTGGGGACCATGAAGCTCGCTGAGGTTGATTCGCCTTTATTCACTTTTGATATCCCATAAGCATAGGCCATACCAATCGTTGCTCCGGCCACCACATCATCTAAGTAATGCTTGTTATCATTCATGCGGCTATAACCCACAAAACCAGCGAGCGCATAGGCGGGAACGGCGTAATACCACTCATGCTCAATTCCTACGACGGCCGCAAAGGCAAAAGCCGTGGTTGTGTGACCTGAAGGGAAAGAGTTTCTAGCCGAATGATCAGGCCGCTGCTCTCTCACAGAATATTTAATAATGGTCGTCAAAGCTGAAGAGTAGGCAGTCACCTTAGTCATGAAAAGAGCTCGACGTCTCGAATCCGTATTATCAGAAAACTTACTATGGATCCACATGCCACCAGCATAAAGAATATTAGGAACGAGCTGTCCCATATAATCGCCATACTTCGAATAGGTGCCGAGCGGTTTATTTTTAGCGGCATCTTTGCCAATCGCTTCACTTTCACGAGGAAGAGAGGCAAGAGTCAGCAAGCCACCAGTCAGCATGATGTACTTGGCCTCAGTTGTAAAAGGGGAGAGTGACTCTTTTCGTATTGTGGTTAGCACTGAGTCCTGGGCCAGAGAGGAAAGTGCAGTGGTCATACATGTAATAAAAAGGATAAGCTTAAGCATAGTTTGAAAATTCTAATCGAAAATGAAAGACTTAAGTATAGAAAAAGAGTTGGAGTATTACACTAAGGGATAGGCTCGCTTTTATTCATGAAAATAATTAGCTCAAAACTTACATTTTACCAGAAAAAACTTTTTCCAAGACTTTGGTTTCTGCTCGTTTTTGCATTAATCGGAATTCATGGTTACTTGATCTGGAGCACGGGTCTAGATTATTGGCTGATTTTTTTAGACATCGGCTTGCTTGGAATCGGCTACTTTGCCTTTAAAAAATATTTTCTCGATCTGGTCGATTTTGTAGAAGATCATCAAGAGTTTTTGAGAATTGGAAATAATGGATTGGTTGAAACAATTGGTCTTCACGAGATAAAAGAAATTCAAGTCATTGCTTACATGAATCCAAATATTGTTATTGTGCATTTAAAAAACAATGAACGAAAAATTAAATTTTTGTCCCGCCTAGTTTTCTTTGGAGCCCCTTTGAAACCAAGCTATGAGATATCCAATTTAATTAAAAGAGTTGGGAAGGAAGTGTAGTATGGATCCACTCATATTGATTCTTGTCTGTATCAATTTAGCTGTGCTGGTGGCAGTTGTTCTGATGCGATTTGAACTCAGGCAAAACAGAAAGGATCTGGTCGCCGAGCTAGATCGCTCTATGAGTTCTTTTAAAGATCTTCAAAAAGAGCGAATGGATCAAATCCATCAAAAGCAGCAAGAACTCATGGCCTCAACTGAAAAACGACTCGATCAAATGAGACAGACAGTTGATGAAAAACTCCAGAAAACTTTAAATGAGAGACTAGGACAGTCATTTGAAAGTGTTGGGAAACAGCTTGAAGCCGTTCAATTAGGTCTTGGTGAGATGAAGACACTCGCCCAAGACGTGGGTGGATTAAAAAAAGTCCTGAGCAATGTAAAGATGAGAGGAGGAATTGGAGAAGTTCAACTCTCACTTCTTCTTGAACAACTTCTCGCCCCTGAACAATATGCCGCCAATGTGAAAACGAAAGAGGGCTCACGCGACTTAGTTGAGTTTGCAATTAAGTTACCTGGGCACAATGGCGAGAGTCAGGTTTGGCTTCCTATTGATGCCAAATTTCCCAAAGATCATTATGAGGCCTTGCAGACGGCCTATGAAATTGGTGATAGCGAAAAAGTGGAAGAGGCCCAGAAGTCTCTTGAAGCGGCTGTAAAGAAAATGGCGCGCGATATTCATGATAAATACATTGATCCCCCGCATACGACTGATTTCGGCATTATGTTTCTCCCTTTTGAGGGCATCTATGCTGAGGTCGTCAGGAAGGCGAGTCTGCTTGAAGAGTTGCAGAGAGTTTATAAAGTCACTGTCGCAGGTCCTTCAACACTTGCGGCTTATTTGAATAGTCTACAAATGGGCTTTCGTACTTTGGCGATTCAAAAGAGATCAAGCGAAGTCTGGTCCACCTTACGTGCTGTTAAAACTGAATTTGAAAGTTTTGGTGGCATGCTTGAAAAATCTCAAAAGCATTTTCAGTCGGGTGTAGAGGAATTAGATAAGCTCGTGGGAACACGTACGCGTGCGATACAAAGGAAGCTTAAAGATGTTGAAGGGGAAACTCCTTCAAGTATTGAGTAGGATAGCTCATGACAAAAAAGATATCATGGCCTCTGGTCTTCTTAATGGGTTGTATTGGGATCACAGTAGAGATCTTCTTTACCGCTTTTTATGATCTCTTCACTGGTGCATCGGGTTTAGCTTTAAAGGGTCAAAGCTACGTGTGGATGTTTCCAATCTATTGCTTGGCCGGACTTGGCTTTCCTATTCTGATGGAATGGATGAAAAAGATCCCTTGGTGGGGCAGGATTTTCATCGAAGGCTTGGGGATTTTAGTTGTGGAATATATAGCTGGTTTTATTTTGCGTGAAACAACTGGACGCTGTCCCTGGGAATATCAGACGGGACTGCATATCCATGGCCTTATTCGCCTCGATTATTATCCATTCTGGGTTTTATTCTCTCTAGGAGTTGAGAGAATAATTCTTTGGCTCAGACCTAAGTTTTTATAAATGAAGCTCTATCTTTTTTGAATTTACAAATAAGTTAAGTCTGTCCTCTTCAAGCTCGTAGCCTATCATCGATTCAGTATTTGGGAATTGAATAGATTCAGAGAGAGGGTCTTGTGAATAACTTGGCTCTTCAAATTCTTCAAATTGATTTGGCGAATTTCAACAAGCTTTACATGAAGAAGCGACTCACTTTCGGCCAGTACTATGTACTTGAGTTTTGTGGTGAAATAAGCGCCGTAAGAATCATTCAAGGTGACTTCACGAAACATTTGATTGTGGCCAATGTTCCATTTTTCACTTGTATATGACCCCGCATTCTCTCGACTCATAACATTGTCGGTCACCCAGAGGCCCTTAATAGGAGCCTGGGCAAAGGTTAGAGTAGAGATCAAAAGAAGTGTGAAGAGTGTGATTGTTTTCATTTGCCGTTTATAGACCTAAGATGTTTGGGATGACTAGCAAGCGGATATTAATTTCAGGTTAAGAAAAGGTTTGTATGAAAGAGATGTGGAATGAGCGTTACCAGAAAGAGGAATATTTCTACGGAAAAAACCCAAACCGTTTCCTTGAAAGTGTATTTGGTCTGATTTCTGAGGGGGCTCAGGTTTTGACCATTGCCGAGGGTGAAGGGCGAAATGCGGTCTTCTTAGCCTCACAAGGCTTTGAAGTAACGAGTGTCGATTTCTCTGAAGAAGGCAGAAGCAAAGCTCTTAAACTGGCAGATGAAAGAAAAGTTAAATTAAAATACGAATTGTGTTCCCTCGAAAATTACGAGTTTGGTGAACAGAAATGGGATGCCGTTATCTCAATTTTTTGCCACATGCCCACACAACTTCGCCAAGCTGTTCACCCAAGGATTGAGAAATCTCTAAAAGAGAGAGGTCTCTTTATTATTCAGTCCTATAACCCAGAGCAATTGAAGAATAATTCTGGAGGACCTAAAGATATTAATATGCTCTATACACCCGAGATTCTGAGAAAAGATTTTTCAGCCCTTCAGTGGATCAAACTAGAGCAAAGCGTTTGTGAAATTCAAGAAGGGATGGGACATCAAGGTTTAAGTGCAGTGCTCTCAGGCGTGGCTTTTAAGTAGGCAAGAAACTGAGAGACTTCAACTCTTAACTGATCAGGTTTCATGACATTGAGTTTAATGCTTAAACCTGTGCTATAGGTGAGTATAAAATCGGCCGTTGCTTCAGGATGTGCTTTTATTCCACTGGCCTTGAGATTTTCAATTAATAGGTTTCGAACTTTTTCTACATGAGCAAACATCAGGTTTTTAATTTTGGGAGGAATAATTGAGACCTCTCTCATCGTATTGGCCAGAAAGCAGCCTTTTTGACCATCGCAGCTCATTCCAGAGACGAGAAAAGATTCAATGTTTTTAAGACCCATTGGTTTCGTCTCAAGAATATGAAGAACTGGGTTGATGTCTCGATAGCGCTTTAGGCTTTCAAGAAAAATGTCTTCTTTATCTTTGAATTCTGAATAAAGACCTGACTTATTAACGCCAGTCTCTACCTCCAGGTCATGAAGACTTGTATCAGAGTATCCCTTGCGCCAGAAAAGCTGGATGGCCTTATCTAGAACCTCGTTTCTCTCAAAGCATTTTGTGCGTCCCATGTGGTTAATTTAACATAAAAAACCATTTGGTTCAATATTTTTGTTGCAACCTTCTGGTTCTGAGCTATATTGAACCGATCGGTTTTATATAAAAACCTCTAAATAAAAGGATTATCTATGTCTAAGCTCAATCAAAAAGTCGCTCTCATTACAGGTGGAAACTCTGGTATCGGACTGGCTACGGCGAAACTCTATAAAGACCAAGGGGCCCAAGTCATCATCACGGCACGTTCTGATGAAACTTATAAGCGAGCTCAAGCAGAGTTTG
>JAIEMA010000059.1 GCA_019752535.1 Bacteriovoracaceae bacterium
TGTGGAGCTGATCTTTATTGAGAAGGTCTCGCACTCGAAGTCCACGGCGACCAATCTTATCTTCATAAGAGGGGCCGATGCCTTTTCCGGTTGTGCCAATTTTCACAGGTCCTTGACCCTCGCGAGCAGCATCAATCAACTTGTGCCAGCTTGTGATGACGGCCGTATTTTCTGAAACTAATAAATTTTTTCCTGTAACAGGTATGTGTTCACGTACGCGGTTGACTTCAGTCATGAAGGCTTCTGGTTCAAGCACTACGCCATGACCAATCACCGAGAGGCAGTGAGGATGAAGAATGCCTGAGGGAACGAGGTGAAGAACGATTTTCTTTCCATCCACCCAAATGGTGTGGCCAGCGTTGTTGCCACCTTGGTAGCGCACAACGAGGTCAGCTTTTTGTGAGAGGAGGTCAGTGATCTTCCCTTTGCCTTCGTCGCCCCATTGGGAGCCGATAATTGCAAGCGTTTGCATAGAAGTAGTCTCGCTTTTTTAAAAATGTGGGGAATTACGTGGGGATTATAGGGGCAGGCAAAGGAGACGTGAAGCGTTTATGGGAAATAACCGGGATAATGCGCGAAGCATTATCCCGAGAAAGGCCCGCATCATCTGGGAGGAAAGATGTGGGCTTTGTGAAATCAGGGCTCTACGCGATACTGCGAATCTCTAGCTGTCCATGAAGAGCGTCGAGTACACCTTGAAATTCGCTCAAGCTTGGCAAATTTCCGAAGTGAGTGTTCTCGTGCATGTTCATGCAGATAAAGTCCGCCACTTCAATCGGTCTTGAGCGCTCAGAGTCCTTACAGAAGGCTCTCCAATTACTCTGACCAGTTTGTCGGTAGGAAGCGAAGAGACTCTCTATGAGTTCCTGCTTGCTTTTGACACCCATACCAACAATGTTGCTAGCGGCATCTAGCTCGAGATACCACACGCGGTAGTCTTGGCGGTGCTGCGGATGCTGTTTGGTTTCCACTGCGATTGCAAGATACATGGGTTCCTCCTTACGATCCGGGAAAATCCATTTTCCCATTTGTGTGTGTGAAAAGGAGTGCTATTTGAGTTCCATCCTAGATCCCGAGCACTCCTTTGCCCGCGTCCTGCTTAAGAAATCATACGGCCCAAAAGGGGCTCGTGGAGAGGTTTTTCACTTCTATTTTCTAACGTGGAGGGCAGAAAATGACAGATTGCTTAGAGTCAAAAAAGCAAAAAAGTTCTCTATTCTTGTTATTTAGTGCACTTGCCCCTATGCACAATAGGGGCATTATGGGACCGACAAAATAATGTCCGTACAGGTCACTACGAGTTATTTTTCTCTACTAACTTACTCAACACTCCTTACAATACATTTTATGTCTACAAAGAACGTTTTACGCTCATCACTCGTCATGGCTTCGGCCACATTCTGCTCGCGCATCTTAGGATTAGTGCGTGAACAAATTATGGCGGCGTATTTTGGAGCCAGTGGACTCACTGATGCGTTTTTAGTGGCGTATCGAATTCCTAATTTACTTCGCGATCTTCTAGCTGAAGGAGCATTCTCTTCGGCTTTTGTTCCGACATTCACTGAGGCCAATCAACATTCTCACGAAGAGGGAAGATCTCTTCTATGGGAACTTTTTATTTTGCTCGGACTCATCACAGGAACTCTCAGTGCTTTGACTTATTTTTTTGCACCTGAATTGATTTCAATATTTGCTCCCTCCTTTGTAGCCGATCATCAAAAATATGAACTGACAGTTTCACTCACACGAATCATGTCACCGTTTTTGTTTTTTATTTCGATGGCCGCTTTATTTATGGGTGCTCTCAATTCACTGCGCGTGTTTTTTATTCCGGCCCTTGCCCCTGCTTCATTTAATGTCATGAGTATTGTTTGTATGGTGGTGATGACTTCATGGCTTGTTGGCCTTGGTTATCATCCTGTGCTCTCACTTGGTTGGGGAGCTATTCTTGGCAGTGTAATTCAAGCGGCCGTGCAGATGCCTTTGCTGATTAAGAAAGGGTATGGCCCGTTGATGATTAAGCGTTTGGGAAGTCCAAGAGCAATCAAGGTCATCTCACTTCTTGGTCCGGGACTCATTGGATTTGCGGCGACTCAAATTAATCTTTTGATCAATACAATTCTGGCGACTTCTTCAGCTGTGGGTGCGACATCTTGGCTGAATTATGCATTTAGACTTTTTCAAATGCCGGTGGGGATATTATCCGTTTCAATTGGTAATTCTAATCTCGTGCATTTCTCTGCGGCGTGGAAGAAAGGCGATAAAGAAGAAGCTCTTCGCTCACTGTCTTCAAGTTATTATTTAAGTTTTCTCTCCGTCCTTCCGGCGATGGCCCTGCTTTACAGCTTAAGTGATGAAATCGTGAAACTTATTTTTGAGCGTGGAAGATTTAGCTTTGAAAGTACGGCCATGACTGCAGTGGCTTTAAGAATGTATGTGTTGGGTCTTCCTTTTTATAGTTTGTATAAAATTTGGGTCCCAACTTTTTATGCCATTGATCGCCAGAAAGTACCTGTCCTCTCATCACTTGTTTCCATTCTGATGAACATTGCCTTCTGTTGGTTCATGACTCCAATTTATGGCTTTGAGATGCTGGCCCTTGGGACCACGCTCTCGATGCTGATGAACTGTACAATTTTAGCTTTCATGTTGCGCAGTGATCTAAAATTGTCTTGGAGTTTTTTCTTTACGACGCGTTTAGGAAAATTAATTGTAGCTTCTGGTCTCATGGCCGCTGTTGCTGAGATTTTATCTGATAAAATTTCTCAATTGACGCCGGGCCTTATGGGCCAAGTTGTTCAATTAACTTTACTCTCTGGTATCGCGCTTTTCATTTTTGTCGGGGCACTTCTCGTCATGGGTGAGCGTGACGCAGTTAATGCTTTGAAGAAAAAAATGAGCTCTCGCTTTAAAAAACGCTAATTTTTCACAGGTTTAACTTGTAGCTGATTCGGAAATCCAGTAATCTGATCTTGATTTTCAAATTGAAGGATCATTCATGAAGACTGACTTTGAGACCCTAAAAGGGCTTTCTACACATACTATCAATCACCTGAAGCAGGCGGAACTCATCGACTTTGCAGCAGATATGCGCGCAGATTTAATTGAAGCCTTAGCAACTGAATATGGTGTGAGCTTTGCCACTGACGAAAACATCAAAGAGCAAGCCATTGAAGAGGTTGAAGAGAAATTCGGTGCTGATAATCTTCCTGAAAATATTACTGAAACTGAAATGTTCAACCATGCGCGCAAAGAGATCATTAAATCGTTCAACGGTGAGAATATCGGTGGATTGTATTTGATGGAATCTCTTCATAACATCGCGATCCGTGTGAAGAATTTCATGCTTAATTCAGACCTCGTTGAAGACGTTTATTGTTCTGACGAAGACTTGATTGATTTTCTTATTGAGAAGATCCGCGAGTTTGCTCCAAAGCGCGACGTCAGGAATTAATCTCCGTAACATTTAAATGAGAAAGACACTCTTCAAAGAAGGGTCCTTCTACTAATCCATTCAAGACGGAGCTTCGGCTCTCACACATGTAATAGCCGCTATCCTTTCTATTTCTGAACAAATAAAGATCTAAATAGACTCTCTCTTCAATTCTCAAACTGGCTTTACCCTCAACACGAATCACTTCTGTAAAGTAGAGTTGAGTTTCTTTGTTTTTAAAAAGATGAGCAGAATTGGTTTCAATCACGACATCATCTTTATCGTAATCGAGTTCTTCGGATTCAATTTTTTGATGAAGAATATCTGTAAGGGCCGTATGGCCTTCGTCTTTAATATATTCAAAGCGAGCAAACCAATCATAGCGAGTGTCAGCTCTTTTAAATTCGATCATCTGATTTTCTTGTCTACTGATCGACCACCATTGAGGGATGGGGAGGGAGAGTTGGCCGAATTGAATCAAGTAACTCTCTTCCAAGAAATCAGTGGATTCTTGTCGGATAATTCTCAAAGTGTAGATAGCCCCCACTATTAATAGGGTAAGAATTGACCAGTCCCAGAGATTTGAAAGTACAGATTCCATAAGATATCGGGATATTAAGCTCATTTTCTTGTCTTTGCCACCCCAGATGAGTCTTGTGAAATTAAAGTCTTGGCCATCATTTTCCGATCAGTGATCGAAGTGGGCGGGATTTTTTTGCCTCATCCCTAACTCGCGCGTAGTTGATGCTAGAATTTTAATTGGGTTTGTGGACTCCCGGATGGAGTCGACGTCACATTGGGTAGGACTTATGAAAAAAATTATTTTCTCACTCCTCGTTCTCTCTTTCGGTGCTCACGCACAGAATGAGCAACTCGCACAGAAGATTTACAGCTTCTGTCAGAGTAATGGAGGTAAGGTTCAGTACGAGCCAACTGCAACAGTGGATCAATCCTCTGGGCAAGTTTGTGTGAAGAGTGCCTGTGAAATTGATTCACGATCAGGCTCTCAATCCTGTGACATTAATATCGATTCTCAAGTCATCCCTTCTGGGTGTGCAAGGGCCGTACTTAAAACTTGCGGAACTGTAGTGGCTCAGGGCGGATCACAGTCTGGTTCACAATCAGGATCTCAATCGGGCGCTCAGTCTGGATCTCAGTCTGGCGCACAATCAGGATCTCAGTCAGGTGCTCAGTCTGGTTCGCAATCTGGCGCCCAAGGCGGATCACAATCTGGCTCACAAGGTGGAAATCGCGGCGGCGGTTGCACGAGTGGAAAGTGTGATGGCGGATTCTACTGTGATGATCTTGGCGGTTACATGTATGACGATCATCCTTGCTATAACAAATGTAAAAAAACTTGGGGCTTCTTTGGCATATTCAGCAAAGAAGGCGCCGAGAGAAAAGAGTGTCGTCAATGCTTAGGCATTCGTAGCTCTGAGGATGGAGTTTATGTTCGCGGAGCTTCTGTTGGAGGCGGCCGTGGCGGTGCAGTCGGTTCTGTTTATGTTGGCGGCGGTGCTGTCGGTAACGGTGGTAACGGTCAAGGTGGCGGAGCTGTCGGTAACGGTGGCAATGGCGGAAATGGCGATGGTGACTGGTCAACAGTGATTGTGGGCGGAGTGACTTATCGAATTCCAAGTCACTGTATCGATAGTCGCGGTGGAGTGAAAGCGAGCTGTCGCGGATATTTAACGGCTGAGTTTAGAGTCGGCGGTGGTTCACGTTGTGAATACTCGCAAGATACTCGCGGCTGTTTAGGTGATGATGATTACACAACAATCGTTCAACGCCACCAAACGGGCGTGGACTGTGTGAACTGTCAGGCGGGAAGTCGTGGTGGTCAACACTGGCTTTCTGGATTAGCTGAAGTTGTGGGTGCAATCGCTCCCCCTCTGGCTCAATTTGGATCAGCTTATTTTGGTGCGAAGTTTGCGGCTCAAGCACAAGGAGCGTGGGCGAATGCTGCGACTGCTGGATTTGAGCAGTGCCGTCTCTCGCAACAAGACTATTTAAATTATCTTCAGAACAATGAACTTCCTGGCATGACTCCAGAGCAACAAGCGGCCATGAGATGTAATGGCTATCAACTTGGTGGCTTTGCAGGTCTTGGTGGACAGTTTGGAAACGGCTACGGTGGTTTCGGCAACCCGTATATTGGTGGAGGTTATTCTCCTGGATTTATGGCCGGCATGATGGGCCCTTACGGTGGATATAATCCATACGGCATGGGTGGCATGGTCGGTGGAGTTGTTGGCGGTGGATTCCAAGGTGGCTTAGCTGGTGGTGGATTAGTTGGAGGTCTTTACGCAGTCGGCGGAATGGCCGGAGGCGGTTACCCAGGTGGTATGGCCGGTGGATACGCTGGTGGATACGCGGGCGGCATGGCCGGTGGTTATGTCGGAGGCGGATACGTCGGTGGTGGATACACTGGTGGCTATGCTGGCGGATACACAGGCGGAATGGCCGGTGGTTTAGCTGGTGGAATCGTAGGTAGTATCGTCGGCGGCGGTGGCTTTGCTGGCGGATATGCAGGCGGCTATGCAGGTGGTGGTTATGCTGGCGGATATGCTGGTGGCTACGCAGGCGGAATGGCCGGCGGTTATGCTGGAGGTTACGCAGGTGGATTTAATGGTGGATACTCAGGCGGCTACACAGGTGGCGGCCTAGTTGGTGGAGTGTATGCAGTGGCCGGAGCTGGCGGTGGATATGGTGGGGGTTACGGCGGCGTAGGCGGCTGGGGCTCTGGAACTATTCCTGGCGGCGGCATGGGTGGCGGTTACTGGGGTGCTAATGGCGGATGGGGAGGCCAAGGTGGATACTACCAAGGTCAACAAGCAGCTGCGATTGGTTCTGCTTATCAGCAAGCTGGATTAGCTCAACAATTCGGTATGGCCGCAGGTAACTCTCAGTCATACGGTGGATACGGAAGCGCAGGCTTCTCACCAATGAATCTAGGTGGATCTCTCTCTGGTGGATTTGGAGTTGGATTCGGATTTGGCGGATAGAATTTAATAAAGATTAAAAAAAGAAAGGGCCCTTAACGGGCCCTTTTTTTATGCTCTATTGTGAACCAAAGTTTTTATTTCGTGTCTAAAGACAACTTCCATTGTCCCCTCTTTTACAGATTGAACAATTCCTGGGCCAAATTTAGAGTGATCAATCACATCACCTTGATTGTATTTGCAATCAATTGTGTAAGGCTGACTCTTAGAGGTTGTTTTGTTCAATTGCTCCATCCAAAGATCAGAGATTGAAATAACTTTTGTATTTCCTGTACTCTTTGTTGTTGAGCGCGTTTTAGTTCTTGTTTTGCTAGCATTTGAAAGTGAAGGATCTTTGTAGGCGTGAGTGCTTTTACAAGTGTTGCACACAACCTTAGCAATACTCTTTTCATCTTTCATCGCCACGATCGTGTGTGAGAGATTGAGTTTGCATTTTGTGCAATAGGAGAGGACGTCCTTTCCTGTAGTAATTGCTGACGCCATAAGATTTCCTTTGTGGATCATTCGATGAGACAATAGCGGTTGACTATACACCACTGCACCTTCTCCGTAAAGGAACGCGAGGGCCATGACTGAAATGAGAGGCCTTTTAGAAAAGGCGAAAACTCTTCCAAGCGAATCAGGTTGTTATCTCATGAAGGATAACAATAACCGAGTCATTTACGTCGGGAAGGCGAAACGTTTGCGCTCACGCGTCACGTCGTACTTTGATTCATCAGTTAAAAGTCTTAAAACTCAATTCCTTGTTTCTCATATTTTAGATTTTGAATTTATTCTGACACAATCCGACGCTGAGTCCTATGTTCTAGAGAACAATCTCATTAAAAAACATAATCCTAAATACAACATAAGGCTTAAAGACGATAAAAGTTATCCTTGGATTATGGTGGATCATGAAGAGGCCTTTCCGAAGCTTGAGTATGTGAGAAGACCCAAAAAAGGCAAAGGCAAAGAGCTCTTCGGCCCCTTTCCTATGGGATCGAACATCTCGACGGTCATGAGGGTACTAACCAAGTCTTTCATGCTTCGTGATTGCAGTTTAAGTGAATTCAAATCGCGTAAAACTCCCTGCTTACTTTATCAAATGCAGCAATGCTCTGCTCCCTGTGTGAAGTTGATTAGTGAGAGCGATTATGAAAAAGATTTGAAACTCGCTTCAGGTTTTTTTCAAAGCTCTATCAAGGCGAATAGGGCCCTCAAAGAATTACATCTTCGAATGGAGAAGTATTCTGAGGATGAACAATTTGAGCGTGCGGCAATCATTCGTGATCATATTCAAATTCTTGAATCTTTCCTTGAAACTTCTTACGAGCAAAACGTTGAATCACTCAAAGATGAAAATGATGTGGATGTGTGGGCGGCTTATCAAGGCAGTGAGGAGTTTGATTTTAGTCTCTACATGATCCGAGGTGGAATGCTGATTGGTCAAAAGAATTTTCATTTCTTAGTCAGTGATCTATCAGAAGACTTAAATGAAGAGATGAAAGTCTTCCTCCTTCAATATTACGGAGACAGTGAGCAAGTTTCACCTCCACTGATTATTTTAGATTCGGATGAAAAAGAGATCGAAGACTTTAGTCTTGCTCTTAAAGAGGTTTCTCAGGGCACACATGCCATTAAAGTCTTAGGTCTTAAGAAAAAGTATCTTCCTGTGATTGAGATGTGTCGAAAGCATGCGCAAGAGTGTCAAAGAGTAAGAATTGCCAATCAAGATTCACCCTTTGTGGGTTTAAAGAAACTGAAAGAACTCTTAAACCTTAAAGAGCTTCCAAGGCATCTTGAATGTTATGATGTGGCCATCTGGCAGGGGAAATCACCGGCCGCTTCGCAAGTTGTCTCTCATGATGGAAAACTCGATAAGAAATCCTATCGCTACTATCACTTGCAGGAGCTTCCTGAGGGAAATAATGATTTTGCCATGATGAGAGAAGTCATCACAAGACGTCTCAAACACGGAGAGTTGCCTGATGTTTTAGTTATTGATGGGGGAGTGGCTCAGGTGAATACAGTCTGTGCCGTTTTACGAGAGATGCAAATCGAGCTCCCTGTCGTTGGAATTGCAAAGGCTAAAGATTTGAGCGGTGATTTTAAAAAAACTGAAATCGTGAAATCGGACGAGCGCTTAGTAATCCCGGGAAGAAAAGATCCTTATCTGCTTTTTAAAACACCTGCCTTGATGAGAATAATTGTAAGCCTCAGAGATGAGGCTCATCGCTTTTCAAGAAAACTTCATCATAAAGCTGAGTCAAAGCGAGTGATGGCGACTTGGATTGATGAGGTTGAAGGAATTGGAGAAAAGGTAAAGCAAACAATTTTAAAAAATCTCAATGTACCTAAAGAGACATTGAAAGAGATGAACGCGAATGATATTTCGAAATTATTAGGGATAACAATTAAGCAAGCCGTCTCTATCACTCGACACTTAAATCGAGCGATAGAGGAAGATGACTAGTTTAAGACGTGAATAACTTTACGATTACCGCATCCACAATCCATGCAGCGTGCCGTTTCTTGAACCAATAGGTTTTTATAATCAGGCATATGGGAGAGTAGCAGTTTTGCTCCACAGACTTTGCACTCATCAATAGTGCGTTTTACGTCCTCAGGGCCTCCGTAGTATTCTTCGAACTTCTCAAATTTAAAATCAACATCAGACATGCAGGGCCTCCTTGGGGCGTTAAAAGCTCTTCGGTGCATTTGGCCGGGAGTTAAAAGTGAGTGAAGCTTGAATTGAGGGCTGGGAAAAATGCGCCTCAGGAGGTAAAACTTCCCCCATGTCTGTATTTGATAAAAAGCCATTAAAGCCCAAAACATTTCAAGAGGCTCTTCTAGGAGAGTTGAACTTGGAGTCTGTAGGGTTAAGCGGTGAAGAGTTCTCTCAGCCCGAAGAGAAGCTCACTGAGAAAGCGGTGATTCTTGAGTCTTTCACTCGTTTTGCAGAAGAGAAATTGGCAGAAAGCCCTGAGGGAGTGGTGGCATTTCCTGGTGGAGAGATCGTTAAGAAATTTGATCCGAGTCTAATGCCCTACGAGCTTAAGCACTCAGGCCTTGAGAGTTGGCAGCAGGAGCAATCAAAGAGAATGGGGTCAAAAATATGGAGCACTCTGACTCAAAAGAAGGCAGCTAAGCCTCTTATCGTTTTCTTAGGGGAGTCTCTGCGAGAGGAAGAAGCGCTAGATGAGAAAGGGATTCAGGCTTCTTTAGAATTTGTGATTTCATTTAACGCTCCAGTTGCTGAGCTTTTTCAAAAGATGGTTCAGGCCATGAAACTTCAGGAAAGTGAGTATCGCCTGATGGCCATCAAGGATGCCTCAGGGGAGAAATCGACAGAAGAACTTCTTGAAGATATTCATTGGCTCTCTCCGCAGTTTGTTGTCCCCCTAGGGGCTCAGGCTTGTCAGGCCCTATTAGGTTCAAGAGAGCGTTTAGCTTCAGTTCACGGTAAATTTTTTCCTGTCCCCAGACTTGAGACTCCAACACAGATTTGTCCCCTCTTTCATCCAAGTGTGATTGCAAGTAATGCAAATATGAAGAAATCCACTTGGGCCGATATGCAAAAACTCATGAAAGCCCTTGGGAAAACTTGAGCTATTCACTTTTTAAATAATATTCTCGCAGACTTGAGACCTTAAGGGACTTGAGGGTAGAATATCTCGAGCAGCCGTTTACCAAGGATAGGTTACGTGCGTTTGACAGGAAGTCTCTTCATTTACTCTCTTCTTTTTTCAGCATCAGTTTATGCTGCAGTTCCAAACGTCAAAGTGCTGATTGGAAAATCTCTTAAAGACATCGTCGTCAATGGAACGGATTTAAGACAAACCATTCCCGCTAAAAAACTCTATCGTGAGTTTCATGGACGCCAGACGGTGAATTTTAATTGTCGTCTCGCGAAGAGAGTGACACTTCCCAATAAGCCTCTCCTGATTGCCTCAGTGAGCTCTCCCACTGGTTTAGTGGGCTGGGAAGAGAAGAGATTTAAAGGTGAGTTGCAACTTGTAGCGGGACCTGATGCGGCTTATAAGGGATGCGATCTGGTCAATTTAGTTCCAATGGATACTTATATCAGCTCACTGCTCGCTAAAGAGATGAGGGCAGACTGGCCAATTGAAGCTTTAAAAGCCCAAGCCGTTGTGGCCCGCTCTTATGCTCTCTCGAAAATGCGTCCAAGTTTAGATAACGGAGCATGGGATTTGGAGAGTTCAGAGAAAAATCAGGTTTCCGGAAATTTTTATGACACCACGGCCAGCACTGATCTTGCTGCCAGAGTGACAGAGGGTGAAGTTTTAGCTGACAGTGACAATAAGCCAGTTGAGGGATTTTTTCATTCAAAGTGTGGTGGAAAAACGTTACGTCCAGATCAAGTTTGGAGTGGGAGTGTGGAAGGGTATAGGAGTGTGGATTGTCCCTTCTGTCACAAACATGGAAAAAAATCTTGGAAGCAAAAGCTCTCTAAGAGTTATATCGCTCAACTTTTAAGTCGTACGATTTCAAAATACACAAATTCAAATGTGAAGGTCGATTCTCAAAATCTTACTCTCGTTAACGATCGAGCGAGCAATACTGATTTAAAATTCTATCAAGGCTCAAAGCTTCATAGCGTGAGAAAAAGCTGGCTCAGAAATATGGCCGGACGAGATCAGCTGCCTTCTCATAATTTTCAAATGAGTGAATCTTCTCATGGGATAAAAATTGAGGGAGAAGGGTTTGGTCATGGCGTAGGAATGTGCCAACTTGGAGCGATGGAGCTTGCTAAGCGTGGTTATAGCTATAAAGCCATTTTGCAGCACTACTTTCCTGATCTTAATGTGAGTCGAATCTGGTGATTAAGTTTATAATCTCATTTCTTTTCTTTTCTCAAGCAGCGCTGGCAACAGTTGTATTGATTGATCCTGGGCACGGTGGAGATGAAACAGGTGCTGTCGGGAAACTCAATAAGTCTCGTATGATCTATGAGAAAGATCTCTCCTTAAGACTTGCATCTCGAATAAAAAAGCATTTAGAAAAAGATGCGAATGTATTCTTAACCAGAAGCCACGATCGAACTGTGACTCTGCAAGAGCGTGCCGATATGGCCGACAAACTTAAAGCTGATCTGTTCATCTCTGTTCACTTTAATTCTTCAACTGATCCTAAAGCTCACGGATTTGAAACTTACTATCTTGATAACAACAACGATGCGGCCGTGAGAAAAGTGGAGAAGTTAGAAAACGTAAACCCTAAAGGGGATGAGGCGGTTGTTCAGCAAATATTGATCGATCTTACGATTCAGCAAACAGTAAAGACCTCAAAAGCTCTCGCAGCTTCTGTTCACAAGCGCTTGCATGGCCACATGAAGCCCACCCATATGAGTGATCGTGGCGTGAGGGCAGGGTTATTCTACGTTTTGGCGCTATCAAAACGTCCCGGCTTACTCCTTGAAGCTGGTTTCATTTCAAACCCGAGTGAACTCAAAATAATTCAGCAAGAAGAATTTATGGAGAGATATGCACAAGGTGTGGCGGCGGGAATTAGAGATTACATCAAAAACTAAAAAGGGCCCTTTCGGGCCCTTTTTTATTAGAAGCAAATACTTTGTTTGAGCTGGTAGAACTGCTGAGGCAATTGCGGCAATCCAGGTGTGCCAATCGCATCGATAGCGAAGAATGTCACTGGAAGAGTTCCGTAAGGTGACTGCATATAAACGTTAGCCGCAGTGATCGGATTCACGCGACAGCCGGCCGTTGATGCACCGAAGGCTGGATTCTGTTGCATGCTTGCACCGCCAGAAGAAGCGCGTGGACATAAGTATAAACTTAATACCGCCTGACCAGTCTGGTTACCAGTAAGAACCGCGATATCCCCCTCAGGACTCACACCAACGTGAACTGCTCCAGCGGCGACTCTAAAGTTCATCGCTGAACCGGTACCAATTCGTTGGTTTTGATTTTGTATTCCATAACCACCCGTCGTTAAACAGGGGAGGATTTGAAACACAGTGTTCACATACTGGTTGTTTGTTGTGTAAGGCTGAACACCTGTATAAGACTGAAGGTTACTGCCAAACTGGCTAGATCCCCCTCCTGACTTATTGTCTTTACCGCACGCTCCAGCGAATAAAGCTAAAGTGAGCAGAACTGGTGTGAACCATTGTTTATGAATCTTCATATTGGCCTCTCCCTATAGACGGCATATCTTAGAGTACTTATCGGATGTGTTGCTTGGAACTTGAGTAATGGATGAAATTAGATTGATTTATAACCCCACAAACCGGCAAAACTCTTCCCCCTCTTAAAGAAATCGAAGACTTAGTACAATAAGAGAGAATTCTAGCTGAGGAGAGATGTGTGAAGGTTGAAATGCCTAAGGCTTCTATTTTTAAAAAAATTTTTCAAACTGATGAATCTCGTTTTTTATTAGAGACGGGCATTAAGATTTGGGGAATTTCTGCTTTAGTCGAACTGATCATCGGATACATTATCTTTACCCATGTGCGGCTCAATTTTTATTTCTTCAGGGCCCATGGCTACGCTGGAATTGATCAGTTAGGTGAGGCTTATTATCACCACGTGCTAGGTGATCTCATAGATTCTATTCCTTATATCTTAATCTTTCATATTTTGATTTTCTTCATGGGGCTCTATATAGGTCATATTATTCTTCGCCCTTTTAAAACCATGGGAGAATATTGCACGAAGGTGATTGAAAATCCTGATACACCTTTCAATTTGGAAGAATTTTCGGCTTACCGTCTTCTGACTCGCTTTTCTGAAATCTTTTTTGATTTTTTAAGAGAAAGCAGAAAAAAGAATTCTCTAGAGCCGAAAGATATTCCCCCTCAATATACTGGTATTCACAAACCGGTCTTTGATGCTCCCTTTCTTTTCCATTTCAGTTTTTTCTTAGTCATTATCATGATCGTCTCTACAGTTGTGATCATGGACTTCGCCACTGATGTGCATTCAAACATGACTCAAATTGCCATTAGGATGCTTAAAGCAGATCCAAAAATTTTATCGGCTTTCTTTCAAGATCAGGCAGGCGTTATTGATGAAATGTGGTTCTTGACGGCATTGCTAGTTGTCATTTTGCACATCGTACTGGGCTTGCATCTTTATAACCAAGTTTCTGGTGCGGCGTTTGGAATATTTGCCACCATGCGCTCATTTATGAAGGGACAATACCAGAACCGTGTGCATTTAGTCGGGTATTCCTATTTAAGAGACTCGACTAGAGCACTCAACAAGTATCTTGATTGGATACAGAAAAATTTAAATTCTAAGTGATGATAAGTTGAAACGATTAGAAGACCCCGTTAACATATTTAAAGAAAACGAAGACAAAAGGAATGTCATGTCACACAAGTTATTTATTCTCGCTATGGTTTTGGTTTTTTCGGCTTGCACGAGCAAAGACCAATTAAAGAAGATTCTCAAAGAAAATCCTGATGTCATTACTGAAGCCATCGAAGCCAATCCTGATAAGTTCATCGATGCTTTAAATAATGCAGTTAAGAAGAGCCAAGAAGTGATGGCCAAGCGTCGTGAGCAAGATGAAACAAAAGCTCTTGAAGAAAGCTTCAATCAGCCGCTTGCTCCAAACATCCGCGCAGACGAATCTATTCGCGGAACAAAAGATGCTCCACTGACTTTAGTTGAGTACTCAGATTTTGAATGCCCATTCTGTTCACGTGGCTTTGCTACGGTAATGGAATTGATGAAGAAGTATGAAGGAAAAATTCGCTTTGTGTACAAGCACCTTCCACTTTCATTCCACCCCCAAGCGATGCCTGCGGCACAGTACTATGAAGCGATCAGACTTCAAAGTGCTGACATGGCCTATAAATTCCACGATGAAGTTTATAAGAATCAGCGCAGCCTTCAAAATGGTGAGAAGTTCTTAAAAGAGACGGCTAAGAAAGTTGGCGCCAATATGAGCAAACTTGCTACAGACGTGAATAGCGAAGCTGTTAAAAAGCGCATCGAAGCTGATATTGAAGAAGCTGGGAAATTTGGCTTCCAAGGTACACCTGGGTTCTTGCTCAATGGTGTTCCAGTTAAAGGTGCATACCCTACAGCTCATTTTGATGGTT
>JAIEMA010000076.1 GCA_019752535.1 Bacteriovoracaceae bacterium
TTGCTCCGTAGTGCTCTTCGTAACCAAGAGAGCTCAAGAGACGGTCAGCTACAAACTTGATGTACTCTTTCATCATGTCTGAATTCATACCGATTAATGAAACCGGAAGAGCTTCAGTGATAAATTCCTGCTCTAGCTCCACTGCCTCTTTTACTAAATCAAGAATGCGGTCAGCGCTCGGTTTGTCCTGTACGTAATCCTTGTACAATAGACAGGCGAAATCTGTGTGCAGTCCCTCGTCGCGGCTGATTAACTCATTCGAGAAAGTCAGTCCCGGCATAAGTCCGCGCTTCTTGAGCCAGAAAATAGAACAGAAAGAGCCAGAGAAGAAAATTCCTTCGATTGCGGCAAACGCAACCAAACGTTCAGCAAAATTATCGTTTGAGTAAATCCAGCGCAAAGCCCAGTCAGCTTTCTTCTTGATGCACGGGATATTATCGATGGCATGGAACAAATAGTTCTTCTGCTTTTCATCTTTAATGTAAGTGTCGATCAATAATCCGTAAGTTTCCGCGTGAATGTTTTCCATCGCTATTTGGAATCCATAAAACGAGCGGGCTTCAGGAATCTGAACGTCGTTATAAAAACGAAGCGCCAAATTTTCATTCACGATGCCATCAGAAGCGCTAAAGAACGCTAGGATGTGTGAAATGTAGTGACGCTCTTGATCATTAAGAGATTCCCAATCGCCTAGGTCGGCATAAAGGTCGATCTCTTCGGCAGTCCAAAAACTTGCCATCGCTTTTTTGTACATATCCCAGATCGCGTTGTGCTTTATAGGGAATAAAACAAAACGATCATTCGTTGGGGTAAGTAGCGGTTCCATGCTCATGACTTCTCCTCTTGAAAAGTGTGTGTGTTGTGTGTTCGCTTACTTTAAGCCTAGTGTTGGTTTTGACGTTCGCCAAGAGAAAAATACTACATATTGTGGTGGTGACAATTTTCTGACGAGCTTTCTTACAACATCTAGCGGGGCCAAGACCCTATTGTGACACTTATTTAGTCAATTAAAAGCATGTTTGCGCGCCGCTTTGAATCTGGAATTAAGCACTTAACTTTAAGCTTCATAGAACCTAACAAATGGTTACATTTCCCAAACGAGAAGACTGAAGATATTTCCTAACAAAATACGTTCTAGTCGAGTATTCAGTTTTATTTATTGAATTCTGCTGCTCAAATCACGCACATTCTCTAGAGAATGAAGCAAATTTATTGCTCTGAAAAATCCTTCTAAAAATCAAAAAAACCCGCTCAGCTCTAGTAGAATTTCACCGAAAGGTTATCCCACAACCCCGGAGGTTTTGATCTTATGATCCTCTATTCACTTAAAAATTTTTCTTTCTCCATGGACATCTACGAAGACAAAGTGGTGCTTCATCCTCGGTTTTGGAAAGGAGTGATTTCTAAGCGATGGAAAAATTCGCTCGTGCTTCCCTACTCACAAATCCAGCGAGTCGAGATCACCAAGAAGATGTGGCCTATGCCTCATCAGTTCACTCTGCACACCAAAGATGAATCGATCACGTTTAATTTCAAAAAGCTCTATGCCTTCTTTGAAAGATTGCATGTCTATGTGGAGCGCCAAATAATTCTCTTCTACAACAAGCCCAATGGGCTGCCTCCAGCTGTGAAAACGGTGGTGGATATTGTGGAGGAGAGAAAAAAGAAGAAGAAGCAGAGACCAGAACCGAGCATTGCAGCTTAAAAAAAAAGCCCCTCTTTAAGAGGGGCTTTTTTTGGCTTAGATTTTTTCTGTTTCAGCAAAGAAGTTCAAAGGCTGTCTGACATCGACCACACCGCCACCCTTCGGTTTTGGGAACTCGATGATACGAAGAACTTGGGCCATGCAATTGGTGCCCTTCTTCGAGAAGCGGGCATCCTTGGCCTTAATATCAGCTCTTCCTACGCGACCATCTGGAGAGATTTGGAAATCCAGGTCGATCACGCCTTTGATGTCTTTAGAAGCTCCCATCAATTCCTGCTGATAGCAGTGACGGAATTGAGGCAAGTATTCTTGTAGAATCTTGCGAAGTAACTCTGGATCCATAGAGCCTAAGACGACTGTTTTTGGCTCAAGATAAGAGTGATCGAAGCCTTTCTTAGACACAAGTCCCTTAGCTCCTGCAGACGTTGAAGCCGAACCTGAAGCGTCTGAGCCCAGTTTACCCACACCCACCGAAGTGCCGGAACCTGTGGCCGAACCACCGAGTGCAGAAGTTGAGGCGCCAATGGCCTTTGAAGTGGCGGCCGGAGATCTTCCAGTCGCACTTGCATCCGCTGGAGCATCAGCCACCACGGCATCAAGACTCACGCTGGATTTAAACTTAAACGCTTTTGGCTTCGCTGGGGCTGCAGCGGCTGGAGCCTCTGCAGATTGTGCAGCGGCGGCCGGAGCAGATGAAGAGGCCATCTTCGTTTCAGCTTTTGGCTGCTCAGTCGTTTTAGAGCCTGTGTTCTCTGTTTTAGAAGTTGTCTCCGTTGCAGAGATTTCAGTTTTTGATTCGCCATCTGTTTTTTGAACCGCTTTATAAACAATCGTGAGCTGTTTTACTTCTTCGACTTTCATCTCAGGAATTGAGATTAAAAGTAGAAGCAAGAATGGAAGCACCACTGCGGCCGTGACTTTACCGGCTTCTTTAAAGAAGGCACGGTCACGCCATAAGAATGGAAGAGGGTTGACCTTAAAGGTCTGCTCAACCATACGAAGGGAGATCTGATGAACGCCACAAGTGAGAAAGACAGCGTCGCGACCCAACTCTTCCTTACCACTCAACGAGAAGCCCTCTGGAACGTTAATATTCCAGCGCCCTTTAACGTGTTCAACCACGCGCACATCTTGCTTAAGACCTGGGAACCAGAGATGATTCTTTTTATTTTCACCTGATAAAACAAGACCGCCATCATTCAAATCAATGAAGTGAATATCCACCACATGACCAGAAGAATAAAGCACGACCTCCATACGAGTGTCGGCCTGATCTTTAACCAGATCAAGCGGCTCAACAGTAGAGTCGAGTTCATCACCAGTCACACCGCCATTCAAATAGAACGGAGGAATCGTAACGAGGTCTTGAGTGTTTTCTGTGAGTTTTAAATCGCAATATTCCTGATCAATGAGAGTAAGACCCGCACGATCAGGGATGACGATTGGAGCAGAATGAGAAGCTGTGACTAATTGAGCGACTTCAGCTTCACAGTCGTGGAATGCTTCGGCCGATTCATAGGCTTCTAAATTGAAAGCTAGGTCAGCAATCGTGAGCGTATCCCCAGGGAATACGTCCGCTTCACGAACACGCTTACCATTAACAAAAATTCCATTTGTACTTGCGAGATCCATCACGCGCACACTCTCTTCACCCACTATTAGATAACAGTGTTGAGGAGAGATCGATCGAGAACCCAGTACGACATCACAGCGCTGATCTGAACCTACTAAAATCTTTGAGCGGTTCAGGCTCGGGGCCTCTCCCACTCGCGCATCCATGGCCGCGAGACGGAAGAATGTCCTGTGTGGCATTCGGCTCATTTAGATTTGGCCTCCAATGCAGCAAGCTGTTGACTTGCTTCACGCTTCAAACGTTCAGCTAATTTATAAGGAATCGTTAAACCAGTTGTCTTATAATTTTCTAAAATCTCTTTCGCCTGATTAGGACGAGCTTCAAGTAAGTGCCACTGGGCCAGAGTCAAAGCAATATCTTCACGCGAGTGAAACTTACTTGGAATCTTCGAGAGATATTCTCCCGCCACTTTGGCATTGCCACTTTGGATGTAAGCCAAACCTTTAAGATTGAGAACTTCAGGATCCATGCTCTTCTCAAATGGAGGGACACTTAAAACTTTTAATCCTTCTTGATTCATATTCTGAGAAATATAAATTTGAGCGAGGTTAAAGCTTGGTGTATTAAACTGTGGAGCAAGAACGCGCGATTCATTGAGTAAATCAAATGCTCTTGAAACACGACCCTGGCGAAGATAAATCACGGCCAAATTGTTTTTGACGGCCGCATTCTCTTCTTTTGTTTTCGCTAGATCTTGAGCAAGACCTAAGAAGAAGCGGGCTTCACGAAGTTCATCATGCCACGCCAAACAGTTCCCTACCCAGATCCAATAGCCAACGGTCTTTGCCCCTTTGGCGTATTCATTGCGAGCGGATTGAGTGAAACCTTTAAGGTCGCCTTGATAGCAAGTCTTAAGATATGAGCCCTCTTTAGAATCGTGGCTTGCAATTCTCCAAAGACTTTCACTTTGAAAGATTGGCGAATCATGATCCACCAAAAGTTTTTGATGGGGCTTAGAGGCACAAGCACCAAGGCCCAAGGCCAGGGCGAGTAAAAGTATATTTCTCATTTTCTACCTCCAGGGATCTGATCCATGGGTGAGATGGAAAGTGTCGGCTGAAGTGGCGAAGCAAAAGTCACATCCCCTGACGGACGGCGAGTCGCTTTCTTAAAGTCCACCACTTTGGTCTGAAACACTTTAGCTACGTTATACATTTCAGCTTGGAATGAGACTTGGAAGTCTTTATCCGGCTCATTAGGTTTAAGGCCCTGAAGCTTGTCAGCGACATCAGCATAAAAGCCTTGAAGCTGCTGGTTCGTTTGTTCACGAATTTTTCCATGCTCGCTTGTGAGAAGAGGCTTCACTTCCTCGCCTACTTTCTTAATCTCGAGCATGAAGGCTTCTAATTTGGCATTGAAGGCATCACCATCAAATGGCTTTTCAGCTTCAAGAAGTTCAGTTTTCAAAATCGCAGCACGGCGCGCTTGAAATTTCTCTTGATGTTTAAAATCATCATTTAAAGTCACGACTTTAGGGTGATCTTTATAATGCTTAAGTTCAACTCTTAGCGCTTGCTGACCTTGCTCCGGCTGATCCCAGTAGAGATCAAGAAGGTAGCTCACATAATCATCACGATTCAAATTCTTCTTATTTGAATCATAGAATGAAATCATTTTGCTTGAATCATTTTGATCCCAGTAATACCAAAGGACGTGGGAAGCGAGCTTATCATGAACTTCACTTGATGACGCACAGGCCGCCGTCTCTTTGAAGTTTTGACGAGTCATCCAGTCGTCAGCAAGAACCAAGTGGAAGCTGACTGAAAGCTCCCAGAGGCGATCTTGTTTTTTTGATTTAAAGCTACAGGATTTCTTTAAGAGAGAATCAGTTAATCTCACCGCTCCTCTAAATTCTCTCATATAGGCCATGCGCTCAATCATCGCCGTCAAGTGAGCTGTCTTCTCATCAAGCTCTTTCTTGTCTAAAATCTCAATGGATTTCTCCATCCAAGGGATCGCTCCCACTGGATCAGCAAGATCGAGTTCAATATCACCGGCCTGAATACCAGCAAGCGCACGAACCTTGGTTGGATAGATAGTTGTCTTATAAACATCTTCAAAAGATTTTAAAGCCGCGCGATGCTCACCGCGTGCCACTTGTTCTTGAGCTTTCACGAAGAGGATTTGACCTAAGATAATTTCAGTTTGCTCAATGGTTTGAGTGTCAAACTTTAAGAATCCTTTTTTAAACTCTCCAATCCAGTGAGTGATCTTTAAAACATCTTTGCCTTTAATGAAGTCATCCATTAAGGCTTTCATCAAATCTTGCTGTTTAGAGAGATCAGCTGGATAGTTTTTATTATAGCGCTCCATGGCCGAAACAGCTTGCTCATCATTCTTATCAGCACGATGAAGTTGGAAGAGCTTTGGATAAATCTTGTGACTCATGTCATCTTTAGGAAAGATGTCGACATGATTTTCATAAGTGTAAACAAGTGTGTCGTGCTGAATATTTTTCGCCAACACCTCTTCACCTGTCACGGCCAAGAGAGAATTGAGAATTTTTCTTTGAAGAGACTCATTCGGCTTCGCCATCTTCTTTGAGTCATCAAGACCTAAGCGGTAGGCTTTCGCTGCATTTTCATGCTGATTAACAGCGTAGTACGTCTCACCAATGAAATAAGCGTATTCATCTTTTTTCTCTTGATCCAGCTCTCTTAAAAGATTGAAGTAAGCCACGGTCCGTGAAAGATCGCGAGATCCAAATTCATTGGTCCCCTTCTTCACATCTTTTGCCGTTTGAAGCTGCAGGAATCCGGCAACACTTCTCACCTTCTCAATACCATCTTCTTTAGCAATGACGAGTTTGAGCTCTGGCTGTCTGAGAGCTTTCTTGTGAAGATCCAAAAGTTTTGCTGAAACTCTTAAGTGATCATCCCATCTCTTGTAGGTTCTGAAGAAATCCAGTTCATACAGGACGAGATCTTCTTGATGCTTCTCAAGACCGCGAGAGCCAATGAGCTCTTGCATGGTTTTTAGAATTTCTTCCGTCTCTTTGCCATGGCCCTTATCAGCGGCACGCTTAGCAAGAGAGAGTAAATAGACCATCGGGTCTTTTTCATTTTTTACGTAGAACTCACGACCATCATCGATCTTGTTCGCAAAAACGAAGAAGGGCGCAAGGTGACTCAATACTTGCTCACGAATATCCACGTATCGTGAATCTTTACTGAGTTTGTATGCTTCTTTAAGTTGAGCAATACCATCATCATGACGGTCCGTTTTTACATAACACCAGCCCAAGTTCAAAAGATGCTTAGGCTTCCAGTCGTCTTCATTATCTTTGACGACTTCTTCATAATAGCCGATCGCCTGTGGGAATTTCTTCTCGTTATAATAGAAATCCGCCAAAGATGTTTGAGCGTGATGATAAAGAGCAGAGTTTGGTTTAATCAGTCTCATCGCCTCTAAGAGATAGCGCTCTGTGCGATTATCACGGCCATAGTCTCTCGAGTTCAAACCAAGAGTGTAATACATCGCTCCTCGACGAGGAGAATCGGGGTACATTCCAAGAAGCTTTTCACCATAAGAGCGCGTCTCATTGTAGAGGCGCAAAGATTCATTAAAATAAGCGTCTTTATTGACGTGCTTTTTTCCATCTTGCGCTTCAAGAAATGCTCTGTTCTCTTTTTCCAGAACAAGCTTCAAGCGCTCAGAGTAGAGTTCTAATAAACGATAGTGGACTTCATCACCCTGCTTGCGTGCCTTCTCGAGCATTTCAGTCTCTGTGCGCACGAGTTTATTCAACTCATGCCAGCGAGCATCCATCTTTTGAGCAAAAACACCTGTGGGGATGGTGGCAATTAACAAAATGCCTAGGGCGGATCTTGTTTTCATTAATGTTCCCCTCTCACAATAAACTTAAACTGTGTAAACCCAACTTTCGCAGAGGTTGACATTATTTTTTCAATCTTGTTGTAATCTGTTTCGCGGTCAAAAACTAAATTGATCAGAGCACCCTCTTCAGCTTTGCGCTCTTTTTCAGGGAGCTCTTCATGCTTCACTTTTAAAGCTTGCTCTAAAGCGGCAAGGGCCGGCCCCTCACCCGCAGGCATGCGCGAGATCTCTTTCATATCAAGGAAAATGGTGTGATCCCCATTGACCTGGATGACTGGTGCATAGTGAGTGATGCGCGTCGATTCTGAGTCGGCCATCTCTAACTGCTTAACCACATCAAGCTTCAAGTCAGAAGCGTTATAGTTCATCAAAAGGAACACGAGCATGATCACGAGAATATCAAGCAGTGAGGTGATATCAATGTCGAGCGCCTCAGGCGCTTTTCTGCGCTTGAATCTTCTCTTCATAAAGACCCCTTCCCATCAAAAACAATTTCTTCAAACATTTTTGATTTTGTCCCTGGATTCTCTTTGGCATGATCGATGACTTTTACCAGGCGATGAAAAGCCACTTTCCCTTGAGGACGCAACATCGCTACGCGCTCATCAGGATGCTTAGACTTAAGATCGGCCAAGACACTACGAAGCTTAGGCCACTCAGTGTCTGAGTAACTTCCCACCTTCACACCATCTTTGCCTTTTTTGACAATGACTTCATTAGGAAAGACTTCGATCACAAGATTAAGAGGATCTTTCTTTACTTTATCTTCTCTCACTTCACGAACCATTGGAACGCTTGAGCCAATCTCATAGACGTTAACGAATTGAGCGCTCATCAAAAGGAAGAAGATGAAAATAAATACCGCGTCCATAATAGGAACGAGATTAATTTTCTCTGGTTTTTTCATTGCATGGCGTGCGCGCATACGTACCTCTCGCCGTTAATTTTTTTATCCGAACTTAAGCGGCGTCTTGATGATCCTGTTTGTAAGCTTTCTTAGTGCCCAAAAGGTCCACAAGCTTGACTGAGTTTTCTTCAATTTCTTTAATCATGCGCTCGCCTTTAGCCGCGATGTAAGCATGAAGCATCATCAAACTAATGGCAGATAGAAGTCCCATCGCAGTCGTGTTCATGGCGACCGAAATACCCATGGCAAGGAGCTGAGCTTTCTCAGCGGCTTGCGCATTGGCCACCGCTTGGAATGATTGGATTAGACCTTGAATTGTTCCAAGGAGACCAAAGAGAGTTGAAACGTTGGCCATCAAAGCGATGGTTGGAAGACGTTGTTCAATTTTTGGAACCACTTCAAGAATTGTGGCCTCAAGTGCGTCTTGGACTTGGTCTTTTGATTGGTTCGCACGCTTCAAGCCATTTTTCATGACCAGTGAGAGGAGAGCATTGGATTCAGAGCATGCTTGGATCGCTGCTGAAATCTCGTTTCCAATCACAAATTTTCTAATAGTGGCCATGAGAGAGGCGCCATCTACATTATAAGTTCTGTAACGATTCCATCTTTCAAAAGCGACAGCTAGACCCACGGCCCACATGCCGAGGATGACCCACATAAAAATTCCACCGTCGCTCATAAATTTAGCGGCAAATTGGAACATATTTAATTCTGGTTGGGCGGTTGCTTGGGCGAGGGCGTCTGTGGCGACTTGTGAGGCAGTTGATGGTTCCATAAGCTAAAGCTCCTTCTTAGCGCAAAGTATTGATGTCATGTTTAATGTTGCTATCAAAATCAGCTCGATTATAAAGATCCAACTCAAAACGGCGTCTCTCTCTTTCTCGAACTGACAAATCTCCCGGAGCAATCAATTGGCCTTTCACCTCAAGATCACCCAAGTCGAACTTTTCATATTTCTTGTACTGATAAATCACTTTCGGCTCTTCGGCATAAGCGCTGAAAGTCATTAAAATTAATAAGAAGATCTTATTCACTGATGACCTCCTCTTTACGAACTGTTGAGCAGTTAGAGGCAAGACCAAACGAGAAATCACCTAGTTCGTCGGCCCAGAAAGCTCCGTGGAATTTCCAGAAAGCTTCGAAACGAGAGCGTTTCACTTGGCCAAAGCTTCCGCGACCACGATCCGAGATAAGTTTCTTTGAGCCATAAACCAGATCTTTTTTGCGTGAGATGATCTCTAATTTCACTTTGAAAAGTTCCTCAGAAAGTGAGTAAACATCTTGAATGAAAGCAAACATGTCTTTTTTGGCATGATAATTAATTCGACCCACTAAGTTCTCTTCCACAGCTTTTAACTGCGCCATACTTTCCTTCATCCAGCGACGAGCTTTATCTTTTGAAGACAAATTCTCAAACACCTGAGCTAATCGGTTTGATTCTTCCTTAACTTTAGCTAAAGACGCCTGATCCAAAGCAAAGCGAGGACGCTGACCGATCTGAGTCGCTAGCTGTCCAATAAAGGGATGGAGGCGATTGCGCTCTTTAGCTGAAAGCGCCATCAATTCATAAAAATATGTCTGAGAGCTCTTTTGAGCATTCAAAGTCGCCTCAAGAGTTTCAGTGCGTGGCTTATAGTTGGTGTAGAACTGATCGATCACAACAAGAGCATCATCGTAGAGACACAGGCGAAAGTATCCTAGAGCTGTGAGCACTTCTGCTTCTGGCAGAAAATATGATTCCATTAAAGGAGCTTTATAAGTCACAAGAAGGCCTAAGCTTCTGTTGTAATCTTTGAGATTGTAGTAAGACCAAGCTTTCTCTAAAAGAAGAAATGGCCATTTGTAAGCACGCTTACTAATTTTTCCGTAAGCCTCAATCGCTTCTTGAAATTTTCCAATTTTGTATAACTTTCTCGCTTCAAGAGTGAGGCAATCTTCAGCGAGAACGGTGTAATAGCGCTTAAGGAGTGCCGAGTTCACTTCCCCTGCACGAGTAGCAGCCGCTTCCACGCATTGAGCTTGATAAGATTCGCGACTCGATACATTTCCCGCATCACTGGCCATATCGGCCATAAGAAAGCGCGCTTCTGGGTAGTAGCGATGCCAGCGTGGAACGTTGACTAACCATTTTTGCGCTTGAGCTGTATTCTTCTCTCTCCAAGACTCTCTTCCTAATAGAAACTGAACGCTACCAATCGGAAGTTTAGCCAAAACCTTACGGTCATAATCTTCAAGAGCTTCAACGCTTGTTTTTAAAACAAGCTCTTCAAGCAATTCAAGATCTGAACTCTCATAATCTTTTTGAGTGGAAAGAAAACGAATCTGAGCATCAAGGGCCGCAAAAATAAATCCCTGCTCCGCCAGTTTACTGGCTTCAGGAACATCTTTCCACTTCACTTCAGAGGCCAAAGCCGTTGAGGCAATAAATAGAAGGGCAATCAGTTTCATCTTTGCCCCCTTTTAGTAAGACCAACCAACCTGAAAAATCAGGTCGTTGCTTTGACGGAAGTTTTTTTGTTTTGGATTTTTAGGTCCAGCAGCATTGTAGTATGTTCCAATCCACTCCACGCCCACGTGCCAGTTCGCATTCAAGTGGAACTTCACAGCACTTTTGGCATAAGCACCTGTGTTGTGTTCTTTGTCGTAATAATTGGGAGCACTTGTATTTTGAACGGACGTTAAATTACTCTCCGTTGTGACTTGGGCGATACCAGCACCAAAGCTCCAATCAAAATAAACAATAGTGTTGAAGGTATTAATTTTTCCGTAGAACGGAGACCAAACAACACCAAGTCCCATGGTTGAGACAGGACGTCTCACAAAGGGGAAACCTGAGTTGAGGAGACGAACGTTATTGAAGTTGTCGTTATTAGAGTTTTGGTATCCAAGGTATAAACCTTCAATCGCCCACTCTTCATGAAAATAGTAGCCTGCTTTAACCGCAACACCACTGGTGTCCTGAAAAGTAGACGTGAGGTTTTTTAAATACCCCACGTCCACATAGAGACTATTTTCTTTTTTGTGTATCTTGTTCTGTAACACATAAACGGCCTTATCAGGATCAAGCCAGAGAAAATCATAGGTACTCTCTTCTCCGGCCTTTAGTGCAACAGCATACAAACTCAACACACCTACCAACATCAGCTTCAGCATATTTCCCACTCCTACTAGTACTCGTAGCTCACTTGGATTGAAGACCCTACTGCAGGGACTGATCCAGCATCGAATTTCAATTGACGACCAGTAACTGACCAACCACTGGCCTGAACCACACCATTTACTTTCACAACGATCGATCCTGGGATTGGATCGTGAGAAAGTGGGAAAGTATCAAGCAAGTTAATGATCGATTGACCCATCTCATCTAAGACTGAGGCGAAGTTCTCTTTGATATCAGAAACTGTTCCACCAGTTTGGTTAGCTTGATAAGCATAACGCTCAAATCCACATGTAATTCCGTTAGCAGACTGACAAGGCTGAGTATTGACGATTGAGTACGCTTTTACATAACCAGCACCTTGAGCCGCTTTAGCTTGCTGTAAACGTGCAAGGTATTCTTCTTTAGCTTTTGGTGATTGGTCCTCCTCGTCTGAGAGATAAACAACAACCAGATAAGCGTCAGATCTCATCCAAGAATTCTCATAACGGTTAAGGAATGATTCAGAAGCCATCAAACCTTTCTCGTTACCTGAACCGCGTGTTCCCACTTGAACTAAACGTTGGAAGTCTGAGAAAAACTGATTTTCATTCGCTTGAGCTGCGGCCGATGTTAAAACACTGAGTGAATTTCCATAAGCTTGGCCGCCGCCAGAGTTCGTAGTATCAGTTGTCGTGATACCCATTTTAAAATCAACATTCTTAGTGATGAAGTCACGGATAAAGAGGTCAAAGTTTGTAGCAAGTGAAGCTTGCTCATCACCCATTGAACCCGAGTTATCGATAACCCAAACGATATCTAATTTTTTCTGAGAAGCAGATGTTTGTTGAAAACTGTCTTGCCCCTGCTGATTTGATCCACCAGTTGAACCACCGGCCGTTGAACCAGTTGTTGATCCACCAGTTGAACCACCTGTAGAAGAACCATCAGTTCCACCAACAGTAGAACCACCAGTTGTAGAGCCAGTTGTTCCACCAACAGTTGAGCCACCAGTTGTAGAACCATCAGTTCCACCAACAGTTGAGCCACCAGTTGTAGAACCATCAGTTCCACCAACAGTTGAGCCACCAGTTGTTGAGCCAGTTGTTCCACCAACTGTCGATCCACCAGTTGTTGAGCCGTCTGTACCACCTACAGTTGAACCACCAGTAGAGGACCCACCAGTAGAAGAGCCATCAGTGCCGCCAACAGTTGAGCCACCAGTTGTTGTGCCGACTGCTCCGCCAACCGAAGCGCCATCAGTTCCACCAACAGTAGATCCACCGGTTGCACCACCATCAACTTGAGTATCTGGCGCAAAAGGATTTTCTAAGTAATCCTTCTGGTAGAACTCATCTTTCTGACAACTCACTAAAAATAAACTCGAACAAAGAAACAAAATACGGAAACTATGCTCAAAGGTATTCGTCTTCATGACGTTGCTCCTATAGAGCGCACCTAGATTTTGGGTCTATTCCTGTCACAACAGTGACAAGACCCGAATCCTGCGGTTTTCTTCGATTTTGGGTTCAACTTACGTGCAACTTGTAGATACGTGCCACATCAAAATCGAAAGAAGAATGTATGAACGAAGCTTAAGCCGACCTTGCGTCTGCAACAAGCAAAGGCCTATAAATTCATCAAAAACGAAAGATATTGAATATTTAACATTCATTTAACATTCGGGGGACATTAGAGAAAAAGCGTTTAAATCGCATAAAAGTGAGAACAGTTGTTGGCAGGCAGGGACAAAGAGCGTTTCCATGAGGTAAGTAGCTGTATGCTCACTCCCACCTTAAAATCACATGACGGAACGGCTAAGTTCATCATGCCTTTGCATGATGGTATGAGCGTCGAATCAGTTTTGGTGCCTTTTGCCAATCGCGATTGTGTCTGTCTCTCGACCCAAGTGGGCTGTGCCATGGGTTGCAAATTCTGTCATACGGGTCTGATGGGATTAAAAAGAAATCTCACTTCTCAAGAAATTATTGCTCAATATAATGACGTTAAAAAGTGGAATCTCTCTCAAGACCCCACTCGCCTCTCTCCTAATATTGTCTTTATGGGACAGGGAGAGCCGCTTCATAATTTTGAAGAACTCAAAGCGGCGATTGAATGGCTCATCCATCCTAAGGGTGGAAAACTCGGGCCAAGACAAATCACTGTTTCCACTTCCGGCTACCTTCCAGGTCTAAAAAGATTTAATGAATTGGGCGGTGTGAATCTCGCTCTCTCTCTTCACTCACCTTTTGATCATGAAAGAAGTGAGCTGATTCCACTCAATAACAAGTGGCCACTCAAAGAAGTATTCTCGGCCTTAAGTGAAGTGAAACTTCGAAGCCAACAGTTCATCAATTGTGAGTATTTAATCATTAAAGACCTTAATCACACCGCTCTTCACGCTCAGGCTCTTGCAGAGCTTTTAAAAAATCATCGCACCATCATGAACCTTATTCCTTTTAATCCTTTCCCAGGCGCAAAGTGGGCACGGCCTAGTGATGAGGAGATTGAAAGTTTTAAAAAAGAGCTCGTCTCTCATAAGCTTCGTGTTTTTTTAAGAACGACAAAGGGTGATGACATCATGGCCGCCTGTGGACAGCTTAATACGGAGATCAAACAATGAAAGATCGCTTTCATGGTATAGGTCGCAGCTACGGCATGGCCGCTCTTCCCGTTTTAGAGAAATCAAAAGTGATGGTGATAGGTATTGGTGGAGTGGGTTCTTGGGCCGCAGAAGCTCTCGCCCGCACGGGCATCGGTGAGATCATGCTCGTCGATCTTGATGATATTTGTGTCTCGAATATTAATCGCCAAGTCCATGCACTCAACTCCACTGTAGGACAACTCAAAGTTGAGGCGACGGCCAAGCGTTTGCAAGATATTAATCCCAATCTTAAAGTTCGAGTTGAAGGCTCATTTCTCTCTCATAAAAATATTGATGAGCTCCTCTCATGGAATCCAGATGCGATTGTCGATTGCACGGATGACGTCACGAACAAGTGTCTCCTTGCGGCCAAATGCAGAAGCGAGGGGAAACTTCTCTTAAGTGTGGGTGCCTCGGGTGGAAGACGAGATCCTTCAAAAGTGAAGACAACTGATTTAAGTACAACACGAAATGATCGACTGCTCTATCGTGTGAGAAAA
>JAIEMA010000069.1 GCA_019752535.1 Bacteriovoracaceae bacterium
ATATTCTGACATAATGACTGTTTTCTAAGCTCCATAACTATCTAACAATGTAATGTCTGACCCGTCGGGCTTGGGAATAATGGGGTGAAAAATGAAATAAATTTATGAAATCTAAAATAAAGAAAGATTATATCAGGACTGCACGCGCCAAAGGCTTACCAGAGAGAGTTGTATATCTTTATCATGCCTTAAGAAACGCCCTTATTCCTATCGTCACAGGTCTTGGAAGTTTTTTGATGGTGTTCTTTGCTGGCTCACTTCTCTTGGAGACAATCTTTCAGCTCGATGGGATCGGACTTTTAAGTTATAAGTCAGTATTGTCTCGCGATTATAATGTCATTATGGGATTGGTGTTCCTTCAAAGTATTCTCTTTTTGGTGGGTAACGTCTTAAGTGATATTGCTTATGTGATAGTTGATCCAAGGATTGATTACACATGATAGAAAAATTTTTAAAACATGAACTCTCAATCCGCAAATGGCGAAATTTTAAATCTCGCCGTTTAGCGATGGTGAGTGTTTGGCTTTTAGGTATTAGTTGCTTTTTTAGTTATTCAGCTGAATGGTGGGCCAATAGTAAGCCTCTCATTTTGTCCTATAATAATGAAATTTATTTTCCAATCATAAAAAATTATCCTGCTGCAACCTTTAATCAATTTAATCAAGTGACTACCGACTACCGTGCGATTGATTTTACAGGTGGTGATTGGGCAGTGTGGCCGATCATTAAGTGGGATCCCTTTGAATCAAATAAACTGGTCGACAGTTATCCGTCACCACCAAGTCAAGCGAATTGGCTAGGGACTGATGATAGAGGAAGAGATCTTTTGACTCGACTCCTTTATGGTCTGAGATACTCGATTACATATTCATTCTTTGTTTGGATTATTACTTTCTTCCTTGGAACGATTGCTGGCGGAGTGATGGGATGGAAGGGCGGCGCGATTGATTTTTGGGGGCAAAGACTGGTAGAAGTTTTGAGTACTGTACCTCAGTTCTTTCTCTTAATTATTATTATCGCTATCTTTAAACCCACACTTTGGCTCCTCATTATCATTTCCTGCATTTTTGGTTGGATTGGGATTAGTTATTATGTCCGTGGAGAGTTTCTTAAAAATCGCAAAATGGATTTCGTTGAAGGCGCCAGAGCCATTGGTGCCGGCGAAGTTAGACTTTTCTTTAAACATCTTCTCCCCAATTCCCTAGGTCCTTTGATCACATTTACTCCATTTGTCATCTCTGGCAATATCGTGGGGCTGGCGAGCTTAGACTATTTAGGATTTGGACTCACTCCTCCCACTCCAAGTTGGGGAGAGCTTTTAAACCAGGCCCAACAGAACTTTACTATTGGCTGGTGGTTGGCCGTTTTCCCCTCTCTGGCTATGTTTGCAACATTAACAATGCTCTCTCTGATTGGTGAAGCCACAAGAGATGTAATGGACCCAAGACAATGAAAAAAACAGCTCTTCGAATCGCTCATTTTAAAGATTCCATCTTTGGTGTCATGTCTAAATTAGCGCGCGATAATAATGCTGTTAATCTAGGTCAAGGATTTCCTGATTTCGACGGACCTCAATGGCTTAAAGATTTGGCCAAAGACAAGATCGAGCAGGGCCATGGGCAGTATGCTCCATTTATGGGGACTCCTAGCTTAAGAAGCTCAGTCTCTAGTTACTACAAAAGATTTTATCAGTTGGACTACAATCCAGATTCTGAAATTACCATCACCGCAGGTGCCACTGAAGGACTTTTCATTTCAATACTAGGAAGCATTGATCCGGGTGATGAGGTGATTGTTCTTGAGCCTTTCTATGACTCTTATGTTTCATCTATTGAGATGGCCGGCGGAGTCGCAGTGCCTGTCACACTTCATGCTCCCGACTTCAACATCATTGAATCCGAACTCATGAGAGCGATTACGAGTAAAACGAAAATGATCATTGTGAATAATCCTCACAATCCATCCGGAAAGGTTTGGGAGAAAAACGAGTTAGAGATCATCGTTAAATTGGCCATCAAACATGATCTTTTTGTTATTAGTGATGAGGTGTATGAATTTCTTGTTTTTGACGGGGCTAAGCATTTTCCACTCGCTCAATTTCCAGGGATGAGAGAGAGAACCTTTACGATTAGTTCTGCCGGTAAGACTTTTGGTTTAACTGGATGGAAGACCGGATGGATCTGTGCTCCTCCAGATCTCACTAAAGCGGTCAGACTTGTTCATCAATATGTCACTTTCTCTGTGGCCACACCTATGCAAGAAGCCATTGCAGATGGTTTAAATCGTCTCGAGGACTATCTGCCAGAGTTTAGATCTACATATAAGGCCAAGCGCGATTTCTTTTTTGAGGGCCTAAAAAAATTAGGTTTTGAATTCTCTATTCCCCGTGGGACATATTTTATGATGGTTCCCATTAAATCAAAGACCACAAAGAATGATGTTGAATTTGCCATGGAGCTTGTTCAAGAGAGAAAACTTGCGACCGTTCCCCCTTCTGCCTTTTATTTAAAGTCAAAAGAGGGACAATCATATCTGCGTTTTTGTTTTGCTAAAAATCAGTCCACGCTTGAAGCTGCACTGAAAAACCTAGAGGGACTGTAATTTAACTTTCACTTCAAGAGTTTTATCTTCTCTTTGATACTTTAAAACTACGACGTCACCGATCTTATAGCCTTCTAGCACATGAAAAATATCATCCAGATTATTGACTTCTTTTCCATCGACGGAAAGGATGACGTCACCTAGATACATGCGACCTCTGCGGTCTTGAGTCATGCCCTTAAGGCCCGCCTTTCCTGCAGCTCCCTTCTCATCCACAAAAGAGAGAATAACGCCCTTACTTTTGATACCCAATCGCTCTCTTGCGATCTCTGGCATAATTCCTATACCAAGACCTGGTCGAATGACTCTCTGGTATTTAATGAGTTGAGGCACAATATAGCTCACGGTATCGACTGGTACAGCAAAACCCAAGCCTGCACTTGAGCCTGAAGTTGAGAAGATCATAGTGTTCATCCCAATCAGCTGGCCGGATGAATTAAGCAGAGGACCTCCGGAGTTACCCATATTAATTGCAGCATCAGTTTGGATCATGTCATGAATTTTTACACCACCGAAGCCATCGATCTTTCTTCCAAGTGCACTTACTATTCCAGTAGTGAGTGTGTGATCAAGTCCGAAGGGGCTTCCAATAGCAAGAGTCATTTGACCAACTTGAAGTGACTTGGAACTTCCAACTTTGATAGGGCTAAGAGTGGCCGGAGATTCATTGAGCTTTAATACAGCGATATCTTTTTTAGGCTCTGTTCCCACAAGTTTGGCGTGATATTGTTTTGGGTCGTTATGAAAAGTCACAACAAAATCATTTCCACCATGAACAACATGGAAGTTCGTTACGATATGACCTGATTTATCCCAAACGAAACCAGAACCCGCTCCTTGCGGTATCTCTACCGTACCTTCGAAGAAATTACGTGCGACTTTAATATTCGAAACGTTCACTACGGAAGGGAGCACTTCTTTGTACAGAGAGATTGTCTTTTGTTCGACTTCCAATAATTGTGAATAGGCAGGGATCGCTAAGAAGATGGATAAAACGATGAGCAGCGATTTCAACATAACTCCTCCTTGTTTTGACTCTAATAGGTTTTTAAGTATAGTAGATGCCAGAGCATTCCCAAATAGGATTTACCATGGACGATACGCATAAAAGTAGCAGTGAAATTAAATTTTGGCACCGCGGCCATGGTCAAATGGAAACCGAGAAGGTCTATGGCGATTGGTTTATCCGCTACCTCTATGATTCTTCACTTGGAAAGAAGACCGGAGGCATGTTTGCAAACGCATCATTTAGTAAGTTTTACGGACTTCTCCAGAGTCTTCCGACTTCTCACGGAAAGGTGAGACCCTTTATTGAGAAATTTAATATTGATATCGACCAGTATGAGCCTGGCAGTAAGCACTCTGTAGATATCAGAGACTCGTACTCTACTTTTAACGAGTTTTTCATTCGTAAATTTAAGTTGGGACAGCGCCCTTTTGTCTCTGACCTGAGTCGCATGCCGGCTTTTTCTGAAGCAAGATATGTGGGTTATGAGTCGATTACTCCAGAGGTTAGATTCCCAGTAAAAGGTAAGTATTTAACGGCGGCCGGGATTTTAGGCAATGGTGATGTGGCCAAGCCTTTTGAAGGCGGACCTTTGATTGTAGCGCGCTTATGTCCTGTTGATTACCATCGCTATCACTATCCGGATAATGGGAAAGTGATTGATCACTATCCCGTGCATGGACGCTATGATTCTGTGAATCCTCTGGCGCTAAAATTAAAAAACGATATTTTTATCGCCAATGAACGCCATGTTACGCTGTTGCAGACTGAAAATTTTGGCAGGCTCGCGTACGTTGAAGTGGGAGCTATTTGCGTTGGTAAAATTGTTCAGTCCCATCGATGGAGTAAGCCTTTCTTGCGTGGGGAAGAGAAGGGGTATTTCTTATTTGGTGGCTCAACAGTTGTTCTCCTTGGTGAAAAAGGTGCCTGGAAACCAAGTAAAGACGTTTTAGAGAATACAAAAAATAATACTGAGACTTACGTTACGTTGGGTGATGAAATCGCCGTTAAATCCTAATTTCTGCAATGACGGGAAAATGATCTGAAGGCCAAAGATTTTCTCTCGATGATTTATCGAGATAAATTTTTTGAATGAGATCTTTCTGATCTGCCAGAATCCAATCAATCCTCTGGCCTTGAGGGAAATGTCCAGTGAACGGGTGATGAGTTGACTCTTCTGGTGCAGACCAAGCATCAAAGAGATTCAAGTGATTTGTTAAAAGCTCTCTTGTCCTTGAAGCTGGCGAATCATTAAAATCACCCATTAAAACGAGATATTCGTCCGCATGCTTAAGTTCTTTCGCTTTTTTAATAATCACTTGCGTTTGAGCTTCTCTGGTCTTGGCTTCCATGTGATCGAGATGGGTACACATAAATAGCCAGTTTTGATTAAACCCTGAAGCCTTCATCCAAGTGCAAAGACGAGGAAATGCCGAGCCAAAGGAATGACTTCCAGCGATGTCAGGAGTTTCTGAGAGCCAAAAATCACCACTCGATTGTATTTTAAAAATATTTGTATCCACAAAAAGGCAAGGATACATTCTCTCTTCAATCCACTCACGATGCTGATCTACTAAAAAGAGATTGGGTATCAGAGAGGAGAGGTCTCGTAGCTGTGGTTCTCTGCCTTCTTGGGTCGCAAGGATCGCTGGATGGTGAGACTGTAAAATATTCGAAAGCAAAACTCTTCGATGGGTCCAAGAATTTTCGACATCCTTCGGATTATCAAAGCGTATGTTCGAAGTAATGGCTTTAAATGAAGCATCCATGCCTCATTCTAACCTGACATTATTTACTGAGCCAGTGATATTGGAGAGTAACGTCCTGCCAAAGAGGTAATTCCTGATAGTTTAAATTTTTTCTTGCGCCACATTCGCTTTTATAAACTCCAATCGGTATGGCAGGAAATCTGTCTTTATTCATCACTCCAAAAACAAATTCACTAGCATTCGTCTCAAGTTCAACGAGATAAGTGCTGTAGCTGTCTGACATATGTAAGAGTGTCGATTTTTTTAATCTTGCGCCTCTTATGTCGAGGATTGATTTAAGCTCATCTTCAGAACTTATTCTGTAGTCTTGGTATCCTTTTGACGTTTTTGTCCAAAAGAAGCAATGACGATCTCTAGAACGATCACCCGTTCCTTCATCCCAATATAAACCCTCCTGACGATCTTCCCAGTTTAGTCTTTTTAGCCTTGGGATTTTTACGACGCTAGTCATTGTGATTGTTTTCTTTGGATTAAATATTCTTGAACCTGAATCTGCAGAATGGATTCCTTTGATTGTGTGGTTTTGAATTTCATCTAGTGTAGAAAAAACTAAGGCATAAGTTTGACCTATCTTTGGCTCAAAATTTAAATCGAGAGCTCCATCGACATTGATCCAAAAAGACTGGTCGGACGAATAATCGTTTTTGAGAGGATGTGGGAAATTTTGTATATATTTATCAATCCCTATAATTCTGTTTTCTTGATCAATTGAGATTGTATGTTTGGTGGATAAGAACTTTAGAGGATCCACATCAGGAGTCAGATGATAAATGAACTCACGCTCAGGTGTGGAGATGACAAGTCGATAGGTTTTTGAAAAAACTTCAATTATTTTATTGAGTGAGGCTTTAGGCTTGAGGTTGAATCCAAAATCGCCAAGATTTGATTGGACATCATCAAGAATGATTTGATTGTTTGAATCTGCATTTAGTCTAGCTTTGTAAGATTTAGTGGGACCACTTTTTAAAATCCAAAAGTCTTTAAGATGATCAAAACTCAGCAGTGTCTCATTAATCAGAGGGAGTTCAATCTCTTTATAATGATACCTATTTAAAAGTGCTTCTCTGAGACTTCTCACTTTTATTGTTAGTATCTCTTTTTCATTTCCCAAATCATCTATAATTGTGACTTTGTTCTCTGGATTGATAAGATCAAGATCGATATTGGCAAGCTTTGGATCTTGACCCATTTCAATCTCGTCCCAATCGAGTGCGCCATCTCCATCACTATCTAAACCAATACTTTGTGGGTCAACGGTGTAATAGGGAGGCTGAGTCTTTTTGCCGCAAGAAGAGAGAATCAGAAGAGTGAGTATAATGATTGTTTTCATTGAATTTCTCCAATCACTCTTTTAATCGCCTCTCCGTAACCGTTTTGGCCCCACACTATGAGTGTATAGTCATGCAATGGTACGTCTTTAGGGGGATTGGGTAGAGTTCTGACAAATTGCTCAATATTGGTAAACATCGCATTGAGAATCTTTTTATCTTTCTCGCTGATCCATGCTTTTCGAATCCCGATATTAGGTTTTTCATGATTCATCATGCCTTCAATAAGCTCCAAAGCCTCTGCCTTACAACTTTGAGGATTGTTAATCATTTCTAATTCATTTTTTGGAAGATGAGGATTCACACAATATCCTTCATCGCTATGAATGATATAGCCTCTAAGAATCATCGCATGAAGAATGTTTGCAAGAAATTTGAGTTCGAGTCTCGTATCACTCATCAATTCATAAATATCTCTTGGCCTGCTTCCAATAGATTCTAAAACAACTCTCTCTACACTGGTTAAAGTATACATATATCCTCTCAAGCTGAATGTTGGCCGTTATTTAAAACACTGTTAGATTGAGTCATGATCTCATTCCATTTCATGGCTTTCGATATAAACTGATCTAAGCGCGTAAGCTCTTTTTCTGAAAAACTATTCAGAGCTTTATGGAATTTCGACTGAAGTTCTGATTCTCTTTGGACACCAGTTACAGTGAGGAAAATTTCATACTCCTCTAATTTCATGGGAGCACCATTAAAGAGTCTGAACAGGCGAGTGAGTTGGATGTCTGTTTGAGATGATATTTCTCTTAAGGTATAGTGAGGATAAATTTTTCGATATTGCGACAGTATCTTGGCTTGTAATGACATGCGGGCTCCTTTGTTGGTGCCCGACCTAAAGCAAAGTCTGTGCCAAGATTTTATTGGGTGATTTGGTGCTCTTGAAGGATGCGATAGAAGGCAGAACTAGAAATCTTAAGTTCTTTAATACATGAAGTAATCTTTCCATCATGTTTCTTAAGTGCGTCCTTGGTGACTTCTTTTTCAATTAATTGAAAATACTGTCTTAGGCCATTAGTCTCAATGAACTTTTTAATCTCTTCATTGATAAGTCCAGTCGAATGAGACTTCTCTTTAAGTCCTAAGGCAGACTCGACATGTTGCTCGTCAACAAGCCCACCCCCTGAATCAGCCAGACTCATGATAGTTTGCTTTAGTTCACGAAGGTTTCCATTCCAAGAATGATTAATGAGTTTTTTCATAGCTTCACTAGAGAGGATGAAGCGTCTCGGAGATTGCTGTTGAAAGAGTCTAACAAAAGCATCGATATCCTCTCTTCTCTCAGATAAAGGAGAGAGGTGAAGAGTAAGCCCTGAGATTCTAAAATAGAGATCTTCTCTAAAAATCCCCTCACGAATTTTGAGATGAAGATCTTCACATGTGGCCGTTATAAGAGTGAAAGAGCTCTTTTCAGCTTCTGTGCTTCCAACTGGATAAAATGTTTTCTCTTCAATCGCTTTCAGCAGCTTCTGCTGCATGGCCGGACTCATCGTTCCTACTTCATCTAAAAATAGTACTCCGCCATCTGCTGCCTTTAGCTTTCCGATTTTCTTTTGATCTGCACCGGTAAAGGCTCCTTTTTCGTGACCAAAAAGTTCACTCTCAAGAAGATTATCCGGTATCTCACTACAGTTTAGATGAATGAAGGGAGCATTTTGAGAAGTGATTTGTTCAGCGAGAAATTTTCCTATTACACTCTTACCAGTACCAGTGGGGCCTGTAATGAGTAGCGATCTCCCTTGCCATGGGGAGACGATAAGTTTTCTTATGTTTGCGATAAGAGTTTTATTTTGAGTGGGAAAGCGCAATGAAATGAGTCGCTCAATTTCACTCTCATTCCTTTGGGCCATTAAACTTTTGATAAAGGCAGGCAAATGATCTTTGGCCTTAGATTTAACGAGAACATGCTGAGCGCCATTTAAATAGGCCTTAGAAATGAGTGTTTCATCCTCACTAGAAGTGAGGGCCAGTCTCATGACTTTTTTATTCTTGGCAAATTCTAGGACCCGAAGACCATCAGGCCCATCAGGGAGATTAAGGTCAGTGACTATTAAATCGTAGCTTTCTGATTTTAAAAGAGTTTCAGCCTCAGGCCAGCTCGAAGCAGCCTCTATTAACCCAAAGGGCTTGAGGATATCTTTTAAATGGAGGAGAAAATACTTATCGTCTTCGACTAAAAGTATTCTCAGTACAGTTTTCATGGGACCTTGTTTAAGCTAGGATTATTCGGAAATCAAATATGGAATTCGGATTCCGAATTTTTTACAGGGGTAAACGTGAAGATTCAAGTTTTTGATACTGAAGCCCAGCTTGCCTCCCATGTGGCCTCTCTTTTGGCGGCTAAGCTTGAAGAGTCTCTCACCATAGGTTTTGCTACCGGTAAGACCATGGTGTCTATTTATGAGCATTTAAAGTTGAATCCCCCTCGTACTATTAAGGCGAGGGCCACAATGCTGGATGAATACTTGGGTTTAAGAGCTAATGATGAGCGTAGCTATGCTGCGTTTTTAAATCATCACGTCTTTTCACCACTCCATTTTCCCAACTCTCAAATATTTCTTCCGCAAGATCTCTCGGATCCTATCAAGGCTTCACTGTCTTATGAGAAAGCCATTCACAACTTGGGTGGCCTAGATCTGCAGCTTTTGGGGATCGGATTAAATGGTCACGTGGGATTAAATGAACCGGGATCATCAAAAGAATCAAGAACACGTGTCGTGAAAATTGCAGAGTCTACACGCGTAGCGAATCAAAATGAATTCTCCTCTCTTGAAGAAGTGCCCACGCAAGCACTTACTCTTGGCATGGCCACTCTTCGTGAAGCAAAAAATCTTTGGCTCATCGCCAATGGGGAAAAGAAAAGTGAGATCATTTTGAAATTTTTAAAAGGTGAGGTCAGTGAAGATGTTCCCGCGACTCTACTGAGAGATCATCCTGGACTTACGGTCTTTCTCGATAAAAATGCAGCGAAAAAAATTAGTTAATAAGATCACTTAAATCATAAGTGCGTGAAGCAAAAACATTTTGGAGGCTTTTCGTGCTCTTTCCGTTTTCCCATTTCTCTAGACGATAAAGTTGCCCTGCCAGCATTGAAGCTGAATTTGCACCTTTTTTTGCCAGGATTTCACTGGCCCTACGGACATTGTCCATCTGCCATCCAAGTAATCGAATGTGATACGGATTTCGAGAAATCTCCCCTTGATGGAACTCAAGAGCTCTCACCTGTTTGAGGTGAATATCTTCTGTGACTTCAATGATTGTGTTAGGTGATTTCATCTGAGCCCAATATTCGGCCCAAGCAACAGTGACTTTTTGAGTGCCAAGACAATCTTTGAGAAGTTGAGAAGTCATTTCATGCGTGGGATGAAGATCTTTATCATGAGGTGCAATAATAAGAGTCGGTTGGTATTTTTTGAGAATAGCTTTGAGCTTTGTCTTTTTTGCTGAGATTTTTTCAGGCAAAAAGAAATTTTCCCACTTAAGATTCTTACAAGCAGCAGTGAGTTCATTTTTTCTCTGCACTTGTTTCGATTTATCACTGCCTAAGGTGACTGCTACATTGATTACTTTCATTTTGTTTTCAAGCTGCAGTCTCATCGCCAGCGCACCCATCAGGACTTCGTCATCAGGATGAGGGGAAACAAGGAGAATATATTTATTGGGTAATAAGCGATGAACAGAGTTCTTGGGCTTATTATCAATATTTAAAAGCAGAGAGTAATTTTGAAATATTTTTTTTACAGTTTTAAGCACTGTCATGCTTAGTACTGGGCGAGAGATGAAAGGACGTAGCAAAGAGCAACTAAAAGTAGAATTGATTTAAACATACACTCTCAAGAGTTTGGGTTTTCTTGAACTTACCTAAGGCCATCCCACCTTGTCGAGAGGGCCTCGGGCAGAGAATAAATTTGAATCCAGATTCCAAGAGCTTAGGTCTAGACTCGCTTATAGTCATCAACGAGACGCACAATGTCATCCTCACCTAAGTAATCACCAACCTGAGCTTCAATGAGAATTAAATCTTCACTCTCTTTGTTTTCTAGGCGATGAACTTCACCAATCGAAATGTAGGTCGATTGATTTCTCTCAAGTGGAAACGTTTTTTCACCAACAGTCACATAAGCTTTTCCTTGAACGACAATCCAGTGCTCGCTTCTGTGCGCATGTTTTTGTAGTGAAAGTCTTGCACCAGGTTTAACGACGATTCGTTTGACCTTGAACAGATTTGCCTCTTCAAGAATCGTATAAGAGCCCCAAGGTCTGTGCGCCGTAGTGTGAATATTAGTAAGCTCAGACTTTTTTTCTTTTAGTGTTCCAACGATGTCTTTTACTTTTTGAGTTGAGCCGCGCTTTGAGATCAGTAAGGCATCTGGTGTGTCTACGATAACTAGATCATCAACATCGATTGTCGCCACTAATCGTTTATCTGAAACAACGAGGTTTCGATGAGAGTTAGTAAGAATGGAATTGGGATTTAATGTGTTTTGATTTTGGTCATGAGGAAGTGACTCGTAGAGCGCATCAAATGAGCCTAAATCACTCCATCCCATATCTACGGGTATGACTTTCGTTTCGCGGGCTTTCTCCATCACTGAATAATCAATAGAGTTTGAAGGGATGGCTTTCATCAATTTGGCATCTACTCTATGAGGAGAATTCTCTTTAGCCGACTCCCAGGCCAACTTACTCGTTTCAAAGATGGGCTTATCGAATTGTGCAAGGGAGTCTAAAAATGTTTCTGCCTTAAAACAGAACATTCCTGAATTCCAAAAATATTTTCCGCTAGAAAGGTATTCTTGAGCCGTTTTAGCATCTGGCTTCTCTTTAAAACTCATAACGGTTTCGCCATTGGCTTCAATGTATCCAAAACCTGTTTCAGCATGAGCGGGCTTAATGCCAAAAGTTATTAATTGATTTTGAGTGGCTAATTCTTGGGCACGCTTGATTGCAGTCTCATAGGCTTTTAAATTTTGTATGAGATGATCTGAAGGTACGACGAGCATTGTATCGTGAGGTTTAAGAGCCAGGGCCGCCAGAGCGATCGCTGGAGCAGTATTTCGTCCTTCAGGTTCAAGAATGAATCGAGCAGGTATAGAGAGTTTCAAGTCTTTATACTGATCCTCAGCCATGAAGTATTGCTCTTGATTGACTACAATCACAAACTCTGTTGAATGAGCGGCATTTCTTGAAACAGTTCTTTGAAAAAGAGAATGGCCTTCAAATAAAGGATAGAATTGCTTTGGGTAAAGGGTTCGAGATAAAGGCCAAAGTCGAGTTCCTGAACCGCCGCATAAAATTATTGTTTTCATGAAATAAGATTAGCGAATAATCGTTTTTCAAGCCACTCCCAAAAGGGCAGAGGCGACAGAAAAATAGATGAGTAAACCGGTGATATCCACAATCGTGCTAATGGCCGGACTGGCAACGACAGCTGGGTCACCACCTAAGCGTCGCACAATAAGTGGAAGTCCTGCACCGATCACGGCTGAAGTTACAACTTGAATGGCAATTGCGAGGGAAATAGTCAGACCTACAAAAGACATCGTAAAGCCTTCAGGTAAAAGGCCATGGAAACTTAAAAACACAATCTTAAAATAAGTTAAAAGTGCGACGCAGATTGAGAGCATCGCTGAGATTCTAATTTCTTTGAAAACAATTTTAATCCATTCATCATCAGTGATATGACCTAGTGAGAGAGCACGAATAATCACTGTGGCCGCTTGCGTACCGGTATTTCCACCCGTTGATGCCATCATAGGCATGTACATGGCCAAAATAATAAAATGCTCTAGCACGCCCTGATACTCATTAATGATGATGCCAGAGATGATACCCATCGCGGCAAGACCCACAAGCCAGACAACTCGCTTTCTAAAGTGTCTAAGAGTGGAGGTTTGCATGTAATCTTCGCCTTCTTCTGAAGGCATAACCCCCGCCAGTCGTTCTAAATCTTCAGTTTGCTCGGCTTGCATAACTTGGATGGCATCATCATGACCGACGATACCCACAAGTTGGTTAAGAGAATTTAAAACAGGGATGGCCGCGAGATCATATTTTTCAATTTTTTGTGCCACTGATTCGCGATCTTCATTCACTTCTGCATGAACGAAAAATTCATTCAACAAATCACTGACTTTCGCATTGGGATCTGCAAGAACCAGGTCTTTGAGAGTCACAAAACCTTTCATGACCATGACATCGTCGATGACATAGATATAAATCACCATGTCTTTTGAAGGAGCATCATGACGAATTTTCGCCATCGCTTGAGCGACACTCATGCCTTCAAAGACTGTGGCAAAATCGGTATTCATGATACCGCCGGCCGTCTCTGGAGGGTAGGCGGAGAGAATGATGACGTCTTCGCGAACTTTTTTGTCTAGATAGGGTAGAAGACCGATTTGCTCATCTTTGGTGAGTTCTTGATATAAATCAGCTCGAATGTCCGAGTACATGTGACGAAAGATCGTGGCAATTTTTCTTCTATCTAAAGTCCGACAAAGTTCGACTTGTAAATCGATGGAAAAGTCAGAAAAAATTCGACCTTGGTCTTCAGCATCTACGTCGTTCAGATAGCTAATAATTTCATCGATCGATTTATCTTCTAAGAATTCAACGACATCCGGAGTCGGAAGCTCTTCAAACATTTCGACAAGTTCTTCCGTCTGACCAGTTTCGTCTAGATTTTGGAGGATTTCTTGATTGTCTTCATCGGGGTTTTGATTCTCTTCCATGCACCCAATCTTTTTGTTTTTCTTGAGGATAGTTTATCTGTGTTTCTTCCGATACGAAAATAAGTTTTAAGAATCATTCAACTTAGACGAAAAGACAATAACGTGGCCACTAACAAAGCTTTAAAAATGTCTGAGATAGCTGTCGTAAAATATCTTTTTAGAGAAGACTGGTCACCTCTTGAAGAGGTGCTCAAAAAGGGTGCCAAAGATTTTGGACAAGTTCAGGATTTAGACGCAGAAAAAGATGTTATTGAAATCATCAAAACCAACCCCGCAACGCTTGTTATCGCTGCAGTCACCGGTAAAAACGAGCTCACACAAGTTTTGGGTTTTTTAAAATCTCAAAAAAGACTGATCAAAGAAGCCAACGTTAAGTTTTCAGTCATCAATTATTTAAATAATAAGCAAGTCGAAGCTGCGTTAATGAAGTTAGGGTGCCAGGAAGTCATGGATCCTGAAATGAAGAGCAAAGCTTTGAAGTTCAAAATGGACTTCTGGAAAAAAGCTCTCTCTGTCGGTCAGAATAAGGCCCTCGATCCTAAGATGTCGCTTAAGGACAAGGTCGCAGAAAATAGAAACAAAGCGATTGCTCAGTCTCAAAATCCAGCGGCTGCAAAAGTTGATGCCAATCCCATTAAGTGGCTTGATCCAATCAAACATGTGGATGACATGTGGATCAGTAAAAACACGGCCGATGTCAAAAAAGTCCTGTCTCGATGGATGATTAAACTGACCGGTCCCAGTCCATTTGTTGGTCAATGGATGGAAGTTCCAGGAGAACGTGGAGTTTGGACGTTTACCTTTAAAGAAGGTCATCGCGACACTTTTCACATGGCCGATGGAAACTGGCTTTTTTCAGGTGAAACGA
>JAIEMA010000074.1 GCA_019752535.1 Bacteriovoracaceae bacterium
CAATCAACAGATCTCCTGCTCAATCAGAGACCGCGAACTCTTTAAACTTCGCCGCATCGACATGGCCCTTGAACGAGTTCATGACGGTACTTTTGGTCACTGTGAAGAGTGTGATGATGAGATTGGTATGAAGCGCTTAGAGAACCAACCATGGTCTGAGCTTTGTATTGTTCATGCTGAAGAAAAAGAGCGTGCCGACGCTCAAATATTCCGCCAAGCCTAAATCTAGCTTATTGAATTTCTTGATTTATGGGGGTCTTAGGACCCCCATTTTTTTGTCTAAATTTTATACACTTGAGTCTTTTTAGACAGTATTTCTTCCCAAAACCCTTCTAACTCATTGATCCCTCAAGCTTCAGTTTGGCAAAAGCTTTGCTTATTAATTACAGACCAGGCGTCTGTTTCGCCGGGCGATTCGTTTTTTATGTTACGTATCTGAAAAGGGAAGCACATGAAGGCAGTTACTTCAAAAATGCTAAGCTTACTCCTCACATTAGTCTTCATGACTTCAGGTCATGCAGCTGGGATTAAGGCCAAAGCTCCTTTAAAGTCTCTTGCCCCTGAATCAGTTTATCCACTCTCTCTTCTTGAATCACGTTTCGCTTCTTGGGGTGTTGACCCGAGCCGTCCACTCACATCAATTAATGTTAAAGAGTCATGGGCACGTTTCAAGAAAAACGAAAATGTGGTTGTGGCCGTCATTGATACAGGCATTCAATTTGATCATCCATTTTTGGCAGGAAACATTCACATCGTTAATGGCAAGAGCAGTGCCGCTAATTACGGCGTAGATTTTTCTGGTAAATCAGTCACGACAACTCCTTCTGATAGCCATGGCCATGGAACACATGTGGCCGGCATTATCAAAAGCATCTTTCCTGAAGTGAAGCTTGTCGCTTTGAAGTACTACAACCCACAAGCTTCTGGTCAACAGAATCTTGAGAGCACAATTAAAGCTTTAGAGTATGCTGTGAAGATGGGTGTTGATGTCATCAACTACTCTGGCGGCGGTCCTGAGCCTTCAGTTGAAGAGCTTCGTATCTTGAAGGAAGCTGAGAAGAAAGGGATCTTGGTTATTGCAGCAGCTGGTAACGAGCGCAGCAATATTGATGATAAGAAAAATGCTTACTACCCAGCAAGCTATGGCCTCTCAAACATCATCACTGTCGGTGCTCATGATGAAGAGATGCAGATTATTGCAAGCTCAAACTATGGCAAAAACTCTGTAGATATCGCAGCCCCTGGTCACCGTATCAGAAGTACGATCCCACAAGGTGGCGCTGGATATATGACAGGAACAAGCCAAGCGACAGCGTTTGTTACAGGTGTAGCGGCTTTGATTAAAGCGAAGTACCCCACTTTCAACTACGAAAACATTCGTAACGTGATCTTGAGTTCTTCAGTTAAAGTAAAAAACTTTGAAGGCAAGATCTTAGGCTCTGGTAAATTAGATGCAGCTCGCGCCATTGAAATGGCCGACATGGTTGACTCACGCCTTAAAGGTCGCAAGCTCGCCAAAGCACAATAATCCTTTTATCATGCCAGTATGAAGTACTGGCCTTATATTCTTGCTCCACTCAGTGGAGCTTTTTACGCTCTCGCCTTTCCACGCATTGAATATCAAGGCCTATTCTTTCTCTCGCCAATCGCTTTAATCTTGATGGCGTTTTGTTTAGAAAATATCCCCACCACAAAAAAAAGAATACTTGCCGTTCTTCTTCATCAAACAGGATTTAACCTCACAGGCTTCTACTGGGTTCCTCACACTCTTGAAGAGTTTGGGGGTCTGCCTCCCGGAGCTTCTCACGCCCTGGCCCTACTCCTCGCTCCCGTGCTTAATCCTCAATGGTGGGGCTGGTTAGTGTGGATGCATTTTCGAGAGAAGATCCAAAGTGTGAACCACTGGACTAGAGGGATGCACGCGTTTTTCGGAGCAGTTTTCCTCACCGCCACTGAGATGGCCCTCCCTCAGCAGTTTCCCGTTTTTGCCGGCCATGTGTGGATGCATTTTCATTACTATTTAAATCTCGCTCCTTGGGGTGGAGTTTTACTTTATTCCTTCTTTACTTGGTGGCTTGCCCTGGGGCTTATGCCGATACTTAAAAAGCAGAGACCATCATTGAGCGCGCTTGCTGGTGTGGGTGTTTTCTTTGTTCTACATTTTTTTGTTCCAGGTTGGACTCCTTCCCAAGAAATTCATTCGATCAATGTTCGTGTCGTTCAGGCCAATGTGGGCAATTTTGTCAAAATCCAAGCTGAATCCGGTGAAACTGGTGCCATTGAAGATGTGATTAAGCGCTATCAAGATTTAACCTTGAAAGAAAATCCACAAAGTTTAGATCTTGTGATCTGGCCTGAGACCGCTTACCCCTTCTCTCTCTCCTCTCCTGAATTTTTAAAAAAGACTGAAGCTCCCCCCACTCTTTTCAGAGATCTTATTGCTCGCACGGGCGCAGAAATGCTGATTGGTGGCTATGATCAAGATGATCCTGAGCAATGGGATAATCGCTTTGAGACAGAATACAACGCCGCTTTTCAAATCGGGATCATGGGAGAATTCAAGGAAGTGTATCGCAAACACATTCTCATTCCATTCGGAGAGACAATGCCCTTTGGGCCCTTGAATAAAACTCTCTCGAAACTCATCCCCGCAGTTTCTTTCTTTGGAAGTGGAACAAAAACTCCAATTTTTAAAACGAGAACGGGAGTAAAATTTGTTACTCCTATTTGTTATGAAATTTTACAAACGGGATTCATTGCTAAACTTTTGAACAATGCCCCAGCGCCTGCTGATGTTTTAATTAATCTCACCAATGACTCTTGGTATGGAGAGACTGCAGAACCCTTTCAACATCTCTTCTTGGCCAAATGGAGAGCTCTCGAGTTTAGACGTCCCATCATCCGTTCGACTAATACTGGGATTACGACAGTTATTTATCCGGATGGAAGTGAAGGCAGAAGACTTCTTACCGGAGAGAAGGATGTTTTAGATGTTCATCTGGAAGTCCCCAAGATAGCTCCGCAAACGATCTATCAAACTTGGGGCAATATGCCTCTCGTGGGACTATGGATAATCGTGAGTTTAAGTTTTAGTTTGTTTTGGTGGTTGAAAATCCGGCCTGCAAAAGGTCGTGCAAACGTACGACTCCTTTAAGCTCACCATTTTCAACGACTGGTAAAACAGAAACCGGACGCTCTCTATTCTCCATCACCTTCAGCGCTTCGTAGGCTAAAATTCCTGGAGTAATCGATAATGGTTTGGCGTTCATGAATTGAACAACCGGCTTAGATAAAGCCTGTGCGTCTTTCATGAGAGCTCGTCTGACATCTCCTTCAACGAGAATGCCTAAAAGCTTTTTCCCATCAACAATAGCGAGCAATCCTACTGGAAATTTCGTCATCGCTAAAAGAGCATCTTGAAGAATCGCCGTTTGATTCACCTGGGCGCATTGATCAGGCGCCACCATGAGTTTATCAATGGTAAGAGAGAGAGATTTCCCTAAAAGACCGGCCGGATGATTAAGTGCAAATTGCTCTTTTGAGACACCTTTCACTGATTCATACAAAACTGCTAGAGCATCGCCCATGGCCAGAGTGAGTGTGGTACTAGTCGTGGGAGCCAGATCATTTAAGCAAGCTTCTTTGTCGACCGAGCAATCGAGCACGATTCCAGATTTTTGAGCAATCGGAGAATCTACATTTCCCACCAAAGCGATGAGTCGCTCTTTTGGAAGTTGCAAATAAGGTAGAAGTTCTAGGATTTCATCTGTTGTGCCAGACTTACTTAACAGTAACATGACGTCCGATTTTGAAACTCGTCCAAGATCTCCATGCATGGCCTCTGTCGGATGAAGGAAGAAACTTGGAAGGCCTAAAGATGAAAACGTCGAAGCAATCTTCGCCCCTATGAGACCTGATTTCCCCACTCCTGTGACAACAAGACTGCCTCCAGTCTGAGTCAAAAACTCAAATAAATTCACACAAGCTGCGATGCTTGTAGGATTTACTCGAGACAGAGCTCGATCCAGAGCTTTAGCTTCAAGAGAGAGTACATTTTTAAACAGGGCTAGATGGTCCATAGTTTCCTCACGCTAGAAACCTGCTATCATTAAATGAATGAAGGCTTCTATTCTTCTTACCAAAGTCCTACTCCTTTTGGCGATGTCCGGTTGCGCATCCTATGAGAAATTCCGTCAAGTGACGGAAGAACTTGAAATGCCATCGAAAATCTACAAAGCCGACTTCAATCAAACTTGGCAATCTGTGATCCAAGTAATGAAGAAGTTCGATATCGCTCAGCAAAACCAAGAGTCAGGAACAATTAAGACACGTTGGATGGATAACACAATGGAAGTGAATTTCACAGATTCATTTGGTTCAAGTGACGCGGTGAAGGCAGCAAAATTCAAACTCATTATCAACGTCGTCAAAGGCTATAGGGCTTCGTCTGAAGTGGCGAAAGTCACAATCTATAAACGTCAGCTCGTCGAACAAGATTTTCTTCAAGGCTGGAAGGAGATCACCACTGATGGGATCATGGAGCAAACCCTACTCTATCGAATAGGGCGCTTGATTGAGACTGATAATAAGTTAAAAGAAATCGATAAGGCACGTGAGAAGCAGCAGCTGCAAAACTTCTAGATCGTTTGCTTATTCCAAAACTCTCTTCTCGTTTGAATCGAATTATTGGGTGAGACTTTTCCTGTAATATTTTCCAAAGAATAATCTAAGTCTTCAGCGAGATCTTGATACTTAGGCTTCTGAATCAACTTCGTTAAAGCCGTCTTGGCCGGTGCGTATTTAAGCTCTCCAACTGTTCTGATGATTGAGCGAACAATTGAGGTTCTCTTTCTCTTGCCAGCACTGCCCGTGTAATTTGTCTGGTCATACATCATATTCCAAACATGTGGTGCAAGCTTAGTAATTTTCATGTGAGCAATATTATCTAGCGCCTGAACTCTTACAATCAAAGAGGCATCCTTCAGCGCTTTGGCATAAATGGCATGATACTCGTGCATACCAAGAGCTGCTAAAGCTTTAAGACTTGCTACTCTCATCATCCAAGCCGGATGCTCCGTGAAGCGAGCGATAAACGCTGCACTCTTCTTACCCATGACTTGTCCCAAAAGCATCGTTGCGTGCCAGCGATTTCTCTCTGGGAAAGTGGCTTCTTTCATGACTTTGATTAATGTCGGAACAGATTTTTGCTTAAGTGAGAAAGCCATAGCTTTGAGACGAGTTGGCTCAATGCTTGAGACTGTGAACGCTTCTTCAAAGCGAGCAATCTTTTGAATATCTGTCAGTGGAGACATTCTTCCAGAGGGATTAGCCGCTAGAACCTGAGAGCAAAGAAGGATAAAGAGAAGCGAAGTTTTCAACATAATTACCCCAACATCTTTTCAAATTCACTGAGTAAATCCTCAGGTGTTTTTTCATTACCAGTCACTTCTTTCTTTGGAGCCTCATCAGCTTCCGGAGCGCTCGCTTCTACGGCCTCTGGCTCTGAAGGAGCTTCATCTTCTCCTGAAGAAAGAAACTGCTCTAGCTCTTCAGTTGCATCATTTTGAGCCTCAGGCTCATCGACAGCTTCAGGTTTTTCATCAACGGATGGAACGTCATCAAACAAATCGGCTGCACCTGCTAGTGGATCTTGTCCGCCAGAAACAGGAGCAGCTTTTGCGGCCAAAGGCTCACTTCCACCACTGATGGCTGTGGCTTCAGCGGCTGATCCGCCGAGTGCTTTTTTAAGTTGAGCGTTTTCTTGTTGAAGGCGCTTAAGATTAGCTAAGTCGTCTTCGATGATTTCATATTCTTTTAATTTATCTCTTAACTCATCACGCTCTTTAGAAACTTTTTTAAGTTCCGCAGGATCAGCACCACCAGCGGCAGGTGCAGGCGCACCTTTACCAGCTTTGGCCAATAAATCTTCAAGCTCTTTAATGCGAGCTTTTGATCCAGTTAATCCAGTCTCCAATTCTTTTTTGACTGCATTTGAATTATTAAGTTGAGACTGAGTCGCCGCAAGCTCAGCAAGCTTCTGCTGAAGCTGCTCTCTAAGAGCATCATCATTTCCACTGCCGGCCGGAATACTCATTAAATTTTCACCACCACCAATAACAGGCATAGAGCTTGGCATGCCAGCAGATAAATCAGCGCCACCGCCACGGAAAAGGGCCGACTTGAGAGAGTTTGAATTTTGAATAACTGAATCAAGGTAGGTTTTAATCACTGAAGCTGGAAGCTGATGGCGAAGAAGATTATAAGTTCTGCGATTAGCGAACCATAACCACAAAAACAAAGTAGTCGTGATGACTAAGAGCCCTGATAAAATGACCAAAATCTCTGGCGTAAATTTATCCAAAGCTGAAATAACTGATTCCATCATCGCCGCATCCTTGGCTCAAAAGAAATGGCCCAATACTTGGGCTAAACATATGGATTCATTATACCAAGTTTTTGGCTTCTGTTGTCAAACTTATGATTTTTCTGCCTCTGTGAGAACCTGAAGGAGATCTTCATAAAGGGGCGAGCGCGCGGCCATGACAGAGGGAGTGAAAGCATGAAATTTCTGACCCTGAAGATCAGAGATAGGAACTCCTGCTTCTTCGCAAATCAATCCACCAGCAGCAATATCCCAAGGCTGAAGACGATATTCCCAGTAAGCATCGAGAATTCCAGCCGCAACATAGGAAAGTTCTAGGGCCGCAGAGCCAAGACGTCTAAAAGCTCTCACTTCTGGAAATTTGCGTATGAGTGAAGCATTATGGCGGCTTGATCCCAGATTGGTTGAGATAAGTGAGTCTTTGAGTGGCTGAGAGACTTTTGATGTCTGGAGTTTTTTTGTCAGATACTTTGTTCCAAATCTTCTTCTGAGAAAAGCTCCTCCGCCCCTATGAGCGTAGAAAGTTTCTCCTAAAAGTGGATTATGAACCACACCGACTTCCACTTCACTTCCTTGAGCAAGAGCAAGGCTCACACAAAAAAACGGAAGGCCGTTCAAAAAATTGTTTGTTCCATCCAAGGGATCAATCAACCATGTCAGCTGCTTGGGATCATCTGGACCTTTCACTTTTAGTTTTTTTGCAAAACTATCTTCTTCGGCCACAATTTTATGTTCAGGATATTTTTTTTGAATTCTTCGAATGACTAATTCTTCTGATTTTAAATCTGCTTCACTGGCCAGTCCCGCAGCGCCTTTGTGAATGAGTTTAATAGGTTTTCTATAAAGTTTGCGAGAGTGATCAAGTAAAATCTTACCTGCTTCATCTGCAAGTTTAAGAGTGAATTTTAGGGCTTCTTGGCGCTCACTGTTCTTCATTTGGTTCTTCCACTAATTGAATAAGCTTATCTTGCTCTTCTTGAGTGAGATTTTGCGCAGGGACCGCATAAGACTCTTCAAGCCAATGACCTAGATCAACCATTTTACAACGTTCAGTACAAAAGGGTCTAAAGTCAGAGGAGTAATATTCAAATTCTTTTTTGCAATGTGGACATTTTACTTTGAGTGGTTTCATCTTTCCTCAAAAAAAATCTTATTTAAATCGTTAAAACTAGCATGCCCAAGCACGGCTCTGTCGTCAATTGTCGACATTGAGGCCACACCTCTCACAGCATTAACCGCAAGGATTGAAGAGAAATGGGGCAATTCACTCACATCAATTTCTCTCTCAATTATTGGCATTTTTAATTTTTGAGAAATTTCCATTAAACGAGCTCGGCCCACCCCGGCCAAAACATTGGCTCCTGCTAAGGGAGTGTGAAGTGCTTTACCATCCCAACAAAAGACATTGGCATGCATGAACTCACAAATTTTTTCGTTCACACAAAAAAGAGGAACTTCATATTCTTTCAATTTTCTAGCGGCTACTAAGCGCGAAAGATAATCACCTGACTTTAAAAAGCTTGGCCATTCGCTATCACGAGAAGAAATTTTTAAAGTTTTGGCCTGCCATTTTTCCTCTCCTGGAAGCCCTGGTGTCCACCATCCATCAATCTCAAGTTTCGGTTCAGTTAAAAGTCTCACTCCCCTTTGAAGTTGCTGGGCACTCAGGGTGACTCGCCAAATCCCGTTCTCACCAGGAGGCTCTTGCATGCCCCAAAGATGTTCGGCTTGGGACAGTGTGCCGGGCCAAAGCCATTCAGCGCTTTGAAAAAGTCTTTTTTTGTGAGCTTCTTGAAAATAAACATGGCCCTTTTCCACTCGCATCGTGGTGAATACACTTTCTCCGTAAAGAAAGGCGCGCGAGCGAGTTTGGGGTGTGTCTTTTGAAAGGCTCATGATACGAAAAAGGTGCCCCAAAGGAGACCTTTTGACAGCAGAAAATAACATCGTCATTGTTGGATTTGGTAACCAGGCCAAAGCTTGGTGCGCTAACCTGCATGATTCGGGCTTTAAAGTTCATGTCCTACTGCGCCATGACTCCAAAAGCCGCAGCCTCATTCCAAAAGATTTCAAAATTCTTGATTGGCAGGCCCCGATGCAGGGTCACCCCATGGCTTTTTTGGTTCCAGATCATGAGATCGCAGGAGCGCTCGCCAGTCTCTCGGCCTATATCCCAGCTGGAACAACTCTTTACTATGCTCATGGCTTTGCCCTCATTGAAGAGAAACTCAATGAGAAGTTTCCGCAATTCAATCATGTGCTGCTAGCCCCAAAAGCCATTGGCACTGAAGTGCGTGCCACTTATGTCGATCGTCGCGCCCTTGGTGGAGTGTATTCCGTAGAGATGGTTCATGAGGATGAAAGAAAAAAAATTGAAGCTCTCACTCTCAAAACAGCTCGTGCCCTAGGAATCACTTGGGGTCCCTATGCTGTGGGCGTGAAGCAAGAGATGCAAGCCGATCTTTTTTCTGAACAGGCCGTTTTGTGTTCTGTCATTCCTGAAGCGTGCAGAATTTCTTTTAACATGCTGATTGAGAAAGGCATCCCGCCAGAGCTCGCGTACTTTGAGCTTTGGCATGAAGTGGGACTCATCGTAAAAGTCATGGTGGATAAAGGGCCCGAAGCATTCTTCCATTTGATTTCTCCTAATGCCCTTATTGGTGCAGAGAAAGGCAGAACGCTTCTTTGTAATGAGCCATTTGCGAAAAATATGAAAACACTTTTGAGCGATATTGAGTCTGGAAAATTTGCCAAAGAGGCAGCCAGTACGGATGTAGAAAAACTTCGCCATGACACAGTTCTTCGCTGGAAAAATGATCCGTTTGGAAAAACGATTGAGAAGATGCAGAAGGAGAGACCATGAAAAAGCACACCACAAGAGATATCCGGGGGCTTAAAGGCAAGAAAGCTCAGATGCTCACTTGTTATGATTATCAAACGGCCTGTCTTCTTAATGAGACGGATGTCGATATGCTCCTTGTCGGTGACTCACTTGGAAATGTTATTCTAGGCTTTGATACGACTGTACTTGTGACTCCTTCGATGATGTCGCTCTTTGGACAAGCTGTGCGCCGTGGAGCTCCCGATAAATTCCTCATCATCGATATGCCTTTTGGCAGCTACGCCACAATTAATCAAGGTCTTCGCGTTGGCACGAAACTTTTTCAAGCTTGTAACGCTGAAGCCGTGAAACTTGAAGGTGCGCACGCGACTGAACTTCAAACCATCAAGCGTCTGACAGAAGTCGGAGTAGCGGTCATGGGTCATATTGGATTGACGCCGCAGTCTGTTCATCAAATGGGTGGCTATTTTACTCATGGAAAAAAAGCTGATCGGGCAAAAGAATTAAAGGAAGAAGCGCTTCGCTTACAAGATGCAGGATGCTTTAGTCTTGTTCTTGAATGTATTACGCCTGAGCTATCAAAAGAAATTACCGAGAGCTTAGAGATTCCTACTATCGGCATTGGTTCTGGTATGGATGTAGACGCACAAGTGTTGGTGACTAATGATCTTTTAAAGATGGGACCTAAAGAGCCTCCTAAGTTTGTAAAGCCGATTGCGGATCTTTACGGCATGAAGAAAAAACTCATTGAAAAATATTTGAAGGAGAATCGTGCTTGAATCTTTTGACTCTTGATTTTGGAAATTCAAAAGCTCACGCCGCCCTTTTTCGTCATGACAAACTTGTGGTCACTGGTTTAGTGAGTGATATTGAATCGTGGCTCAAAGAATTCAAACTCACTTTCGGCGAAGTTTCAGGAGTGATCTCTCAAGTCAAATCCTATGATGATGAGCTTGATCCCTATCTCAAGCAGGGACTTTTGTGTGAGCGAATTAAAGATTATTGGAAGGGTCAAAAATTTACGGGCATGCCTGTTCATTACGCTCACTCACTTGGCGAAGATCGCCTGATCCAAGCGTGGTGGGCCTTTAAAAATTTCAAAACTCCGACTCTGATTATCGACGCTGGAAGTTTTCTTACTCTCGACGTTGTTACAACTGAGGGTTTCTTAGGCGGCCATATTCTTCCCGGTCTTAAGCTTTTGGGGGAAGATCTCACACAGGGGGCGCAGTTAAAATCGATCCCCTTTGAGGCCTTAGATAAAAATCTGCTCTCCACCCAAAGCCTCCCCCATACTACCGAGGAAGCCCTTGGCGGAGCTGCTGTGGCATATGCTGCACTGATTCAGCGCCTTGTAATGCGTTGGGGAATCGCGCAAGTCCTTATTTCTGGTGGGGACAGTGAGAAAATCCATCAAATGCTTAAGCCTCAATTTCCTGAGCTGGAGTTACACAAGAGAGCAGATCTGGTACATTACTCTCTCTTAGAGTGGTATAAGCGGAACATTATCGGATGAATATCTTACTCGCTATCACTGGATCAATTGCCGCTTATAAAGCGGCTGACCTCACTCGCTCTTTGGTCAAGCGCGGCCATAAGGTTCGTGTGGTTCTGACTTCAGGGGCTCTTGAATTTGTGAAGCCAGAACTTTTTCGCTACCTCGGTGCTGAACACACTTACATGCCAAATGACGATTTTCAATCTGCCACTCCGGGTGTTCCACACGTAGAGCTTGGAAAATGGGCCGATGTTATGTGCATCGCTCCTCTTTCGGCCAATACACTTTCAAAAATCGCTCAAGGACAGTGTAACGATTTTCTGACTTCTGTATTTCTCGCCTGGAGAACCGATCGCCCTGTACTCATTTTTCCTGCCATGAACACCATGATGTGGGAGCATGATTTTACTCAGGCCAATGTCGCCAAAATAAATTCACTGAAACATGCCAAAGTGATTGACCCAGCCTCAGGGCTACTGGCTTGTGGAGATGTGGGCGCCGGAAAAATGATGGATATCGAAGCGATTGCTGATCTGGTTGAAATATATAATCCACTAAAAAAAGAATCTAAAAAAATATTGATCACGACAGGTGCAACCGTTGCTCCTCTTGATCCTGTTCGCTTTATGACCAATCCTTCTAGTGGCATGACAGGTGTTGAGCTTGCCAAAGCCTATCTCGCTACTGGTTCGCATGTCATACTACTCGTTGGACACCCCGCTCCCCCAGTCGAAGCTCTAAGAGCGCATCCGAATTGTAAAATTATTTCGACACCCACAACTGAAGAGATGCGCACGCAAGCTCTGCAGTATGTGAACCAAGTGGATGTGGTTATCGCAGCAGCGGCCGTAGCCGACTTTGAATTTAAAGCGGCAGATTATAAAATGAAAAAAGATCAGCTCACTGATCTTCATGTCGAGAAAGCTGTAGATGTTTTAGCCGAGCTTCTCAAACATAAAAATCCAAAACAAAAATTTATTTCTTTTGCAGCGGAAACGAATACCACTGAGGAAGTTTTTAGAGAGAAATTTAACCGAAAGCCCGTAGATCTCATGATTGGTAACAAAGTTCATAGCGGACTTATCAATCAAACTCCTCGTGAGGGATTTGCCGAATCTGAAGGCACATATTGGTTTGTTGATAAATCGCAAACGAGTCAACCGACAAAACTCACTAAATCTCAGTTAGCAAAATCAATTGTTAAATGGGAAAGCAGCGGGAGTTTCAACTGAAGATTGTTAAAAACTCCCAGGATCTTCGCCTTTGGCGAAAAGAGCAAACTGATGACGTAGGTTTCGTTCCTACTATGGGAAATCTCCATACAGGTCACATGAGCTTACTCGAGGCTTCGCTCAAAGAACACGAAGCCAGTGTGATATCCATATTCGTTAACCCAACTCAATTTGGGCCGAATGATGATTTTGCCAAGTATCCACGCACTCTTGAAGCTGATGTCGCAAAATGTGCAGAGCTTCTAAAGAAATATCCGAATAAAAAACTCGTCATTTTTGCTCCAAGTGAACCACAAGAAATTTATCCTGCGGGATTTTCAACTGAAATTCATGTTCCTGCACTAGATGGTTTTCTAGAAGGAGCCTTTAGGCCTGGTCATTTTACTGGTGTCGCCACAGTTGTTTATCTTCTCTTTCAACTGGTAAAGCCTCGAGTCGCATATTTTGGCAGGAAAGATTATCAGCAGTACAGAGTCATCAAGAGAATGGCCCGTGACCTAGAGATTCCAGTCAGAGTGAAGGGAATGCCAATCATTAGAAACAGCGAGGGCTTAGCTCTCTCCTCACGCAATCAGTACTTATCCAAAGATGACTCTCAGTCAGCCCTCTTCCTTCATCACACATTACTTGAGGTGGCCCGCAGAATTTCTGGTGAGTCTAAGAGAGTAGAAGAAGCCAGAGAGTGGATAAAAAATCTTCTAGAGAAAGATACTCGTTTTCAGTACTTGGAGATCCGAGAAGCCCGCACACTGAGTGAGAAGATTCCTTCAAAAGGAAAAGTTGTGGTACTTGGTCTTTTAAAAATGAATCAAGTACGTTTACTTGATAACCTAGAAGTTGAGATTGTATGAATTTTAATGATGATGAATACAAACTTCCGATAGGTCAAAAAGCAGCCCTCGTCTCTTTGGTTTGTGACAAATTCCCAACTCATGCCTCGCAACTTCTCACTCAAGCTTCAATGCGTGAGCTTAGAGAACTTCTAAGAACACTTGGCCTTCAAGCTGGCAATGAGTACATTCAAAATGTAAAAAACATTAATCCTGCAACCATGCTTGGCGAAGGACGAATTGTTGAAATTGGTGAAGAAGCCAGAGCGGAAGGTGCACAACTTCTCGTTTTTGATTTCGAGCTTACGGCCTCTCAAGTAAGAAATATCAAAAAG
>JAIEMA010000073.1 GCA_019752535.1 Bacteriovoracaceae bacterium
CAGATGAGAGACCCGTTTATCCTACTAAGGATGGCTGTCTCTCCCATGAACCCCAGGAGCCAGGCAAAGGGCTTGACTGTGCGACAGGCTATGGCTCAGTCTCATTTGTCACTGGAACTTTCGGCTTTCATGTCGCGGCCGAGACGGTGAAGCAAATACTTTTGCGTGCTGGAATTCCTTGGGTATAATCAGGCATGTTTACATTTATTAAAACCGTTGGAAAATTTCTTAAAGACGTCTCTGAAGATCCTCGTATTCCAGAGAGAGATAAGACTGTTATTGTCGCTCTCGTCGTTTTAGTACTCTCTCCCATCGATCTCATTCCTGATTGGATTCCCGTTTTGGGGCAGTTGGATGATATAGTCATGATCGCTTTGATCTTTGATTACTTCTTTAAAGTGCTTGATGGTGAGGTACTTCTCTCCCACTGGCCTTGGGGGATGAAATCATTTGTGTGGTTTAGACGTTTTGCTCGAGGATTCAGCTTTCTTGCTCCTCGCTTTATCAAAAAGAAAATCTGGAAATATGTGGGAGCTCCCTACTAGGGAAGTTTTACTTCAAATATCACTGGGGAGGCTTGTGTGATTCGCATCTGCCCGCCGTGAGCGGCCACAATTCCTTTGGCCACGGAGAGACTTAATCCTTGGCCCTTACCTGGAGGTTTCGTCGTAAAGAATGGCTCGAACACTCTATTTAAGTGCTCTGGAGAAATACCTCTTCCGCTGTCACTAAAGCGTAAAACCCAGTGTCCATCTTCGACAAAAGTTTCAATTTTAATCCATTTCTCAACAGAGTCAGCAGTCGCTTCAATAGAGTTTTTAATTAAAGAGCTAAACACATTAAGCAATTGCTCTTCATCGCCTTGAATAAATGAACTTTCATCTTTTGGGTAATGGATATGTATTCCCGCTTCATTGATCATCAAGCTATTGAGGTCTATAATTTTATTGAGCAGTTTCTGAGTGGAGAGATTTCTTGGCCTTAAGACTGTTCTCTCCTGCGTGAAAGATTTCATGGCATTCACGATATTGGCCACGCGATCAATGGCATTTTTCATTTTCTTAAAATCATTTTCCAAATTTACGCTATCACCAATTTTTAATCGAATGATCTCTAACATCCCTTTCAGGATGGCCAAAGGATTATTGATTTCATGGGCCACTCCACTTGAGAGTTGTCCCAATGATTTAAGTCGCTCTTCTTTTTGATCTTGAGAAGATTCTAATTTTACCAGCAATTGCTGAAGGCCTATGTTGGTTTTTCTTAACTCGAATTGCTCAAAAGCTAAGCGAGAGAGTGCACGAAGAGCTTCAAGCTGGGAGTCACTTAATGTTTTTGGTTTAGAATCAATCACACAAAGTGTTCCAATGGCTAAACCATCAGGGCCGATGAGTGGAGCTCCGGCATAAAAGCGAATCTTTGGCCCATCTGTCACTAAAGGATTATCAAAAAATCTTTTATCTTGAGTGGCATCTGGAATGTGCATGACATCATCAAGATGAATCGCATGACCACAAAACGAGAGCTCTCTTGGCGTCTCATCAACATTAATCCCGACTTTGGCCTTAAACCACTGCCTCTCTTTATCCACGAGACTGATGAGGGCGATAGGCACATGACAAATTTGGGCCGCAATTTTCGCAATATCATCGAAAGATTTTTCAGGAGTAGTGTCTAAGAGCTGATAGCTCTTGAGGCTTTGAAGTCGATCAGACTCATAGGGATGGTTTTGTGGCTTAATCATAAGAACCTATTTTAAGGTTACCTTAAGATAGGATCATAGGAAATAGGATTTTGTGCCAGACTTCTTTGGTAAGAATTCTCTAACAAAGAGCTTATGAAGTTTTACGAAATCCTTAATACGGGTACCTAAGAGAGCGGATAAAGCTTGATCATATTCTTCGTCTACAGTTTGCAGTCCACGATTGATCTTTGCCTGCATTTCTTGCCACTCTTCTTCACCTTGAAGCCACTGTGACTTACTGATCAACTCATTATCATCCATATCTGGAAAAAACTCATTTCTACAATTCAGACGCCAAAGCTTACTTTTCTCTCGCTTGCCAACCCAAAGAGAGGCGTAAGCATTAAACTTTTCTTCTCCAGGATAAACGCGAGCAAACCATTGATGGGCATATTTGAGCCACTCGGCATTCAGATTCGCCCATTTTTCGGGCTCTGTCGGCTGAGACCTAAGATCTGAGAGAAAAAGGTCCACTCTCTTTTCAATCGAAACACTTAATCCCGAATCAGGCATGATGACTTCTGCATGAGCGGCAGTGGTAGAAACTTCATCTGTAAATGTGAGATCGTGAGCTGTTTTCCTAAAGGCAGAGGGTCCTTTCATTAAAGTGAAAGTGATTAAAGAGAAACTTGCTAGCGTCAGCCAAAATTTCAATCCCAAGCGTTGCATCATAATAAAATTGTCTGATGTTTTTCTACGCACTGGCAACTCAAATATGTGAAAATGACTTTGATCATTCGAATAGAAATTTCAAGGAACAATCATGACTAAAACGCTCAGAAAGGTGGCCATCCTCGGTGGAACCCGAACTCCATTCACAAAATCATTCGGGGCTTATAAAGATGTAAGCAATCAAGAGCTTTTGACGGCTACACTCAGTGCTCTTGTCAAAAAATTCCAGCTGCAAGGTCATCTCTTAGGAGATGTCACCTGTGGATCAGTGGTGCTTCATTCAAAAGATTTCAATCTCACAAGAGAGTGTGTGCTTGGCACTGAGCTTGATCCCAGAACACCGGCCAATAATCTTCAAAGGGCCTGCGGTACAGGACTTGATGCCGCTAATACCGTGGGATTGAAAATCGCTTCAGGACAAATTGAAGTTGGGATTGCGGGTGGATCGGACACAAACTCGGATACACCTATCAATGGAAGTAGAGAATTAGTTCAATTTCTTCTCTCTTTGCGTGATGCCAGGAGTATCCCAGAGAGACTCAAAGCTCTCGCCAGTTTTAGACCGTCGATTCTCATGCCAAAATTTCCGACCGTGAGCGAGCCAAGAACTGGTCTCTCCATGGGTGATCACTGTGAGTTGATGGTGAAGGAGTGGAAAATAAGCCGGGACGATCAAGACCAATTAGCGTTTGAGAGCCATCAAAAAGCCGCAAAAGCTTATGGTGAGGGATTTTATAACGATAATATTTTTAGCTTTAAGGGACTCGATAAAGACAGCATCACGCGTGCCGACACTACAGTGGAAAAACTCGCTAAACTTAAACCTGCTTTTGATAAATCTGAAGCCGGAACTTTAACGGCTGGAAACTCAACTCCACTCACCGATGGAGCCTCGGCCGTTCTTCTCTCATCTGAAGAATGGGCGGCCAACAATAAAATGGAACCCCTGGCCTATCTTGTGGACACAGAAGTGGCCGCTCTGGATTTTGTTCATGGTGAGGGCCTACTGATGGCACCTACGCTAGCTGTCGCTCGCCTTCTTAAAAGAAATAATCTCACTCTTCAAGATTTTGATCTCTATGAGATTCATGAAGCCTTTGCAGGCCAAGTGCTCTGTACGCTTAAAGCTTGGGAAGATGAAAAATATTGCCAGACAAAATTAGGAATGCCTTCTGCTCTTGGAAAGATAGATCGCGCTAAGATGAATCAAAAAGGCAGCTCTTTAGCCACCGGACATCCTTTCGCCGCGACTGGCGGAAGAATTTTAGCCAGTATGGCCAAGCAGCTTCATCAAAAAGGCAAAGGCAGAGGCCTCATTTCAATTTGTACAGCTGGTGGAATGGGAATCGCTTCAATTGTTGAGAGGCTATGATCAATCTTGCTATTGATCTTAAACCTCTTCGTGAATACCCAGATTACAGAAAAATGTTTTTTGGGCAGCTGGTTTCTTTTGTTGGAAGCCAAATCACTTATGTCGCTCTCCCTTGGCAGCTCTATCAGCTCACCCATTCTACTTTTCAAGTTGGACTGCTGGGAGTGTTTCAACTCATTCCTTTAATTGTTGTAGGACTTTGGGGTGGAGCTCTGGCCGATCGAGTGGAGAGAAGAAGAATTTGTGTGATTTCGGAAATTCTTTTAGCACTCTGTAATGTGGCCCTCATTGTCATGACATTAAGAAATCAAATTACTGTCTACGCCATTTATGCTCTTGGCGCTTTAATGGTTTCTTTCAATGCCATTCATCGCCCGGCCTTTAGCTCCATGATCCCACAGATCGTAAAGAAAAAAGATCTCTCACGTGTGAGTCCACTCAATTCATTTATTTCAACTTTTGGCATGATCACTGGACCTGCTATTGGGGGATTGCTGCTCGCCCATGCTGGAATCGTTTGGACGTATGTGATCGATATGCTCACTTACCTCTTTGTCATCGCGATGATGATTCAACTTCCCCGCTTTGAAGTCCAAGCTGTCGACAAAAAAGTGTCCTCTCTTCAATCTATTAAGGAAGGCATGAATTACGCTCTCACCAGAAGAGATTTATGGGGCACCTATATTGTGGACATTATTGCCATGACTTTTGCCTTTCCTAATCCTCTCTTTCCTATGCTCGCGGCCAGTTTTGCTGGGGCCGAAAAGTTAGGTTGGTACTACTCTGCGACTGCTATTGGAGCATTGATGGCCACACTGACGAGTGGATGGACGCTTCATCAAAAGAGTCATGGGAAAATTATTACTTTTGCGGCCAGTGGCTGGGGAGTTGGAATTATCTTTTTTGGCCTGAGCCTTCAGTATTTTTATCTCTCCCTGATATTTCTTCTCCTCGCAGGCTGGAGTGACATGATTTCGGGAATTTTCAGGGGGACAATGTGGAATGAGACAATCCCAAATGAAAAGAGAGGAAGACTGGCGAGTGTGGAGATGCTGAGCTATGCCTCAGGCCCGCTGATTGGTCAGGTTTTCATGGGAAGCCTCTCCGATATGTTTGGGGCTTCCAAAGGCTTGATTATCGGAGGCACGTGCGCTGCGCTAGGTTGCTTATGTATCGGTAAGATCATCTCGCCATTTTGGAACTATCGCGCCACGACTTATGATGGGTAAAGATTTGAGCTATGATGTTAAAAAATTCCATTGGAGGAAGTCATGATCAAATATTTTCTAATGATAGGCTTGTTAGCTGTTTCATGTGCCAAAAATCCTGCAAAAAATAATGCCACCTCAAGTGCTCCAGAGAATTGTCAGACTAAGACGATGATTCCGGCCAATCAACCCCATGATCCTTATGGTTTTATTGTTTGGAATTCTCTCATCACAAAAAAACCAAACCAAGCCCTCACTTTTTATAAAAGATTGTTTGGCTGGAACTCCAAGCGCGTGGATGCCAATTCCACAATGCTTCTTGATAAAGGCATAGCTTTCGCCAATATTCGTAAAGCCACTCCAGATCAAAAGGGCCCACCTGCATGGTCACCCTCAGTTGCGGTAAAAAATCTTGAAGAATCTATTAAAACAGTGACAGAGCTAGGTGGAAAAAGTCCCAATAAAATAATCAACCTCGGCAAACCTGGACGAACCGTCGGAATTGAAGACCAACAAGGAAACAGAATTTCTATTCATGAGATTCCAGCTGGCCAACAATTTAATCGCAAAACGACTATCTTATGGAATGAACTTCACACCAATGATGCTGAAAGTGTACACCGCTTTTATGAAAAGGCTTTCGGCTGGAGTGCTTGTACAACATCATTACCAAACGGAGCTCAATACACTCGCTTCATCAATGGTGAAAACAGAGTGGCCGGTTTTTATGTCAGTCAAGGGCCTGTGATGACGGATGTGAATCTTCGCTGGAAGCCACAGATGAACGTCGTGGATTTACAAGCAACTCTTAAAAAAGCTCTCTCTTTAAAAGCTAAAAAAATCTTTGAACCTTCTACGGTTCCAAATATTGGATCATTTGTTGAACTTGAAGACCCGTTTGGTGCTCATTTTATCCTCTTTCAACCTGATCCAAACTTTCTATGAACACAGCCTCCAAGCTTAAAAATTGGCTTGAGAAGACGATCATTGAACTTAATTTATGTCCATTCGCACGCGCCCCTTATGATCAGGGGCGCTTGCATTTAGTGGAGTCCAAAGCGGACTCACTCTTCTTAGCTCAAAAAGTTTTTTTAGATGAAGTCGAATTTCTTTTTAATACAGATGAAGAAGTACTCTCTACGACGGTGATTGGTTTCACTCAGTGGAAGATAGCATTTAACGACTTCTATCAATTCACACTCTCCATGGAGTCTCTGCTACAAGAAGCAAAACTTGATTCCCTATTTCAAATTGTCGCCTTTCATCCTGATTTTCGCCTCGCAGGGTTTGAAGATTCAAGTTATGCCCATTGGGCCAACAGCTCTCCGATGCCCGTTCTTCATCTTTTACGTTCAAATGAAGTGAAGCATGCCACGGAGAAAATTTCTGGTGAAGAAGTTTCAAAGTTTAATGAAATTCGTATCTCAAAACTTAGTGATGTTGAGCGAAGAAAATATTTTCCCTGGAAAGTCTCTTAGAGCTGGCAGTCATCTTTTTGTGGGCCAATCTCGATCACAAGATGTCCTATAGGAAATAAGTGCATCAACTCACTTCTTAACTTGGGAAGCTCTTCTGACTTATAATGAGTCGAAAAAGCTCTTACATGCACGGCCGTTTTATCGCTATCAACTCTCCACGCATGGATGCAGGCCACAGAGAGACCTTTGCCTTCAAGATGTTTTTGAATGTGACTTGTTTCAATTCCAGAATCATTACCATCAAGGAGTTGATGGGCACTTTGTCGAAGCAATCCGACTCCCCATTTGATAATCATAAGCGCACCTAAGATTCCGACTGCAGGATCGGCCCATAGCCAACCTTTCCATTTGGCCATCCCAAGGGCGACCAAGGCCAAAACGGAAGTGAGCGCATCGGCCAAAACATGAGCATAGGCTCCGGCCATATTGAGATCTTGTGATTCGTGATCGTGATCATGGTGATGATGATGCTTGTGATCGTGATGATGATGATGCTTGTGATCGTGATGATGATGGTGCTTGTGATCATGATCGTGGTGATGATGATCATGCCCATGGGATTGAAGTATGAGAGCACTCACTAAATTCACAATGAGACCAATCACAGCAACAATCATCGCCTCTTGAGCTTGAATGGGTTCAGGATGATAGAATCGGATAAAAGATTCAGATATCATCCAAACGGCCGTCACAAGCAGAAGGGCAGCACTGGTGTAGCCACCTAAGATAAGAATCTTTCCCCCACCGAAAGTGAATTGAGAGCGAAACTTCGACTGATCAATAAGGTAATATCCAACCCAGGCAATTCCCAAAGCACCAACATGAGAGGCCATATGCCATCCATCTGCAAGCAGGGCCATGCTTCCTGTCATGTAGCCGGCCAACACTTCAACAATCATAGTCAGTGCTGTAATCCCAATCACGAGTTGAGTTTTTTTTCTTTTATCAGAATGATTCATAGTTCATCATACTTTCGCGCATGCCCTTTAGATTTCTCAATTGGGTATTTTTTCGCATTTAACTGAATTTTTTCTTCGATCGCTGATTGAAGATCTATTTTTAAAAGATCACATAATCTCAGTAAATAGACGGCCACATCTGCAACCTCGTGTTTCACAGCTTGGGCCTTCTCACTGCTCATCACCGAATTGGCTTCTTCGGCCGTGAGCCACTGAAATTGCTCCATTAATTCAGAAGCTTCAACAGTCAGGGCCATGGCGATATTCTTTGGAGTATGGAATTTTTCCCACTCCCTCTCGCGAGCGAACTGACTGATTTTCTCTTGAATTTGTGCAGTATCTAGCATTTAGCACCCTTTTTTATTATTTTACCCTGAACTGCCAGGTGTTAGACTAGAGGTGAATGCAGGAAAAAAATCTGATCCTATTCTTTGATGGTGTCTGTGGACTTTGTAACGGTCTAGTTGATTGGCTATTACCAAGAGACCCACGAGATCGTCTGCGTTTTGCCACTCTGCAAGGCACTACTGCAGCGAAGTTGCTTCCCCCTGAGCTGGTCAATGATTTGGACACCGTCGTTGTGTGGCATAAAGGAAAAATTCTTTTAAGGTCAGATGCGATACTTGTTTGTTTGAGTGAAATTGGTGGTCTTTGGTCTTTGTGCTCAGTTCTTAAAATCATTCCTCGCCCCATTCGAGATGCCGTTTACCGACTGATCGCTCATTACCGATATGTTTGGTTTGGAAAACGTCAGACTTGCCGCCTTCCACTTCCTGGTGAACGCCTTAAGTTTTTAGACTAAACTATCTCTATCTTAAATTTGGAGGTTTCTATGAAGATGCTCTTAGCACTCGGTTTTATTTTTTCAGCTTCAGTCTTTGCCGCTGGAACAGTCAAAGTCCAGGTTACTCTCTCTCCGGCAGGAAGCTTTACGGCTCATTCAGAAAAAGTCAGAGGCTTTGCTGAAAAGAGTGGATCTAAATATGTCGCTAAAGAACTTACGGTTGAAGTGGGCACATTAAAGACTGATCTAGATTTAAGAGATGAGCATTTTCAAAAACGTCTTGGTGGACCGAAGTCAAAAATTCTTATCCAGAATGCAGTCGGTGAAAATGGAAAAGGTGTAGCGACGATGGTGGCGAATGGAAAATCAAATCCCATTAGTTTTGTGTATAAGGCCGAAGGCAGTCAAATTGTCGCGCGCTTTAATGCCAAACCATCAGACTTTGGCATTACTGACGTTAAATATATGGGCATCGGAGTAGAAGATAAAATTACAATCGATGCGACTATTCCTGCACGCTAGAGATCGTAACTTGCACCTAAACTCCAAAGCATAGACCCATCAACCATAGCAGCTGTGCTAAGGAAATGGGTCTTTGGAGTCATCTTCCAGCGTCCATCAACAGAGAATCCAAAAGGGACAGGTCTTCTTGATTTAACTGATGTTCCCGTTGGTTAGGTGTAATCCACACTTCTTAAAAGGACTGGAACACCGAAACCGAGAGCGGCTTCACCTTCCGAGAGAAGTTTCCAGTAGGTCGGTTTGAAATAAATTCCCTTTGTGGTCACATCTTTTTGAAAGTAGCGGGCCGTATTCTCTGCTCCCACGTTTCCACTACTGGCGTACAGGCAAGTATCAAGAGCGAATTCGTGATGAGAGTTTCCGTAAGCAAGTTGTGCTCCAGCACAGAATCCTCGCTGTGGAGAATAAATATTCTCCTTCCCTGCTCCATCCTTAAGAAGAGCAAGTTCTTCGTAACTGATATATTCAAAAAGAGCGCGCCATTTAAATTTTGAAATCTTCTTCACGCGAATGCCACGAATTTGATCCAGTCTCTCAATCAAGGCTTCGGTTTTATCAATATTGTGCTCGTAAGCAGCACAGGCCTCAAGATAGTGCTTGGCCTTACGATAATTTTCTAGATCCTGAGCATTCTCTTCTTTTGAATTATATTTCGCGTAAAGCTGAGCGTGGAATGTCCCCAAGTAATAGTAAACTTTGACGAGCTTTCCATTATTCTTTGGCATAGCTGAATTTTTATTTTTTAGCCAATTCTCAAGTTGCTGAGTTTGGCGATTCATCTTCTGCTGAGTCATGAGAGTGAGTTGATTAATCTTCTTCTCAATAAAATCTTTCTTACTCATCTGAGCAAATGCCGAAGATAGCGTGATCAATAAAATGAAAACTACTCTTATAGCCATAAGTGCACCTGAGCTAAAACTTGCCATGTATCTTTTGCTGCTGTTGATTCGCTAAACGATCGATTATTGAGTACATCGAGTCTTAGCTCTGTTTTCTGACGAGGAAAATACTGAATGCCAGGACCGACACTCATTGATTCTTCATCTTTTGTGATATCTCTTCGATAATAGTCCAAAGTTCCCGTGACAGAGAATCCTCTAAACCATTGCAGGTACGTCTGAAGCAATCCATATCTTGAACTTGTCTTACTGCCTGATTGCGGCTGACGATTGATTTGACCAAACTCACCCATTACAGCATGACCCTTACCAAAACCGATACGATCATGAATGGACATTACATTTATCGTCTCTGTGGTAATTTTTGAACTCATGTAAGAGGCACCTAAACGCTGGCGTGAGGTGACTCCCCATTCCACAATTCCAGAGTAACCCTTATCTCTTAAATCTTTATCTTTCTCACTAAGATCACCCACAAAATAATGGGCCGAAGCTTCAAGGCTCTCTCCCACTGCATGGACCATGACACCATGAATTTGATTAAATTGAGCCGCACGAGTCGACCGTCTTGAAGAGAGATTATGATCGGGGATTCTTAAACCAAACGCCTTATCCATCTTACCAGCATAGATTCCCATTTTAGCAGTGGGTCTCCAACCTAAGTAGTGTTCACGAGAATAAGATTGAGATTCTTTTAAATTATTCTGCGCTTGAGTATTCGTTGGACGAGTTCCCAGAGTAAAGCTGGCCACATACTGATCGCGGTCACCGGCCTTGAGAACCACATTGGCATCAAGCTGCATGTTAATCCATTCTTTATCGGCCTGAGAGGTGAAAGCATTTGAATCATATCCAAGACCTCGATAAGAGAGCATCGGTCTAAACCACGTGTTTTTTTCAACATCTATTCCCGGAAAAGCTGAATCTTTTCCGAGTTGCTCTTCACTCACATCTTTATCGACAAAAAGTCTTCCGGCCACTGCAGTCGCACCCACGGCACGACCATAATCATTAAGTGGACCATTACCTTGCGGGTTATAGTGACAAGTTAAGCATGAGGTATATTGCAGACCAATGTATTGGGGATAGGCCCAAGCTTTAGGAAGTAACAATAAAAAAAGAATGGAAAGCTTCGCCACTAATTGGGCAATTTCCTCGAGTTTTTTTAACATATCCCCTTCTCGCAAACGAAACTCCTTGTTCTTGCCCGCTAAAATCCCCTCTATGTGACGCTCAAACGCCACTACAGGGCCGATCATTCGATGAGAAATCCAAACACCTACAATAAAAGATATGGCGACAAATAACAAACTTAAACACATCAAAACGATGAGATATTGCCGGCCAATCACTCCCCCTAAATCACCGGGGATGGGCAGCAGGATTTGTTGAATAAAGGCATAGCTAAAAAAACCGAGCATCGCACACATGGCAGAGACAAAAACAACAAATTTTAAACTGAATAGAAGTTGTTCTTTGGGGTGATGCCAAATATTTTGACGCTGATCTCCGGGATACCAAATTTCATCTTCTTTTTTAAACATCCACCAGACGACAGAGAAAATTCCAATCCAAAGAAAAGCGTCGGCCAGATTAAAGGCGACATTTTGGGATTGAGGTAAGGGAAAGACAATCCAATCCACCGTCCAACCATAAAGCACTTTATCAATCACGTTTCCGATGATCCCAGCTGTGAGAAAGGAGATTGAAAGTTTGAGGCCGAGGAGCTTTGGATGCAAAAAAAGTTGCAGACAGACATAAATCAAAAACAAAAATGCACTCAAGGCGGAGAGAGATAAAATAAGCATTAGAGGGGGAAGATCGGCCAAAAATCCAAGCATCACACCCGGATTGGCCCAGTAGTGATGAGTAGAGACGGCCAACTTTTTTGTGATGACATCAAGGCCCGAGAGCCCGACTAAAACCATCGGAGGAGTAAGTGACCTTTTCTTCATGACTTAAAGGATAAAAGAATCCTTTAAAGGGCGTAAAGCCCGCAGAACTTGAGTAAAACGCACTTTTTTCAATATTTTCCCAATTTTACCGATGGGTATTCCTATAGGAGATCCTTTCAATGAAATATTTTGCTTTCATCTCTACTTTACTCTGCTTGAGCGCCTATGCAGGCCAAGTTGAGCGCCAAAAAGCTTGGGTCATTCATAATCGAATCGCCGGCGTTCCCCCTACTCCCAATATGCTGATCTCGATGGAGCAGGACCTGATCGCTAACAACATGGATAACGCTGTTCAAAAAGCGATGGCCCATCCCAATTTTACAAATATCGTTTTGAAAAATTGGTTTAAGCCATGGTCTAACCAGACAAAATCAACGGCCGTGCCTTTGAATGATTTTGTGGCCACTGCTGTGGGACTTATCCGCGATAACATGCCTTTTGATCAGATTCTCTATGGTGATGTTCTCTATCACGCCACGGCGGCCAATATTGCAAACGTTGATCCCTATGCACCAGACTCGAATAATCATTTCATGAGACTTGAGCAAAATGCCATGGACTGGGTGACACCTCTGAGGAGAGATGTCCAAAGTAATCTCAATGGCATCCCGGCCAACACAACAGCTGGGGCGATTACCACTCGTGCTTTCGGCGAAGCCTACTTTAAAGATGGAACCAATCGCCGTATGACACGTTATGTGTTTATGAATTTTTTATGCCGCGATTTTGAGCAACTTCACGATGTGTCTATTGCAGATTTTCGAGTGAGACGTGATGTGGAACGTGCTCCGGGTGAAGACTCAAGAACTTATAAAAATAAATGTGTCGGCTGTCACGCTGGACAAGATGCTCTCGGTGGCGCTTGGGCTTATTTTAATTTTTCAAACAATCAAGTCACCTACACCGCTGGTCAAGTTCAAAACAAGATTAACCAGAATGCCCAAAACTATCCTGATGGTTATGTCACAATTGATGACAGCTGGCTCAATCTTTGGGCCAAAGGGCAAAACGCTGTTTTAGGTTGGGATCCAGGGACGCCAACGAGTGGCAATGGTCCACGCTCATTTGGAAGAATGATGGC
>JAIEMA010000055.1 GCA_019752535.1 Bacteriovoracaceae bacterium
ATCCTCATGAGGTTTGGCTCGTTATTGACGCGATCACCGGACAGAACGCATTGAGACAAGCTCAGGAATTCCACAAGGCGTTAGGGCTGACTGGTTTAGTCTTCACCAAGTGTGATGGTTCGGCCAAAGCAGGCAGTGCGGTAGCCATTGTCCAGCAGCTCCAAGTTCCGATCACTTATATTGGTGTCGGGGAGAGCGTTGAGGATCTGCAGCCGTTTAAAGTGGATGAATATGTCGCGGCGCTCGTAGGCCTTACAAAGGCTTGATAATTAATTGGTTTCATTGACTTTTTTGGGGTGGAAGCCTACCCTTTAGACTATGACTGAAAATGGTCAGGAAAATGAAATAGAAATTCTCGGATGCCGTGTAAAAACGAGATCCGAAGACAATGATCGAGAAGTTGCTCAAGCGGTTATCGAGTTGGTGCAAAGAGAAGTGAGTGAATTGCAAAAAGCTCGACCTTCCATGCGTTCAACGGATGTGGCCGTATTAGTCGCTCTAAAAATAGCGACAGAGAAAGTAAAACTAGAGAACGATTTTAAAACAACTGTATTAAGGCTTGAGAGTTCGATGGAACTTACCATGACCCAACTACAGAACCGCTCTTAAGATTTTTGTGTACTCATGAGTACCAAAGAAAATTTGAGAACCGATATAAAGCAATGGTTACGCGCTTTAAGTATCGATGAGGTTACAAGTCGCTCGAAGTTCACTGAATCTCTACTCCTTCAATATCTTGTCACTCTAGATCATCAATCCCCCCTATCAGTTGTAGGTTTGTATCTTCCACTTCGTGGAGAACCACGTTTTGAGATGAACCGATGGTCGCTGTTTCCTTGGAAGCTAGCTTATCCCTCAGAAACTGAAACAGGGATGCGCTACTTACTTCCAAAAAAACAAAAACCAGAAAAGGGTCATTGGGTTGAAGAGGGCGAAGAGGTTGAGCCTGATGTGATTATTGTCCCAGGTCTGCTTTTTTCAGAATCCGGCTATCGGATAGGAAGAGGGGGAGGCTATTATGACAAGTTGCTATCAAGTTGGAGGCCGAAGCTTGGATGTGTGGGTCTGTGTTTTGAAGAGCAAGTGAGAAGTGAGTTTGAGACTCAGCCTCATGATGAAAAAATGAATGTGATTGTGACTGAGAAGAGAATTATTTCAGTAAATTCTTGATCAGCGAAAGAAGGAATATTTATGAATGAATCGATTATTTTCGCCATCGTTGGCGTAGTTGTGGGTGGGATTATTGCTTTTGTCGTCGCGAAAGCAATGAATTCAAAAGCTGATCAATTAGCGAATCAGCAGGGGGCAGACTTCCTCTCTAAGGCAAAAGCCGAAGCTGATGAAATCCGTCGAAATGCTAAGAATGAAGCTAAACAAGTGGTACGTGAAGAGCGTCATCAGCTTGAACAAGAGATGGAGCGCAAAAAGAAAGGGATCGCTGATCTTGAGCGTGGACTGACTAAAAAAGAAGTCGCTCTTGAACAGAAGACAGAAGATCTACAAAAACAAATTGAAAAAACAAAACAGAAAGAATCAGAGTTTGAGAATAAAACTCAAAAGCTTGATCAAGAAGTGAAGAAAGTGGTTGAGAAGCAAGAAGAGTTGGCCGGAAAGCTGACGGCGATTGCGGGACTAACGAAAGAAGAAGCTAAGAATCAGCTCATTGCTGCAGTTCAAGAAGAAGCCAAAGTAGAGGCTGCGAAGCATGTTGTTCGCATTGAAGAAGAAGCCAAAGAAGAAGCAGAAAAGCGTGCGAAGCGAATTGTAGGAATTGCCATTCAGCGTTTTGCCGGTGAGTACGTCGCTGAACAAACGATCTCAACGGTTGAGCTCGCTGATGATGGAATTAAAGGTCGCTTGATTGGTCGCGAAGGGCGAAACATTCGTGCCTTCGAGCAAATCTGTGGCGTGGATCTCATTATCGATGACACACCAGGTGTGGTCACGATTTCAAGTTTCAACGTAGTTCGAAAAGAAATTGCCCGCATGACTATTGAGCGCTTAATGGCCGATGGTCGAATTCATCCGGCTAAGATTGAAGAGTTTCATGATAAATCCAAGCATGAAGTCGAGACGCGCCTTCGTGAATTAGGCGAAAAAGCACAGATGGAGATCGGTGTACACGGAATCCATCCAGAAATTTTAAAATTGATTGGTGCACTTAACTGGCGCACAAGCTATACACAAAACCAATACCAACATGCTCTTGAAGCCGCGTTCATCTGTGGCAACATGGCCGCTGAACTTGGTCTTAATGTCAAACAAGCTCGTCGTGCAGGACTTATGCATGATATCGGTAAAGTACTTGATGCTTCAGCCGAAGGTTCGCACGCTGTGATTGGCGCAGACTTTGCGAAAAAATATGGAGAGTCACCGGATATCGTTCATGCGATTCGCGCTCACCATGATGATGAAAAACCAGAATCGGTTCTCTCTCACTTAGTCGCCGCAGCTGATGCCCTCTCGGGCGCTCGTCCTGGAGCACGCAAAGCTCTTAAAGAGAGTTATGTTTCTCGTCTCACTGACATTGAAAAAATTGTGAACAGCTTTGAAGGTGTGACTAAGAGTTATGCGATTTCAGCTGGTCGTGAGATTCGTGTATTGGTTGATAATGAGCGCCTCAATGACGAGCAAACAATTATGTTGAGCCGTGATATTGCGAAGAAGATTGAGCAAGAGATGAGCTATCCGGGCACCATTAAAGTGGCCGTGATTCGCGAAACTCGTGCTGTCGGGATTGCAAAATAATGAAATGGGCCGTCATCACAGGATCAAGTTCAGGACTTGGTCTCGCGATGACGAGCTACCTGCTTGAGCAGGGATGGTCTGTCGCCGGCGGTTCTCGCTCGGGCACTGATATTGAAGATGAAAATTTTTACGACCTTGAACTCGATGTCACTGATGCCGAGGCGGTGGATGAATTCTATCGCACGCTCAAAGATTTAACTCCAAAGGTTCACCTCTTTATTCAAAATGCTGGTGTCTGCGAGATGAATCCTGTCTCAAAGATTGATATTGAAAATTTTGGGATGCATCTCGCGACTAATACTCTTGGCGCTTTTTTTATGCTTCAGGGATTGAAGCCTTTTTTGATTGAGGGTGAAACGCATATTATTTCTCTGCTTTCAACGGCCTCAAAGTTTGGATATCCAGAAATGGCCGCTTACAATGCTTCAAAGTTCGGTCAGCGAGGAATGCTCGAATCCATTCAAAAAGAATGGAAAAACTTGAAGTTACGATTCACTCCGCTGTACTCGGGGGCAGTTGATACCCCTTTGTGGGGGAACTTGAATAGTGAGTTTTCCAATGAGAGAATGCTTTCAGTTGAAGAGTTTTTATACGTCTTTGACTTTGTTGTGAATGCACCTAAGAATTTAAGACTTGCTGATTTAACATTCATTCACCGTGAAGGTTTTTTAGAATGAAAAAGCATCTTCCTTCTTTACAAGAATCACTTGAGATCATCGCCCTCTCGCTGATTGTCATCGGCCTTCAGTTCTTTTTGCAATCTTGGGGCTGGACGATACTTTTTAGTGTCGGCTTCATTTGGAACTGGGCCGTATTAAATGGCTGGGTTGCTCAGAGAACTCAGGAGAAGAAGTATCGTTTTTCAGTTTTAAGAGCGATCTCCGTTTTTCATCATAGTATTCTTTATCCGTTTAAAAATTATCCAAAAATCAGAAATATTTTAGCTGTTCTCCCAGCTGCAATCGCTGTTTCACTGGGTGCTTACTTACTTGAATCTAATATTCCTTGGTGGGCCGTTTTGCTTGGTTCACTCGCTTTTATTCTCGTTCGGTTTCAAATCACAACGATCCGCCAAAAACTGTAGGCACTAAGTTCGTACGATCGTTCAATAAATCCAGCTCCTTATGCCATTTTTCGGGATTCCTTAAGAGATTGAGTAAAAGCCTCTTAAACTCAATTTATTACTATGGTTTTCCGATAGGTACTTGAGGTTTTTATGAATAAAAATGTTCTTTTGATACTTCAAGTTTTGAGTCTTCTCTTTTCTCTGAGTTTGTTTGCCCAATCTCAACAGAGTGCTCAGAGTACATTGGATGCTCAAGTCGTTGTGACGGGAAATGTTGGAGTTAAACCATTTAATGGGAAGACCATAAATCTCAATTCAACAAATTTTGGATCAGGTATAAACTGGAATCCGACAAGTGTAAATAGTTCTCCATTTGGTTTAAACTATCAAACCCAATTTCAAGTGCCACAGTATCAGACTCAAGAACAAATAAATTTAAATAATGAGATATCACTAACTGCGGCTGCTGGTGCACTTCGCTTTAATGAGGAAACTCAAGGGATAATCCAGAAACAAGCCGATGCAAATAATTCTGCCAAAGAAAGAATTGCTGCATTATGTGATTATGCCGTTGAGAATGAAGTATATGGAAATCAATCACCAATGGACGGTGTATGTAAATTGGTGCTGGTTAATCCCTTAGATAGATGTGGCTTAAGCAGAGCGATTAAACAAGAATCTTTCAATCAATTGATTGATCAGTTCAAAGCGAAAAAATCGAGTTCGACATCTGCTGATTTAAAGAAAGAATGTTTTCAATTTGCAATTAACTTTTGGAACGACCCAACAAAAACCAATCTAGAACCAACAAGTACAAATGCATTTGCCCTAGTATCAGGATTAACCCTTAATTGGTTTGGGCCCGCTTTTAACAAAAGTAGTGGAACACATGAAATTTTGAATTCCTTTGAAGGTACTTTAGGATGTCAAACTGGTGGAGCAAGTGGTGGAGAGGCTTCCTCATGCAATGATTTTTCAAATACAGCTGTGAGTAGTAATTCCTTTATGAATTTAGCACGTAAATATGTTGTGAGTTTGCCTGATTTTGGAGGATCTTTTCTACCCTCCGTTTTTGGTAAAAATTGTAGTTCATGTTTTCCAGATCGGTATTCATTTCTTATGAATCAAAAAAACTCAAACCCAGAAATGAGCAATGATGAAATTCAAAATAAATTCAAAAAACAGTCAGAAGAGAAGTTCAATGATTACGTCGAAAAGCAGTCAATAGAAAAAGCGGTCTTAGCCTTTTCTGAATACACGAAACACCTTGATAGAATTAATGCCTATTCAACAATTATTGGTCGAGAGGGTGGCGAAGCGACAGCTTGTTCTGATCCGTCAAATTTGAAAATTGAAATGGAGAAAGTCAGAAAAAGTAAACTAGGATGTGTCAACGACTCAGTAATAAATAAAAGAATTCAAAATATCTCCAATAGAATTCAATTGGGATCATTTATATCCCCAAAAGTCGCAACTGGGGTGGAGAGTTTTTTTGAAATTGTAGAAGGAAGGGCTCAAGAAGAAATTTCGTCCCCTCCTACTCCTCTCTCTTGTGCAGGTAATTCAGTTCCTAGAGGGGGTTATGATAAACTAAGAACTTCAGATTTCAATGAAGCATACTTAGACACATTTCGTGAAGTTCTAAAGGACAAGGCTTTAAAAAGTAAATATGAAGCTTGCTCACCTGATAGTGAGATCTGTCTTGTGGATTTAGTGAGAGAATACTTTAAAAAGAATGGTAATTCCCAACCAGAAGAAACGATTCAACTTAAGTTTCTAAATAATCCCTATATTCGATTGCTAGTTAGAAATAAAGCAGGATGGGAAGTTGCCAATAAGATGAAGACCGGAAAATTAGTTGCTGAGAATTTTGAAAAAAACAAAACTGCTTTATTAGGTTTAATGGTTAAGGACGAGAAGGAGAGTTGTTCGAATTTTCAGCATGACCTAGCCCTCTCTCTTTGTATGAAGCCAGACAAAGTCGCAGGAATGATCACTCCGGCTCAAATAAAGAGAGATTTGAAAAAACAGGTTGAGGCTATTAACTCTTCAGATAAGGAGCAGTTGGATAAAAATATTGAAATTTTAGAAGTTATGGGACAAGCCTGTTATGCCATATCAAAAAGTGACTTTGAGAAGGATAGTAAGATTGGCCTCTTTACTTCTGAAGCCTCTGCTAATGTTCAAAACTATGCAGATCCCGTTTTACGAGTGGGAATGATTGATAAGAGAGAAAATTCTGCCAAAATAGGCGATGAGTTTTCAGACTATGCAAGAAAACTCTGTAATGATAATAATGCGCCCTCATTATTGTCTCTTAATCCCTTTCAAACCAATGCTCCATGTATAGGTACTTTGTGTAATCCTTTTGGTGCAAGTGGTGGCGGCGCAAAAGGTGGTTACAATTTAGTCTCAATTTCTGATTATGATTATTTTAATAAGCCGTTAATCAATTTTAGTGCCAGTAGCTCTTCAAGTTACTTAGATGGTTTTACTCCAATTAAACTTAATAGCTCTTATTTTAGATCAGACAGTCGGCCAGCCATTGTACTTTCAGATGAAGAAATTAAAAAAACCTTTACTGATAAGTCTTCAAGTAGCTCATTAGCTTCAACTCAAGGTCTGACACAAATTCCAAATCTGCCTAACTTAGAAGCTCAATTGAATGAAAAAGTGAAAATTTACGAAAAGGCGAATGATAAAACGGGCTCAACGACCAATTCCACTGAGGCAAAAAGTACAAATAATCTAGGAGCTATTGAGTCAACTGTCTCGACAGCTCAGGTTGGTAGTTCAGTTATATCAAACGGAAATAGTGGAGGTGTTGCTTCAACTGGTGGAACGACAATGATCAATAATTCGAGCGGTCTTGATTTTAGTCGCACCGTAGGTTTATCGGGTAACAGAACTTCAGTGAGTTCAATTGAGCGAGAGGAAGTGGCTCAGACTAATACGGAGAGAGGAGTGATTGATCAGGTTGCAAACTTAAAAGATGCGAGAGCGCAACTTGAATTGGAAAAACTTCGTTTAGAGATGGATCAATTAAGACAGAGTAATAAAAGTCTAATTGCAAGTTTAAAGAAAAAGCAAACTCCAGGTTCAGAAGTCGTTGAGAACCCATTTGACACTCAGGAACAGCCAGCATCTGAAGATTTACCTGTCACTCCTAAAGCTGAAGTTCCTGGAAGAAAACCAGCAAGCATTCCTGTGACTAGTGTTGTAGGAGGAAGTGGGGGAAGTGCGCTCTCTTCAAATGTCCCGACAGCAAAATCGATTGAATCCATAGGCTCGACAACTTCTGTAACGCCTTCAAGAGACCCTGGTCCTGCTCAAACAACAACTGTCGCTAATTTTAATACAGCAATGGCAGCGGGTGGTGGAGTTCTCATTCAAAATGTTTCTCAAGTCTCCGTATCACGAGGGAGAACAAATTTTGTTCCAAGCTTAAGTTTGCAACAATCTATTCAAACAAGTTCTACTGCAGAACCGATTTCTATTGAGAAGAAAGTTCAGCTTGTAAAAGAATTTTTAAGCTATGTAGAGAGTAATCCAGAATATAATGAAGGACGTTATTTAAATTCCAATAATGATCAGATTACTATTGATTATGCTGGCTCAGTGATGACTGTGAAAGTGGATGATATTGCAGATCCACTTTTGAGATCTCAACTCAAGGATCGATTGGTCAGACAGAGGTTGGTTTTAAATCAGCAGGTCCGCAAACAGCGTTTAGAGAGTTTAAGAAGGTTACTCGCTTCAGCCAGAAGTGATGTGCAATGAGGCTTGTCCCTGTGGCCGTGGCCATGTTTGTCAGGAGAAATCCGCAGGGCGTTTTTGAAACTTGGATTCAGGAAAGAGAAGCTGGACCACTTAAAGGTTTTTGGGAATTTCCAGGTGGAAAGATTGAATCTGGTGAGACGGCTTGGCAGGCGGTCGTGAGAGAAATTCAAGAAGAGACCAATGTCTCCATCAAAAATCAGGGGCAGCTCCTTGGAATCTTTCATCATGACTATGGTGAAAAACGAGTGCTTCTTCATCTCTTTAAAATCCCGTGGGAAGACTCTTTAATAAATGCCCCGGGTCTTGTTGTTCCTCTTAAAAATCATGATTCAGCTCATCATTGGGGAGTAAATTTACTTCCTGCTAACTTCCGTTTTGTTGAACATCTTTATCTCTCCATCTATGATGGAGCCAATGAACATTCTACTGCCTAAAATCCTCTCACACTTTCTTTTAAGTTTATCTCTTGGAACTGCTCTCTTTTCATGGATTGCTAGCTCAAGCCTCACTGGAGCCGGATTTATTCGTTTAATCACAGGCCATGGTTTTATTTTTCTGGCCTTAGGCTTGATTCTTGATTTTATTTTTTCTCAGCACATGGATATTTTAGTCACGGCATTGTCTGTATGCGCGCTGATCTCTGTTGCTCTTCAATGGAAATTTCATAAGGATCACAAATCCTCATTAATGTGGGCTTTGTATTCACTACAGCTTCTAGCGACAATTGGTATTTATTTTTATCAATCGACTGATCCAAGAGCTTTTCTCATTATGCTCTCTTCAGGACTTTTACTTGGGATCACTCATTATTCAATGCTTTTAGGGCACTACTACCTTGTGGTCCCGAAACTGACGGAAAGACCTCTTCTTGTCTCGCTGAAAATATTCTGGGTCTTGCTGTGTGTTAAATTAATGGCTTCCGGTATGGGAACTTACAAAGCTTGGCCTTATCTATCTGAGGGAACCCAGTTGGGAGATGGTTATGTTTTCAATTGGCTAATCATTTCTATGCGTTGGCTATGGGGCTACTTGGCCTTGGCGATTTTGTCTGGTTTTTCGTGGAAGTTATGTCGAATGCGCTCTATTCAAAGTGCAACAGGCGTCCTTTACATCATGGTATTTTTTGTTTTTATTGGGGAGCTGCTTTCAATTTATCTCTACTTTAAGCATGGGTTATCGATCTGATGGAAATTCAAATAACTTGTCCGGAATGTGGTTCAGGAATTAATGTTTTGCCTTCTGTAAGTGCAACGGCAGCGAAATGTGATGTTTGCACCCATATTGTACCCCTCACTTTTACTCAAAACTTAGTTGATGGAAAATTGTGTGATTGCCCTGTTTGCCTGAGAAAAGATTTTTATCAGCAAAAAGATTTCAATCGCGTGATCGGAGCGGCATTATTTATTTTTGCTGCTTGTCTTGTCCCTTGGACCTATGGATTAAGTTTGTTGGCTCTTTATCTTTTAGATGTTTTTCTTTTCAGAAAGCTCAACATGATCGCAGTTTGTTACAAGTGCAAAACGATTTTCAGAAGTGTGGCAAATTTGTCGGAAATTCGAGACTATGATCATGAAATGAATGACCGAATCGTTTACTCTGATCATGATTTTCAAGGTAAGCCTTTAAAACACTAATTTGCTGTGCAGCAAAAGAGTGAATCTCTCTTTAGACTCTACTGTTTAATCATGGTATTCTACTGGAGCACAATTCAGGAGTTATCAAAATAGAACCCCCTAGTATTAGTTCACAAGGATTCCGGGAATCATGAGTCAGACATTTGAATGGCTCTCCCTCGTTACAGGTCTTCTGGCTTCAGGATTTTTCTCTGCTTCAGAAGCTGCCTTAATGTCTATTTCCGTCGATCGTACACGCCAACTGATTGAAGAAGGTGGCGCTCGTGCTAAAGCTTTACAGTTTTTGGCCGAAAGACCCAATCATATCTTAACCACCATTCTTGTCGGCAATAATTTGGCCAACGCATTTATTGCGTCAATGACTACGTCCATTGCCTCTCGCTATTTTGCGGACGATGCTATTGCGTTGTCTGTGGGTGTGACGACAATGTTCATTTTGATTTTTGGAGAAATCACTCCAAAAACATTTGCCCGCGTGAACGGCGAGAGGCTAGCGCTTCCGTGCATCTTCATTTTAAAAATTCTCTATTTTTCATTTTATCCTGTGGTTCATGCTTTTGTTTGGACGATTGAAAAAATTCTTGGCAAAAATGCACAACTTGAGGGCCGAATTGTTACTCGAGATGACATTGAGTTTATGGTCTCAAAAGCGGAAGAAGAGAGAACCATTGATTCAAAACAATTGGATCTCTTAAGCTCAATCTTGGAGTTTCCTACGATTAAAGTAAAAGACATCATGGTGTCTCGCACAAGTATCGTTGCACTCCCTAAAACAAGTTCTCTCGAAGACGTGACAAAAATAATTCGTGAAGTCGCCCATAGTCGATATCCGATCTTCGGAAAAAATTTGGATGATGTTTTGGGTTTTCTTCACGTGAAAGACTTAGCCTTTTTCAATTTAAAAGACGAAGGCCCTTTTGATGTCACTCAATATATTAAACCTCCATTTTTCGTTTACGAGCATATGAAAATTCAGGCTGTTTTTGATCATATGAATCGCAAAAAAGTCCATTTAGCCTTAGTAAAAGATGAAAATGGTATTGTGGTTGGTATGATCACCCTTGAAGACATCATGGAAGAAATCATGGGTGAAATTCAAGATGAGCATGATGAAGATGATGATGGAGTACCGGGGATAGAGACCGAAGAAGGAATTATCGTTCCTTCAAGCATTTCTCTGAGAGATCTCTATAATGAATACGATGTAAAAATTCCTCTTAATGATAACTATTCGACACTAACAGGCTTTTTGCTTGAGCATTTGGGAAATAATTTTCCAAGAAAAGGTCAGTTGGTTTTTTGGGATGGATTCTCATTTGAAATCACTCGTGTCAAAAACTACGAAATCAAAGAAGTAAAAATCAAAAGCGCAGATGGTGAACAACATCTTTATAAGAAAGGTGGCGACGAGGATTCTGCTTCTGAACAAACTGAATCGCGTCCAACAAATTCTAAATGAATAAAAAGAAAATTTTTCCTGTTACCGTTATTGGCGGGGGAAGTGCTGGTGTCATGGCCGCTCTTCGTTGTGTGCTCAATAATGACGAATGCCTCTTCTTTCCAGGTGCTCCAAGAGATAAAAAACGTTCTCGCGCCTTTTGGGTGAGTAAAGTTGAAAACATGCCGGCCCATTTTAAATATTCAAAAGGTATTGATGAGCCAAATAAAGAAGTTCTGGATTGGATTGAGGCTTCAAGCTTTAATCAAAAATTGCTGATTCAAAAAAATACGGGTGTTGAGAATCTAAGAAAATTAGAGGACTCGACTTTTGAAATTACTGATTCCAAGGGAGTTGTTTTTTATTCTCAATATGTCATTCTTTGCACTGGCGTAATGGATGTTCAACCCAAGATTGGAAGCTCCATTTCTCCCGTTTTTCCTTATGCCAATCTTCAAACCATTGATTATTGCCTAAGATGCGATGGCCATCACATTTTAAATAAGCAGACGGCCATTATTGGACATGCCAATAGCGCTGCTTGGGTCGCTATTATGCTCTTTGAGCGCTACAAACCTCAAGGCATGTATATTTTAACCAATGGTGAGACAGCTCAATTTGAAAAAGACACTCTTGAACTTTTAGAAATGTACGGGATTAAAATTCACACTCAAAAGATTGAAAAAATTTTGGGTGACACTAAATCTGGAAGACTTGCCGGTTTTAAACTTGAAGATGGAATGAGTATTCATGCTGAGATGAGTTTCGTCTCTCTTGGTATGATTGTTTATAATGATCTAGCTAAGCAGCTCGAGGCGACTTTGGATAATCGGGGATTTGTGATCGGCGATGCTCAGGGACAAACAAATGTGAGTGGATTTTTTGTTGCCGGCGATGTAATGGCCGGAACAAAAAAACAAATTTACACAGCTTGGGATACAGCTGTGAATGCGGCGGATGCGATAAATCAAAAACTGAGGTCTGAGACTAGGCTAGCTC
>JAIEMA010000024.1 GCA_019752535.1 Bacteriovoracaceae bacterium
ACTAGAAGATTTCATTTTTGTGACCAACCAATTACCAAAATCTCAAAGTCTCTTAGAGGCTTTTACCAAAGTTGCGAGCCCTTGCTTTTTCACCTCTCTGACGACGATCCTTGCTTTTTCAACTTTAGGTTTATCTGACCTAGACACCATTAAATATTTTGGTCTCTGGGCTGCATTTGGGGCTTGTGTTGAATGGATTTCAACTTTTATTCTTATCCCTTCAATCATTAAAGTTTTCCCTCAATTCAATTCATGGAATTTGAATCATTCAAAAAAGTCTCAGTCTTTTTTCTCAAACCTATTGGCCAAATCTCCGCCAAAAATAATCTCATATGCATGCCTCCTATTGTTTATCTCCGCTTATGTTTCAATCAAAAATTTTAAACTCTCTCAAACGCCAACGGAGATGTTTCCAAAAGATCATCCATTTCAGGAGACAATTGATTATCTTAAAGCGGATAGAGGTTGGGTCGCTCAAGCTTCACTTGTTTATGCGGCTAATCTTTCACAAATTCAAAAAACACGCATTAGAGAGAGAATAAAAGACCAAGCTATTCTTTATAAATTAGAGTCTTGGGATTCGGTGATTGATTATATTAAACCCGCTGATTCCGATCCCTTAATGTCAGATATGATTGCGAGAGAAGTTTCAATCTCTGAGCTTAGTGACCGATACCATTCTTCCATGGGTGAGCAAAAAGATATTTTGTATCTCCGCTCCACAACAACAACGGATGTGAATTTATTGAGATCCTATATGGAGAAGGTCTGCCCTCAAAGGGAGTGCTGGCTTGCTGGTGAGTTTATTGGGTTTGCCGATTTCTCAAAAGGCTTGATTGATACATTATTTGAAAGTTTATTTATGAGCCTACTCCTTGTTGGTGGTGTGATTATTTTTCTTGCTCTCTCTTATGGAAATTCTCGTGAGCTCATCGGATTACTTGTCTCTTCTTTTTGGGGTCCTGCTGTCATGTTAACAGCGATATATGCCTGTGGGATTTCAATTAATTTTGTCACTTGCGTGGTCGCCGCTACGCTTATAGGACTTACGGGTGATAATGCGATTATGTTTATTTTTCAAAAAGAAAAGAATCTAATTAGTGGTATCCAAAGTATGGGGCTTGGTTCTATTCAGACAGCTCTAATCATGTCTTTGTGTTCTCTCACATTTATTTTTTCTTATTTTGAGCCACCCCAAATGTTGGGAATTCTTCTGGCAGGAGGATTTATAAGCGCTGTTGTGGGTGATATTTGGCTCTTGAAAGGTCTTATCCCTCAATCATCTTCTGTAACAGATTCGAGTCATTCCACCTGAAACTTCTTGATTAACGAAAGTGAAACCCGCCTCTTTGAAAATTTTATTGAGAATCTCACTAGAAAGTTTAAGTTTTCGATAAGTACTAGATTGCATCGTCCAAACATTATTCTTTTTTTCATGCAAAATATCAGTCACATCTATGTAGCTAGAAGAAAACTGCAGCATGCTATCCCAAATTCTATTTTCATCCGCTCGTACAAGAATGACTTTGTTCGATCCCTTAGCCTCTGTACTGTAGTCACGAAAGGAAATAATAAATTGGCCGCCAGACTTAACGAGGTTATGGATATGGGTGGCCAAACCAGTGATTTCTTCAAGAGTAGAGAAATGGGTAATGGTGTCTCCCATACATACCGCCACATCGACGGGTTGGAGTGGGCGATAAGATTTAAAATCTTTAAGCAATGGTTTGATGTTGAGTGTGCCTTTATTTTTCTTTAACTCTTCAATGAGGTAAGCATTCTGATCAACTGCTTCCACTGTATAGCCCGCCCGTGCTAAAGCGATACTATGAATTCCATGGCCGCAGCCAAGATCAACGGCCTTTGCTGCTGGCTTGGTGGTTTTTAGAATATTTTTAAAATAAACCTCTTTCTCGGCAACGGCTGCTTCGAGGTCTCCACAAGTCCAGGAGTAATAAGGAGCAAGAAAATTTTCGTAATGGGCTTTGATGTCTGTCATTACTTAATTATAGGCTTAATAAATCGTGGGTCCAGTTTGAATTTATCAGCATGGCAGGGTGATATCCTACTATAAAACTCCATCACCTTTTGCATGTCGCTTTCAAAATCATGGGGTTCTATGATTAACCCTAATCCAGCTTCTTTTTTTTTGTAGTCAGCATAAGCCAAGACAATGGGTACACCAGCTTTGTGGGCTATATGCCAAAAACCAGACTTCCATTCTGTATTGGCACTTCTCGTACCCTCAGGGGCAATCATCAGGACAAGATCTTTATGTTTTTTGAAAAGATCGGCCATGAGGTCAGTGCTACTAGAGACCGCTCCCGTTTTAATTTTATTACGATCTACTCCGATGGCCCCAATAGGCTTAAAGAATAAATTCAGTGGAAAGCGAAGCCACTCATTTTTTATCACAAAGCTTGCTTTGATACCGGTCCTGTAGGCCACCGTCATGGCCGGGATAAAATCCCAGTTTGAAGTATGAGGCGCACCAACCAGCACAAAAGAATGGTGCTTGTTCTCTACGAGGTTATGACTCTTCCAACCCATGAGGTTAAAAATTTGGCTGCAACAAAATTTAATCATACAAAAAATCTTTCCTCTAAAAAGCGAATAAATGGTTCACTCTCGAGATGACGACCGGTAGATTGGAGAAGTATTTCTTGAGAACTCATTCCTCTCGCATATTGATGCACATTTTCTTTTAGCCAAGTTTTAATCTCGCTCATCTTTCCATTTTGGAGACGCTCAGATAAATCGGGAAAAGATTTTTTGATTTGTTCATAAAGCTGACATGAGATCATCGTTCCCAATAGATAGCTTGGGAAATAGCCAAATCCACCTGCTGACCAGTGAGAGTCTTGAAGAATGCCTTGTGTATCAGTAGTAGATTGAATACCTAAGAGCTCTTGATATTTAGCATTCCAGATTTTGGGCAATTCCATCACATCAATATCTTCTGCAAAAATTTTCTGTTCAATTTCAAAACGTATCATGACATGGAGTCCATAAGAGACCGGGTCTGATTCAGTTCGAATGAGACTTGGCTTGACTTCACTGGCCATATGAAACAAATCATCCGCAGTTAAACCATGGAGATGCTCACTCGCATTCTTTTGAAACCATTGATGGACCCAAATGAAGAAGTCTTTTGAAGTCGCTAGACACACTTCCCAGATACGTGATTGTGATTCATGAAGATCCATGCCATTGGCCTGCATCATGGGAGTTCCAGGAGCAGTCGTTGGAAGTTGATTCTCATAGAGAGCATGACCCAATTCATGAACAGTAGACATCAAACTCATAAGGGGTTCATCGACATTGTAGCGAGTTGTGATACGTACATCTGTGGGATGTAGGTTGAGGCAAAATGGGTGTGCTGATCTTGCTTGAGTGAGCATTGTTCGATCAAAGCCCATCCACTCCACCACATCGTGGCAAATTTTTTCTTGAACAGAGATAGGTACACTCCATTTCTTTAAATTTCTCATCTTTCTTTTTTCGAGAAGTGTTTTTATCTGAGGGCGAAGTTTTGAAAATAAATCCGTAATATCCTTAGTTGTCAGTCCCGGTGAATACTCTTCAAGAAGAGCATCGTAAGGATTTCCACCTCGGGCCAGCAGTGTGGCTTTCTTTTTAGTGAGATCAATCATTTTTTTGAGATGGGGAGCAAAGAGAGAGAAATCATTTTTCGTTTTCGCTTCACTCCATGCATCTTGGGCAAGCGCACCTGCTTCACTGATTTGCTTGACCAGATCTTCAGGAATAAGACGGGCCTTCTCAAGATCAATCAACCCTCTTTGAAAGGCTTTTATATGAAGTGGATTTTTTTCATCTCTCAGAGCTTCTTCAAGTGAAGCCTTGTAGGAATCAGAAGATGTTTTTTGATGAACTAAGCCAGCAAAATGCCCCAACGTTTCGGCTCGCCAAGGAGTGGCGCCCTTAGGGATCTGCGTTTCTAGATCCCAGTAGAGAAGTGAGTAAGCGGCATTGAGGTGAGCAATTTCACGAGAGAGAGCAAGGTAGTTATTTTTCATGAATTTATTGTACAACAAATTCTAGAACATTCGAGACGCTACCATTCCTTGTCTGCCATCTAGCATTGGCATAAACATCCAAGAAGTTTCCTCAGATTTAATCTCTTCTTCTGTTTTCTTTTGTCCCATTTTAACGGCCATTTTAGCCACCACATATCCCATCGCGATCCCAAGAGGATAATCACTGGCCCAATGCACTCCATTGTTCATCATTTGAAAGGAGAGGGCCGTCACCCAAACTCCTGCTAAGGGGTAAATGATTTTACGGTGCTGAGGATATCTCTCGGCTAGAACTGTAAAAGTCATAGTCGCCGTCATCACGTGCCCACTCGGCATAGCGTCATAGGAGCCTGTCTTAGTATTGTACTCGTCAAAACTTGGAAAAAGATTCCACGCGCCTCTCTCAGTTGTTTTAGGATTAGGACTTTCCCGTCCAAATGAGCGCTTGAGGGCCTGATTGAAAATAGTAGAAACAAACATTCCATGAATAATCATCATGCCCGTGTTCACTTCGTATTGTTGCGATTTCAACTTACCCGCAGCAATAAATCCTCCAGCGATCCCTGCATGCATCCATCCATCACCTAAGAAATACATCCAAGAACCAGTATCCGTGGGAAGTCTGACAAGCTCTTGTCCGAAACCTGTGACTACGGGCTTTGTATTGTCATGATTCCCAATACGCCAATCTCGCCCTTTTTTTTGTGAGTAGGCCAAAAGCTGCTCATCATAATAATAAAGCACTCCTGTCGATCCCAAAATGATGCCCCAGTAGGGAAGGGACTCTTTAGAGAAACTCGTTTTGAGAGTCTCCATGGATGTGTCTGGAATTTCGGTGATGGTATCAAAAAAAGTAATTGGTTCTTCAGCCATTGAACTGAATGAAGTCAGTAAGACTATGAGGGTGAGAAAATATTTCATCAGATCAGAATAATAGGAAAGGTCAGATTTCGCAATTAATGAAAACTTTCTGTGATGTCTTGAATAGTCTTTTTAATGGTAGAGCTTTTTGGAGGGGCAATGAAAATGGTGTCATCACCAGCGATCGTGCCAAGAATGCCTCCCGGACGAACATGATCTAAGTGACGAGCGACTAAGGAAGCTGAGCCTGGAGTGGTGTGCATCACAATCATTGTCTCGTTATGAACGACACTTAATATCATATCCAAAAGGGAGCCATTGGCCGTGATGACCGCGCCAGAGTCTTCGGCTAAGCGGTAAATCGTGCGGCCTTTAGAATCAATGGCTTTAACCGCTTCTAATTTTCGAAGATCTCGAGAGACAGTCGATTGAGTGACTTCATGTCCAGCAGCTTCAAGGGCCTCACGGATTTCATCTTGAGTGCTAGCGAGGCCTTCAGCTAAAAGCTTACGCAAAATGGCGAAACGAGTCTGACTTGGGTTGCCACTACTGGCCATACTAAATATTCCTCTTTCCACAAATCTTACCCTCCCATGAGCCCAAGGAGAAGGGCCTTTTGCACATGGAGGCGATTCTCGGCTTGCTGATAAATAACTGAGTTTTCACAATCAGCCGTCTCGCCTGAGATTTCCTGGTCTCTCACCATTGGCATGCAATGCATGATGGCCGCCTTTTGATTGGCCACCGATTGCAGATTTTTATTCAGCTGAAAACCTTTAAAGGCTTGAAGGCGTTTCTCATTTTCTTCTTCAAAACCCATGCTGGTCCAAACATCTGTATAAAGAGCGTCGGCCCCTTTGCTCGCTTCAACTGGATCCGTAAAGCCGGTGACTGTCGCTCCAAATTTCGCCTGAGATTTAGCGAGCGCCACGATTTCTTCTTTTGGAAGATAACCCTCAGGGCATGCGTAGCGAATATTCACACCAACTGCAGTCGCCGTCAGAAGAAGGGCATGGAGAATGTTGTTTCCATCACCGATGTAAGTCAGAGTGAGGCCAGGAAGAGAGCCAAATCTTTGTTGAAGAGTGAGTAGGTCTGCAAGTGCTTGGCAGGGATGGTGATCATCTGTGAGGCCATTAATAATTGGAACTCGACTGACTTTCGCCATTCTCTCCACAATATCATGTCCATGAGTTCTAATCATCACTCCATGAGCATAGCCAGAGAGAACTCCAGCAAGATCTTCAGGCTCTTCATGCTTTCTCAGACTCGATGGGGCTTCAAGCACCGAGCCACCAAGCTCTTGCATCGCCACACTGAAACTTAAGCGAGTTCGCAGTGAGGGTTTTTCAAAAAGCATCACCAGGGTTTTACCTTGAAGATCATTTCTGATTTTTCCTTGATCACGTTCAGCTTTTAAATCAGAAGCCTTATTAATCAAAGATTGGAGACCCAAGTCCCCTAACTCAGAGCCAGTGAGGAAATGTTTAGAGTTATTGTATTGCATGAAATACCTCAGACATTTTTGGGGTGATATCTTCCGTTACACTTAAAGTGCAACGAGTCCCAATCTTGCTTCCCTCCGCAAATTCTACGGCCTCAACAGCGGCAATGACATGAACGTCGGCTACGTTGTTGGCTATAGCATCAAGAATAGATCGAGTTTTAGCGAGCATGCCACCAGTGACGATTCCTTCTTCAACTAATACTTTTAAAAGATACGAAGTCAGCAATGGAAAAACTTGTGATTGAGAATCTAGAATACCTTTTTGATCAGTGAGATACACGAGCTCATCGGCTCCAACGGCAGCAGCGATACGAGCTGCAGCCCAATCTGCATTGACGTTTAAGCCTTTTCCATTACCGCCATGACCGATTGGACACACGAGGGGAGTAATTCCTTGATTCATGAGACCAGAGAGAAGAGAGCCATGGACATGACGAACTTCACCCACTTCACCCAATTTCTCATTGAGCTGAACGCAATTGAGAAGACCGCCATCTTTACCCATCACTCCGAGGTAGGGAACGTTTAGGCTAGCGAGGCTTTGTCCCAATTTTCGATTTACGCTCCAGAGTGCGTCTTCAATTGTTTCTATCATCTCCGGCGTTGTGATTCTTTGGCCCTCAAAGAAGTCCCAAGAAATATTTTTCGCTTTTAGGGCTTGATTAATGGCCGGGCCTCCGCCGTGAACAACGATGACTCGGTTACCTTGTGAGCGAAGTTCGGCGACTGCTTTACAAGCCGTCTCCCATGCAAATGGAATGGATAAAGCTGCGCCACCAATTTTAACAACAATAGTCTTCACGTGTACTCCGTATTGATTTCTACATATTTCTTTGAAAGATCACATCCCCAAGCAGTTGCTGTTTCACTTCCATCAAATAAATTGATGTTCACGAAAACGGTATCAGAGCGAAGCAATCCACGAACTTTATCGCGATCAAAAGCAACTGGGGCTCCAGCTTTGAAAATAATTTCACCCTGAAGATGAAGCTCCATTTTATTTAATGCTGCTTCTGGAATGCCTTCAGCTCCCAGGCGCGCCAGAATTCTTCCCCAATTCGGGTCTTCACCGTGGATGGCACTTTTAAAGAGTGGACTGATGGTTAGGCCTCGTGCCGCTTTACGGGCCAGAGGAAGATCGTTAGAGCCTTCAATCTTGATTTCAATTAATTTAGTCGCTCCTTCACCGTCTCTTGCAATCGCTTTCGCTAAAAGCTGAGAGACACCAGTGATGGCCGATTGAATTTTTTCAAAATCTTCGACTGTTTCAACTTTCACACCTGAGGCTCCATTCGCTAGAAGGAATGAGCAATCATTGGTTGATGTATCTCCATCGACGCTCACCATATTGAAGCTTAAATCAGTAGAAGTTTTTAAAATTGTTTTGGCTTCCTCAGGAGTCATTGCTGCATCAGTCAGGATGTAGCCCAGCATGGTGGCCATATTCGGGTGAATCATGCCTGAGCCTTTTGAGATTCCAGTCACGCGAACAGAACCCTTTGAGAGTTCAACGAGAGTCGTGACTGTTTTAGGCACGAGATCAGTCGTAAGAATTGAGACAGCAAAGTTTTCAGCCGTATCAGTCAGTCTGGCATGGAGTTCAGGCATCGCTTCAGTAATGAGGTCAATCATCATATGTACGCCAATCACGCCAGTAGAAGCACTGAGAACTTGCTTAGGGTTGCAACCAATAGCTTTTGCCGTCGCTTCCACCATCTTCAAATTATTTATCACACCCAACTCACCAGTTGCGGCATTGGCCTGACCTGAATTCGTCACGATGGCACGGATTTGGCCAGAAGGAACAAGTTCCTGTGACCACTTCACAGGAGCTGCTTTTGCTGTACTTTGAGTGAAGACTCCTGCTCCAACTGCATCGACATCAGACATGATAAGGCCCAAGTCTGGACGATATTTACGAACACCACAGTTTATTCCTGCAGCAAAAAATCCTTTAGGAAGAAGCGTGCGAGCAACGCCAGGTCCAGGTGTCATGAGAGGGCCTCCAAATGAGTTAAGCCAACCGAGTGAGGGAGATCATTAAGTAAATTGAAATTCTCAACGGCCTGGGATGCAGCACCTTTAAGAAGATTATCGATGGTGGAGAAGACATGAAGCTTAGTGCCAGTGACTTGGTAAGAGATGTGAGTCTTAGCTGTCCCCACAACTTTCTTGAGCTGAAGGAGATGCTTCTCTTTGGTTTCACCGAATTCAACTAAATCATATTGAGAATAAGCAGATTCAAAAGCCTTCTTCACATCATTTATAGTCTTGCTCTCTTCGAGTTTGGCATAAAGAGAGACAATGATCCCTCTTCTTGTCGCCAAGAGGTGAGTCGTGAAAAAAGGATCAATCGTCTCTTGAGTGAGAAGTTTCGCCCATTGATTGATTTCTGGAAGATGCTGATGCTCACCAATTTTATAGGGAAGACACTCGCCATCAACTTCACTAAAGAGAAGGGCCTCATCGGCTTTCTTGCCAGCCCCAGTTGTTCCTGACTTCGCATCAATCACAATAGAGTCGTTTTGAATCACGTTATTATTTAATAGAGGGAGCAAGGCAAGCAAAGTGGCGCTTGCGTAACATCCAGGATTGGCTATGAGTTTCGGGTCTTGGGAATGAGTGAGTTTATTCCAAGGAACTAAACCATAATGAGCTTTCGCCACTAACTCAGTCTCAAGATGCTCAAATTTATACCACTTAAGGTATTCCGCTTTCACATCACCAAGAGGAAGTCTGAAGGCGCCGCTTAGATCAATGACATTCATACCGCGAGCTAAAAGCTTTGGAGCAAGCTCCAAAGAAGCTTCCGCTGGTGTCGCAAGAAAGACAGTTTGATATGTCCCATTCAGAACTTCATTGGCCGTTTGTGAATTAAAAGATCCCGCCACATAGGCTTGAGGATGATGCTTTAAAAGCCTTGTGAGCTCAGCACCCGAGTAGCCACGGCCGCCAACAATAGCGACTGGGATTTTATGCGTAGAATTGAATAAGTTTTGCATATGCATGCATTTGTATGCATAAAAATTAACACTAGCAAGAGAAAAATGCTTGCTTAACTGAAAAAACATGCATATACATGCATATCTATGCATAAACTCTAAGGAGCCAAAATATGAGTTCTCAAAAGATTCTTCTCGCTTTCTCTGGTGGTCTCGACACTTCGGCAATTATTCCGTGGTTAAAAGACACATATAATAATCCTGAAATTGTGGCTTATTGCGCCGACCTCGGTAATGCTCCAGATGGAGAGTATTTAGAGAAGTGGTCAAAGCAATTGGGGGCGAGCTCATTTATTTTTGAAGATCTTAAAGATCGCTTCGCTCAAGAGTTTGCTTTCCCCTGTGTTCGCGCTGGGGCCATTTATCAAGATGACTATTTACTAGGAACGGCCATTGGCCGTCCCTTGATTGCTGAACGTATGGCTTTCTTTGCCAAAAAATTGAACTGTGATGCGATTGCACACGGAGCAACTGGCAAAGGCAATGATCAACTGCGCTTCGAGAAGTCTTGGGCGTACCTTGTTCCTGATATTAAAGTCATCGCACCTTGGAAAGAGTGGTCATTCACAGGCAGAAAAGAACTCATTGCATTCCTTGCGACGAAGGGAATCAATTTTGAAAATAAAGAAAAACTTTTCAGTGTTGATGTCAATTTATTCCATCGCTCTTGTGAGGGGGGAGTCCTTGAGAACGTGACAAAAGAATATGATCCTTCTGAGGTTTATGAGTGGGTTGCCACTCCTGCTAAGAGTTTAAAAGATGCAGTCACTGTCACTGTTGGATTTAAGGACGGTATGCCGACAACTCTTAATGGCGATTCAATGGGGCCAGCTGCTCTTCTTACAAAATTAAACCAAGTCGCTGGTGCTGCTGGTATCGGTGTTCTTGATCTGGTTGAAGAGAGAACAATTGGTCTCAAGAGTCGAGGCGTTTATGAAACTCCAGGGGGCACACTCTTGCACCTTGCTTGTAAAAATTTAAAGCATCTGACTTGGGATAGAGAACTTTTGACAGTAGCAAGAAACCTTTCACAAGCTTACGCTCAAGCAGTTTACGATGGGCATTGGTATTCACCAGTACGCATGGGAATGGAGGCGTTCTTTACTGAAGCGAGTAAAACTCTCACAGGTGAAGTGACGTTGAAGCTTGAGGGCGGTCAGGCAAGAGTGGTGGCAAGAAATTCTGCTTTTGCATTATACGATGAAGCCGGTGTGAGTTTTGAAATTGATAAACATCAAATGCATAAGCACGCTTTAGGCTATTCAAAAACTGTTTCATACGGCCCATGGAAAGCTGGTCAGCGTGATGCAAAAATGAATATTGCTCCCGTTTTAAAATAGGACTTATATGAGCGTGCTGCAAACACAAAGAAATCGTCATGAAGAAGCCTTGCTTTCGGCTTTCACCAATGGAGTGAAGCCGGATGCGCTTTTATTCAGGCAGGAAATTCGTGTGCAGCAGGCTTGGGCGCAAGGGCTCTGTGATTTAGGGGCCCTCAGTCATATTGAACTTAAAAGCATTGACCAAGCACTCAATGCCGCGTTTGAGCTCATGACTGAAGGGACATTTGAATGGCGAGAAGAGGATGAAGACATTCACATGAATCTTGAAAGATTCGTGAATGAGAAAACTCAAGGCCTCGGTAAAAAGATGCACCTAGGTCGCTCAAGAAATGATCTCATCTCTACAACTCTCAAGCTTCATGTGGCCGATACATGCGGAGAAGTGAGTGTTTTAGTTGGAAAATTGATTGAAGGCTTAGTAGGCGTTGCTAAAAATAATTTAGATATCCTGATACCAGGGATGACTCATCAACAAAATGGTCAGCCTGTCCGATGGTCACAAGTTCTTTTAGGGCATGCATGGTCCCTCCATAGGGATCAGGTTCGATTAATGGAAACCAAAAATGCTGCTCTAGAGGCCATGCCATTGGGGTCAGCAGCTTTAGCAGGAACTTCTCTAAGTATTGATCTCGAATCGATGGCAAAGGCTTTGGGATTTAAATCAGCGCCTCAAAATAGTTATGATGCTGTCGGGGATAGAGATAGTGTCGTTCAGATTATGCAAAATTTTTCTCTTTTAGGC
>JAIEMA010000008.1 GCA_019752535.1 Bacteriovoracaceae bacterium
GATCCAGTGCCAAACCCCATGCCTGGATGAATGCGAATAATTTTTCTTCGTTCAAATAAAGCGGGATCTTCCCAGGCAGGCAAAATTGAAAAATTCTCCGTAACGTCTATTGGTTTGTAGTGCTTTTTCCACTCACTGTTCCAGTCTTGATCTTCAAGTTTTTCAATTTGGGACTCACACAAAAATTGAGTCTTAATGACCTTTAAGAAATCCAACGCTTTAGTTTCAGAGTTTTCATCAAAAAAGAATTTATTATGAAATTGACCTTGATGCATAATCTGATCAACCTCGTTCAAAACCTCAAGGGGCAAATCTCCCCCCGAATAGGAACGCGAACCCAGAATTTCATCAACCCGCGCTTCATCTATAGAGTATTCCTCAACACCAGTTGAGTTAAACTGATCCATTGCAATTTCTTGGATGGCCTGTGCGCGAGACGCGTCACCAATATTAAATATGGTTACTAGGTAATAGCTCATAAATTCCCTTCAAAAGGGCTTATATAGCCTGATTTTGACGTAAATGGAGGATATAAATTTTTCACTTCCTGGACTAAAGCAGATGCGACTGCTAAAACTCAGTCCCGACTATGGAACAATCAATATTTCTGATTGGCATCTGCGGCGGTTCCGGATCGGGAAAAACCACCTTTGCCCACAAAGTACTTAAACACTCTACCCCTGATGGTATAGGTGTCCTTCATATGGATTCCTACTACCTTCCTGAGTTGCCAAAATCTCAATACACATCAACGGGAAAACCTAACTTTGATCACCCCGATGCCTTTGATTGGGATCTTTTACGTACTCACCTTAAGGCGCTCAAAAATGGTGAAATGGTTGATGCTCCAGTCTATGATTTTTCTGAGTCAGTAAGAACTTCTGACACCGTAAGTGTAGGTCCTTCAAAAATTGTCATTCTGGAAGGTATCTTTTCACTTTTTGATCTCGAAATAAGAAACCTACTCGATATAAAATGTTTTCTTCATGTTGATTCAGACATTCGCTTTACGCGAAGACTTCATCGGGATGTTAAAGAGAGAGGACGCTCTCTAGAATCTGTGATTGCTCAATATTACGACACTGTTCGCCCTATGTATCAAAAGTACCTGGATCCTCAGCGCCAATACGCTGATTTTGTAGTTGGTGAAGAAACTGACGTTGCAAGTAAAATTCTTGCTGCTCGAATCAACGAATTAAACAGAGGTCCTCAATGAGTTTAGCGCTTTTTTCACTCATGCCTATGGGCGGAGTGGGTGAAATTGGCTCTAACATGACACTTGTTAGAACTCATACTCAAGATATCATTATTGATTGTGGCCTTCTTTTTCCTTATGAAAATTTTTTCAACATCAATTACCTCATCCCTGACTTTAGTGCCCTAGACATAGATAAGCTTGCTGGAATTGTTATAACCCACGGACACGAAGACCATATTGGGGCACTCACTCATTTCATTGAAAAATTTCCGGAAATTACTATCTATGCGACCGAGTTCACTCAAGACTTAATAAAGAGAAAAACAGAAGAAAGAAATATTCTTCCGAAGTTTGAAACCTATCATCATCAATCAAAAATTTCTTTTGATTCAGTTCAAATTGAACCAGTAAGAGTCACCCATTCAATACCTGATACCTTTGGACTATTCATTAGTGACAAAAAAAAGGAATGGGGCACTTTTTTTGTTTCTGATTTCAAGTTTGACCTTGAAGCTAAACACGAAACACCCTTTGATATTCAAAAGCTCAAATCTCTAATGAGTCATTGTCAAAAAAACTCCTTTTTTATTGATAGCACAAACGCTCTTGTAAAAGGCAAAACTCCCTCTGAAAACGATTTAATCCCCGATCTTGAAAACATCATTGCCAAGCCAACAAACAGGCTTTTTATAACTCTTTTTGCTTCCAACATTCACAGGCTAGCGATCATCTGCAAAATAGCTAAGCGCAACGGTAGAAAGATTGTTTTGATGGGAAGATCTGTAGAGCATTACTTAAGAGTTGGTTTAAATCATTCATTGTTCGATGGAATTGAAGAGGGTGATCTTTGGAATCCCACTCAAGTTAAAAATGAATCGGGCAGAATGCTCATCATCGTTTCAGGATGTCAGGGGGATTTTCTATCGGCTTTTCGCCGTTTAAGTTATGGCGAAGACGCTACCTTTAAGCTTACCAAAGATGATTGCATTGTAATGAGCTCAAAGGTTATTCCTGGTAACGAAAAGCAAATATCACGGATTTTAAATAAAATATCCGAATCTGATGCGGAAATTATAACCGCTTACGATGCTCACATTCACGCCTCAGGCCACCCGGCCCAAGAAGACTTAAAGGCTTTACTTAACGCGGCTATGCCGGATGTTTATTTTCCCATCCATGGGGAGAGCTTCTTCCTTAAGCGTCATGCTCAATGGCTTGGACTTGAATTTCCAAAACTAGAGACAGGTATTATTTATAATTGGACCGAGATTCAGTTTCTAGAAAAAGGCAAATGGAAGAAACAAACCCACACTCCACTTGAACCAATCCTTATACACGGAAAGGGGCTTAAGATTGAAAGAACGCAGATCTCTCAGCGCAGAAAAATGGCTTGTCAGGGAACCGTTTTAATCAGCCTTGATCCTGCAAAACGCAAAGTAAAGGTAACCACACTAGGACTTCCCCTTGAGGCAAAAGATCTTTTGGAGAAACTTCAAGATTTAATTCTAAATAAATTCCAAAATGATTTAAAATCAAGACAGGAAGATTATGTGTGCGATCAGTTGAAAATAATGACCAGACAGTTCTACCAACATGAACTGGGTTATAAACCGGTAACAGAAGTGCACTTGTTTAATTAATGGAAAATATTCTCTTAACTCTTGTTGTAGTCTTGCTTGTGCTTCTCCTCATACTGTTGGGTGGCTTATTTGTTTTGGGCTTTGAGCTTTTGAGAAAAAAAGATCTCAACACACTCACTGAAGCGACTTCAATTGAAATTGATGATCGCCTTCATCCCGATGTAAGAAAAAAAATTGAAGAAGCTCGATTTATTCAAAAACAAAGACACATCGAAGCCACATGTCAGAATCATGAGAATGAGCCCTCTGAAGGGGCTTGCGCCATTTGTGATAAATATTTTTGTAAGTCTTGCTTGAAATCAAATCAGAATCTCTGGTTCTGTCGTGAGCATGTAAGTCTGTTTTTGAATTTCGAATGGGGCGAAGTCTTTTCGGTGAAATCAACGGCAAATGACCCTGAAGCAGGTGTTGCTGTGGTGGATTGGAAGAAACAGGAGTGGGAAACAAATGGAACACCTCTCTACATTCAAACGCATTACAAAATTAATGTTGATGGGGATCAAATAGAGTCTTGGGTTGTTTTGTTTGCGAGAGAAGAGGAACGAGAGGAAGTAAGAAAGAAATTGGGCCATCTTTCAGACCCAATTTCTCATATTTAAAACTATTAATTCAATGAAGAATCTACGTTTCTTTCTTTTTTCAAGAATGACGGCGTATCAAACTCATCTTCATCAAAATTCATAAAGCCAAGTTTTTCAGCAATGCTCTTAACTCTTGTCTCTTTAACAGGCTCTTCTTTTGAAACTTCAAAATGAGTCGTTTGCGGCTCATCTCTGTACACAGGCTTTGAAGGAGTAGGTTCTTCTATATTAGCTTTCTTCGCTTCATATTTATTAGCCGCTTCTTTTAAAGATTGAGCTAAATTAAAACGAGGACGGCCATTCATATCGGTATTTGCTGGAGTTGTTGCAGCGGCTTGGCGAATTTCAGCATCTACATTGTATGAAATCTCACTCTTTACTACTGCATCAACCTTGCGAGCCGAGTAAGCAGGAGTTTCAAGATTTTCCATATTAAAAGCCTGAGGCTTTGACGATTCCATCATTGGAGCAGCCTCAGGAAGTTTTGAGGCCATACGAACTTCATCGCGACGCTCTTTTGTTGGAGCTGACTGCTTCAAATATGAAGGTGCAACATCTTCTAATTTTGCTTCTGTTCTCAGACCTGTTGCAATCACTGTAATCTTAATTGAGTCACCAATAGTGTCATCAATCACAGTACCAAAGATGATTTCCGCATCTTCATCAGCTGCTTGCATAATTAGTGTGACAGCTTCATTTGTCTCAAATGTCGTGAGAGTGCTTGAGCCAGTGATGTTAATAATGATTCCTGTCGCTCCATCAATCGTGATGTCTTCGAGAAGAGGTGAGCTAATCGCTTGCTTAGCAGCTTTAACGGCTCTCTCTGTTCCAGAGGCCATACCTGTTCCCATAAGAGCAAGACCTTTATTGGCCATGACTGTAGAAACGTCTGCAAAGTCTGCATTAATGAGACCAGTGTTATTGATCAAATCAGAGATACCTTGAACAGCATTTAGAAGAACTTCATCTGCTTTCTTAAATGTTTCTACCAATGACAGACTCTCACCAGCAAGCTGAAGCAATCTTTGATTGGGAATACAAATAAGAGAATCAACTGTTTCTTCTAAAGCCTGAATTCCAACTTCAGCTTGGCGAGTGCGCTTTTTTCCTTCAAAGAAAAATGGCTTCGTGACCACACCAACAGTCAAAATTTCTAATTCACGGCAAAGCTTAGCAATAACCGGAGCTGCACCTGTTCCAGTACCGCCTCCCATTCCTGCTGTAACAAACACCATATCTGCACCCTTAAGTGCTTCAGAGAGTTTGTCATAATCATCGATTGCAGCTTTGCGGCCTACTTCAGGATTAGCACCCGCGCCTAAGCCTTTAGTGACATCGGATCCAAGTTGAATTTTTACTGGAGCAAGGGATGCTTGAAGCGCCTGTGCGTCTGTATTAGCAACAATGTATTCAACGCCAGATAGACCATGGCGAATCATCGTGTTTACAGCATTGCAACCACCGCCTCCAACACCAATGACTTTAATTTTAGCGCCAGTTTTAATTTCATTTTCATCAATATCAAAAAGCATGCAGGGCCTCCGATTTAGAACAAATCTTTAAATACGTTTTTAAATGACGAACCAATACGATCCATAAAGTCAGATCCTTCATTGAACTTCGCTTCACGTGATCTAACCTTAATTGAATTATCTTGCTCGGTACTATCTAGGAGTAACCCTAGAACTGTTGAATATTTTGGATCTTGCATAACATTACCCATGCCGCCCACTGGACGTGGATAGCCTACTTTTGCAGGTTTCTCTAAGGTGTATTCCGCAAGCTCGGCTAAACCTTTAACCATCGCTCCGCCACCGGTAATGACATAGCCACCAGTGATGAGAGTGTTCAGATTTTTATCTGCGATGATATCTTTAACAATCATGAATAGTTCTTCAGCTCTTGCGCCTAAGACTTCAGCAATGGCAGTTTGAGGAACTTCTTTTGGACGAGTTCCCGTGAGACCCTGAACACTAATGTGTGTCTTAGAGTCCGCCTGCTCCGGTAGAACTAAACCATGATTAATTTTTATTCTTTCTGCTTCGTTGTGTGGAATTTTTAGAGCGACCGCTAGATCATTCGTAAAATGATTGCCACCCACCGGAATAATTTGTGAGTGAACAATGGCTCCATCTTTCCAAACTGCTAAATCAGTTGTTCCGCCGCCGATATCAATAATCGCTACACCCAATTCTTTTTCTTCACTCGTTAGAACAGATCTCGAAGATGCAATCGGTTGAAGGATAATTTGGTGAGCATTTAAACCAGCATGTTCGACACACTTAATTAAATTTTGAATAAGAGGAGTTTTGCCAGTTACAATATGAACATAGACCTCAAGTCTTGATCCACACATACCCACCGGGTCTTTAATCCCTGAAGTATTGTCAACTTTGAATTCTTGAGGAATGACATGGAGAACTTCTCTATCAGAAGGAATTAAAACAGCTTTTGCTGCTTCTATCACTCTGTCGACATCAGCTGAAGTAATCTCCTTACCTTTGCAAGGAACTACACCAGAACTGTTGAAGCAGAAAATGTGATTTCCTGCTATTCCAACGGTCGCATCATGAAGCTCATCAATTCCAGCCATGAGTTTGGCTTCATCGATTGAAGACTTAATTGATTGAACAGTTTTCTCGATATTGACGACAGCACCTTTCTTCAATCCATTACTAGGATGTGAGCCGATACCAAGAATTTGCATTCCATTATCAGATTCACTCGCTATAACAGTGCAGACTTTTGTCGTACCGACATCTAAGGCAACGATGACATTTTTCGTTTCCATGAGATTCCCTTCTCAACGATTTGGACTAGGCCCAAAAGATTATCAGATTCATTCTGACAAACGAGCGACTATACATAGTCCCCAGTTAATCGTACGCCCCGCGTTCAAAACCTGACAACGACTTTTTTGGCATTTGTAAGATTGATTGTGGTTGGATATTTTTCGCTCTTCTCTACATAACTAATTATTTTCGCTAGCTTTTCTAGCTTAGCCTGCCAAAGCTCTTTACCCAAAAACACATTCGTTGTTCTGCCACCAAGTGAGAAAATGATGGTTAACTCTTTGTTTTCATTGATAATCATCTCTGAGATTTTAGCCCTTAAGGACTCATCGATTTGAGTCGCAAATTTTGTAAAATTTTCATGCGTCTCCCCCTCTAAATCACGAACTGAGATTGCCAGACTTGGAAGGTCGGTCTTTAAAAGTTTCTCTGCCTTAAGCAGCATTTCATAAGATGGGTCAAAAAGTTTTCCCGAATCCACCATAATGGCAGAATAGTGTTCCTTTCCATTTTCACGATAGACCTGAACGCGTACCAAGGGTGCCGGGCAATTAAATTTAATTTTTACGACTTGAGAGACTGGGTTGTAGCTCACGTTATACTGAGAGAGAAAATATTTTTCTTCAAGCTTTTCAGAAAGAATTTTTTCTTTAACGTCTCTAAGCGAAAGATTTTTTTCAAATTCTTTCATCATAATAATCGCAAGTTCACCCGAGCTCTTTTCAGGACAAGAGCCGAATGAGGTTCTGTACTTTAAATTGTTCTGATTAAAGCTAGCAGGAACTGCGGCGTGAAGAGAAAGGGACAAGAGAGCTAAAAGTGAAATTAAAATTTTCATACAATCAGGCTACACTGCTTTTACTTCCAATTCAAACTCGATGCCCCAAAGAAGTTCCATCTGCAGATTAATTAAATGGGTTAATTCAAAAAACTCATCCGAGCTTGCTCCGCCGAAATTTTCCATAAAATTTGCGTGCTTGTTGCTTACTCTAACTGCCCCTACGGTTAACCCCTTAAGTCCAGAGAGATCAATCAAGCGGCCAGCTTGTTTTTTTGTCGAGAAATTTTTAAAAACACAGCCACAGTTTTTAGTCGCTAGTGGCTGCGAGTTTTTTCTATAATCCATGTATTGCTTAATTTTTTCCGGGATTGATTGATCAACACCACGATGAATGAGTGTCGCTGAAACAATGATTTCATCGCTTTTCACAAAATTATTTTTTCTATAGCTAAAAGATTTCGCAGTAATCGTTTCTGTTCTTATTTCGCCCTTACTGTTCATGAGCTGAACATCTTTAACGATCTCAGAAATTTCACCAAGGGCCGTCCCCGCATTCATGTAAATGGCGCCACCTAGACTGGCAGGGATTCCTGTTAATACCTCCCAACCCTTTAGAGAAAACTTAGAAGCAAGGCTGACGAGTTGATTTAATCCTACAGAAGCAGCCAACTTATACTCGCTCTTAAATTGGGTGAGTTCACTTTCTTCGGTTTTAAAATTTAACTGAATTAAAACATCACTTTCATTTGGGCGCAGCACTTGATTGGCGCCCCACCCAAGGACGCGCCAGTGATGCTGACCTGAATTAAGGAGATGAAGAACGTTTTTTAGGGCATCGATCGTCTTCACTTTAACAAGAGAGCCTTTGCAAGATAATCTGAAAGTAGAATAGCTTGTGAGGTCTGTATCCCACAAAACATCTATATCACCTATCTTTCGAAGATCAGTCTCTAGACTCATAGCTCACTAACTATCGATTTAATTTTTTTACTAATAGAGCCAGCTCCCAAGGTGAGAAAAACCATCTCTTGAGATTTTCTCTTCTCAATGAGCTCTCTCATATGATCAAGGTTTGGTATGGCGGTGACATTTTTATTATTCACCTTCATGGCCTCAACGAGCTTTTCCATATTGATGCCAGGAATAGCCGCTTCACTGGCAGCGTAAATGGGACCAATAAAGACTTCATCCGCATCTGTAAATGAGCCTATAAAATCGTTCCAAAGTTGCTGAGTTCTTGAATAGCGATGAGGCTCAAAGACGACACAAATTGGCTTTTTAAAGACGTTCTTTAGAGTTGATAGTGTGGCTTTAATTTCAGTTGGGTGATGGCCGTAGTCATCGATAATCTCAAAACCCTTAAGTGACCACAACTTCTCTAACCTTCTTCCAACGCCTCTGAATTTTTGTAAGCCCTTTGCGATCTGATCAAATTCTAGGCCAGAGACGTGGCTAATAGCAGAAGCCGCTAAAGCATTTAGGACATTGTGCGTGCCAGATGTCTGAGTTGTAATATGAGCCACTTTCTGACCCTTATGCCACAAATCAAACTCTGTATGGCTTGGTTCATACTTAATTTTATCAGCAGCATAGTCTAGTGACATTCTATCTTCTAGTCCTGTTGAAATTCCAAACAAGACATACGGTCTCTTAATTGAGTCCAAGATCTTTTTCGTTCCAGGATCAAATGCATTGAGGGCCACTTTTCCATAGAAAGGAAGTTTGTTTATGAACTCAATAAAAGCTTTTCGAATATTTTCTTCCGTTTTGTGGAAATCCAGGTGGTCATTATCAATATTTGTGACAACTGCATTGATAGGGTTGAGATAGAGGAAGGAGCCATCACTCTCATCGGCTTCAGCAATGAGAACCTCACCATCACCCTTCTTAGCGTGGCCACCTAAATTACTTACGACACCACCAATAATATGAGTTGGATCTTTTCCAGCATCGTGAAAGATAGTAGCAACCATACTTGTTGTCGTTGTTTTACCGTGTGAGCCCGCAATGGCTATTCCGTACTTAAGGCGCATGAGTTCAGCAAGCATCTCTGCACGCCTCACCAGTGGAATTCTTTCTTTTTTGGCACGAATTATTTCTGGATTTGTATTATCTATTGCCGAGGAATAGACGACTAACCCGACATCGACAAGATTTGAGTCTTTGTGACCAATATAAACTTCAGCACCAATGGTCTTCAAATTTTCTGTGGTTGAGCTCTGAGATATGTCTGATCCACTTACTGGGTATCCGAGAGAGAGAAGAACCTCGGCGATTCCACTCATACCAATTCCACCTATACCAACGAAGTGAATTTTAATTTTTTTGGATAATCCCAGCATTGCTAAATATCTCCCTCAAAGCGACCTCACTAGAATCTACGGCGAGAGGTATCAATTGGGAAGTCTTGAGACTGTGAGATTGACCTAAAGCCAAAAAAGCCGCAAGGCGTTTAGCAATTTCTAATTTCGGAAGCTTTGGATCCACGATTTCAACATCGTAATCAGTCTCTTCTTTATACTGGATTGCATTCCACCATTGATGATTATCAGTTGCTTGTGGAAAAGGAATTATAAAGGCTGGTTTACGTACTATTCTTAGTTCAGAAATAGTACTGGCGCCTGCACGGGCAACCAAAACATCGCACCAATTATATTGTTCCTCAATGTTATCAAGATACTTTTTCTGAATATACTCTACATTTTTTCCAATTTTTAACTTCATCTCCTCGTCGCGGCCAGATTGATGAATGATTGATATTGGCTTCATATAATCAAGCTGAACAATATCCCAAATGACTTCATTAATTTGAGTCGCACCGAGCGATCCGCCGAAAACAAGAACCTTTAAAGTTGAATCCAATGGAGCTGGCTTCTTAAACTGAATAGCCGATCTTGTTGGATTACCAACAACTTTAACTTTACGTAGTAGTCCCTCCGGAATTCCCTTCGTATTTTTAAAATGAGTAAAAATGATATTAGATATTTTCGCTAATAACTTATTTGTTAAACCAAGGACTGCATTTTGTTCAAAAATATAGATTGGAACGCCTAGAATTTTAGCGGCAAGGAGTGTGGGTCCACAGACATAACCACCGGCACCCACAACAAAGGAAGGTCTCTTTTTTATAAAAAAAATCAAAATGGAAAAAAAAACAAAAATATTTCGAATCATTGCATTTATTAATTTAAGAGGATTACTCGTTCTGAGGGGCCAACTTCCAAGATGTCTCACTGGTCTATTGGCAAAGAGTTTAAAATCAAGCGGTCTTTGACCCGAGAGATAGAAAATTTCAAAATCTTTTTTGAGAAGCCTCTCTCCAAGAGCAATGGCGGCGTTGATATGACCACCAGTTCCGCCGGCCACAAGCACTGCGTATCTTTTCATGCATTAACTTCTTTACCGTATCGAGATTTTGAAACTCCCACCTTTCCCTCACTACCGTTCCATCTTATGGCCGCAAAAACCAAACCAAGGGCCGCCAAGTTCGCAACCATGCTTGATCCTCCATAACTGATAAAGGGAAGGTTAAGACCCTTCGTCGGCAGCACTCCCAAGACAACACCCATATTCAGGAAGGCTTGAAATCCTACACAAAAGACGATTGAGCAAACCATCATTCCCGAGAGGCGTGACTTGAGACTTAACGCGAGTTTAAATCCTAAGAATATAAAGACAAGAAAGAGTAAAACAAATCCAATAACACCTGCAAAACCTAACTCTTCTCCCACAACACTGAAAATAAAATCGTTATATGCCTCAGGCAAGTAGAAGAGCTTCTCGTTTGAATTACCAAGACCCTGTCCGGTAATTCCACCATTTGCGAACGCAAGAAAACTTTGAATGATTTGAAATCCAGCATTACGTGGATCTTTCCAAGGATCAAGAAAAACCAGGATTCGCTTTACACGATAGGGAGCCGCAAACAACAAACCAACTGCACTAATAAAACCAAAAGCCGTGGCACTCCAAAAGAGTTTGCGTGGAAAGTGACTAAGAAAAGCGATAAAAGCCACAATCATAGAAGATATGACAAATGTTCCGAAGTCGGGTTGTTTAAGAAATAAAACTAAAGGAAGAAATATTCCAATTGAATTGATCATTCTTTTTTTCTGATCATAATTTTGAAAATTTTCAAAATATTTAATCGCAGCAAAAATTATGGAATATTTTACGAACTCACCAGGCTGCAAATTCATAAAACCGAGATTGAGCCATCGCTGCGATCCCTTCATCGCCACACCAATACCTGGAACCTGAGTGAGCAAGAGTATACCAACGAAAAATGAATTCACTTCGTAGGCATGCTTGTACCAAAACGAAACTTTTGTTCTCGCTAAAACCCAAGCCGCACAAGTTCCAAGTGCGATGAAAAATATTTGTTTCACTAAGAAATGAGTAGGAGATCCAAATTGATCTCTTGCGTACATATAGCTTGAAGAGAAAACCATCACG
>JAIEMA010000040.1 GCA_019752535.1 Bacteriovoracaceae bacterium
TCAAGGCTCAATATGCTTATCTGATGCCAAAACTAAATCCTTCAAATCAGGTATTTTAAGGGCCAGAAAGGCTCTAAAAGCAGTGTCAAACAGGAATCTGGGTTAAAATGATTCTATGGAATGGACGCCAACGACCCAATTCAAAATACATGATTACTTGGAGCTTCAAAAAGATCTCCCGAGTGGCTTAATGCCTTTCGGTGGTTTAAGTGTTGTGACGTATGATCAAGCAACACTATGGACTCATACCTCAGGGCTAAAGGCTTATAGCTATTTTGTACCAGGGTTTTATCGGCTCACTTTTTCGGATAACCCGACACAGGATGTCGCTAGGGATCTCATCAATCATTTCAATAAAAATACAATTATAATTGACTCATTTATAGATCTCAAAAGTTTTCCATTTCAATATACAAGCACCCAAATAAGAGAATACGGGATTATTGATATCCCAAAGCTGCTTGCGAAACCACCCTCTAGGGTCAGGCGTTGGTGGAATGAGAATACACATGAAGTGAAGTTTACAATTGAAAATGTCTCAAAAAATGATTTTGAAAGACATAGCATTGAACTCAAAAAGTTCTCCTCTCTTAAAGAGCTCGACTTTGTTCCAGATTTTGTTTTTTCACAACTCCTCAAACACCCCGAAGCTTTAGAAAATGTGCGATTTGTAAAAATTGAAATCAATGGAGTGACGACAAAGGGGCTCATCTCCCTTTGGGGTGATACTGTGAATATTGATTTTAACTGGAGTATGATCTTTGATAAGCAGTCGATCAATCATACTTCACTTTTATACAAAGCACTGATTGAGTGGGGTCACAGAAATAATTATAAAAAGCTTGGAGTCGGAATTGTGAAATGGATGATGAATAGCTCTCCGAAGGAAGGCTATCAAGGGGTCGAGGAATTTAAAAAATCCTGGAACCCAGAGCTCCACAAACACTATATTTACACTTTATAAGCCAGTCCCATGTAAGAGAGTTTCAGTGAAGAGGTGAGTGTGAACTTCATCCCTTTTGGAATCACTCCCGTAAAGAGACTTGAAAGAGTAATGCTTTTTAAGACAGGGCGGATTCCCGTCATCTCTTTAGTTTCTAAACCAGCTTTTGAGCAGTACTCAGTCAACTCTTTTGGAGTGATAAATAGCCTTAAAATATGCATATCTTTTGGAGTGTTTTGAACAATCCATTCGACGAATTTAATAATCACCAGCCAAGCCAGAAAATTTCTGTTGAAGGTATGGAAAATAAATATTCCACCAGGCTTCAATACGCGTGAGAACTCTTTGATGATTTCATCCGGCTTCTCTACATGCTCTAGAAAGTCCATCGCAGTGACGACATCAAAGCTTTGATCCGGAAAGGGCAAATGATAGGCATCGGCCGTGAGGTACTGCACAGTTTGTGTTTCATCATGTCTTCTCGCCACATTGATACTTTCGGGTGAAAGATCAACTCCAGTGACTTTAAGACCACGTTTGGCCAGGGCATTACTTAAAAAGCCACCCCCGCAGCCAACATCTAAAATAGCGGGCGATTGATTCTTGAAATAATTCTCAATCCTCTGGCTTACCCATGGAACTTTAGTTTGAGATTCAGCCCGCAGCAAAGCAATAGGATCATCAAAAGCCGTATACCAGCGATCTCCAAGAGTTTCATAGATCTCATTGTTGACTTGATTCATGCCTGAGCCCCCAGTAAATAATTTGATAGAGCATAAAGCAGACTGCAATCACGCCTTGTATTTTAAGAAATGTCATCTCCTGGCCATGCAGCCACAGCCAGGCCGCTGTTCCCAATAGGAGTGGATGCAAGACAAAGAGAACGGCATGCAGCCATTGCTCAGTCGCGAGACAAAGATCTTTATGCACAAACTCATCTTTTGTCACAAAGAGGCAAGAGAAGCTCGCAAGCCCGATATAGATTTTTAAATTTAAATCGGTAGGTTCAAAAAAAATCAGGAACGAAAAACACACGACAACTGTCAGAGTATCTAACGGGTGACCGAGTTTTTCCCATTTAGGTAAACCTCTTTTGTGGTGAAAGTAAATTCATCCACAAACATCGCAAGGCCTTGAATGAGAAACGGGAGTGTCCAAATACTCATGGCTTAATTTTGAATACAGAGCCAAAAATAGTGAGCCCAGGGCCAAAAGCAAAGCTAATGACTATCTTCTCATCTTTCGTTTGAGATAAAATATTTTCCCACACATGAGGTAAAGTCGCTGACGACATGTTGCCTCTAGTTTTTAAGATAAATTTACTTGAGGCCACTTGCTCTTCGGTTAACTCTAGTTCCTCTTTAATTGATTCAATTATTTTTGGGCCACCTGGATGAATCGCAAAAACACCCTCTTTTAAAATTACGGCCGGATCAAGACCTGCCTCTTGAACAAGTTTCCAGTAGAAATCTCTAATGATAGTTTTAAGTTTTCCTGGGACATCTTTTGAGAGATTCATTTGCATGCCCCACGGGGCAGGCGCCCAACTCATATCTTGTGTGGACTCAGGGACAACTTTTTCATTGATAGCAAGGATCTCAAAGCAGCTCTCTTTAGGTTTTTGAGGCCCAACCTTATAGCTAATGTGTCCATCAGCAAATAGGGATTGCACAACGATTTGCTCAGGCGTTTGAGCATTCGGATTCATATGCAGACTGCACATTTCATTATGAAGGAGATCAATTGTTTTATTGGCATCAACACTTAAACCCTTGGCCATCCTAATGGCGGGAAGAGAAGCGTAGCACCCCATATGGTAAGCATGAGTGACAGAAGTGTCCCACTTTCTCATGGCGACTAAAGATTGAGCCGCACTCGGTGAGACGTAGCCGGTGCACGAGACGTGGATCAGGTGATGAGGGGCTTCAGATTTTTCAGGGAAATGTGTTTGAGCGACTTCCAAAGCTCTTTTGTGATAAAATTGATTTCTTTTATCAATCCCTGCACCAGAGGGAGAGTCTTTACTCATTTTGTAGAGGGAATCTTCACTCTCTTCACCGCTCATCAAGTCGACACATTCAAAATGTCTTTTTTCAATTAATGACTCTTTCACAGCGTAACGTTCAATCATTCTCTCTAATGGAAAGTCACTTTTACAAGTTGGGTTGAGTGATTCTGATTTTAAGTGAGTCGCTTTAATCCATTTTAAGATCTCACCTTGAGACTGAGAAAAGGTGGGGAGTGAAGACTTTAGGTGACTGAGGTAGACAGGTGTTTTCATAAGAGCTCTCTTTAGCTCTATATACGTTTAAAAGTCTTCAAAAGTTACACTGAATAGACTCAATGAGAAAACTTTACCCTGCTTGACATTAATTCAACCAACAACTATCCTAAGGTAATGAGATTAGCTTATTTAGCACTACTCATTCTTGGTCTTTCTTGCTCTCACTTGGGGGAGAGAAAGCCTAGTGGAGAAGCAAGTCAAACCCCTGACTATGCTCAAATTTTTAGCTCAGCAAGAGACATTCTGATTGCGAAGCCCGATCAGGTGCAACTGAAAAAAGTTCCTGAAAGCGTGGTGGTCCAATACCTTCAGACTCATCCTGAGAATGTGTCATTTGTCAGAGAACAATTAATTAAAGACATTCAAGAAAGCCAAGAGCTCTCAGATGCAACTAAGCCCACAAGGCTGCTTCCTCCAAAAGGAATGCCCGGCTATAGTGACCTGAAAATATTTGTGACTCATCCTTATTATTACAATAAAAACTTTATCAAAAAGAGCAATCTCATTGAAGTTTGGATGAATTTCATCGGCCAAGCTAAAAAAGAAATCATTCTCAATGTCTTTGATTTTGATCTCGAAGAGGTGGCCTTTGTTTTAATTGAGAAGGCTCGGGCCGGTCTTGATGTCACAGTGGGCATTGATAGAAAAAATGTCATGGATCTTCGCCCAGAGGTAAAAAAGATCGAACAAATGCTTCTCATGGGTGGAGTTAAAGTCACGGGAGTGATGCCTACGGGGCTTAATCATCAAAAAATTACTGCGATCGACTGGTCAGTGCCGGAAGATGCAGCAGTGCTATTCTCATCAGGTAATCTCACTCGCTCATGCCTTGAGCCTGAGGGAGATCTCAAAGGGACTCGTCCACTGCCCAAAGAGTCGATTCCTAATGCCAATCATTTATTGACTATGAAGAGCTGGCCTCTTGCCAATTTAGTTCATCATGAACTCACCAAAACGCTTGATCCTAAATATCTTCTCAGAGGGAAGCAGTACCCTTTAAATGGCTCTTATCAAGTGACTGGCCCTGACATTGATCCTGAAACCCTTGAGGCGTATCCTAATCCCTCAATCACCATCAGCTTCACTCCTGGTGGGGGTCTTAAGAGCGTGAATAAAAATTTGATTGCCGATTTAATTAAAAGAGAGACTGGGCCCATTCGTATGCTCCAGTTTGCCTATTCATCAAGTGCTGTTGATGAAGCGCTTCTCTTCAGGGCGCAAAAAGATTTTCAAGAGACCGGCAAGTTTGATTTCTTAAGCGTGGGTGACACACCCTTTGCTATGAGAGAGTGGAGCCGCTTCCTGATCATGTCGGGTTATAAGAGAATTATTGGTAACGATATTAAGAATGCTTATCAGCCGGACCCAGAAAATCCATGGAGCAAAGGACTCTCTTCTGATCAGCTCAATTATGTTCAAAAGCGAGTGCTCATTGCACCGAAAGTTTATGGTAATAACTACGCCAAGGTAGAGGGCAAATCCGTTAAAGTGAGTGCAAAAATTCATCACAAGATTGTTTCAACTCAAAATTTTGCCATTGTCGGGACTTCGTTTAATTTCTCTGAAGGAGCCGAATCAAATAATGAGCAAATCTTAGTGATTCGAGATGATCAGCTCCCTCGCATCGTTGAGGGCATGGTTAAATACCTTTCAAGAACATCTCCTGGATCTGTTGTGAAAGAAGCTCAAAGGCGCAATAAATTTGGTTCTACCGATGAAGCCGGAGACTCGCCAGAAGATCATTCTGCGGAATCTCAAGAAGTCACAGTCCTTCCTAAGTAAATTCTACACGATTTCTCATGAGCGTTAGTCATTCAGCCTTCCCCTATGGCATGAATCCTAAACGAATTTGTTTTTTAGGGGGCTTTGCTTGAAATCACTTCTTTTCATTATTCTGACGTCATTGTCTTTCAACTCAATGGCTTCTACTTTAACGTGTTGGAATATTTTTTCTTCGAACAGTAATGCCCCAATTCTTAGAGCTGATATCACAAACAAAGTGATCCTCTCTAAAGCGATTTTTAATTTAAATGAATCGAGCTTTGAGTCTTTCTTCTTTAATAAGAAAGAAGAAGCCGGTGCCACTTGGCCAGGGGAGTTCACTTTGAGTCAAAGTGAATTAACAAATCCCAAGGGCGAGCTTTCTGCAAAAATTCTTACGGCTGCAAGAAGTCCTTATAAGGGTAATAATCAATACACTTTTAATTTTGGAACCTACTCCATCAAGTCTCCTTATTTAGTGACTCAAGGAGAGTATGAAGCCCGTTTAATTCTTCCCCTCAATCTCTCTAAATCAAATTTAGAAACTTTTAGAATTCGTGATGCGAACGAGAAGTCTAATAGCGTTCTTATCCTCCCTTAGCCTTATGGTTCTGCTCAAAGAGGGGACGTTTATGTTCGTCTTTTTTGTGAGTCAGATCTGTAAGAATCTCACAGACTAAGAGATAGAAATTACATTCATTCTAACATCACATAGGGCCAAACAGCACCGCGTTGACAGGGTGAGATGATCTAGTGAACTATCATCTGCATTCAATCTAAAAATGGGATGGTTTTATGATTCGATTCTTCATTCTCTCACTTGTTTTGATGACTTCTGTTCAGGCAAGCGGTGGAGGAAAAAAACCTCACTCATTTAGAATCGTCACGACAAATTTTGAAAATCTCTTTGATGCTGAACATGACGAAGGCAAAAAAGATTTCACTTATCTTCCCCTTGTGGTGAAGCAAGCGATGCCAGAGGCGATGGCGTGGTGTGGAGAGCAAACAGGATTTTACCGTGAAGAGTGTTTTAATCTTAACTGGGACCAACAAACGGTAGATCTAAAAGTTCAAAGAATCGCTGAAGTATTAAAGAAAATTGTTTTCCCGAACTTGCCTGATGTCATCGTGGTACAGGAAGTAGAAAATATTAAAGTTCTCTCTCAAGTGGCTCAAGCTTTGGGCCCTGCTTTTCAGGCCGTCTTAATTGAAGGGCCAGATGAGAGAGGAATTGATACCGGAATGATTACTCGTCTACCTATTAAGTCAAAAGCACTCCACACCTTTGCGACGGAAGATGGTCGCCCGACGAGAGGTATTCTAGAAGTCGACGTACTTTACGGTCATAAGCTTATTTCAGTGTTTGCTAACCACTGGCCGAGTCAGTCTAACCCTGACGGCAATCGCATGGCGGCCGGAGAGACATTGCTTAAACTTGCTCAAGCGGCTCAGAGAAAGTCTGATCTCGTGATTGCTGCAGGCGATTTCAATACTTCAGAAGATGATGAACTCAATGCTTTAAAGACCTACATCCTTCCAGCTTTCTTTGATGCTGAAGCCGAGGCTCGCACTCAAGGAGTCGATCTTGGAGCGCTTGCGACTTATAGCCATAAGGGTGTGTGGGCCAGCTTGGACCATATCTTTGTGATGAAAGGCACTCGATTAAGCCGTAATGGAATGAATTTTGGGAGCACTAGAATCTTTACCGATAATGGCGCCATGATTGAAAATTATGTTTTTCAAGGAAGAGAAGAATCTCGTCCTATTAGATATAATGCTAAAGAAGGCAAAGGGTACTCAGACCATTTACCTCTAAGCTTAAGTCTAAAAATATAAAATTAATCTGCCGCTGGAGAAGTGGACGCCATGGCTTTTCCGTAAACGAGAACATCCTCGTTTACATCAATGCTTTTAACTTTCGCTGACCCCAAAGATCCAAACTCTAATTGAAGAGTTTTAGAGTCATTAGGTTTTGGCTCTTTATTTTTTGATTCCATTGGAAATCTCCGTATAATCTATTTTCATATACATATAGGTTTATCTCAATAGCTTATTTGATGGGTCCAATGTTTACCCTCAGATAGGCTAAAAAAAGGCTCAAACTCTTGAAAAACTTAATTTTACTCGTCGCAATATGTTGGCACCTGCCTGCCTTTTCAATAGATTGGCAAGGGCATCGAGGGGCCAGGGGACTTTACCCAGAAAATACCATTGGGGCGATGAAAGAGGGCCTCAAGTACAAAATCTCCACTCTGGAGCTTGATGTAGTGGTTTCAAGTGAGGGTGAAGTTGTTGTCAGCCATGAGCCTTGGATGTCTGAAGAGATATGTCTCGATCCTAAAGGGAAGCCAGTTAAAGATAGGGCCTTTAATCTTTATAAAATGAGCTATGAAGAAATAGCGAAATTTGACTGTGGCTCAAAAGTTCATCCTCGTTTTCCAAAACAACAAAAGATTCAAGCCTTCAAACCACTGCTTCGAAATCTTATTCAAGAAAGTGAAAAAGAAATTAAGGCACGTAATTTAAAGGTTAATTATAACATCGAAATTAAATCCACGCCTGAAGATGAAAAGAAAGGCTTTCAGCCGCAGTTTAAAGAGTTCACTGATAAAGTAGTCAGAGACATCGCGGCTGTCGTTGATCCCAGCCGAGTCACAATTCAATCTTTTGATTGGCGAGTTTTGCGCTACCTTCACGTGGCCTATCCGGATTTTAAGACAGTCGCTTTGATTGAGGAAAAATTTAAAGTCTCTGACGCTCTTAAGAGTCTAGGATTCAACCCGACTGTGTTCTCCCCAGATTATAATCTTCTCACTGCTGAAGCTGTCAGTGAGCTTCACAAGGCCAAAGTTCTCGTCATCCCTTGGACTGTCAATGACGTGGCAAGTATGGAGAAAGTCTTAAAGATGGGTGTGGATGGGATTATTACGGACTATCCCGACTTGATTGAGCAGGTAAAAAAGGACCGCTAAGTTTCAATTTTCGGGCCTCATGATAGATCATGGGGGGGAGAGTTTATTTATGAAGCTAATTATAGCCGCCGTTTTAATATTTTCATTTCACCTCAAAGCTTCTGAAAATTGTGGGAATCTCCCACCGATTGCAGGAAGCTCCGTCAATCAACTCTCAGAACATGTGCTGAATGCGGCTTCACAAAGTTTTACCAAAATTTTAAATCTCTCCGTCAATCATGCTGGCAGAGGGGATCTCTCTATTCTTCTCAATCCGGCCGGAGAAATTGAGGCCGTGAAATTTTATTATAAGGATGGAGACAACATTAAATCTTATGTCGTTACATCTGAAGAGTTGAATCAAGGCAAGGCCATTGAGTATTCTTCAAAGGATGGAGGACCTTCTCCACTGAGACTTGAAGCGATTCGTCCACCAGGACTTAATCCTGGTAAGGGTGGCCCCTTTAATCTTGAGATTGCCACAAGTCTAAACCCATTAAAGAAACGCCTTCATACAGTGAAGCTTTCAAAAGAGAATGGAAAGTGGGTCGTTGATGCTTTAGGTGTGCGGGCCAAGGAGGTTATCCTTGACCCTGGTATCAGCTGGCTTTCATGGGACGGAACGTTTCAGAAAGTCGAATTCAAATAATTATCTCTCGTAACAATTAATAAATTCGTTTGAAAAGATCACTCGATCTTGGAAATCTCTGAGCCAATAAGTGCGAGTCTGACTCATGCCACGATAAATGGTCTCCCAATAGTATTCGCTCTGCATGCTTCTTTGGCCTGAGATAGAAATTGTTCCACGGCACTCAATGTCAACTTGAGTGGTGTTCCAGATTTCAACCTGGACCTGATTTCCAAAATTCCAGAGACGAGGTCTAACGTTCACTCTGTCTCCAGGTCGTGCCAATGCAGAGAAAGCACTGAGTGCAATAATAGCCGCTATAATCATTTTCATATGAACCTCCATGGTATCTTAGCTTTTCAATCAGTTTAGCTTTGATATTTTTGATCTGTCCAATATGAGGATTATCAACTCTGTGAGTTACATTTGGCATTTATGAAAACATTAAGTTGAAAGGCTTCAAGTTATGCCTCAAGCTTACGAAAGGTTTTTGAGAAAATAAAAGAAGGATTTATGAGTTCTTACCAAATTTTATTAGTTGATGATGAATCTGACATTCGTGAGTGTGTGGAGATCATTGCGCGAGATAGCGAATTTGTGTTTGAACATGCCCCTAATGGTGCAGAGGGACTGCGTAAGGCGATTAATAAAAATTATGATTGTATCGTGAGCGATATTAAAATGCCGCAGATGACAGGCCCAGAGATGTTGAAAAAACTTCGAGCCGCCGGAAAGCACACTCCGATTGTTTTTATTTCGGGCTTTGCCAGTGATGAGTTTGCTCATGAAGTTTCTAATTACGGTGCTGTGAAACTTTTAAATAAAATTGAAATTATGAAAATCAAAGAAAGAATTCTTGAAGCGATTGAACTCGCGACTGGTGTAAAGGCCATTCTAGACACTCAAGATGAAATGGGTGAAGACTTTCTCAATCTTGTTAATAAAACAGGTTAATTGAAGTAGCATCTAGTCATGGATGCGCACACTCACAAACACTCCCTATCCCCCCATGTTTATATTCTCTCTGTAGAGGAGCTCCAGCAGGGCACAACCCATTCCAAAACTTACTGCGCTGGTGTTCATCCCTGGTGTGTGGATCAAGTTACAGTTGAACAAGTAGAATTCATGGCCAAAAGTGGCGATTGCATAGGAATTGGGGAGACGGGTTTGGATCGCCTTCACCCTCAGTGGGAGAAACAGTTGCGTTTATTTGAGTGGCATTGGGATCTTGCGGAAAAATTAAATAAACCACTCATCCTTCATCTTGTTCGCTCCTCAAGTGATTTGCTTGAACTTCTCAAAAAAAGAAAACCGAAAACGCCTTGGCTTTGGCACGATTTCACGGGCCCCATAGAAGCGCTGCCTAGTTTACTTAAAAAGCAGCCTCAGATGTATTTCTCCTGTGGATCGAGAGCAATCACTAGGCCTGGATTCAATTCTCTCTGGGAGCGAATCCCAAGGGCTCTGCGCCTTTTAGAGACTGACGACTCGAATCTTTCGATCGAAGAGATCTTCAAAATGGCGCAAGTCAATCCTGATGATCTTCGCCCAAATTATGCCAAAATTTTTCCGTCAATTAATTGGTGAGTTGGCGATCAAACTCGCTTGTTGTTAGAACTTAGCTTTAACACTTGTGGAGGTCTCTATGCGCTTAATCTCTTTGCTAGCTCTTGTATTCTGTTTTCAAGCCGCTGCGTTTGAAACTGTTCGCTTCAACTACACTGACTTTGGAAATGATGGCTTCTCTCGTAACTATTACTCATGCAGCTTCGCGGAAGCTACTTTAGAGTCTCATCTTGAAACTCTTGGTGCTTCAAATATTTCTGTAAACTGCTTTGGCGGTATTGAGTCTTGGGGCGTGAGTCCTGTGAGTCTTTCTGCAACTTTTGATGTGCCAACGGCAACTGCAGCCAATCACACACGTGCCAATGCAGTGAAGATTCAATCTTCAAATCGTTTTGAGCAATCGTGTTTCTTCAACACAAAACTTTTAAAAGAACTTGTAAAAGTTTTCCCAAATGTTGAAAACCGCTCGACTCGCCAGTCTTGTTTTGACAACAGCTCTCGCTGGAGCTGGGATGTGACTGTTTATCTCTAAGATTTTTTGATGGGTGAGGCATCTGCCTCACCCTTATTCTTGAATTTCAACCAAAACAAATTTCAAATAGCGCATCTCTTCAAGAGCTAGAGGCCAGGGATGATCCTCAGGTTGCCCACGAGCGACAATCACTCGACCGCGACGACGGGCCTTACTCAAAGATTCTTGAACAAGATCTAGAAACAATTCAAAACTCACATGCCCCGAGCAACTTGAAGCCGCAAAAAGCCCACCTTTGTTCACGAGCTTTAAAGAGTCGCAGAAGATATCAATGTAGGCTTGCTTCGCCGATTCAACTGATTTTGCATTGGGAGCAAAAGAGGGAGGATCAGTGATGACAAAATCCCATTTCGCTTTCTCAAGAATTTGATCTTTCACCCATTGAAAAGCATCAGCGGATATTCCCTCATGCTTATTTTCTGGAAGTTTATTAAGTTTCCAGTTCAAATTCGCCGCCTCAATCGCACGTGGTGCGATGTCTACTGTTGTAGCTTTGAGGGCCCCACCCATTCCGGCAAAAACGGAAAAGCCACCGGTGTAGCCGAAGAGATTCAAGAGTGTTTTATTTTTTGAAAGAGATTGAACGAGTCTTCTGTTATCTCGCTGATCAAGAA
>JAIEMA010000052.1 GCA_019752535.1 Bacteriovoracaceae bacterium
CGGAGAGATAAGGCTAAGAGTTCAAGAAAATCTATTCCTGATCATTTAAGTTAGATCTTCCCTATTTTAGGTACTTATTAATGAAATCTCTCTCCACGATCACCACCATTAAACCATTGGTGTGCTTGATGGTTTTCTCAACAGGTCCTGCTGTGGGCGTATTGATCGCATCGACTGCAGCCGTAACTAATTTAGGAAGGGCTTTCGCTAGATCAGCCGACTCACCTTGGCTCAAGACAGTCACTCGCCACACGAGCTCTCCTGCTTTATCACGCGCGACAAGATCAAGGGTTCTGACATATTCGGTGGCGGGCTCTTTGGCCTGAGTCAGCTTCACTGAAACGAGGACTTTCGTGTTCATGATCTTCTCAGAATTGGCGAGAGAGATTTTGCGAAATTCAGCACCTGTTTTAAGATAGCCCACGGCTTTACTCACTAGGCTTGCATCTCCTTCAGATTCCTGAAAACTTAAAGGCAAATTCTCATCTTGTTTTTTCTCAGTAAAAATCTCCACTCGATAAGCGTCGTAATCTTGATAATCATGTTTGGCTAAAAGTTTGCCGTCACGAAAGAGCAGAAATTTTTGAAAATACGTCAGCACCTCTAAATTGCCTACCTGAAGAGTTTCCAGAGGAGGTGTGAGCTGCTGCTTGGTCATGCCTTCATAAACTGAATTAAGACCCAACTCTCCCACTTTAAGATCGTTAATGACTGCACAACTTACACAAAGAAGCATTACCCAAAAAAATTTCATCTTTATTCCTTTAAACTTTTGACCACTTCCACACTCAGTGCCCGACGAAGCTCACCAATATACTCTGAAGAATTGGGGACAGTGTAAACACGATTGGTGAGAAGAATCAAATAAACATTAAGCTTTGGATCAATCCAAATGGAGGTTCCGGTAAAGCCTGTGTGACCAAAAGAGACACCTTTCGTAAAATCCCCTCTGGGCTTTTCTGCGTAGGTGCTTAACAGATCCCAACCAAGCCCTCGCTCTTGAGACTCACTTAAAGTCACCATCTTTTTCACGGTCGCACTCTTTAAGACAAAATCTTTCTCCTCAATCAAGGCCTGAAGATAAGCTTGCGCCATTAAGGCGAGATCCTCTCCTGTTGAGAAGGCTCCGGCGTGGCCCAAGGGATAAGGAAGCAGTGAAGCGGCCGTTGGGTCATGAACTTTGCAGCGCTCTTTAAGAGTTAAAGCGCAGAGCTTCATGTTTGGTGCGGCGACATTAAAAGTGGTGTTTTTCATCTGAAGGGGCTTGAAAATTTCTTCCATCGCAAACTCAGAAACTGTTTTCTCGGCCACTTTTTTAATGACATCAGAGAGCAGGATAAAACTTAAATCAGAATAGTGAGTTTTTGTATCAATCGGGTATGCGAGAGGAAGATTCATAATGCGAGCGATCAGATGATCAATCGTCTCCCCTTGCTGCGGCTCAATTCCTGAAGCGAGACCTCCTCGATGGCGCATCAGATTTTCAATCGTGATTTCGCCAGTGGGAAGATCTTGAGCGATGGAGTAAATCTCTTTAAGCTTTTGTCCAAGTTTCAGTTTTCCATTTTGCTCTAGAAGCATAATTGATGGAGTCGTGGCGATCACTTTAGTGAGTGAAGCCAGATCATAGATCGTGCTTAAGGAATTCTTCGAATTTAAGGCATCCCTTTTCCCATAAGCCTTCTTAAGCGTGATGCCTTTAGAATTCCCAATAATCACCACAGCGCCTGGGATGTGCTTGAGTTTAATTTCTTTATTCACCAACTCATCAATGCCCGTGAGGGCGAAGGCGTTTAAAGTGATCAAGAGAGAAGCGAGAAGGTATTTCATTTGGTTTTTTGAAACTGCTTATAAAACTTATACAAATACCAAGCCGAAACCGCATTGAGTAAATGCCAAGCCGCGTGTCCTTGAAGAATGTGATTTCTTGGATCACACCACCAGCCACGAATATCTCCCGTCCAAATGAGGAAGGCTAAAAGAAACACACCTAAGGCTTTAATGAAGGGAGTGTAATTGGGCTTGCTGCCTTTTTTCGCAATCAAAAATTCAGTGACCGTGACAATCGCCACTTCCACCGCAAAAATCCACTCACCACTCTTGCCTTGAATGAGCAGCATCAGTCCCATGGAAGTTAAAAGCATGGCCACATACGTGAGTGTGTAGAATTTCTCTTTCACCCAACCGATACGGATGAGATTAAATGTGAGCGCCAAGAGGATGAGCATAAACATGCTGGAGACATCAAAAAACTGCCAAAAGAAAGTCATCGAGGCGTGATAAACACCAGAAGTGATTCCAATACAGATGCCGGCAATACCCATTAAATGATACGGCGACCAGCCCTTACCCTCTCGCCAAAGGATCAGGAGTCCCATAATCACAAAACCAATATTGGAATAGGTGTTCGCGGGCTGTCTTACAGCGCTACAGAGTAGCTCTTCGCAAAATTTTAAACTCGCAGGCTGCCAATCAGTCCATGGACACATTATTGAATCTCCCAGGTTTTAAGTTCGACACTTCCATTTTGTATTTCAACATAATGACAACTCAAAAGCCACGAGCCCGGGTTGAGATACCTCTTCCCATTCTCCATCTCCACTTCTCCTGGATGATGAGTGTGGCCAAACACCACAACATCAAATCCACGACGAGAGAGCTCGTAAGCGGCTTCTTTAAATTGCGGCGGCTCGCCCACAATGCCTAATTTTCTAGCACGCCAATTGGCGCGAAATTTTTCAAGGCCAATCCATAAACGATACAGTTCAGGATGAATTTTGAGAAAGAATCCGGCCGCATGTGTGAGAAATTCATAGAGATTGGGCCAGGAGACAAAAAAAGGATCATACAGATGGCCATGCTCCACTCTCACGCGCAGATCACCTGAGTGAATGTTCAAGAAAGGAGAGACTTTAAGTTGTCCCCAATCATCCAAAAAATGTTCAAGCGTCATATCGTGATTGCCCACGACGTAGTAAATCTGTTTGCCTTGCTTGGTGATATCTTTAATCGTGCGAATCACTTCCGGCATCTCTTCGGCCATTTTTTTTAACGACCCTTGCGCCATCTCAAGGCCATCGCCGTTAATGCAAATATCAAAGCCTTCATTGGCCGCCCAACGCAAAAAGCGCAAGGTTTGAAACGTCGTTTTAGAAAACGGATTGCCCATATGGAGATCAGAGATAATAACCATCTTTGGCGAGCGAATCGTGGTGATCATTTACCCTCGATCGAATTCAAAACTTCTTGGGCTTTATCTAAGGTGATTCCCCCTTGCTGAATAAGTCCTAACATCCGCTCGTTTGAAACTTTAATTCGATGAGAGAGTTGCTGAAGCATCTCGAAGGCAAACGTCGGGTCTCGGCGAATTTTAAGCAGAAAGCCACCAGGCTGCAAAATCAGAAGTCGCGTCTCCCCTTTGGCCCTCGCACCCGCAAAGCGAGGTCCGCCTTGTAAGAGGGCCATGTCTCCAAAAAAGTCACCCTTCTCAAAGCGCGCAAGCTTCATCTCCCCTTGAGGACTGTGCTTAATGATCTCCACCTCTCCCTCTTGGATGATAAAAAGATCGCGATTATGGTCGCCCTCTTTGAAGATCCAATCTCCATCGGCAAAAGTCATAATCTTTTCAAAGGCGAAGCGTTTTTCTAATAAACTCATGGAGGTATTCTATCTTGAGTTTTAGAAAAAAGGTCATCAAAGCGACTCATGCCTCACCGCTTCTTGAACAAGCTAATCAATTACTTTGTCACAGAACGCGCTCATGCTACGTTTACCTAGTAAGTGAGGTGACCTTATGCGTTTATTTTTAATACTCTCTCTCTTAGTTTTTAATGTGGAGGCCAAAGTGAAGACAGAAGTTGCAACTCTAGCGGGTGGATGTTTTTGGGGAATGGAAGAAATTATTCGTGAAATCCCAGGTGTGATTTCCACTCAAGTGGGCTACACCGGAGGCAAGTCAAAAAACGCAACCTATATTGAAGTTAAAACCGGACAAACAGGCCATGCCGAATCGGTTAAGATTGAATTTGATCCAACAAAGCTCAGCTATGAAACATTACTTGAGTGGTTTTTTAGAATGCATAATCCGACGACAAAGAATCAACAAGGCAATGATATCGGCTCACAGTATCGTTCAGCAATTTTCTATAACTCAGAAACTCAAAGGGCCGTGGCGCAAAAAATTATTGAACGAGTCGACAAGAGTGGTGTTTGGAAAAAACCTATTGTAACTGAAGTGGTTCCAGCTACAGATTGGTGGGATGCTGAAGACTACCATCAGGATTATTTGAAGAAGAATCCCGGTGGATACACTTGTCATTTTGTCAGAGATGTAAAATTTTAGATCAGCTGATTGCAGACTTTAAAGAGATCATCCAAGTCAAAGGGCTTGCTGACTACGGCTCCGGCACCACGCTTGATAGCTTCGTGCTCTGAGATGTCAGCAAAGCCCGTCATCAAGATGACTGGTAAGTTGTCACCCCGAAGGCGAAGAGTGTCTAAAAGATCGACGCCAGAATCACCTGGCATTCTGATATCTGAGATCACAAGATCAAATTTAGCTTGAGATAGACGCTCTAAAGCGTCTTTCACGCTATGGGCCTGAACGGGATTTGCACCACTTACAAGGAGCTCAGAAGCAATTATTTCGCAGAGTTCTTTTTCATCATCTACAATCAAAACTGTTTTACCATTAAGCATAATTAAACTTATTCGCTTCAAGGAGTCTTGTCTATGTTTACGCTGCGCTCATTGGCCATTTTCACTCTGTTTTTCGCTCTCAATGCGTCAGCTGCACCTGTCGTTGATTCTAGTCATATGACTTTTTACCAATGCAAAGGCAACTGCCAGGCGAAGAAAGCACTCACAAATTTAAAGACATTTAGTGTATCGAAAAAAACCACTTTAAAAAATCCTCTGGGCTCAGAGGTTTGTACTGAACAGCTCGGTGGGGTCGTTGGTCAATTTGCTGATAAGAAGAAAGGTTCTATCTCTATCTGTCGCTTCAAGGACAATAGCGCGATTGAACTTCAAGGACTCCACCGCGAATCCGAAAAATTTACCACTCCTTAGTTTCGTGTTCCAAAAGGCTCAGGCTGAGTAATAAAGGTCTCTGTCGCTGACTGAGTGCTCAAGCATTCCGCTTGGGCCACACTCACCACAAGTGCCATAAAAATCAAGAGAGCTATTTTCTTTTTCATAAGTATCTCCTTATAAAAAAAATAGCTCAGATTCGCTTTTTGGGATAATCGATAAAACTGAAGAGATGATAGAGAAAAACTAAAAGTAGATTCTTAATCCCACCATCAGATCCATCTTCAATCCTGTTGATGAAATAAAGTCTAAGATCGGAGCGGCTTCTAGAAAGGCTTCGCCTTGACGGTCTTGAAAATACTGAGCGATTCCGACAGGAGCTCGAAGCCCTATCTCAATATCGTCGGCAAAATTCACTCTCCCACCAGCACCAAAATAGATATCCAGAGGCTGAGTCTCATTAAAATAAAGGGCATCTTCTTTGTGCCAGAGATAGTCGGAATGAAGTCTGAAATTTGGATTGGCCCCAATTGTCCATGCCGCAGCGGCATCAATCGCCTGGCCAGATTTAACCCATTTCTTGCCAGTCACCCCAGTAGGAGCTCCTAAAATAAATCCCACGCCTAAATCTCCCGCAGCTAAAGCCATCGAGGATAGAGTCATAACTATAAGAAATAAAAGAGTCTTCATGAGTAAAATGTCTCTTAAAATGAGGCCCTTGTCAAAATTTCACACCTCCCCCAAACCCGTCCCTTTTCAAGTGACAATAGAGCAATGAAATACCTTTTGCCCCTTCTTCTGCTCTCGAGTTTTTCCGCCCGTGCGGAGCTTTTTTCTATCATTCCAGAAAAGACAGAGACGCCTTATATCCGCATTTATGAAGGCGTGAGAATTGATGAGAAGAAGGATATTGCAAAGGTTTCAGTTTCAAATCTTGTCCAAAATTTTGAAGAGCGTGATGTCGCTAGAAAATGGCATCTTGAACTCAATCAAGACACACTCACGATGCCTCTTTCACGATTTAATAAAATTAAAAAACTCTCGGATGCCGTTTTGCAGGCGACACCGGGTGACAGTGCCAACTCGTTTGGAACGGCTTTTCATATCGGCAATGGCTATGTGTTAACGAATCAGCATGTGCTCTCGACCTCAAGAGCGAATTTCACAGAATGCAAAAGCTTTGAAGCCAAAACGGGAGATAATGAAGATCGCTTTGATTGTCAGGAAGTCGTTCATTGCGAGCGCAAACCTGATTTTTGTGTGATCAAACTTAAAGCCGTCATGCGTGGCATGCCTTGGAATCGTAAACTTGGGCGCGCACCTGAAACTCTTCCCACTTTGAAACTTAAACCCGAAAATCTGCCAGCATTTAACGGCATCTATTCGGCCATTGGAAATCCTGATGGCCAGGGTATCCATTTCTCAAGCGGCAGAAGCCTTTATAGACAAGCAGATCAATTTATTTTCTATGCTCCTGTGCATGGAGGAAACTCAGGCGGTCCTCTTCTTAATTCTGATGGCGAAGCGATTGGCCTAGTCTACGCACAAGGGCAATATGGAATCGATAGCGAAGGATATAACCTCGCGGTGCCGATGGAAGTGGTCTTCAAGCATCTCTACAATATTCTTCCAGGGGATCATCCAGTCATTGAAATATTAAGACAAAACTAATAACTGACACGTCTTCTCTCTCATGCGTCACTTAAAACTTCTATCTCTAGTCATTCAAAATACAGATTAAAATCAATTGAATTCCATTGAACGAATTCCATCGCTGTGGTCTGATAAAAGTCATTATTCTTTTAAGAATTGAGAAATCAAATGAATACTTATTTTCGCCATATGCACTATCTGATGCTTCTGGTTTTGGGTGCTCATGTTCTCAATAAATTTTCAGCGATTGACCTCGCTGATTATTTCAATCACAGCTCTGCTCAAATGAGCTGGTTCTCATTTACTTTCTCCTTACTCGCCTTGCTTGTTTTCACGACTAAAAGATTCAACTTAAAAATCATTCAGCTGGGTTTAGCTTTGAGTGGCTTCTCAATGTTTTACTCCCTCATGAGTCTTTTTTTCGATCTCTCCATTTTGCCTTCAAGTGTGATGTCTTCTTTGTTTTTTCTCAGCTTTTATACGTTTCACTATTTCCATTATCTCAATAAGATAAAACTCATCCAGACGATCAGCAATTATCTGATGTTTGTGATCATCACTTCTGTTTTCTTGGGATTCATTCTAAAGATGCCACTACTCTACTCTCAACTCACCCAAAACTCGAGAATAGGAGTGAGCACTTTAACTTTTTTAAGCATGATTATTGTTTTTCTCAAAACAAATTTCTACACCCCTAGTCTTGTGACTGTTTGCTCATGGTCACAGACAGTGAAATTTAATGATGAATGGGTCTCACCGATGAAGTATCTGCAAAAGCAGTATCATGTAACTCATGGGATCTCTCCTGAAGAGAAGGAGAAACTGATGAATGCATTAAAGAAGCCTGATTAAATCTCCATTTCATACAGCAGAGACGGTCTCACTTGCCCATCAGGCCAGGTAAAATCAAGAGCACTGATTAATTTAAAATTATATTTCGCTTGAGCTCTCTTTGAAGCTTCGTTGTCATCACGATGCTCAAGAATAATCGTGCGAATATTTTTTTGCTCTCTGGCCCACTGCAGACGCGCTTCAAAGAAGAGTTTTGAGAGTCCTCTGCGCCGATAAGCCTCTCGCAGATAACTTGAAACAAAGTGCGCTCGGCTTGATTGAGGATCAGCGCCCTCTCTTACGACAGCAGTGAGACCTATCATTTGGCTGCTATCAAAAAGACCAAAGCTAGCTGAGTACGCATTGCTCACCCGCCCTCTCCACTCCTCTTCTGTGAACTTGGTCTCATCTTTTGAAGGATAAAAGAAATTGGGATGAAGGCGCAGGGATTCAAGGCGCAATTCTTTAAGAAGCGCCCAATCATCGGAATGAAGCTTACGGATGGAAAATTGAGAGGTCATCACTTACTCATAAAAAAAGGGAATGGAGAGCGAACACACATTCTCCATTCCCCGAAACCGCGCCCCAAGCGATAGGGCGATCAGATATTAAAAACTAGCTACCACAGCTCACACAGGCTTCAGGATTATCAAGTGAACACATCATCGCTGCTTCCTGCTCGGCCATGCTTACTGTCGGCATCGCGACTGGAGCGGCAATTGTTTTCGCCGGCTGCTTGATGGTGAACTTAATCGCATCCACGGCTGGACGAGTTCTGAGGTAATACATGCCCGTCTTAAGACCCAACTTCCAGGCTGTGAAATGAAGCGATGAGAGCTTACCAAAGTTTGTGTCTTCCATATGGATGTTCAAAGACTGAGATTGGTCGATATAAGCTCCACGATCAGCTGACATTTCAAGGATCGACTTCTGCTTAATTTCCCAAACCGTTTTGTACATCTCTTTGATCTCAGCTGGAATCTCTTCGATGTATTGAACAGATCCGTTGTGAGAGATGATCATGTCTTTCATCTGCTCATTCCAGAGACCAAGTTTAATGAGATCTTTCACCAAGAATTTATTCACGACAGCGAACTCTCCAGAGAGCACACGGCGCGTGTAGATATTCGAAGTGATCGGCTCGATACACTCATTATTGCCCAAGATCTGAGACGTTGAAGCCGTTGGCATTGGAGCAAGAAGAAGAGAGTTGCGGATACCGAACTCTTTAATTTTTGCGCGAAGCTTTTTCCAGTCATGGCGCTTCGAATCTTCAACTCCCCACATATCATGCTGAAGGACACCTTTTGAAACCGGTGATCCTTTGTACGAGTCATAAGCACCGTTTTGTTTCGCGAGATCACAAGAAGCTGAGAGAGAAGCGAAGTAAATCGTTTCAAAAATATCTTTATTGAGTTTGCGCGCTTCCGCTGACTCAAAGCTCATGCCCATCTTAAAGAAGGCATCAGCAAGACCTTGAACGCCAATCCCGATCGGACGGTTCTTCATGTTTGAATAACGAGCTTCTTCGACTGGGTAGTAGTTAAGATCGATAATGCGGTTAAGGTTACGAGTCACTTGGTAAGTCACATCATAGAGCTTATCGAAATCGTAAGTCCCCTCTTTAGTCACAAACATCGGAAGAGCGATTGAAGCCAGATTACAAACCGCGACTTCTTTATCAGAAGTGTACTGAATGATTTCAGTGCAAAGGTTTGAAGACTTAATCGTTCCAAGATTTTGCTGATTCGACTTACGGTTCGCAGAATCCTTAAAGAGCATGAACGGAGCGCCGGTCTCGATTTGAGACTGGATAACCTTAAACCAAAGATCGCGGGCCTTCACAGTCTTAGAAGCGCGGCCTTCTTTCTCGTACTGAGCGTACTTCGCTTCAAACTCCTCACCCCAGCACTCAGAGAGACCTGGTGCTTTGTTTGGACAGAAGAAGCTCCAATCGCCATCAGTTTCCACACGCTTCATGAAAAGATCGGGAGTCCACATGGCATAGAAGAGATCGCGTGCGCGAAGTTCTTCTTTACCGTGGTTCTTCTTCAGCTCCAAGAAATCTTCAAAGTCTGGGTGCCACGGCTCAAGATAGATCGCAAACGCGCCTTTTCTCTTACCGCCGCCTTGATCCACGTAGCGAGCTGTATCATTGAACACGCGAAGCATCGGCACGATACCGTTTGAAGTTCCGTTAGTGCCCTTGATGAATGAACCTTTACCGCGAATGTTATGAACCGCAAGACCAATGCCGCCTGCTGATTGTGAAATCAGGGCACACTGCTTAAGCGTTTCATAGATGCCTTCGATTGAGTCATCTTTCATTGAAAGAAGGAAGCATGAAGACATCTGAGCTTTAAGCGTTCCCGCGTTAAAGAGTGTGGGACTGGCGTGAGTGAACCAACCTTCAGAGATCAAATGATAAGTCTTCATCGCCTCTTCAATGTTGCCCATCTGAACACCAAGAGCGACACGCATAAACATGTGCTGAGGGCGCTCAACAATTTTGCCATTCACTTTCAATAGGTACGAGCGCTCAAGAGTCTTGAATCCGAAATAATCAAATTCATAGTCACGTGAGTAAGCGATTTGCGCTTCGATTTTATCTTTGTGCTCCATTGCAAACGCATAGAGATCAGGCGCAATCAAAGGCGACTTCTCTTTTGTGTGCGCATTTTCATAATTCATGAGCTTATCAAGAGTCTCGATGAAGCTATCTGAAGTCGAGCGATGAAGGTTCGCGACCGCAATTCTGCCCGCAAGACGTGCGTAGTCCGGGTGAACCGAAGTCATGTAGGCCGAAACTTCAGCAGAAAGATTGTCTAGCTCTTCAGTGGTAATGCCATCAAAGAGACCTTGAATCGTGCGTTTGGCGATTTGTGTCGAATCCACATGC
>JAIEMA010000018.1 GCA_019752535.1 Bacteriovoracaceae bacterium
AAATAATTTTTATATTATCTAATTTTTCTAATATAGTCTCATAAATCTATTACATAGAAGATTAGTTCAGATTTTGGTTTACGCTGGAACTACAAAAGTGTTTGAGCAATTTTAAAATTAAAAAAGTAAGTGGGTGGTCAACTATAGGCACTGTTTGACGAAATCTTCAGGAATAAAAACTGGAAGGAATTTTATGTTGAAGCATTTTTTGTTGTTGCTCTTTATTCTTTCTTATTCTTCATGTGCTAGTCGACATGAAAGGATGAGGGGGAGCGTAGCTTTAAAGATTAATGAGACAAGTGGAGTGGTTTGTCTGGAACCAAATAAGGCAAAGATAGGGGAAAAACTCAATATTTATAATAATCATTGCACGAAATTAGTAAAAGGCACCAATTGTGAATTGGTTATTGCTGGAGAAGCAGAGATCACAAAAATTTTAAATGATCATTATTCAGAGTTTAAAACGATTAGCAATACCAGGTTTGAAGAAGGCAGCATTATGAAGCCTAAGGAATGAATAGGTAGCTTGTAGCCTTCTAGCAATTAATACTGGATAGGTGAATTTTAGCATGGAAGTCACACAGATCAAGTCGTAGCTTTCACACCTTATCTCTGATTGGAATCTCTTACCCCGATAGCTCCAGAGTGTTGTAATGAACACATAATTCACGGGCTTTGATACTGATGTGATTTTTTTTCATTTATGTTCATGGCTCCCATTTCAAGCGATGAATGTCTCTAAAATTAGCAGGATAGCTGTTAAAACTTTTAATTTGCTCTAACTTTAGATTTAACGCTATAATTCATTTACGATGAAGCTCTTCATACTTCTTTTCACCTTGCTGTTCTCCTTTTCTATCCTTGCGGATTGCTGCAATTCCGTTGAGCTTGAAGATTGTAAAACTGAGCTGCTAAAATCTGATCAATGTAATGACAATTCATCGGAACCTGATAGTCACGAGATGTGTCACTGCTCTTTCTCATGCTCTCCTAAGATCTTAATTAACCAATCTTATATTCTTTCAGATATTTCTTTTTCTTTCCGTCCCAATTTTCTCAGTTATGATGAGCATTTCAAGAACCTGAATCACCCACCGGTTTTACAGCCTCCAAAAGCTTAATCTTTTCCGCATTTATTCAATATTAACATTTTAGACTTGGACTTTTTATGAAGTCGATCCTTTTAGGATTGGTGTTCTTGTCACCAATAATTGCTCATGGACAGGACGCATGCCCTGCACCTCAGAGCTTGAATGATATTTTAGATTGCCTTAAAGAAAGCCATCAACTTGTTCGCTTAAAAGATTTAGAAGTCAAAAGTTCAGCAGATTTAGATAAGGCCATGGGTCAGCGACCAAATCCAATTTTGGATGTGCAGACTGTTCATGCGGGTAATGCCCGACAAACTCAAATCATACTTGCTCAGGAGTTAGACGTGGGTGGAAAGTTGAAGGCTCTCCGATCTAAGGGAAATCTAATCCATAAGATGAAGCAAACTGAACTGTCCATTTCAAAAGAAGAAGTGGTTGAGGAAGTCCTTCTCAATATACATCACTTTATTCATCTTAATGAAAACCTGAGAGTTAACAGAGAAGTTTTTAAGTCATTAGGAATGGTGATTTCTGCATTAAAGAAGCGCCCTGCTTTGACTCCTGAACAAGAAGCTTCCCTTCTCAATTTTAAACTTCAACAGGCGGAAGTGAATAACATCATTACTCTTATTCTGGATCAAGAAGAAGAAATATTGTTGTTCTTCAATGTAAACGGCGGATACAAGAAAGAGGAAATCTTAGGAGTTATGGAGGATCATCACCATCCATTGGAAATTCGGAAGATTAACGAGAAGCTTTCTCTAAACTTGGAACGTCTCGGCCTTGAAACAAAGATGGCTGAGAAAGAATTGGATTTTCAGAAGTCAGTTCCATGGGAAGGAATTTCAATTGGACCCATGTTCATGGATGATAAAATGGAATCCATCTCTGAGAAGCTATATGGAGTCGCTTTCACTATGCCGATTCCTGTTTGGCAAACGAATAAGGCCGGTAAAGCCATTGCATCAATTGCTTATTCAAATATGAACACTCAATACTCTTTGTTCAAGAAAAAAGAAGACCTACAAAAAGATTCTTTTTTAAGCAGGATTGAAGGTCTGCAGGATAATTTAACGAAATTACCGACTGAAGATGAACTTTTGAAAACACATCACAGGATTGAGAAACTTTACACTCAGGGCCTTATCACTCCTACAGCCTTTTTGGATTCACATCGAATTTGGAGAGACACCATTGCATCGAAATTAGAGATGCAGGAAAGAATCTTGAAGCTCTCCATTGATTACTACAGATTAACAGGAACTCTTAGCGAGGTTCATTTATGAGATTTTTAATTAGTGTTCTTATAGTTTTATTCTCAACTCAGATTTTCGCCGTCACCGCAGGAATAAAGAACGAAGATGGTTCATTCAAAGTCTCGGAAAAGGCACTTAAGGTCATGGGAATCAAATTTCAGAGAATTAATAGGTCCACTCCATGGACCTTTCCCAAAGAAGCTCTCGTTAAAGTTAAATTCACTCGAGGAGTTTATCGTCGTTTCGAGGGCAATATTACTTATGTCATCGTCAATATCCTCAAAGAGGATGCTCAAAGTGTAACTTTGCAATCTGATGATCTTGAGGCAGGAGACGATGTTGCCGTAAGCGGGGCTAACTTTTTAAGACTGACTGAGGCAGATTTAAACTCTGACACAGTCGATAATTGCTCACATTAGGTCACCATATGATTAAGAAAATAATAAATTATTGTCTGTTACATCCTTTCCAGATTTTATTACTGACAGTCATGTTAATTGTGGCGGGCATCTATGCTTTTAAAGAATTGGCCATTGATGCTGTTCCGGATATAACGAACGTTCAAGTTCAAGTGAACACCAAAGTAGATGGCCTCGGTCCAGAGGAAATTGAAAGATTGGTTACATTGCCAATTGAGATGGCCTTAAATGGTATTCCTGGTGTTGATCAAGTCAGATCAATTACGCGATTTTCTTTATCTCAAGTAACAGTCAGCTTTGTCGATGGAACGGACATTTATTTAAGCCGTCAATTAGTCTCTGAAAGAATGCAATCCCTTCGAGGTGAACTGCCGTTTGGAGCTAACCCCATCATGTCTCCAGTGACTACGGGGCTAGGTGAGATTTATCACTTCGTTATAGACTATGACGACAAGGCAACGGGAAGTGAAAGAAAAACTCAGCTCGCTGAGCTGAGATCTTTACAGGAATGGTATATTAAGCCGCGCCTCATGACTATCCAAGGTGTCGCAGAAGTGAACACTATTGGTGGATATGAAAAACAATATCTCATTCTTCCCGATCCAAAGAAAATGTCCGCTTATGGCCTTGATTGGGAAGATGTATCCAATGCCATTGGAAAAGTGAACCGCAATGAGGGAGGGAGCTATATTGAGCAGACGGGTGATCAGTTTCTCGTTGTTGCAAAAGGGCTTTTTCAGGATTTAAGCGACATTGAAGGAATACCTGTTAAAACTCTGGAAAATTTAAATGTCCTCAGAGTGAAAGACATAGGAATTGTTGCTATTGGTGAAGCGAAGAGGACAGGAGCCGCTTTATTAGACGGCAAAGAAGTTGTTCTAGGAACTGTTTTAATGCTCTCCGGGGCAAATTCGAGGAATGTTGCTTTTTCAGTTCATCAAAAAATTCAAGAGATTTCAAAAACACTTCCAAAAGGAATTGGCCTAAGAACCGTTTATGACAGGTCAGTCCTCGTGGACGATACGATCCACACGGTAAATGAGAATATCATTGCGGGAGCAGTTCTTGTTGTTATTGTTCTTTTACTTCTTGTAGGGAATTTTAGAGCTGCATTAATCTCGGCTATAGTCATTCCTTTATCGCTTTTCTTTAGTTTTATCGTGATGAAGAAACTTGGAATAAGCGGAAACTTAATGAGCTTGGGAGCTTTAGACTTTGGGGTTATTACTGATGGAGCAGCCATCGTATTGGATAACTGTTTGCGACTCTTAGGGGAGAGAAAACAGACCTTAGGAAGGAGCTTAACCAATGAAGAGAAAAAAGACACTATCCTTGAAGCAACTCTACAAATTAGAAAGTCTGCTGGCTTTGGTGAGATCATAGTTGCTCTCTCATTCCTTCCAGTCTTTGCTTTCGTCGGAGTTGAAGGCAAGATGTTCATCCCGATGGCATCAACTTTCATCATAGCTATTTTAGGCTCTTTGGTTCTATCTTTTACATTTGTACCGGCAATGGCCATGTTGATGCTTGGAAAGAATACCGAAGACAAAGAACCTTGGTTGATGAAGGTTCTTCATAAAGCCTATCTACCAGTTTTAGAAAGATCTCTTTCCAAGAGTAAGACAATCATCATTGCGATGCTGCTTCTACTCGTTGGAGGTGGTTTTTTATATTCAAGAATTGGTGGAGAATTTCTTCCAAGGCTTGACGAGGGATCAATTGCTGTTCAATTCATAAGACCTGTCACAACTGGGATTACTCATTCTGTTGAATTAGATAAAAAATCAATGGAAGTAATGTTAAAAACCCCAGAGATTTCCCATGTCTTTTCCAGGATAGGGACGGCCGATATTGCATTGGACCCCATGGGACCCAATATATCCGACTCCTATGTGATGTTAGATATGAAGAATAGTAAACGCTCTAAGGAAGAGATCGTTAATGAGATTGTTAAGAATTTGGAAGAAAATGTTCCGGGGCAAAGACTCCTCATTAGTCAACCCATCCAACTCCGTTTTAATGAATTAATGGAGGGAGCCCGTGCCGACGTTTCAGTCAAAGTATTTGGCGACAATATGGAGCTTGCCACTGAAACCGCTGAGCAGATTGAAGCTCTTTTAAAAACGATAGAGGGATCAGGTGATGTGGAGGTCGAAGCCAAGGGGAAACAATCTGTCCTTGAAATTGTTCCTATTAAAGAAAGACTTAGGGAATTCGGTATATCATCTGCTGAAATTTTGGAATCAGTTGGAATCGGTCTTGGTGGTAGAGAAGTAGGTAAGTTTTTTGAAGGTCAGCGAAAATTTGATATTGTCGTCCGCCTTAGTGATGAGCATAGAGAAGACCTGGCCGAAATCGCTAAAATCCCAGTTTCCATAGCGGGTAATAGGACTGTCCCTTTAGATCAAATTGCAAAGATTAGATTTAAGGATAATTACAGCTCTTATTCTCGTGAACAAGCGAAGCGCAGAATCGCTGTACTTATAAATCCAAGAGGAAAAAACACTGAAGATTTTGTCAAAGAGGCAAAAGTTAAAATTGCAAAAAACTTGAAGCTTCCTGAGGGAATTTACTTGGAATGGGGTGGAAATTTTAAGAATTTGAAAGAGGCGAAAGAAAGACTTTATATTCTAGGTCCTATTACACTTTTTCTCATCCTTTTAATGATTCATGCTGCTTTTGGTAAGGTTTGGCAAACTGCTCTTGTGGCATGTACCGTCCCTTTAGCAATTGTTGGAGGACTCATATCACTTACACTTTCAGGTCAACCGTTTACTCTATCGGCGGGTGTTGGATTCATTGCTCTTTGCGGGATTTGCGTACTTAATGGTGTCGTTCTTGTGAACTTTTTCAATGAACTTCAGAGTTCAGGTATTCATGGGAAGGCTGCCATTATCAAAGGTTCAGGGCTAAGGCTTAGACCTGTATTAATGACCGCGATGACTGATGTTCTCGGCTTCATACCCATGGCACTTTCAACCAGTACAGGAGCTGAAGTGCAAAGACCTGTCGCAGTCGTAATCATTGGTGGAATTGTCGCATCTACATTACTTACACTTATTGTTCTACCAACGCTTTATTATCTAATTGAAAATCGTATATCTCAAAAAGGAGAAATCGCATGAAGATGATTCTTTTAATTGTCCTTACCATATCAAGTATCTCGTTTGCTGAGGAAGTGAAGTCTTCCAAGAAAGAAACAAAATCTTCAGTTCAGGAAATCGTAAAAGAAGGGAAGTCTTCACGTAAGAAAAAGGTTGAAATGTGCCATGATTGTGGGAAGCCAGAATCGCAGTGTGATTGTGAGGGCGAAGATCATAAGAAAGATGAGTGAATATGATCGAAGTCGACCAAAAAATCCAAGCAGCATTGCGGGCCAAGGAATACCAAGGTTATGAGGTATCTTTAAGGTTATTGGAAGAGGCACACGTTCTAGCCCAGCCATTTGCAGGACCTCACTTCCATGTTCATTGGAAGATGTTTCATTTGGCCTTTGAGTTTGGAAATTGGAAAGAGCTAATCGGTCAAATTCCTAGACTCCTGCTTGCAATCCCCGGGTCACTTTTAAGCAGGGCCCCTTAAGGAAACGTTGGTAGCACTAAAATGGGAATTTTTGAAAAGAGGAAATGAGTTATGCGTAAATCTACATTTATCGTGAATAAGATGGACTGTCCTTCTGAGGAAAGAATTATCCGGATGAAGTTAGAAGACACGGCTTCTATAAAGCACATGGAGTTCAATATCCCTGAAAGGCTGCTTACAATCTTCCATGAAGGTGAACCTATTGAAATTCTCGATAAGCTCACCCCGCTGAACTTTGGTGCTTCTTTGAAAGAGTCTGTTCAAGCTGATGCTGGGGCGACGTTTGAGGTTGTAGATTCAGCAAAAGAAGCAAATGTTTTAAAGCTTTTGCTTCTTATTAATGGTGGTATGTTTTTCGTTGAGTTCATACTTGGTGTTTTTGCTGAATCCATGGGGCTCATCTCTGACTCATTGGACATGTTTGCAGATGCAAGTGTCTATATGATCAGTCTTTACGCTGTTGGGAAAACTCTTGCGATGAAAAAGAAATCCGCAAAAGTGAATGGATATTTCCAAATTGTGCTAGGAATTGGTGTATTGGTTGAAACTGTAAGAAGATTCATATACGGAAGTGATCCAGAACCGACTTACATGATCCTTATTTCTCTATTGGCCCTTACTGCAAATATTTACTGCCTGTATCTACTTTCAAGTCATAAAGAGAAGGGTGTCCACATGAAGGCCAGTTATATCTGCTCATCTACAGATGTGATGGCAAATTCTGGAGTAATTCTTGCGGGCTTGTTGGTCATGTATACAAATTCCAGCATCCCAGACCTTTTGATAGGTCTTGCGATTGCTGGAATTGTTGTGAGAGGTGCCTTGGCGATCTTGAAGATAGCGAAATAAATCAATGTTCGTTATGAACTTTGTATTAAGCTCTACCTATTCCAGCGTCTCTTAGTGCTTGCTCTGAAATCGCTCCTACTTTACAACACTCTAATAACTTCCCATCAACTGCTACAGCCGGAAGTCTTGTAATGTTTAGTTTCTGAGCTTTCTCTCTGCATTGATTAGTGTCGCAACCTTTATTGAGGTCATAGACGATAACTTCACAAGAGGAACAAGCGATCTTTTTTACCAAATCCACAGTTGGTTGACATACTGGACATCCAGAGGTGAATACTTCAATTGTTCTTTTAGTCATATATAGCTCCTTGCTAGAGAATTCATTTTACCATGTATACCTAAGTACATGAGCAAGGGATTATTTCAAAAATTATTTTCTTGCACCTATACTTAGGTACAGGTTGTATAATGTGAGTATGAAAGAAAAACAACTATACCAAATTGGTACTCTGGCCGAAAAGGCTCAAGTAAACATTCAAACAATTCGTTACTATGAGCGGATTAAAATTTTAGCTCCCAAATTGCGGAAAGATTCAAAACGAGTTCGTTTTTATGACAATGATTCATTAAAAACTCTTTTGTTCATAAAAAATGCCCAAGAACTTGGATTCCAACTTGATGAGATCAAAGATTTGCTTAAGTTGCGAAGTGAAAACACAGGCAGATGTGATCGCGTAAGAAAACGTGCCTCTGAAAAACTGGAGAACGTTCAATTCAAAATTAAGAATTTAAAAGCTATAGAAAAAAATCTCAAAAACTTAATAGACGAATGTGAGACTAAAAAAAACCAGCAAGAATGCCCAATTTTAGAAGGCATGGAGGCCCATAATGAATGAGATCACATTTATTTACTTTGAAGGTTGTCCAGAAGCCAAAAATGTTAGAGTTGCGCTGTTGAATGCAGGAGTATTCGACTTTAAGGTAGTTATTCAAGATCAATTATTAAAAGGCGATCCATTAAAGAAATTCTCGTCTCCTTCAGTTCTCAAAGGTCAGGAGCTTATTTATGGCATTCGAACTGATGGCGATATCGCTTCTTGTACTTTCGATTTTATAAACTTCGTTGATGAAACATCGCTGGTTAAAAGATTTAAAGAACTTAACGATTCTACGCTCCCAGAGGTAAACAGAAGTTTGACTTCGATAATAGGGTCAGGACTAGCATCGTTGATAGTTTTGAAATGTCCTGCTTGTATTCCAGGGATAGTAGCCTTTCTCTCCGCGATAGGACTGGGCTTTATAATTACACCAACTGTTTTGAAGTCTGTTCTAGTATCTATGCTTTTAATTACATTGAGCGGACTTCTATACTCATATTCAAAATCCCACAGGATAATTTATCCCTTAATTTTGGGGGCTATTTTCTCAATTGGTTTATACATAGGCAGGTTCCATTATTTCGGTTCCATTAATTATGTCATCACCTACGGAGCAGTTGCAGGTTTGATCATGACTTCTTTATGGGATTTAAAATTAAAATCTCAAAAGAAATGTTCTGCCTGTGCCTAGATGTTTTCTTAGAGAATTTCTCTAATTCCAGTAATTTACATTAAATAAAACTCTTGCATCCGTACCATGGTACGGATGCTATAGTAGTTATATGGAAAAACTAACTATAGGTAAATTAGCTGAACTGGCAGGAGTTGGAGTGGAGACAGTCCGCTTCTATCAAAGAAAGAATCTTCT
>JAIEMA010000038.1 GCA_019752535.1 Bacteriovoracaceae bacterium
GGACCTTCTTATAGAAAGTTTTTTTTGACCCGTTTAGCGCACGTGTGATGATGTCCTCTTGAGTGAGGAGGCAGTTCACGAATCTTCTTCGTGAGCCAAAGGCTTCTGGGGCTTTTAGGACATATAGTGTGGAAGATGCTCAAAGAATTTTGTTCATCAAACGTGCTCAGGATCTAGGCTTCACCCTATCTGAAGTTAAAGAACTGCTGGAACTTAATACAAAGCCGCGAATCACTTGCGGAGCAGTTAAAGAAAAAACCTTAGTAAAAATCAATGAGATTGAAAATAAGATCGCTGATCTAAATCGGATGAAAGCTAGTTTAGAAAAGCTGGCGTGCGCTTGTGATGCCAGCCAGGACACCATCAAACAATACAAAGTGCAAGAATGCTTTGATGTTGGACTTAACTGTAAATGTTAATAAGGAGTATTTATGAAACGATTTCACATTCATGTCGGTGTTAAAGACCTTAATCACTCAGTTCAGTTCTATTCAACTCTTTTTGGACAAAAGCCCACAAAGTTGAAAGATGACTATGCAAAGTGGATGCTGGAAGATCCAAGAATCAATTTTGCCATCTCTACACGTTCAAATGAGGAAGGTGTAGATCATCTTGGTTTTCAAGTTGATGAGAATAGTGAACTCAGTGAGCTAACCGAGCGTTTAAAGAAAGCTGATTTAGGTGTTTATGGCGAAGGTGCGATTACTTGCTGTTATGCTGAATCTAATAAGGCTTGGGTAAAAGATCCATCAGGAATTGCATGGGAAACTTACCAGACAATGGCAGATGCTGAAGTCTTTAGTGAAAAGCCAAAGACTCAAGAAGTTACAGCAAGTGCCTGTTGTGCTCCTAAAACTTCATCAGCAAAAAACTGCTGCTAGGATAGATATGAAAAACATTATGTTTCTTTGTACTGGTAATTCTTGTCGTTCACAAATGGCGGAAGGCTTTTGCCGTAAATATTGGGGCCATGCTTTCAATGTTTATTCTGCCGGTACAAAGAAGCATGGTATGAATGAACGAGCTATAAAAGTCATGAAAGAAGCTGGGGTCGATATATCCTCTCACTTCTCTAAAACTACGCAAGAACTTCCTAAAGTTACTTTTAATTATGTAATTACGGTTTGTGATGCCGCAAAAGAAAGTTGCCCCTATTTTCCTGGAGGAAAAATCATTCATGTTGGATTTCAAGATCCTCCCGCTTTAACAAAAGATATGAAAAACGAAGAAGAGATTCTTGCAGTTTATCGAAAAGTTCGAGATGAAATTGAATCTTCGATTAAAAAACTCCCCGAGATACTTGGTATCAATTTATGAGAGTAAAATTTCTATCCGAATTTTTAGGAACTGCCTTTCTCGTCATGATCGTTTTGGTTCAGGAGCCATGGCTCAAAATCTTTTTCAAGGGCATGTAGGTTTTTCTCTTTTGGTAAACTCCTTGTCCACAGGAGCCGGTTTATTTGTCCTCATCCAGTGCCTTGGCCCAATTTCGGGTGCGCACATGAATCCGGTCGTGAGCTTTGTTGAGTTGCTATGGGGCCAGCTGGAAAAAAAGTTCTTTTCTCTTTATATCGTGGCCCAGATGTCGGGGGCCTATCTAGGAGTGATCCTTACACACTCAATGTTTAATCTCCCCATTTTCGAAATCTCAAACATAGATCGCTCCGGTCCTCATTTATTGATTTCCGAGGTCATCGCGACTTTTGGGTTGATATGCACGATCGCCTTGGCGGGAAGAAAGCATGTTGAATTCGCTTCCATCAGTGTAGCAGCATATATTACGTCCGCTTACTGGTTCACTTCTTCTACTTCATTTGCTAACCCTGCTGTGACTTTTGCAAGAATGTTCACAAATTCATTTGGAGGCATGGCCTCTTCACATTTTCTGCACTTTATCATTGCTCAATTTTTAGGTGGAGTAGGAGGCTGGTTATTAATTAGATCAGCTAGTATGGATTCAGCATAACAACAAGAACGCTCCAGAGATCATTTTTTAAGATGATCGAGCCTATTACTCACCTCTGAGAGACATTGTGAATCTTCCAAAAAAATAGAAATTTGCTTCTCGCGAAGCGTATTTTTGCATGGCCTTCCACGAGTTAGTTCATTCTATCGGCCATGTTTCTCGTTTAGATCGAGCCGAACTTTGTAACATCAATTTCTTTGGTGATCATAGCTATTCAAAAGAGGAGCTTGTGGCAGAGATCGGCGCGACCTTCCATTGCCATGAGGCAGGGATTCTAAACGTCACGATGGCCAATTCTTAGGTCTATATCGCTGGATGGGCACGGGCCTTGGGGAATAACCCTAAGATGATTATCGAAGCCTCTGGGAAGGCGAGAAAGGCTGTCGAGTATGTAATAGGCCAGAGAAAGGGTGAGTGGTAGTAATATCAGTCGGTTAGAGTGTGGATAATCACTTGTTTTTGCAGAGGGAAAAGAATATTGAATTTTGGACAAAAAAGGACGATACTAAATATGAAATTCCCCGGTGCGGCCAATCTCTTGTGAAAGCAGGATGAAGCCCCTGGGGTTTTTTTTATTTGAGCATCGCCGACTGTCTATCTATCAACTGCCTTAAATTTGCTTCACATTTTTGAACTCTGGGCAACATCAAGTCCTTATTCATCCACTCGATGTAATTTTTCAAATTTGAAACGAAATCATTGAGATTCGTCCAATACCAAATTGGTTCATGATGGAAGACACGATTTCTTAAATTTCTGATGTCAGCGAGTTGGTCTTTTATGACGAAAATATCTCTTTGCTTGTTGGAGGCATTAGGAAAAAGATCTTTGATAATCTTTTTATTAATCTCAATGAATGGACGGTCAAAAAGACTAACCCAGAAACCAAGAGTTAGTTCTGCAATTATTCTTCCTTCTTCAAGAGGCTTACTTTTTTCAGTAAGCTCAGCAATGGCATTTTGAATTTTTGTTTTTTCCCGTAAGCCTAAAAAACTATGGTTGGCGTAGTTCAACAACCAAGCTGTATCGTTAAGTGAGGTTGACCATGCTTTATGAAGAGAATTTCTAAAAGCAACTTCAAAAATACTCAATAGGGGATAAAACTCGTTTCCAAGTTCAATATTATAATTATAGCGATGCAATAGAATATCAAGGCCATTGTTTGAAGCGCCTTTATAGCCATCTAATCTTTTGTTTGAAAGTAAATCAGAAATACTTTTTGTCATGACAGAATTCTATCTTGTTTAGGAGGAGAGAGGAAGTCAAAAAGCCCTTTCTCCTTATCCCAAAATACTGGGCACCAAAACTTACTAATACTCCGAAAAAGTTTTCTTCGTGTCCTTCTGTCTTCGTCATTTTTGGGCACTATGTGTCCACTCAAACTCCTCGCATCCAGGCACTCATCAATCGGTTTAATAAAATTCTAAGTACAAACTCGTCCTCAAAAACCAAGGGGAAAAGAATTTCGGTTCCCCCTACGGTCTGCCCCCAAAATTCATTTCCTTATCCTTGATTTTTGTCTCCTTCGTTTGGAGCCTGCTGGTATCGGGGGTATGACCCCCGGCTTTTTTACAAAGCAAAACGGCCAATATGGAGGAGCAAAATGGAAATGACAGCAGACCAGATAGAACTTAAGAGAAAGGAAATTCGGGAAGGGAATGACCTTCTAAGAGCGACATTTTTTCCTTTTTTAGGAAAAGTGGTTTTCACTGAAGGAGTTGCAAATAATCCCTTAAAAGAAAAAGTTCTTTCGGGAGTAAGAGAGTTTCATCAGTTTGATGGAGGGAATGATCCTCACCATGAACATGATTTTGGAGCAGTTGAAATCGAGAGCGAGAATGGTCAATACTGTCAAAAGAGAAACAAATGGTATGAGAAGTTTTTCTTCAAAATCGACTATTACGACCTCAAGCTAGAGTTTGGTGCTGACCCATATACAGAACCATTTAAGCGTATCCTGACAATCATGGAAGCGAGTGAATACTAAAAAGGGGGAATGAATATGCAAGTTTCGGAAGCAAAAAATAAAGTCATTCACCATGTATTAGAAACAGAACGGGATGAATTTCATCGAGAATGGGCCCCAGATAACTTAAGGGGAATTTCACTTAAAGAGGCATATCAGAGATCACAAGATCATATTTTTATTGTGGCGGTTATTGCTATCTACGGAATAAAAAAATACAAGGACGCAGTAAGAACTAGATGGAAGGAAATAAACAAAGTGGGGCTTCAATTGAACCAAACGGAAGACGATTTCGACCGCAAATATACACCAAATAAAACTTTAAAGAGTGAATGTTTTGATGACAACTCAGGGAGATTTGAGACATTCGGAAATGATCTGAAAACGGTACTGGCCCACGATGAAAAGTATGTTTGGACGTGCATTGACGGAGATGAGGGGATGTATTTTATTTCAGGTTATCACTTGGTGAATCGGATTTTTTACTTGATTACAAATGAGTCTTGGCCTGATTTTGAGGAGTATTTAATCGAAAATTATAACGATTAGTGCCATGTTCTTGATAAACAACGCATACTTTTTATGGTAAATATGGGGTATGCGTTATCACGAATTGATCGAAAAAGTCTCTCTGTATGGCTACGGAGTATTTACTCTAACCATGCTTTCTAATGAAGCCGAAAGAGCCTCACTAGCTAAATTCATCCAAAGGAATCCATCTTACTTTCAACAGTTCAAAGGCAAACAAGGTGATTTGAAGATCATTACTTTGACGAGTGAAGGAAAGAAACATTTTGAAGTTAAGGTTCGTCTGAGTGAAGCTCAAAGCTGGCACTCTTATCTTGATATTGCCCTTTTTAATGCCTACATGGTGGAATCAGGAGAATGGTCTAAGCAGACAAATAGACCTCATTTCGTTCTCAATCTTAAATCTGGAAAGGTCGGTTTAATTTCTTCACGCTGGGGAATTAACAAAAACTTTCAGGATGTGAAGGTGTTGTTGGCCACCGAGAATCAAAGAAAGGAACTTATAAAAGATGTGAGTTTTATCGCTGAGTCCGTGAGGGAATTAAATACAACTCCTGAAAAAATCATCGAAGCCATTTCCACTTCAGTTACTCCCAAAGCATTTCAGCACACCAGAAATTTCTAACTGCTTCAAATTAGGCAATTGGACACCCACTACCCGAAAAGATGAATGAAATCGGGCCAGTGGAGAACACTAAAAACGTACATCCACCCCCCAGAAAAGCTCCGCTTAACAGGGGGTGGATGCTGAAATCCAATACAGGGACTAGACAAAACTGCCTGAATGCTGCACATATACTGCCAAATACTGCATTTCGGGGTTGTATGTCAGAAAATCGAATGTATGAGAAGTTAGATCTAATAGCGAAGCGAACTCAGGGTGTGTTTGTTTCTTCGGCACTTGTTAGTTCAAAAGATGAATCTTCATCTTGGGTAAAATTTCAACAAAAATATCCTGATATGTTCACTGTCGTTTTCGCAGATAAAGCAAAAATTTATCAAGGAAATGCTTCATTCTTTAGATTTTTTTATGCGGATAGAATTCCTAAAAAATTCATTTCCAAGAAAGAGATTATAACAGAAATCCTCCATTCCAGTTTCGTCTTAGATATTGGGAAGGAAGCAAGTCGTGTCGAGAATAAGGTTTATCTGAAGGATAAAACTTACCTGTTAGATACATTTGTGGATGTGCCTATTGGAGCAACCGTCATTACCCTGGAAGAGAGGAAGAGGGCCTTCCAGAAGCCCACTGAGGTTTATATTCCTAAGAATTTAAAATCGAAATGGGGAAGGCTTTGCTTGCAGAGGTTTAATGCTGACGAGGAATTATTGAAAGAAAAAACTAATTTTGAGATTAATCCTGAATTGGCCAAAAGTTACATATTGGAAGGGATATAGGTATGTCGATAAATTGGATTGGTCGATCAAAAGAAACTTTGACTCAGTATAGTGCCAATAAGCAGAACTTTCGATTGATGCTCAATGAATGGTTTTATAATGGTGAGTCCTATGATTTAGAAGAACCATGTGAAGCTTGTGAGTTATGCGGTTATCGAGAAATTCGCTACCAATTTACGATCCAAAATAGAGTTAATCATAATGAATTGTTGGTTGGTTCAGAATGCATCACTCGGTTCGATCTTTCCGGTATTGGTGAGAATGGTGAATACACCGCTCCTCAGCAGACTCAAAAAAGAGTGCAGAGAGATAGGCAGAGACTGATTAAAGAAGCTCGTCTTAAAAGAGTTCTAAATTGTCTCATTCAGCTTTCTTTTAAAGCTCCTCAGTTAGAAATGGAGAAGACGATAGAAAAATTTCAAGATAGAGGAGTCTTCTCGCCAAAGCATGTTCTCTTTATATTTTGGAAACTGGATGAAGGCAAAGTCACATATGACCCAAGGGATTTCAAGGTGAGCTTAAGAAGAAATAGAGAGAAAGATCAAATGGATGAACTGAAAGACTGGCAATTGAAAAAATTAAAGTTATGTCTGACTCCTGCGCAAAAGCGAACGCTTGGCCTTGAGTAAAACGGAGGGTTCTAAATGGAAATTTTCAAGAAGATAGAAACAGAAAGAGGAATGGTTGCCAGAATTTATAGCGATTTTCATCTTTTTCCGGACAGTGTAGAGGCTCATTATGGTCTCAATAAAGCATTAATGCTTTCTGATTCCGCACCTCTACCTCGACATGAAAGGGAGTTTCTTGCTTACACCACAAGTGATCTCAATGACTGCACTTACTGTTCTAGTCATCATCAGAAAGCCTTTGAAAATCATAAGAATAAAGTTCATTCAGAGAGACAAAAACTACTTTTTAAGCTTGCTTATGACTTAACAACCAAGCCGAATAAGAGTGTAGATTATCTTAAAGAACTTTTTCTCACTCAAGGCTTCGCCGATGCGGAGTGGCAACACGCAGTTAATATTGTAGCATATTTCAATTTCACTAACAGATTAGCTGTAGGGATGAATATGAAATTAGAGGATGGATTTGAGAAAAGCTGTAATTAAAATGAGGATGAGTGAAGAGCGATGATTAAAAGAAAAAATCATGAAGTTGGAAAATCCTTCTTGGGAGCATGGAAAAATGCTAATAAAAAACTTTGGATTTTTGATATAAAAAGGCAGGCGCTCGAAGAAAGATCCGTCGAAGCAGGATTTGCGATACAGGATTTCTTATATGTGCCACATATCGGGGATAAACGAGATGATAGTACCGAGGAATGGTTTTCTGATGCTGAAAATTATCTGGCTTTGCTGCTACAAAGGATAGAGAGAAAAGATTTCAGCAGGCCTATTTCACAGTTGGAACTGTTTAAAGTATTGATGGGTTTGGTTGGTCTGTCTTATAGAAGTTCTTATGACCTTCACAAGGTAATGAATATTTTGAATAACAATTCAGAAATTCAACAGAGTCTCGGTCAAAATTTCGCAGATGAAAAAGGTCGGCATATTTTCGCTGTCGAAAATATGATTAATCAAATTACCAATCAGGCCAAGATGTTCTCTCTTGGTTCCCTCTCAATTATCTATGGGATTAAGGGCAAGAGTTTTCTAATTTGTGATAGACCTGGAATGGATTTAACTTCCAGTGGCATGGGAATTAATTTTATTCCTGTTGGGCCTTGGGCATACGCTGCAATGGAGGCTTTGGGAGAGAACAAAAATCCTTTAGGCTTAAATTTTATGGAAAGTGGCTCAGAAGTGTCCATCGTTGATAGCATAAATGCCTTTACCATTGACCGTGCCAGAAACTGGATTGTTGCTTATACAAAAGAAGAATTAGAACAAATTCGAAATCAAATAACCTTGGAAAAAGTGAAAGAAAGGACAGAGAAGGACTCCTTCACTTATCAACCATTAACTGAGGAAGAAAGGGTAGCCGGATGGAGTTTAAAGAACAAGTAGTAGGTTGATTATGTCTCAAAATGCCATTCTTAAATCTTCAGGTGAGCTGGTTTGGGCATCAGAGTTCATAGAAGAAGATTGGAAGCAATTAAAACAAAACTACACGGTGGGGGATTATTTAACGCCCTGTTGTGGAGTAAGTGCTGTTCCAAAAACCAGCATTTATGGGGAACAATTCTTTGCTCATAATGCAGGAGAATGCTCAACAGCGCCGGAAACAATATGGCATAAAACGGCCAAGATGCT
>JAIEMA010000036.1 GCA_019752535.1 Bacteriovoracaceae bacterium
TGCATTTACTGGGCTTCTGCCCCAGTAGGCCTCATTCAACTCCCACCGGCTTGGTCGACGGGAAGTTCGATCATGCCAAATAAAAGAAATCCAGATGTCGCTGAACTCGTGCGTGGGAAAGCTTCACTTTGGATGGGAGAAGCCAGTGGTGTGTTGACTCTTCTTAAAGGGATGCCAACTTCATATGGTAGTGACTTACACGAATCCAAAATTCCTTATCTCAATACTTCTCTTGATGTAAAAAGAAGTCTTGAGGTGTTTAAGCATTTTATTATCGGACTTACTCCTTCTCCAACACGTGCACAACAAATGCTTCAGGCGGGCCATATTCTTGCCACTGAAATTGCTGATCATTTGGCCTCTCAAGGAGTCTCCTTCAGAGAAGCCTATGGGCAAGTGGCAGCTCTTGTTGAAGTTGCCGAATCTAAAAATATTCAATGCCATGAAATCCCGGAAGAAGAAGCTTTAAAATTAGCTCCAGGTCTAAAGCCAGGATTCATGAATTCTTTAAGTTTTAAGACAGCAGTAGAAAAAAGAGCGAATGCTGGTGGAACATCTTTGAAATGTGTATTAGAGCAAATTGAAAAACTCTCAGCGTTTTATTAATTCCTAATTTCCAACATTTACCTGTCTAGTTTATGGCAACCTTTGCCGCCCATTTTCTTTCACAGTGAAAGCAGTGAGATAATTTATTTCATCGGGATGTATCTGGGAGGAGCACCCCTCAACGTCGCAACCAGGAAGGTGGCACTTGAAGAAAACTCTCATCGCATTAAGCTTTCTACTTTTTCTGTATTCTTGTAATGATCAAAACGCAAATTGCACAACTTCAACAGCTCAAAACGAAGCAGCATCACCGACTGATCCATCCACTCCAACGGCCTGTCCTCCTCCTGCCAGTGGAGACGGTACAGTGAGTCTTCCGCCAGATACAACTCCCGTTGAAGGGGATGTTCCTCTGTATGCAGCTCAGTTTAGTGCCCAAGTGGCGTTCACCAATTTTTCATCTGCTGATATGGATAAAGTTCAGGCCGCATTAGAGCTCATTCAAAGAGTGGTCAGGTCAAAAGAATTTAGGAATAGAGTTATTGGACACTCTTATCAAGGTGTTCAGCAATTTGTGGATAATAATGGATTAACCAATGAGCAAATCTATACAAAGCTTTTAGAAGGCAGTGAACAGCTGACCCCAGGAGTGGATTATCAGATGGATCTTGAACTGGAGCTTTATGCAAATTATTCCACTAGTACTGTGGGGTACACAAATCCGAATACGCTAAGAATCTGGATGAATCGAAAATTCTTTGATCAGTACGTTCCTGAAGAGGTCGCCCGAAACGTTTTCCATGAATGGACTCATAAACTTGGATTTGATCATGATTCCAGAAGCACTGCCAGAAGACCCTACTCAGTTCCTTATGGGGTAGGACAAATCATTCAAGATTTAGCTTTTAAGCTTTAGATAAATAAAGCGTGAGTGAGAATCGCGACTGAAGAAGCCATTAAAACATAACCCAAAGTCTTCTCAAGGGCTTTGGGTTTTATTTTGGAAGTAAATTGATTGCCAATGACTGAGCCGAGAAAAAAAGCTGCGATTAGGGGTGTGGCCAAATTCCAATCTAATCTCCCATGACTCCAATGAGAGTATGAAGCTGTGGCCGATGTGAAGACAATCATAAAGAGTGCTGTAGAAGTCGCTTTGCGAGGAGGCATTTTAAAAATTTTGAGCATCACCGGAGTTTTAATAATTCCTCCTCCTATGCCAAACATCCCTGCTAAAACTCCAGCTAAAGTCCCTAGTACACCAATGGCCGGTAAACCAAACTGATAGGGATGCTCTCCCGTTCGATGAAATAACGGTGGTACTTGATTAAAATGATGAAGAAGATTCATCTTCGTTAAATCTTTTTTCTTTCTCATGATTTTATAGCCCATGAACAAAACAAGAACTGAAAACATCACTTCAAGTGGCTTAACTGGAACAATAGTCGTGAGATAAGCTCCAATGACAGTTCCAAGGATTGTAGGAATTTCAAAAACTATCCCTACAAAGTAATCTATTTGTTTTCCTTTATGATTATAAATGGTGGAGAGCAGAGCAGCTGGAAACATACAGACTGTGACGGCCGCAATGGCCATTTTAAGAGGAATTCCAAAGCCCAAGACGAGAAGGGGAACCATAAATATTCCACCGCCAACGCCAACCAGAGTACCGATACAGCTCAGTCCCATCGCAATAGGAATAATAATGAATAATTGAGTCAGTGTTAAAGACATTTTGAGATTATGATTGAGATTGGAAAAATAGAAAAGGGCACCTGCAACGCAGATGCCCTAAAAGAAATTTAATACTTCGAGATAGCTTGGGCAGCTTTAGCAAGATTCAATCGTCCACCAGAAACAGTTTTTCCCTTAAGATCATTGAGTGGATCAACTGTGTTCATCATAATCTTTTTAAGCTCTTTAGCGGCTTTTGCGGGTTGAGATTTTGCAAGAGCTGTAAAGGCTGGTGAAGCTACACTATAAAGAAAGCCAACGGCGCCTGCAATATGAGGAGTGGCCATAGAAGTTCCAGTGAGATTTCTGGCTTGATTACCTGGAACAGTTGAAAAAACATCTGTCCCTGGAGCTCCGATATCAACGTGAGTTTTACCCCAACCGGCCTGACGATAGAGATTATCGTTCTTGTCAGTGTTAGTGACAGCAATGATGAAATCAGACTCACAACTTGTAGGAACATCTCCCGTGGCATCGATATCCCATGCTTGGTTCGCTGTTGCGGCTGCAGAGAGAATTCCGACTTGTCCCATGGCTTCATAGATATCGTTCCAAACTTTATATTCTGCATCTGTGCATTTAGCGGCATCTACACCAAAGCTTGAATTTGTCGAAACAACGTTCGCACCCTTCCTGCCACCTGTTGAGAGCCAAAGCTTTTTTTGTTCAAGCACATAGTTGTAGCCTTTAAGCACGACTGCTGTTTCACCAGACGAAGCAGCTACTGGCATGATTTTTACATCCCAGTTTACACCGGTTGTGTATTTCCCATTATTACCTTCAGCTCCCACGATGCCTGAAACGTGAGTGCCGTGCATACCGACAGGGATTTCAGCATTATTGTTATAAGCATTCCAACCATTCACATCATCAATTTTTCCATTCCCATCATCATCTTTACCGTTGCCTGGAATTTCTCCAGCGTTAACCCAAATGTTTGCTTTCAAATCTTCATGATTAATGTCTGAGCCATTATCAACCACGGCCACGACCACATCATCATGATCACTATTGTGACCGCCAGTCCCTAGCTCCCAAGCTTGCTGAGCCCCGATAATTTTTGGTCCCCACTGCTGTGACCAAGAAGCATCATTAGGAGTAATGGCCCTTAACTGCATCACGCTGTTTGCCATGACACCGTCAACACCAGCAAGACTTCTTGCTTTAGAGATTGAGGCAGCAATACTTTTTTGTTGATCTCGTACGAGATAAATTCCCAGGGAAGGGATGAGAGCTTCTTTGATTTCAAAACCTGCAAGTGAGAGGGCCTTCGTGTTTTGAGCTTTTACAATCACGTCCGCCGCGTAGGCTTGTGAGATAAGTAATGAGCTTAAGGCGATACGAAATAAAGACATGCGATCCTCCTTGATCGAACACGATTCCAGCAATCCTTGCAGAAGCGGTATAGATTCATTATCGCGCTCATTTCAGAGTGAGAAACGGGGCATTAAATGCCACAGATGAGTGAGATTTCATCTGCTTACTTAAAAAAACAAGAGTGTATGGAGTGACAGGATTTTGACTCTAGTGGAAAAATTTGCCTGAAAGTATTTCGCTCAAATAGCGAGGAGAGATTTGAACAAGTTTTGATCCCATCCAATTAAGAAATCCAGGCACAACTTCTGGCTTATTTTTAAGCATGCCCTTGATTCCAGAGAGGGCCACGGAGTGAGCAGAGGCCTCAAAAAATGCCGCAATTTTATCCACGTGAGAGAGCTGTGCTTGTTGCATGAATTCACTCTTCGTCGGTCCTGGGCAGAGAGTGGTGACAGTAATATTCTTTGGCTTCCATTCATGATAAAGCGCGCGAGAAAAAGACAGTACATAAGACTTTGAAGCGGCATAAGCGGCAAACGTAGGGATCGCTTGGAAGGCGGCCGTGCTGGCCACATTTAACACCCAAGACTTCTGTTTTTTAAGAAGTGGATAGAATTCGCCAGTAAGATTTGTCAGTGCAATCACATTCAAATCGAGCATATTCAAATGTTGATTGATACTGACTTTTTCGAACTCCCCCCAAAAACCATTGCCAGCATTGTTCACCAAACAGTCGATGGGGAATTTTTTTTCTTCACACCAAGACTTAAGTCTTTGCGCTTCAGAGCGATTGGTTAAATCACTTTGAAATGTGTAACAAGCAATACCATGTTGAGATGAGAGTTTTTTGGCGAGAATTTCAAGTTGATCTATTCTTCTGGCGACTAAAATAAGATTGGATTTTTTTTCAGCAAGAATTTCAGCGAGAGCAAGTCCTATACCAGAGCTTGCTCCCGTGACGATTGAAAATTTCGGACTCAATGTCTGACTTTTTTAAGAGCGGCTTTTCGCTCTCTCATCGCAGTGATGAATGAGGCATGTGACCAAGTGAGCTCATCTGCTGAAACATGGTAGCCGCTATTTCGATCCCACTGTTCTGCGAGAGCTCCATCAGCGCGAGCATGGAATTGAACTCGCTCCATGTACTCGTCGCCCTTTTTAAGAAAAGCGAATTTTCCAGTTTGCTGAGCTAGGCGATACTCATATTCAGCCGCAGCTAGAGTGGTAAGGATCCAAGGGTTTCCACCATAGTAAGTGTCTTCTGGATAACGTCCAAGAGCTGTCGCTTTAAGACCTCTTTGGTTAAGCGGATACACGCGATTAAAGGCTTCTTCTAAAAGTTGCATTGATCTCACTAGACGCACGTCAGAGATTTTAAATGCGCCTTTATTTCCCACATGCAAGAAAGCCAGAAGAATGCAGGTATCAAGATTTGAATCTTTATAGTGAACTCCCTCAACACGATCAAGAGTTGTCACAAAGTGACCGTCTTGAATGAAATCTTGGAGGCGGTTTTCAACGAGGACAGATTGCCAAGAGTAGTGATCAGCAGCACCTGTATCGCCTAGGCGACGAGCAAGTTCAGCTCCTTCAAGCAAAGATTGGCGGGTTACCATTAAAGTATAGAAGTGTGCGCCTTTCACCTCTTCCCAAAGATCAAAACCAGCTTCAGTCCAATGGTGGGCCACATACTCAAGATCTCTTTTAATAAGAGAGCGAGCAGGAAGTTCATTTCTATATAAATGAGTCAGCTTTGAAGCGGAGACACCACGATCGAGTAAAAATTGAGTGTGGCGAACAAGGTAGAGAGCTCTAAGCGCAGGAGAGTCGTTTTGTGGACGTCCCCATGGGCCATTAAAGCTAGTACCGTCCACATGATACTTCGGCTCACCAAGGTCTGTGAGAGTCGCTTGCTCTTGGAGGTAGAGTGAGAATTGAATATAATCTTCAATCTTTTGATTTAAATTTTGATTAGGAGTTTCGCGACTTGATGTCATGAGGACATCCATGACTAAAGCCGCATCTCTTACCCAGTGGAAGAAATAATCTGGATCTTTTCGTTGGGGAGAGGCAATGACTGCACCCTTTTTAGTGTCTGCAGGGGAGAGATTTTTTAGCAATTTTTCCCAAGAAGCAGCTTCTTGCTTAGTCATCCATTGCTCAAGATTTTGAGCAAAAGCATGAGAAAGTGACATCATCACAATGAGGGACAAAAATAGATTTTTCATGGAGGCAGATTAGCTTGAGAGAATATGAAAAAGCAAACATCAGATAAGAAGTAAGTAATTGTAATTCTATAGTTTTTACCCAACCCCCTGTTTAATTTTCACGGCCCGTGTCGAGGCTCTGTTGACCATGGTAGCTTCGCGCTCCATGAGACTGTTTTTAGCCATAATCCTGATCATTTCTTCTCCAGTATGGGCGAGAAGTGAAGTTGAGCCGGATATCTTGGTTCAGAGCCGTTTTAATAGAGATTGGAGTTCGATATTTCTCAATCACATGCGTGCTGTCATGGTTAGCAATGGGTTTGGGGATCCTTATAAAAAGACAATTGAGGAGCCTTTGATTTTTGATCTCGGCCCCCAGGTTTCAAGCCTCACTCCCCAAAGTAATGATTGGTACCAGGCCCTCTTAAAATTTCTAAAGATTGACCTCGTTAAATCAGATTTCAAACTCATCATCGAAAAGTTTCGCTACCAAGTTGATAATGTCGATGCTGCGATTTCACCTTCCACTGCTAATGGAAGAATGAACTGGGTCATGAGTCATAATGTCGATGGCTTGGGACTTGGTTCCGATAAAATATCATTAGAAGTTCAACTCTATTCAACAACTGGAAAGCCCATTGTCTTTAGCATACAGCTCGTTGAGCCTGAGTTGATTTTCAATGACATGACTCTTCCTGTGCAAGCTGTTTGGAGCTCACAGATATTGGATGAGTCGATAAGTGTGGCCCTGACGAAACTTGATTTACGAGATGCCATGAGAGGGCTTCAGAAGAATCCAAATAAAGTAACGATGAACATCGCTGATGTGATTGTTCCACCCGTTGAAATCCGAGTAGGGGAAAGAAGTGTCCGCATTGATCCGGCCAAATTACGTAACTGGATTCTCAGTCGTAAAGATGAAATGAAGAAATTCATTCTTGATGTCATCGTACTTAAAAACATTGAGCGATTTGAAGATCTAACCGGTGAGGACGATCCTACGATTCCGATGGAGAGAACTTTCTTTGCAGCCGGAGAAAAACTTAGTGGTGCCATTAGAGTGGACGCCCTAATCGC
>JAIEMA010000011.1 GCA_019752535.1 Bacteriovoracaceae bacterium
CCTTTTCATCATTCCCCCCTCTTTCAGGTCTAAAAGGGATTTGGACTTGTTCCATCATTTTTTCCCAAAATGTTGACCAAATTTTTTATCTGCTACAGGAAAGCGACTCATGAGCGTGCCGCCGGTTTTTCAATTAATCTGCTTTTGGCATCAAGGGCCAGACATTCAGGAAATGCTACAATTGACTCTTTAGATCTTAGCGCCCAGTTGGCAATCATGGCCGCATTGTCAGTACAGAACTTTGGTTCAACAAAATAAACTTCTTTATAATTTTTTTGAAAACGTGCACGTAAGCTCGAGTTACAGGCCACACCACCACCAACAACGATCGGAAGATCTTCCAAGTGATGAAGCTCAATAATTTCTTTCATTTTCACATCGAGCGTTTTCACAATGGCTTCTTGGTAAGAGGCACAAATATCATGAATGTCGGCATCAGGATTTTTTTCCAAGAAGACTCTAATGGCCGTTTTGATTCCTGAAAAAGACATTTTTCCTGGGCGATCTCGAAGATAGCTCACTGGAAATGAGTATTTCTTTGGATCACCAAGCTGGGCTTTCTCATCAATGATTCGTCCGGCCGGATAGCCCAGGCCCATGAGCTTGCCGCCTTTATCAAATGCTTCACCGGCCGCATCATCTAATGTCTGACCTAAGACTTCGACATCTTTTGGAGAGGACATCTTAACGATTAACGTATGTCCTCCACTCACGAGTAATCCGAGATAGGGATACGCTACTTTCTTTGTAAGATGAATCGCTTCTAAATGGGCCCATAAATGGGGAACGGGAGTAATGGGAAGTTTGTTGTACCAAGAGAGAGTTTTGGCGGCATGAAGACCAGTGAGTAAGGCTCCGATTAAACCCGGAGCACTTGTCACAGCAATATCGGTGATCTCACTCATCTGCATCTTTGCATCAGTAAGAACTTCTCTTATGAGAGGAGCAAGGACTTTGACATGTTCTCTGGCCGCTAGTTCTGGAACCACTCCGCCCCATCTTGCGAGCATTTTCTCTGAGTTGAGTGAGAGAAGTGAAATGACTGTCGCTTGAGTTTCGTCGCCTTTTAAAATAGCAACGGAGGTGTCATCACAACTGGTCTCTATGCCTAGGACTGTACGGGTCATGTTATTTCCCGGCCGGGCAGGCCACCAGTTTTAATTTTTGAGCGATGACAGTTTTATTAGGAGCGCCGTTTACATACCAATCTGAGGCTTGATCGTTAGTGTGACACTGAAGACATTTTGCGGTCATGTCTGTTTTTTTATGCTCAAGACTTCCGTCGAATGGATGATCACGATTCTTGTCATGACAGTTTAAGCATTGAACATTTCCAAAATCATGGCTGATGTCCATTTTGCTCATAATTTTTAACTGACCATTAGAATATTGAAGTCTCTCGCTTGCACTTGCCGCTCTTACAGACTTTAAACCTTTGTAGTTTTTAACAAGTTGCTCTGTGTAGCTGGCGAGCTTTTTTGCATCAGGCTTTCCGCCAAATAAAACTCGCTCTTGCGTGCTTTTAAAACCTTGAGATGAATTCCATCCGACAGAGTGGCATCCAACACAGGCAGGATTATTGTCTGCACTTTTTGATTTAAGCGTATGCCATGCGGATGCGTGTGCAGTGGATTGCCAGAATTGTGTCTGTTTCTGATGGCATTCAAGACAAGAGTTAAAAGTAGGAAGGGGATCAAGAGTTTCAGTGAGAGAAGCATGGGCTTTTTGTTCGAGGGCCTGTTTTTCGGCTACGCCGGTTTTCCATTTTTGGGCCAGATCTGTCATGGGATTAGGTTGAATGACCTGAGACATCTCTTCACGCGTTTCTAAAAGTTTAAAACTGGTTTGAGAATCTTTTGAGCCAAGTCCAAATTGAATGTCTCCAATAAAATGGTTTCTAGATAAAACTTGAACAATTTGTGTTCGACCTACGTCAATTGATCTTTGAGTGAAACTTTGAGTGTGACCGCCAATAATCCAATCAAGACGTTGGAAAGTTTTTGCGTACTGCTGATCTCTCTCAAGACCGGAGTGTGAAAGTAAAATGACAAGTTCACTGTCTTTAGGATTTGCTTCTTTGAGCGCCTGCTCGATAGCTACTTCCGGAGATGAAAAGAGAGCGGCATTGCTTCCTTGGAGAAGTTCGGGATCTAAGACACCAATAAACACGAGTGTCTTTTTACCTACAATCACGCGGGCCCATCTTTTACTTTTGATCACTTCAGAGTCACGAAGATTGGCGAGCAAGAAAGTGAACTTCGCTTTCTTGGCCATCTGACTGAGCCATTTTACACCCATGGCAAAGTCTTGGTCTCCAGGGACAAAAAACTTTAGCCGAAAGCGTTCAGCGGCTTCAAATAAAATTTGAGCAGTAAATTCTAGAGAGGATTTTACATTCTCAGGGAGAACAGGTGAGGGAAAAAATAAATCGCCTGAATCAACATAAATATAGGGACCCTGAGAGTTTATTTGATGAAAGTGTCCGGCTGCTTGTTCAAGACCGCCCAACGGAAATTTGTTGCAACCACAAGGTTGAGTCTCTCCATTAATATTGTGAGAAAATAGTAAGTGACCATTCTGTGCGCCACTTTCAATTTTCACTTCTTCAAAATAGCTATCATCAAAAGTACTTACGAGGCGCGCACAAGCGGCTGCTAGAAGGAAGAGGGAGAGTGTGAGAAGAGCATTCTTCTTAAGATTCACTATTTAATCTCTTTTGCAGCACTTGAATCTGGATAAGAAGTCTTGAGCTCTTGAAAGGCCTGTTGAGATTCATCTTTCTTGCCCATTTGGTTTAAAGCTTTACCAATATGAAGAAGGCTTGCCGGAGCTAAAGATGACTTAGGGTATTTAGTATAGATCTTACTAAAGAAGACGAGCGATTTTTCCCAGTTCTTTTGACCGAATTCAATCTCGCCCAAACCGAAGTAGACTTTATTTAAGTCACCGGCGCCTACACTGCTATCATTGACGAGTTCATCAAGTATCGCTCTTGCATCAGAGAACTTTCTTTTTTGAATAAGTTTTCTCGCAACAGCTATTTCTTCTTTAGAGTTTTTTTTTGACGGAGCTGAGCTTGCGCCAACCTTACTGAGTTTCTCTGTGACTTTTTCAATAAATCCACGTTGCTGCTTTAACTCTTCTGTTTGGGTCGTTTGAGTGGCTTGAAGCAAGTCGAGTTGTTGTTTCATCAGGGTAAGACTTTCATTAATGCTCGTCTTATTATTTTTTTGCCCCTGTTGAAGCTCATCAACTCTGCCGTTCAAAGTATCAATTTGTGTTTGAAGATTTTTTAGCATGACAGTCAAGTCGGCCACGATGTTTTGAGAATCAGAAAGTTGTTGAGACATATTCTCGATACGTTGCTCTTTTCTCACTTGCTCAGCAGTTTTTAAGCATCCTGAAAGAGAAAAAATGACTAATGAATAGATAAGTATAATTTTCATGAAAGCTCTCCTGAAGATAGCTAGATTCTATGTTGTTGGAGAGGAATGAGCAAATTCTAAGGCGTGTTGTTGCCTTCAAGGGCTTTTTTTCTAACGGCTTCGTATTCAGCTTTTTCAGAGAATTTCTTAGAGAGAGTCGCGTATTGTTCGGCTTTGTTGAAGTATTTGCGTCGGTAGGCGGACTTGGCTTTGAGGTAGTAAACTTCAGCTTTGCGATAAAGAGTGGGGGATTGTGTATCAGCTCCAGCTTCTTTGGCAGCCATGAAAGCCGCTTGGGCTAAGCTCATTTCTATTTTAGGTCGTGTGGTTGTTAAACCACACGAACCCAAAAGTAATAAGCTTAAAAAAAGGGCAAGAAGACGCATTACTTAGCAGTAACAACGAAATTGGCACGACGGTTCTTTGACCAAGCACCTTCTTCGTGACCGAAAGCCACAGGCTTCTCTTTTCCGTAAGAGATAATTGCTACGCGCTTCTTCGCAACGCCAAGAGCAACGAGATAGTCTCTAACAGCTTTTGCACGACGCTCACCTAGAGCTAAGTTATATTGAATACCGCCGCGCTCATCTGCGTGACCTTCGATTTGAATATCAACAGAAGCATTTGTTTTAAGGAATTCTGCATTCGCTTTAAGAGTTGTTTGAGCGTCTGAGCCAAGGTTTGAAGAATCAAAACCGAAGTAAACAGTTTGTAATCCACCAGCTGTACCAGAATCAGAATCACCTTTAAGTTCAAGTGTTAAGCCAGAGTTATTTCCTCCGTTAGCAGTCAAACCATCTGGATTATTTTTTGGCTTGTTCGATGAACAACCAACGAGAACAAGAGCAGTAGCTAAAAGCGATAGAAATGAAGAACGCAACATTGAATATCTCCTTGTCAGAAAATTCTGAGGGTATAAATTGGTAATCGGTCATGATTATGCGGCTTTAGCTAGGGTATTGAAAGATTTTTCGTTTAACTATCCTCTAAAAGACGAAGTTTTGACATTCACTCTGTGTGTTGGTCAATGAGTTGACGCGTTTCGCGTTAATTGCGACGCAGCTTCTTGTTGATATTGCGTTGTAAGTGGCAGAGGCTTGTCATTTTTATTTTGGCACGCCTCTTGCTTATAGAGAGATGTGTGTGTGAGTTGTCTTTGGAAGGATTCTTCAGACTTCTTGCGATGTCTCTCGAAAAAAACCCGGTGAATCTTCATCGGGTTTTTTTTTGCCTAAAAAATCATTCTATAAATTAAGCCCGCTATCGTTCTTGCTCCTTTCGAAGAGACTGAGTCGTATAGTGGATTAAATTCGTAGATGCCCCAAATACTTTTCTGTGAGCGACGTAGAGTTAAATCTTTGTAAAAAGAGATGAGTTCATTAATGAGTTCCACTGAAAGTCCATCGTGGTTAGGCGCACTCACGGCCTCAAGTTCACCAGAGCTAATTGCGTCACAATCGAGACTGAAAACAATAACAGTATCTGGTTTTAAGTTATTCTCTATCAGTTGGAGGAAACTTCTTAACTTTTCTCTGTTGCTGCATTCATTTTTATAGAGTGTTCTCATCTCTCCATTTGTGAGTGGAGATTGCGTCGTTTTGCTATTGGCAAAAGGGTGAATGCCAATTTGATAAAGTTGGAAATCTTTTTTTGTCTGCTGATCAAAAAGCCGAAAGGGGTTACCAGAGTGAGGTTCTGAATCCGTGCGAGTATCAAGGTGAGCATCAATGTTTATGACACAGATAGACTGATGAGCAAAAGATTTTAGAAGTGGGTAGATGTGGTCATGGCCTCCGCCAATATGAATGAGTGTTTGAGCAATATGGCATTTTTGTAATGCTTGTCCTTCTTGCTCAATCATTTGAGGGAAATTTTCTTGCTCGAGAGTTTGGTGAGTCACATCAACACAATTCAATCTCAATTCTGGATTACACGTCGCAAGCTTTTTGACACTATTGAGGATTACTTTGGGTGCCCATCTCGCTCCAAGCCGGCCTCCGTTTCTTTGAACACCAATATCTGACGGGGCCAAGGCAAAACAGATGTCTTCTATGCGTAGTTCATCAGTAATTAATTGGGCTGATAAACTTTCTTTGAGGCGCTGAGCTTGAGTTTGGTTTAAAATAGTCTTCATGGAAACAAGTATAAACGATCTGCCTCAACCAGGCGAGAAAGTCTGGTACATCATTAAAAAAGATTCCCATGAAGGGCCGTTTAGCTTTGAAGAGCTAAAGGAGCGCAAAAGCAGTGGAGAACTAGATGACCAATCCCCAATATGGGCTAAAGGGTGGCCGGACTCGTTGAGGTTTAAAAATGTATTTGAAGCGTATGAGAGAAGTGTCAGCAGGCCAAGAGAAATAATTAAAATAGAAACAATCTATGAGGAATCTCAACCTATCGAAGAAGAGAGTCCTGTTGATCCTATCGTAGAAGAAGAATACAAAAAAAGAAAATGGCCAATTTATGTGACTGCCATTTTTGCGTTGGCAGTTGCACTGATGGCCGTCACTCAATTAAGTCCAAAAGCGGAACTTGTTCGTCTAGAAGACATGAATGTAGCCGTTTTTAGAGAATTAAAAAAATCCTACTCTTTAATTCAAAGTTCAGTCCCTGTTCCTAAAGCGAGCATCTCTGGTGATTATACAAAAATATGGATGATGGATCGCTCAGGCCAAGATTGCTTTTATGAAGCAAGTTTTACTTCTGATGCAAACAATAATTTATCTGGAGAGATGATTTCATTTAAATCACAAACCCTCTCGGCTATGCACTGGATCGTTTTTGAGCGCTTTACTTTTATTGAGGGACAAAGAATTCTGCCTGGAAGATACAATCTGCAGCTGGAGAGGAAGAATTGCCAAGCTAAGGGAATAGAGTCTTTCTGGAAAAAAT
>JAIEMA010000075.1 GCA_019752535.1 Bacteriovoracaceae bacterium
TGAAAAGTATTTAGTTTATTATTTTCGACTTAGGGGAGTGATAGTCACATCACCCTTCACTCTTGCACGGCATGATAAACGGATGTGTTTATCCTTAAGGAATTCCTCGCCGACCGATTTTCGATACTCATCTTGAATGGCCTCAATCGTGTTTTTCTCTATTGCGCCTGCAGGGCTGAGGTTTTCGCTGCCAAGGCTCACGTGAATGCGACAGGCCCCACAAGAGCCTGCTAAACAGCCATGGGGAAGGTCCAAGCCTTGATCGGAGAGAGCATCGTATATCACTGATTCTGCAGCAACTTCAAAAGACTGATTAGACTCGCTTAATGACACTCTGGGCATAGGATTGATCCTTGTCAAAATGATAGCGGAAAACGATAGTTGAGCCGCTCAACATAGAGTGTAACTGACTTCATCGTACCGGTCACCGGTAAATAGCGAGGGTAGCATGCTAACTTTTGAAAAAATGTATTCAATGGGCCATGAAGAAGTAGTTTTTTTTCAAGATAAAAGCTGTGGTCTTAAGGCCATCATTGCTATTCACGACACCACTTTAGGCCCTGCGCTCGGTGGAACGAGAATGTGGAATTACGCCAGCGAAGAAGAGGCTCTGATTGATGTGCTAAGACTTTCAAGAGGTATGACTTATAAAGCCTCAGTCTCAGGATTAAATCTTGGAGGCGGTAAAGCTGTAATCATCGGCGATCCAAAAAAAGATAAGAGCGAGGCTCTCTTCAGAGCCTTTGGTCGATTGGTTGAAAGTCTTAACGGCCGCTACATCACAGCAGAAGATGTGAACATCGGCGTAGACGATATTGACCATATTTTCACTGAAACAAATTATGTTACTGGTGTGGCCCTTGATCATGGCGGCTCTGGTAACCCAGCTCCCTATACAGCACTAGGTGTATTCCGTGGAATTGAAGCTTCTTGCCAAAAAGTTTTTGGAACTAGAAGTTTAAAAGGCAGAAGTGTCGCGATTCAAGGCGTGGGCTCTGTTGGGTTTGAGCTTGCGAAACTTCTTCATGATGCTGATGCCTCAGTCGTTTTCACTGATATTAGTGAAAAAGGCATTGAGAGAATGAAGCAAGAACTTCCTCTGGCTAAATTTGTCTCAGGCCAAGAGATTTTTAGCGCTAATGTTGATATTTATTCCCCTTGTGCTCTTGGTGCCTCGATCAATGATGAAACGATTTCAATGTTAAAATGCAAAATTGTAGCTGGTGCAGCTAACAATCAGCTCAAAGAAGATCGCCACGGACAAATGCTAAAGGAGCGCGGAATACTTTACGCTCCCGACTATTTGATTAATGCTGGTGGACTCATGAACGTTTCAATCGAGTTTGAAGGTTGGACTGACATGAAATCTAAGCGCATGATCGACACTATTTTTGAGACAACTCTTAAAGTGTTCAAAATCAGTGACGAGCAAAATATCCCAGTGAATAAAGCGGCGGATGTTTTGGCAGAAAATCGCTTAGCTAGCATTCGCCAAATTAAATCCAATTATCTTGGTCGCTCTGTCACTCACAGAATGCCGGGATCAAAGAAGAGATTTAATTAATAAACACCATGTTTGGTGTTGAGATAATTAATAATTGGTGAGAGTTGTGCGTCTGAAAGACTGGTGCTGGTGAAGACCATGAATTCAGCGATTTTGCCGCCGAAGTTAGCAGCACCTAGTCTTTGGGTAGCCGCAGGTGATTGGTTGGCCGCAAATCGAACAACCAAGATATGTCTTGAACCGGCCACAAAATTAGTATTAGCTGTTGTCGCGTTTGCAGACAGCGCACTTCCATTTAATGAATACCCCGCAGTCTGAGTCCCCCCATAGCTTAAATCCCAACCGCCGGCAGATGTAATTTGAACTCTTGCGTTCGTTCCCCCTACAGAGTTCCAAAATAAATCACTGTTACCGGTCTGCGAAGTTTCGTTCTCGAAGACGATAATCATTGTTCTAATGTTGACCATTGGGGACACAAAATCCATTTGCATGGCCGAATCATTGAATTGGAGAGAGGCCGTGTTTCCAGTCCCAAATCCACTTGCTAGATATTGAGGCTTCGCTGAGCCTGTAGCTGTTAAATTATAAGACGAGCCTGTTTTGTCCGTGATGGCACTCACGCAAGTTGGAATTCCACAAGAAGCTGATGTGACTGTCGATGAATCATCAGGGTCAATCCATGCAACCATATTTGGATATGTTACTACAACGTTACTGAGATCAACTGAGGTGAGTGCAAGATTTGCATCATTGGTGTTTGCGTCTTTAAGAGTGGCGCCATTTAAATCAAGATTGCCACTGTTTCCAATTGTAATTCCGTTGAGATCAACGTCGGCTGAGTTGATCGTATGGGTAAATAGAAGAGTCGTCGTTCCTGTTCCTGAGACATAGGTCGCATAGCGAGTTGTTCCGCCAATATCTAATACAATTCTGGGTGTGCCTGCTGCAACAGTGACGGCTTGATCGAAAGTAACAGAAAAATTAAATGAAACATCTGTTGTATCATAAATTGAATTGGCCGGAGGAGTGACAGAGATAACATCTGGAACATCACCATCGACCAGAACGCTTGTCAGAACTTGGGCCGTAACAGTTGTGCTCGCATTAACGCCTAAAGCACTTTGAATTGTACCACCATTATTATCTAGAGTTGTAGAACAAGCGATTCCATCAGTATCAACTTCAGGAGATGCGACAGTGTATCTAAATGTGAGTGCACTGGTTCCTGAGCCTGATAAATAATTTGCATAAGCCGTAGAGGAGCCCACTGTAAGTGTAAGGCGTGGAGTTCCCGTTACTGTTACCGCTTCAGAATAATTAAGAACGAAGTCCATTGTCTGAGCGTTTAGATAAGTACCGTTAGCAGGAGATGTGACTGATGAGATGGAAGGAGTTGTGGCATTAACTAAAACTCCCGTAGTGTTTGGTGCCGTAAAGGTAAGAGTGGCAGGGTTTGCAGTAGAAGTCCCGTCTGTAATATATCCTGTACTCACAACACTTAAAGAAGTGATAGCAATTCCATCAGTGTCTACATTTCCACCAGTAATTGTATGTCTAAATGTAATGGCAGAGGTTCCTGATCCAGAGAGGTAAGCGGCTTGAATTGAGCTAACACCAATTGTTAAATTCAGTTTGACGTTGCTGGTATTACCAACAGTGACGTTCTCGCTGAAATTGACAATAAAATCTAAATTTTGAGCCGTTACATAAGTTGCATTCGCAGGAGGAGTGATTGAGGTAATAGTGGGAGCTGTTCCACTCACCAAAAGACTTGCAGTCGTAGGTTGTGTGAAAGTTAAATTTGCATCTACATTTGAACTGTTTTTTATTGTTCCTGAATTAAGATCAATCGGTGTCGTTATCACAACACCCGTCGCATCATCAGTTCCACTCGTCACCGTTGCGGTAAAAGTAATGTTGGTCGTTCCAGATCCAGAAAGGTATGTGGCATAAATTGGCCCTCCCGTATCAAGTGTGATCGGAATGCGTGGAGTTCCAGTAATAGTCACAGCACTATTAAATACAGCGGTGAAAGTAAAAGATTGTCCTATGTAGTAGGTACCGTTATTCACGATAAATGAAGATATCACTGGACGGTTTTCGGCGACTAAGATTCCAGCCGATGAAGGAACAGTATAAAAATTTAACATCGCTACGTTACCAGTACTTTTAATACTCTCTCCTCCCCCAAAAGTTAAAGAAGTGGCCACTGCTATTCCGTTTGAATCGACTTCTCCTGCTTGAATTATGTAGCGGAAAGTAAGTTGAGTTGTTCCTGTTCCACTTGTGTAAGCGGCGAGCCTAGTCGTTGAACCAATAGTGAGAGACAGATGCGGAGTGCCCACCACGTTGACGGTATGGCTAAAGGTTAAAATGAAGTCGAGAATATCTCCTGATCCATAAGTTCCATTACTTGGGAGGGTCACTGATGAGACAACTGGAATGCTTCCATTGACGAGGACTAGGGTTGTGTTGGGCGCAACAAAGGTTAAGGTTGCAGAGTTGGCAACACTGTCTTGCAGTGTGCCTCCGTTTGCATCGATAGCAGCAAGCATCGTAATACCGTCACCATCAATTTCACCTGTCGCAGGAACATAGCTAAAAATCAGGGTTGAAGTTCCTGAACCTGAAACATAGTTTGCGTATTTCGTTGAAGCCCCAACAGTGAGCGTTAGTCGAGGGGTTCCTGTTACAGTTGTTGCTTCACTCATGGTTGCAGTAAAAGTGACTGGCATTCCTGAATAATAAGTTGCATTGGCAGGTGCCGTTAAAGATGAAACTGTGGGGCCTGTTGTATCAACCTTGATTCCTGAAGTTGAGGGTACAGTCAGAGTGAGAGTACATGAGCCTGCCCCAGCAGTACCAGTGTAGCTGAGGGTTCCACCATTCAAATCCACACTCGTTGCTACTGCGATTCCATCCGAGTCGTTATCACCAGGTAAAACAGTATAGGTGAATGTGAGAGTTGTGGTTCCGGATCCAGAAACATAATTTGCGTAGGCGGTGGACGCACCAATGGTGAGTGTAAGTCTTGGAGTGCCAGTCACAGTCACTGCGTAGGGATGAGTCAGAGTGAAAGTGAGAACATCTGCAGCCACTCTTGTGCTTGAGCTTGGAACTGAGATAGTAAATTTCTCAGTCACGCTTACGTGGCCTGCAACGAGGTCGCCAGGACTCTGTGAGCTCTTGAATTGGCAAGAAGCCAAAAGCATCAAGAAAATTATGGATAAAATTCGAAGCATTTTTCACCTAAGAGAAACCATTTTCTCTTTAGGTCTTTTCGACCTTTTCCAGAGGAGTCTTTAAGGCAAAACGTGTCTAAAATGTGGCAATTTCGCTAGAGCCTGATGAAGGATGTCGGTTATAGATAGCTAGAAACTGGCTAAAATTCTAAGAACAGCTAGAATTG
>JAIEMA010000039.1 GCA_019752535.1 Bacteriovoracaceae bacterium
GTCGGCTAATCCTTGAATATATATTTAAATAAAGAAAATCTTAATGTTTACTGCTATTTAGAGGCTTGCGCAGAAGGCTAATTCTAGAGAGAATATAATCAATGAATACAAAAACAAAACCTTTTGAGAGTTTTGAAGATTTCTATCCTTATTATTTAGGAGAGCACGCCAATCTTGTGTGCAGGAAGCTTCATTTTATTGGAACAAGTTTTGTGATCATTTTATTGCTCACAATTTTTGCTACGGCCAATTGGTGGCTATTCACTTTAGTTCCAGTCTTAGGTTACGGATTTGCGTGGGCCGGACATTTCATTTATGAAAAAAATCGACCTGCAACCTTTAAGCATCCGCTCTATTCACTGATGGGTGATTTTCAGATGTTCTGGGAAATTCTCACCGGTAAAATTAAAGCTTTCTAACTGCTCGCACTCGAATAAGCACGAAGACCTCTCTTCCAGAGCAGCAACATAATTGCCCACATCACAATCGTGACGACAAACAAATGAGTCAACAGGTTTGGAGTCTCAGGCCCGAAGAAGACGCGTGCGGGAAAACTCACGATGAGGGAGAACGGCAGTATCATAGTCAAAAGATAGCGAAGCCATCCACGATAAATTAGATCTGGTCTCTCGATGGCCATTCCCATGCTAAAAAAGAAGTCGTTAAAACCTCTGCTACTTTGAGTCCAAAAAACGGGAATAATAAAAATCATTTGCAAAACATAATGGAGAAGCCAGCCATTAAGAATGAGTCCCAAATAAAAAAAGAGCTGCCCTAATGTGTAGGGCGTTTGTAAATTCGTAAGAGCATAAGAGAAAATGCCAATAGCAATGAGCAGATTTACAAAAGAGTTTGCAGCAAAGTCTCTGAGCGAAATAAAAAATAAGGTACTTACTGGACGAGTGAGATAGCTGTCTAAGTCGCCTCTATTCACAAAAAAAGGCAGCCACCACATATTGCTCGCAAAGACGGTCATGTGGAGAGCATCGATAAAAAGGTAACTAGAGACAAATACAAAGGCTTGATCCTCACTCCAGCCGGCCAGTGTGGGAGTGTTCATGAAAAGAATTTTGTAGAAACTGAGATTCACCAAATAGAAAAAACAATCCATGATGATTTTAAAAGTGAAATCAAGTCGAAACTCCATGGCACGACTAAAAGAGAAGCGAAGGAAGTGAAGATAGAGTCTTAGGTACCTCACATTCCCACTCCCGTGTATTGAAGATTTCCTTTCTTCCATAACTTCATCACTGAAAAATAGAGGATAGGGAGCCAGGCAAGCATAATTAAGAATGCTGTGAGGGATTCCATGAAACTTGCTCTGCCCAAGATCAGATTTACTGGGCCAGAGATCATTGAGGCAAAAGGAAGAAACTCAATGATATGGCGCAAGTTTTCAGGAAAAAAAGTCAGAGGAATAAAAGCCCCACCTAAAAATGCGGCCACAAAACGCAGCATCACTCCTAGAGTCCAAGTATTGTCGGCCCAGAAAGCAACCATTTCACATAATGACATCAAAAAGAAATAACCAATCGCGGCCACTAGGATGTAACCCATCCCAAGGATGAGACGAACTAATTCTTCTAATTGATAAGGAGAATCATCTAAAAGAAGTCTTCCGATAGAATAAATAATGAGCAACTGAGCAAGATAGAAGCAGGAGTAGGTTAGAAAAGTCAGCGCTTTGTAGCCCAGAGGAGGAAGAGGCCAGACAAGATAGCGATTGAGACCCCCATCATAGATCTCTCTTGAAAGAAAACCAATGTTCTCTCCCATCAAAATTTTCATCGTCAGAGGAGCGACCAGATAGTACAGAGTCAGCTGAGGAAGGGTGAGCCCCTTCATTTCAGTGAGTCCGTTTGATTCAAAAATCGACTGCCATAGGGCACGAGCAATAAAAAGTTGAATGAGAGTTTGTCCCAAAAAATTAATCCAAAAATCAGAGCGGTAAGCTAGAATTTTTCGAATTTCAGTTGAGACAACTTTAGACTGCCAACTCATGAGCGACCTTTACGCAGAAAACTTTCAATCACTTCTTCAATGGGTGGATCTTGAATCGTGACATCTTGAGGTTGAAAGTTTTTCAGTAAAAAATCCATGGCAGGATTAAGTTTTTGACGAGTTGTCGTGAGGCTAAGTTTATTGTCTTGAACTTCAAGTGTACCCAACTCGCTTGGAATTTGTGGAGGTGCCGTGAGCTTATCTTCAAAGGTGAGGACAAGTTTTTTTCTCTCCCCAAATTGAGTCTGGATTGTTTGGAGGGCTCCATCGTAAATCAGCTCACCCGATTTGATGAGTATCACTCGAGGGCACAATTCTTTGATATCTTCCATGTAGTGGGAGGTTAGAAGGATAATCGGCTTGAACTCTTTTTGATAATCTTTAAGAAATTGTCTCACCGCTTTTTGTGCCATCAGATCAAGTCCAATTGTTGGCTCATCCAAATAGACTACATTTGGGCGATGAAGAAGTGCTCCCATGAGTTCTACTTTCATTCTCTCCCCCAAGGAGAGTTTTCTTACCTGAACTTTGAGCTGATCTTTGATTTGTAAGACGTCTGCTAAGAATTCAATTTGTTGCTTATAAAGAACATCTGGAATTTGATAAATTTCTTTCAGCAGCATGTAGGAATCAAGCGCAGGAAGATCATACCAAAGCTGAGCTTTCTGTCCCATGATGAGGGCCATCTGACTTCTGAGCTTATCGCTTCGATCCCAAGGATTAAAACCTAAGACATCGACCTTCCCATCAGTAGGATGAATGATACCTGCGAGAACTTTTACCAATGTGGTCTTTCCGGCGCCATTGGCACCAATAAGTCCTACCATTTCACCTTGCTTAATTTCGAGTGAAACATTTTTGAGTGCCGTTTTTGTAATATATTTTCGACTCACAAGTCCCTTAATTGAACCCATCAATCCTGGCTCTTTGGTAGAAACTTTAAATGTCTTGTGAAGGTTTTGAACTTGAATCATACCCACATGCACCCTTTCAAATAATTGCCCTCTTGAAAGCCCTTAAAAGTAGGGCAGTCATCTTTGAGTCCAACACGTTTAGATATTTTGAGACGATTTCCTGGAAGAGATTTTAAGTGAGCTTCAAACTTAGCTGCCGAAACAGTGTGAGTGTTAAGAAATGAAAGCAGCCACCCCTTAGGAGCGAGTAGGTCTTGGAGATCCTGCCACTGATTTTCATAGGCTTTGAGGGCCGAAGTTCTTTTGTTGCCATCGCTTGAGGCACTGGGTGGATCTGAGATAATGACATCAAATTGATGGCCTTCAGATTTTAAAAGTTTTAAAGCTTCTTCAACTGGCATCTTTAAACTTCTGTGCTCACCCTTAAAATTATTTTTTGCAATGTTCTCATCAAGCCATCCCAAATATTTCCCTGAGAGATCGACTGAGACGACCGAATCCGCTCCAAGATGCAAAGCCTGAAGTGAGAAGGCACCGGTGTAACTGTAAAGATTTAGAACTTTCTTTTTGTCTTTTAGATCATTCTTCAGGCCATAGCGAACCGAAGCCATGTCTGAATAAACTCCATAGTCATAGGCTTCACCTAAACGAGCTATAATCTTAAAGCCATCCTCATCGACAACAAAGTTTTCGATTTTAGCTTCGCCACTCCAAAGAGTCGGCGGCTTTTGACCTGAGCCATCCTCAGAGCGTGTTTGAATCCAAAGTTTCTCTTCTTTGATTTCGGGGAAATATTTCATGAGCTTTGGCTTCAGCTCTTTAAACATCTCTCTCCAGCAAAGAGCGTAGAACTGGACAATGAAGTGTTCACCCAACTGCAGAAGCATAAGTCCTGGAAGATTGTCTGCTTCACCGAAAACCCAATAGCGATTCTCTCTTACTTTAAAACTTGGAATCTCTAATCTTACATGTCTGGCCGTCGCCAAACGTTGCTCGACTTCATTCCAAAACATTTTCTCATCCCATGGACGAGTGAGACTCCAAAGTCTTCCGCGCACCACTTTGTGATTGGGATCGTGAAGTAAGACACCAATGTCCATTCTTCTGTCGTCTTGGCCCACCACAAACTTAGCCTCTTTAGGGAAGCGTCTCGAGAATGCATCCAATGTCACCCACGGGTGTCCTTGGCGCATGAGTTTGATGGAGATAGGGTGAAGTTGACAGCGAGGAAGCATGATTAAACCGAAGCTTTGCCTCGACTCCTCTCCTCAAGTGCGTCAAGCATTTGCAAAACAAGATTGGTGAAATTGAAAGGGTCTTGAGCCGCAGATTCCAGCTTATAGAAAGCGAGGATCTGTTTTGATTCTTC
>JAIEMA010000015.1 GCA_019752535.1 Bacteriovoracaceae bacterium
AGCTTAAAAGTGTCTTGTAGCATTCTGGTCTGCGCGACAAGAATTCCATGTGTGGTGATCACACCCTTTGGTGTGCCAGTTCCGCCGGAAGTAAAAAGAATCGCAGCGGGATCAGTCTCTTTGGCCTCAAACATTGGAGTCGAAAGCAGCTCGCTTGAAAGTTTTTCTAAAAGATTAGGGGCTAGGAAAAAATTTTTCTCAACCGAGAAGCTCCACTGAATGGAGGCAAAACTTTTTCGAAAAAAAAATTTTAAAAGATGAACAAGATTCACGCCAATCAAGCCCTGAGGCTTCACTTCTTCAATGGCCTTGAGAAGATTTTTTCTTCCCATCCCTGGATCAATCAATACTGGAATGGCGCCGAGCTTAAAAAGGGAGAAAGTGATAACGGAGAAATCAAGTGAGGGGCGGACAAAGAGAAGCACACGCATGCCCGGAGTGACTCCCTGGCGTTTAAGCTTGGCCGCTATTTGCTGAGAGCGCTTTTCAAAATCATGAAAGGTGTAAAACGGATAAACATAGCCCCCATTTTTGGGCTGAGCGATCACAGTGGCCGGTTTATTCGGGTGAAGCTTTGCTTTCTCAGCAATGAGCGTCGCAATGTTCAACGGGTTCTCCCAAAAAACTCGGCCATCGATTCAATGGCTTTACGAGGAGCATCTTCCAGAACATAGTGACCAGCATCGGCAATCCAATGCGCTTCGGCTTCAGGATAAATCTGAAGCCATCTCTCAAAGAAGCCTTGATTGAAACAAAAATCCAATCCACCCCAAACGATGAGTTTTGGCGCCTTCACGAGTGGTAATTTCTCTTCAATCTCTTTGAGCGTCTTCCAGCTCGGATGACTCTCATTCAGGGGAATATCTTGCACGAAGCGAGAGACTGCAATGCGATTAGCGTAATTATCATAAGGAGCTAGATAGGCCTGCCGCACTTTTTGAGGCAGCTTCTTTTTTGTTGTCATGAAGGTCGCGGGCCAGGCAAAACCATTGAGCGCGCGAACAAAAAATTCACCAAAGGCCCCGGCCTTACAAACGGCAATACGCTTAGGAATGTCTGGTGAAAGAAAGGCCGCAGTATTGAGAACCACCACACGTTTAATGAGTTCAGGATGGCGAGTGGCAAACCCCATCCCAATGGCCCCACCCCAGTCATGCACAACTAAAGTGATGTCTTTAAGATCAAGAAACTTCACTAGCTTCTCAATATTTTGAACGTGATTTTCAAGTGTGTACTCATAGTCTTGCGGCTTATCAGAAAAGCCACAGCCCATGTGATCGGGTACGATACAGCGATAGTGACCTGAGAAAGCTTTAATTAAATGGCGATAATAAAAAGACCATGTGGGATTGCCATGAAGCATAAGCATCACGGGGCCCTGGCCTTCATCGACATAATTTAAATTCAATCCATTGAGACCAAGAAAGTGGTGCTTCCAAGGATAGAGATCTTGAGGGACATTTTTCATGGCATCTCCAAAAAGAGCATAGAGGAAGTGAGGCCTGAGCCAATTCCAGCAAAAGCGACAGTGTCATGAGCTGCAAAAAAATTCGCCTCATGAGCTTTCATAAAAGTTAAAGGCAAAGCGGCCGATCCGGTATTGCCATACTCAGGAAATGTCATAAAGTCTGGAAGATCTAAAACATTCAGCGCCTCTTGAAATCCACGGCGATGAGTGCTGCCGACTTGATGGGCAATAATTTTTTTTGGTCTTGGAAACTCGCTCTGAAACTCATCCCACGTGGCACGGGCCAGAGCAACGCCCGCTTTCATGAGAGCTTCAGAATCTGTCTCCATCACAAGATCTTCAAGCGTGCCTGAACCTTGGCAGAGTTCCACCGCACTTGAATCCGTCAGGGTGTGACCGCCTAAAATCTTTGGGCACCCAATCGCAAGCGACTCATGAGTCAAAAGAAACGCCACGCCGGCAGAGCCGATGGTTAAGGAGGCGATATATTTTTTTATGGATTGGCGAGAGATAGAGGTGTCATTTTTTAAAATTTCAAGCGTCTTTAAAAGCAGAGGCCCTGAGTTCTCACCACTCACAATCAGTGCCGCCTTAATGACTCCTGCTTCAATTTGGCTTGCGGCCATCATGGTGGCACTAATCACACCGAGACAAGCATTGGAGAGATCAAAGAGAGCGCAACGAGAAGAGAGGCCAAGATTATGATGAACCATGCTCGCTGTCGCAGGCTCTAAGAAATCTCTGCAAACAGAAGCGTGAATTAAAAGTCCAATGTCTTCCTTAGGAAAGTTTCCAATCGCTTTTTTTGCGGCCAGTGTGGCGATGCTTGAGGGTCTCTCTCCTCGTGGCCAGTAGCCTCTGCGCTTAATACCGGTTTGCAGCTCAAGGCGACCTGCAGGAAGTTTTAGGCGCTCATAAATTGAGGAAAGCTCCATTTCTATTTCATCACTAGATTTAAAATGAGCTGGCTCCTCATACCCCCAAGACCTAAGGGCGACAGAATTAAATTTCATCCTGCCTCCGCTTGCATGAGTCCATGAAGATTCGCCATAGAAATGCCAGAGAGCATCGCTCCCACAATTCCCAAAAAGCCTTGATCAGTGCCGATGATAAAAAGATTTTTCACCGGCGTTCTTCCATCACGTGACTTATCAATCGAGCCATAGACTGTGCCATTCAGATGCCATGTATAGCGCTCAATGGTTGTCGGACTAAAAACATCAGTGAAGCGAAGAGTGGCGTCAAAGGTAGGCATTAATTTTTTCAGAAGATCTTTGGCATTTTGAGCGACTTCATTTTTTTTCTCTACGTATTGATCACGCTCAAGATTTTTCCACTGAGTGTAGTTGGCCATATAGGTCACGCGCACAGTGCCCTCGCCTTCCTTATTTTGAATCTCATAATTATCAGGGAGGCATACCACTGCAGAAGAGGCATCATAGAAGTTCTGGGCCGGACGGTAATGATAATGATTTGAATTATTATAAAAGAAAATCGTCGCATCAGTCGCTATCTGAGGTTTTTTATCAAAGACAAAAATGGACTCCAAAAAAGTCATCTGGCCGGTGCGACTAGGATTTGGGAAAAGACCAGCGTCTACTTTTAAAATCGTCTCAGGCAAACCCATACTTGAGAAGACTTGGTCGGCAAAGATCTCTTCTCCACTCTCTAACCTCACGCCGCAAGCTTTATTATCTTTGGTGAGAATTTTTGCCACAGGGGCCTTAAAGCGCAACTCTCCACCGTTTTCAGTGTATTTATCCACCAGAAGCTTAATGATTCTTCTCACTCCGCCTTCAGGGCGAGAGAAGCCTTCAAAGTAGAGTGACTTAAACATAATAACGAATTGAGCAAAATCCATGTCCTCTTCCCAAGCGCTTCCATAAATCAAAAGCGGGCAGAGGATCATCTCAAGCAAAAGAGGCTCAGTAATAAAAGTTTTAAGCTTCTCACGCGTGGAGGTGTAGCCCAAGGAGAGATCGAGCTCGTTGAATTCACGAACCACATTTACCAATTTTACAAACTGATCTTTCTGGTGAGGAAACTTTTCCATGACTTCTGATTGCAGCAGCTCAAAATCATTATTGAACTTCAACTGAACATCTGGAAAATGAATGACTGAATGAGTTTGAGGATGAAGTTTAAAATCATCCCAAGAGAGACGCAGTTGTTTTAAAAGCTTTGAGAAAGGTTTCCCTTTCTCGCCTTTTTTGATGAAGTTCGTGAGGGCATGAAGGCCCACGTCGAATTGGCGAATCCCACCTGCGTCTGAATTTTTTCTTTGGTAATAAG